>JABMNO010000011.1 GCA_013204555.1 Chloroflexota bacterium | reverse complement strand
GCGGCCCAGGACACCGCCCTCTCAAGGCGGAGATCGGGGGTTCGAATCCCCCTGGGGCTACCAATTTTTGTCGCTGACACGTTTGCAGCGCGTGTCCCTTTTCTCCTAAGACGCCTGTCGCGTCATTCCGGACGGCGGTAGGCGAGCCGGAATTCAGGCACATCCGACTCTGCAGTTCAATTACACCCGATACGCGTCACAACATCTGGGTCGCCAATGGAGCGTCGGTTGGTTGTCACAGGTTTGCAGGCCTGGATTCCGGACATCTTCTCGGAGCCTTCGATTCCGGAACGACGGATGAGAGACTCGGGCAGATTGGGAGTAGTCCCTACGTGAACGGAAAACGCGGACTGCCGGGGTAGGTTCCGCTGCCGTTCATTGCCAGGTTGCCGCCGTCCATCGGTAATGTCACTCCTGTCACAAATGACGAGGCGTCTGAGGCGAGGAACACGGCTACTCCCCTGATCTCTTCTGGTAAGCCCAATCGACCCATTGGAGATGCACCAACAAACGTGTCCTGATACTCCGGCGTTCCTTCGATCAGCTTCACGATGGCGGGCGTTGCAAGTTGAGGGATCAGTATTGAGTTGACACGCACGCCGCGGGAGGCCCACTCTGTGCTCAGCTCATTGGTCAGTGCGACTACGCCTCCCATGGCAATTCCGAACGCGGTATGGGCGCGACCAAAGGCGTTTACTCCGCCAATGGAGCCGATGTTGATAATGCTTCCTTTACCGAGTTCAAGCATTCGTTTGCCGGCTTCCTGACAGGCGACGAATCGGCAAAACACCACGCCATCGAACGTCTGTTTCAACGTATCGGCATCCATATCTTCGGGGCGGCCGATCGTCGACTCGCCGCTGGTGGTGGCCAGGATATCGATAATGCCCCAATCGCTATCCAGTTTTGTGAATAGCTCTCGAATACTGTCCGCATCTGCGGTGTCGCACTCCACTGCGATCACTCGGGCGCCGTTAGCCGTGAGCTCATCGGCCAGAGATTTGGCGGTCTGCAGATCAGGATCAGCGATAGCCACATTTGCGCCAGCTTCCGCCAAACCACGAACCACTTCGGCGCCTATGTCAGCGGCACCGCCCATGACTACGGCTGTGCGGCCAGACAGGTCGAATAACGGGTTGGGCATCTGGTATCTCCGCGGTCGTTGAATGGTATGAAATGCGGTGCTCGTAGTAGCGAGGGGTGCGGCGGGTAATTCTGGCGGAGGGACTGCACAAGTTCAACCGGCCGAGGCCAGAGGAAGACGTGTTCGTTAGAATTTCCCGAAGCTGACATTGAGGTTTCGGATCTAGGCTATGAGATTCTGACCCATTCGATGACACCGTCCGATTCACCGCCGAGTAGGATCCAGTTATTTACGATCATCACACTCCAGATAGATATGCAGCCCCGTAAAGACCTTTGATACCAAAACATACGCATGTGAATTGGGAAGTTTCCAAGACATTAGGAGTAAAGACTATGTCACCACCGTACGATCCTGGTGAGCACCTGGGTAAGGCGATCGCAGTAAACGATGAATATCGGGATACGCTTACAAACGCGCTATTCAATCCCCAGCCGTACTTGGCCACGATCACGGAGGTGAACTCGATTTTCACCATCCGACAATAAAGTCCCTGATCAACGGCCTTCGATTCCCGAAAAAGGAGGTGCGCTCAAGAAGGAACTTCGGCCTGCACGGTGAAATGCTGACCGCTATGTATCGCACTTGGAAGGGACGATGGTATCTTTTGGTCAGCGATGTCAACGGAGAATTAATATCTCGACAGGCGCTGTCGAAGCAAATCTCAATTCGTAGAGTTCCCGGGCGAATACAAATGTTTCCACGGTGCACTCGTGAGCATTTCGATCAAATATTTCAGCATGAAGGAGGGGTCAGATGATCCACTCAGGCATTCCAAGACCTCTTGGCTTAAGGTCACATAGTCCGATTTCGGCAATCACAAGTATTGGAGCAGAATCCAATTGAAGGTCACACGGCTGTACACCGGCGACGACAATCAGTCGCACTTCCAGGACATCGAGATTGAACTCAGCCCTTCTGGAGTAGGACTTCTCTCAGAGAAGTATCCGGCAACGGGAGTCATCTTCCGGGAGACCGCGGCCGATTACGACCTCGATTTCCACAACGCTCCGCGCAAGCAGTTCGTCGTTTGCCTTGATGCGTCCGTTGAGGTGACGATTGGCGATGGAACGAGCCGAGTCTTCGGACCTGGAGATATCTTTCTGGCGGAGGATGTGACCGGTCAGGGCCACATCAGCAAGGCCGTAAACGGGCAGGTGCGGCACAGTCTGTTTATTCCCATCGAGGAGGACTAGCCGGTGGCCGACGTAATTAGTAAATCTGATCGGCTCGCTGGCAAGGTGGCAATCGTCACCGGGGCAGGTAGTCGCTCAGAGGGCGTCGGCAACGGCAAGGCGACGGCGGTGTTGTTTGCGCGGGCAGGCGCCAGTGTGCTGCTCGTGGACAACGAGATCACACATGCCGAGGAGACACGCTCGATCATTGAGAGTGAGGGAGGCGTCGCGTCATCATTCCAGGCAGACGTCACGTCTGAAGACGAGTGCAAGGCGATGGTCGACACTGCCATCGAGCGCTACGGCCATCTGGACATACTCGATAACAATGTCGGCATCAGCCTGCGTGAGACAGTCACCGAGATCGGCATGGACACGTGGGATCACATCATGGCCACCAACTTGAAGAGCGTGGCGATGACTTCCCGGTTCGCAATCCCTCGGATGATCGAAAACGGCGGCGGTTCCATCATAAACATCTCCAGCATCGCTGGGATTGTGTCCGTGGCCGATCCCGCATACTCGGCATCGAAGGCAGGAGTTATCGGCCTCACAAGGGCCATGGCCGCAGATCATGGGCGTGACGGCGTTCGGGTCAACTGCATCGCACCCGGGCTGGTGTACACCCCAATGGTTGAGTACCGCCTCAGTGACGAACATCGGGCGCGACGTAAGAATGCGTCGGCGCTGGGAACCGAAGGGACAGCGTGGGACGTGGGCTGGGCGGCAGTATTCCTCGCCAGCGACGAGTCCCGTTGGGTGAGCGGAGTGGTGCTGCCGGTAGATGCCGGATTGACGATAGCGGCTCGCCACTCCTACCCGGAATGGGGCGTTTGAAAGGAGCCTCAATTGAGAATCACCCGGGTCTACACAGGGGATGATAACGAAACTCACTTTGAGGATATCGACCTTGACGTCCATCCCGAGAAAACGCACCTGCTCACCGATGGCATTCCAACTTCTGAGATCATATTCCGTACCACGCCCGCCGACGCCTTCAACGACTTTCATAACCCGGCCCGCCGCCAGTACACGATCAACCTTGAGGGGACGATTGAACTGGAGTCAGGCACGGGCCAGAAGTGCGTGCTTGGACCGGGAACCGTGATGCTGGTGGAGGACCTCACTGGCCGCGGCCACATCAGTCGCGGCATTGCCGGCAACATCCGCCGAAGCATCGTTGTGGGATTAGATTAGGCTCTAGTACCAGATCGCATTACCCACGCCGCCGCCGGCTGCGATTACGTCGCCCGTAATCGCACCTGATCTGGGTGATGCGAGGAAGGTGGCGACGTACGCGATCTCTCGGGCGTCGATGATGCGGCCCACGTTGTTGCCGCGGGACATTGCCGCCTCTGCTTCCTCCAAGGAGGTTCCATCTGCCTTTGCCCGCGCCTCCAGCATGCCAGGAGTGCGCTCCGTGCGTGTCATGCCGGGGTGGATCACGTTCACGGTGATGCCATCTGGACCAAGTTCAGCGGCCAGGTTGCGCGCCATCGCAACGACCGCGACGTTCCGCATGCTGCCAATAGTCGACCCAACTTGACGCGCCGCCATGCCGCTGATGTTAATGATCCGGCCCCACCGGGACTCCCGCATGATTGGTGCCACGGCCTGAGCACACCGGATATAGCCCATCACCTTAACGTGCATGTCGGCGTCAAAGGCCTCAAGCGTGATCGACTCCAGAGTCGGTGCGGGACCTCCACCGGGAATCGCGGCGTTGTTGATGAGGATGTCGATACCACCCAACTCAGTGCTGACGGAGTTAACAGCATCGCGGATCGACTGCTCATCTCCGGTATCTATCGCTATTGGAATGATCTTGCCGCCAATCTCGGCCGATAACTCTCTGGCAGTTTCATTGAGTGCATCCATCCCACGCGCTGCAATCGCCACATCGACACCTTCAAGAGCCAGTTCGCGGGCAATCGCTTTGCCAATACCGCGACTACCACCGGTGATGAGAGCCTTTTTGCCTGTTAGTTCGAGGTTCATTGAGACGCTCCAGTTTCCACTTCTGTTTCGACGTGGCCGTTATTCAGCGCGAAGATAGGCGTCACAGTACACCACTCACAGTAAGGATTTGGCCTCGTGGCGCTCAAACCAGTGATGCTCGTTCGTCCCCCGATTGAAATTCTCTTCGACGATGGATTTTGGGATGAGCTTGAAGAGGCGGGAATCAACGAGGTTGGCATTCAATGGCTCGCGCTACTGGACGCCAAAGGCGATAGCCCCAACAGGTACCCGCAACCTGAAGATACGCACCCACGTGGATTAGCCGCAGTGGGTGGTGAGCCCGTCGATTGGACGCCAGGCCCTGCATACGCTCCTAATCGTGATCTCTACGATGGCCTCAGCTATCAGCCGCAAGATCTGCCGGACCACATGGTCGGGCTTTCTACAAAGCTGAAGTTGGCGATTGAGAACGCCACGCAGCGCGGCTTCACAATCTGGACGATGGACGATAAGGGCTATTTCTTGAGCGGTGGGTTTGGTGATGGCACCCGAAAAGCAGCGCTGACTTGTGTGAACGACCCCGATCTTGTTGGGTACGGCATACAGCGAGCGAGAGATACCGCTGCCAACTTCCCTGGCATTCACGGAATTATTCTCGATGGCCCTGATTTCAAGTGGGAGATAAAACCGGGCCATCGTGATGATCTGTTCCTGGAAGAGTGCGGCTGCCGCCACTGTCAGCGGGTCGCCGAGAGTCTTGGCTTTGGTTACGACCGTGTGTTGGAAGGCCGGGATGCGTTCAAGACGAAATTGCAGGAACTATCGAACGAGGCGGTGGAGGACTTCCTCGCCAATCGCGCTGGCCTGTTTGGGTCAATGGACTGGTGGTTGGAGGATCCAGCCCTGGCAGACTGGATGCGGTACAAGGCTGCAGTGGTCGAACAGCACGTGAAGGCGCTCTGCAATGGTATTCATGAGTACCTACCAGAGATGAAGGTCGCAACATCATCCCGAATGCCATCCCTGGCTCCACTTACGGGCCATAACCTCCGCCGGAAGGCAGCGTTCAACGACTTCGAAATGCCGAAGCTTTACTGGTGGTCAGGTGGTGTAGCAGGTTGGCGCGGGACGGCGATGAACTGGGTCGACACTCTGGTGGACTGGAATGATGGGCTAAGCCGCGAGAACGCGACTGCCTGGTTCAGCGCCGCGTTCGATATCCCTATTCCGGCCGATTACCAGACCGCTGATATGGCAAGTGAAGCGCCAGATTCGTTCTTCTCGGAGACTGTGGCCGACCAAATACGGAAGATGCTTGCCAATGCAGGAGGGCCAGATCGATTCATGCCCTGGGTGGGTCTTGAGCACTTTGGCAGCAACTGGCTCACGCCATCGGAGCTGCGGCGACTCCTTGGCCAATTGGAGGCTCAGGGCGCCGAACGCTACTCGTTCTTTGTTTACAACGAAATAAAGCCTGATATCTGGGATGTGATCACCGAGTTCTCCAAAAAATGATGGGGCGAGGTTCGCGTGGCGGTGGGAATTTCCACGGCCCGGATGTGGAGGAGGTACGCGGGCCAATTAGACCCGGTACTCTCCAGCGCGCGCTGGGCCTATTCAAACCGTACAGAGCCCAACTCGCAGTTGTAGCGGTTCTCGTTCTGGTCATCTCCGCTCTTGGAGTAGCCACACCGCTGCTGATTCGGGACGTCATCGATGACGCGATTCCCAACGATGACAGGCAACTCCTTGTCTGGCTTGTAGCTGGCATGATCGCTGCAACGGTCGCCTCCGGCGCTTTCAACATGATTGAGGTCTGGATCAACGTTGGCGTCGGCGTCCGGGTGATGCGCGACATTCGGGAGGCGGTGTTCGGACACCTCCAGAAGCAGCCACTCCGGTTCTTCACGGCCACACGCACCGGCGATGTGCAATCACGGTTGGTGAACGATATCTCCGCCACGCAATCGGTCGTCACGGACACCATAGCGGCGATGATCTCCAACTCCGCCACGGTGATCTCATCGGTGGTGGCGATGCTGATCATCTCGTGGGAGCTATCGATCGCGGCATTGATACTCGTTCCGTTTTTCGTCGGCCTAACCGTCTACGTTGGCCGGGTCCGCCGCCGCCTCACGCGCGAGACCCAACGTTCGATGGCCGACCTGACCGCACTAACTGGCGAAACGTTATCGGTCAGCGGCGTGTTGCTTGCGAAGACGTTTGGTCGCCAGAAAGACCACAAAGAACAGTTCGACGCCACTAATCAGGAGTTGATGGTCCTGACACGACGCCGTGTTCTGACCGGACGAGCCTTTTTCGTGACAGTCCAGACTTTCTTCTCAATAGCGCCAGCGGCCGTCTGGTATCTGGGCGGCGTGCTGGTCAGCGGTGATTCATCGGCGGTATCGGTTGGGGAAATTGTGGCGTTCACAGTGCTTCAGGCACGGCTGCTCTTCCCGTTGGCACAGATGCTGAACAGAACCGTCGAGATATCCAGTTCACTGGCACTCTTTGATCGAGTTTTCGAGTACCTTGACCTCGACCCCGAAATTATCGACCCGCCGAACCCCGTCCCCGTGGATCCTGCAACCGCTGCCGGTCGTGTCCACTTCGATGGGGTTGGGTTCAAATACCGGGCCGACGACGCGCCGGACGCTTTCGCTCTGCACAACGTCTCGTTCGAAGCGGAGCCGGGGCAGCTCACCGCGATAGTTGGTCCCAGCGGCTCAGGCAAAACAACAGTTGGCTACCTTCTGTCGCGCCTCTACGACGTGGATGATGGCCGCGTTGCTATCGATGGCGTCGATGTTCGCGACATGTCACTTGAAGGGCTCAACAGCCTAATCGGCGTGGTGACGCAGGACCCATTCCTGTTCCATACAAGCGTCAAAGAGAACATCAAGTATGGCCGTCCCAATGCATCTGACGAGGAGATGTTTGAGGCAGCCAGGGCCGCGCAGATACACGACAGAATTCTCGATCTTGAGGACGGCTATGACACCGTGGTGGGCGAACGCGGCTACCGGATGTCAGGTGGTGAGCGCCAGCGGATAGCAATTGCCAGGGTCACGCTGGCAGATCCCAGGATCCTGCTGTTGGACGAGGCGACCAGCTCACTGGACACGCTCTCGGAGCGCATGATTCAGAGTGCGTTATCGGGGGCGATGCTCGGTCGGACCACGATCGCGATAGCTCACAGGCTATCTACGATCATGGCCGCCGAACGAATTCTTGTGTTGGACGACGGCCGAATCATTGAGTCGGGCCGCCATCATGAGCTGCTTGCGCAGTCCGGGCTGTACCGGCGGCTCTACGAGGAGCAGTTCCTCGCAGTACCGCCGCCGCCAGATATCGGAACGGACGCAGCGGACTAAACCGTGCGAAGGTTCTCGCCGAGATCACGATCAGATGGGGCGAGATCGCCGAACTTGTGCTTGCGCGCCCAGTCATCCTCATCATGCTCAGCCTTCATAAACCGGACGAATTCATCCGCTCGCAGTGCCGGGAACGTGTGTGTCTCCAGCGTGCCGCGGGCGCTCAGGTCCATTGAAAGTCGTGTCATGTTCCAGTTGTCAGGAACGTCGAGAATCGTAGCGAAGTCGTACTCGCCAAGCAGAGCGTACTGGGCGATGATTTTGAAACCCTTGGCCTCGACCTCTGTGTTGACTTCGTTGATTCGTTCTGGATGCGACTTCACCCGACTTCGACCTTTCTCGGTCAGGTTTGACAGCATCAGATATAGACCCATTTCGGCGTGCTCCGTACTTACTCAATAACGTTTTTCGTAATAGACATAATCAAAACTACGCTTGAGTTGGTGAATCCGCACTTACTTAGCGAATCGAATTTTCCGATGTAAACTCGTGCCGTTCATCGGGACGTTCAATTTCGTCAGGAGACCACGTTGAAGATCACTGATATCACCATTGACCCGCTAAAGATCGGGAGGGCCCTTGTGCGGGTCTGGACCGATGAAGGCATCGTTGGAGTGGCTGAGGCAGGACGCAATCCCAGCGTTTTCAAAGCGCACCTTGATGCAACCGTCAAACCGCTGATGATCGGCCAGGATCCCCTTCAAATTGAGCGACACTGGGAGCGATTGTCACTTGGTGTAGGCGACGTCACAGTCCGCCACCCATCGCAGGTCGTCGGAATCATCGATATTGCGCTCTGGGACATCCTTGGCAAGGCTGCCGGCCTCCCGGTTTACACCCTTATGGGTGGAGCGACAAGGAAGAGCATCCAGATGTACTGGTCGCAGGGAAGCGGTTGGAGGAAGCAGCCCGAAGATATGCGCCGAGACGTTGAAACAGGCCTCAATATGGGCTTCACAGCGTTCAAGATTCGCATGGACTGGAAGGACTACCGGCAGGATAGCGACCCTGCAAAAGATTTCGCGATGTTCAAGCTGTGCCGGGAGTTCTTGCCTGAAGAGTTGCCAATTGGATTTGACGCAAACAACGGCTACTCCGTGAGCACCGCCATCACCCAGGGTGTGAAGATGCAGGCACTGGGATTGGCCCACTTTGAGGAGCCGCTGCCGCAGTACGACTACCCCGGTTATCGGCAGGTAGTCGACGCCCTTGATGTGCCGATATCGACTGGGGAACTTGAGATCTCTCGCTGGCACATGCGCGATCTGATGCTCCTTGGCAACCCGGACATCATCCAACCCGACGTACTGAACGTGGGAGGACCATCAGAGATGAAGCGCGTCTACGAGATGTGCCTGGTCCACAACAAGCCGATCATGCCGCACAGCCCCAGCGCCGGCATCAACTCAATGGCCAGCCTTCACGCTTACGCGACGGTGAAGAACGCCACGAGACCGCATGAGTTCTCGCTGGAGTTCTCTCCAACGTTTGACGAGCTGGGCCAGCTGTTCGTTGAGCCACCAATCCCCGTCAACGGCCACATGGAGCTTAACGATAAGCCCGGCTATGGACTGGAAATCAATGAGAAGGAACTGCCAGGGCTGATCGACAACATTTAGAGGGTTCAACCCCTGGGTCGGTTCTGGAGATGTTGGGAAGTGCTGCCTCGCAGCGCGTCGCGGTTATCGTCGGGGTCAGATCGGGCGAACGCAGTGTCCGAAAAAAAGATCAGAAAACGAACGGGCCGGGAGAAAATCTCCCGGCCCGTTCTTGATTAGTCAAAAGACTCTTTAGTGCCCCATGTTGTTGAGGCCATCGAAGATGTCCTTGGCGTAGAGAAGTTCGGCATTACTGGCTGAACCGTCATTGAGCAACGCTTCTCCCCAGTTGAAGAGTGCACCTTCAAGGAGATTGTCCTCAAGGCCACCAACATTGCCATACACGGAATTTAACTCAGAGCCAAGAAGCTGCTTCAGGAGCTTCACACCGGCGTCCTTGTTGTTCTTGTCATCCATAATAGCGAGCGCCTCTGCAACACCAGCGGCGTCAACGGAACCCTCCACGCTGATGTCTGAGAACTTGTACGGGGCGTCCAGCGCTATGCTCTCGACCTGACCGAGGAGCGAAGGCATCTCACTGGTGAGATTGTTGCCCTTGCCCTTTCGACCGGAAAGCTGTGCCTTCCAGAAGCCGATAGTACGGCCTTCGCCGACACATGTGGCCGAGTCCAGGCAAGAGACTACCGAGTTGGTGTCGAGCTGGTAGGTCGCGCCATCAACGGTGGCAGAGCAATCTGCGGAGACTTGCTCTGAGCCGAATTCCACGCCTGCATAGGAGTAGCTGAGCTGGTAATCGCCGAGTCTCATGCCAGAGAATTCGAACATGCCGTTATCAGTTATTACAGCACTCAATGCGACCAAGTTACCCGCATCATCTGTGCCGGTCAGACTGACGGTGGCACCGGAATACGCGATCACAAGGCCACCGTTCACCTGGATAGAAACGAGCCCGGACACGCTGATGTACTCGTTGTACTGAACAGTCGATACCGACATCATCGTCGAGTATGGCGAGCCAACAGCAGTCGTCTCATCGCCTGATCCGGGGGCCAGATAGTAGGAGCTGATGTCAGGGTTGTTTACCGTGACGCTGAATGGCCCATCGAAGTGCTCCAGTCCCGCGAACGAGTAATCACCGGAACCATCGGTCAAGGTCGACTCGATACCCAGGGTTACAAGTACGGTGCCAAAGCCTGACACGGCAGGCAGATCGCAGGACTGAGGATCAAGAACCACGTCACCTGAGATAGTGATGAAGGGAGCGAATCCGATCTCTTCAGCGACTACGTCAGAATCAACTACGTCTATGGTCTGTCCGTCGTTTCCAGTGGTCAGGTATTGGCCCGCAGGGTCCAGCACCTGAATGGTGTAGATTCCGGGTGCGACATCCTCGAACGCGTAGCTACCGTCTGCAGCCGTCTGCGTCGTGGCGATTACGTTGTTGTTCTCGTCGAGCAGTTCAACCGTTAGTCCGCCAAGATCAGCATCACCAGCAGTTGATGACTCGCTGTAGTCGAGATCCTCGAACACGGAGCCGGAAACGATGAACAATGGATCAGGTTCTGGGGTTGGCGAAGGTTCGGGTGTTGGAACCACCGGGGTCGGCTCCACTTCTTCAGGTGTGATATCGCCGTTCCAACAGAACGTGATGTGGCTGAGCCCCCTGTCCTGATACGGGATCAGGTCTGAGTCACCCACTGCTCCTGAGTATGAGTAGAGGTTGTAACCCCTCCCGGCTTTGACGCCCACTACACCGGTGAAGGAGCTGTTTATGCTCCACGTAATGGCCACAATCTCGTTACCTTCGATGAGTGGATCAAGCGTTATGCCAGGATTGGGATTGCCGTCTATCACTAGAGATAGACCTTCTTCGTCCCACTTCACTGCATTTTCATAGCCGCCCAGGACATCACATTCCACGGAAGAACCGCCGGGAATGATTCCATCATGGGTACCGATGTATTCCGCGCGAGCGGAGCCGTTGGATAACAAGAAAAATGATGCAAGAAGAACTGCAATCGCTGTGACTGCTGTCCAACTTCGCATTCGAGAAACCGCAAGATACATGGAAAATCCTCCAGAAATTTTAGCCGCAGGTCTCTTGATTTCCCACTTTGCGGGTACCAAGCCGAGCGACTCATAAATAAAAGCATTCCGGAAGCGGTTTTAGAGGTAACAGAGGCCATCATTCCAGTAACGATTGGTAACGCAGGCGTCACTCAGGTTGTCGCTGGTAAGTCCAAACGGGATTCAGAAGATGATGCCTGGTCGATAACCAACCGGTAACCAATTGACCGATGGCCTCGAATGAGCGGTCTTTCCGAGTGGATATCGCCAATTTTTTTGCGTAGGCGATGGATGCTCATTTTTAGTGCTGAGTTGGAGACGTTTTTGGAACCCCAGACCTCAGCCCGTATTTTTCCGTAAGTCACCAACCTCCCATCGCCATCTGCCAACACACCCAGTAGTCTCAGTTCAGTTTCTGAAAGCGTGACCTCGGCACCTTCATGGATGACCAGGCCTGTCTTGAATTCGATTTTGGTATCAGCGGTGGCGATGTCCGCACGACCAGTGGGAATTGAGGATTTAGCCGTGCGACGAAGGACGCTCTTAACCCTGGCATTCAGCATCACCAGATCAAATGGTTTGGGAAGGTAATCATCGGCGCCATCCAATAGACATCGCAGGATGGATTTGTCGCTTAGTGATCCGGCGGCCGACACAACGATAATTGCTGCGGAACTGAGTGATCGGATCTTTGGAATCGCAGAGGTAGCATCGCCATCAATTAGCCCAAGGTCTAGCAATACCAGGTCCGGATGCGTTTCCAATATTGAACTCATAAGTTCTTTTGCGGAATCAAATATACGTATCGAGGCGTCAGGCCAGCCGAGCGCCATACAAGTGGTCATCGCAGAAGACATGGCGTGGTCATCCTCTGCGATAAAAAAAAGAAGGCTGTCTGGCGACTCCCCGTGCATCTGGCGTCTCTCGTCCAATCAATAATTTCTCAGATGATTCAGATCGTACGCTCGTGACCAGGGGGCAACCGTTTCAATCAGAATTACGAACGTAAACATTGAACGGGGGCATGGTCACAATTACGTGAACGGCTCATCGTTTAGCTTGTCTGTCTGTGAGCGGCTTGGAATCGAATCATGAGTTGGGCCAGCTGTCCGTTGAGCCACCAATCCCCGTCAACGGCCACATGGAGCTGAACGATAAGCCCGGCTACTGACTGGAGACTAATGAGAAGGAACTACCACGGCTGATCGACAATACTTAGAGGGCGTTGGTTGGAGTCTTCACGTGGTGCGGGCATCCCTGCCCGCACTCGTGGGATCGGGTGACGATGGCCCCACGGCTGCCACGCAGAAATGGAGTCATCTCCCGGTAGCGGCCGAGCTTTGGTCTCCTGAGGCTCTCGAAGGGCGCGCCCCTGCGCGACGTCCGATCAACCGCTTCCGAACTCCGCGTCGCGTGGGCATCCCTGCCCTTATCCGCTGGCGAATACGGCGGGCTGGAACCCCGCGCGACGGGAGCTTTGCCTACTCCCCCGCCTTTACGAAATCCGCGATCCGCTCACCAATCACCATAGCGGTTGCGTTGGTGTTGGCTCGAATGCAGTCAGGCATGATCGACGCGTCGGCGACACGCAGCGCGTCCACGCCGTGGACATGGCCGAACTGGTCGACTACCGCCATGTTGTCGGACGCGGGGCCCATCTTGGCGGTCCCTGAGACGTGATGGCTGGTGCGGACGTTTTCCAGCAGCCACTGGTCCAATGATTCGTCAGATTCCAACTCGCCTTCCGTTGGCTCAACGCCGTGCTCAATAAACTCGCGGTAGGCGTCACTCTGGGCCAGGTCGAGGCAGATGCGTACGGCCTCTCGGAATCGCCGCCTATCCTCTTCTTCCGTGAGGAAGTTGTAGTCCAGAAATGGCTGCTCGTACGGGTCTGTGGAGTTCAGCGTGATCTCCCCCGCGCCTTTCGCAAGGTAGATGGCGATGATCATTCCCACGCCAAGTGGCTTCTCGTCTGAAAGCAGGTAGATGCCGCCTTCAGTGGCGTACGAGAACGGGTGGATGAACATATCGTTGCGTAGTGGCGAGTTCTCCGCCGTGTATCGCAACGCAAGCTGGATACGAGGCGCCAGCGCGTCCTGCTCGAACCCATCAATCGTCTTCCACGTGAGTTGAACCTGCGGATGGTCGCGAAGGTTCTTGCCAACGCCCGGTAGATCTTTGACGACGTCGATGCCCTTGTCGCGCAGGTGGTCCGCCGGGCCGATGCCTGAGAGCATCAGCAGTTGCGGCGAGTTGATTGCCCCGGCGGCCAGGATCACTTCATCCCCGTTGATGACGAATACCTCTCCACCCGATTCGACTTCCACGCCAACGGCGCGGCCTGCCTCAATCAGAACACGGCGGGTGTGGACCTTTGCCCTGATCGTCAAATTGAGTCGATGACGCGCAGGGTTGAGATAGCCAAGCGCCGTACTCCAGCGAATACCATCCGGGTTATTGAACGGTGTAGGGCCGACGCCCGTTGAGTCGGGGTGGTTCTGGTCGGGGCTATTCGCATATCCGGCACTGAGACATGCCTGATAGAACGCCTCCTGGTCTTGCGACATCTCAGACCGCTTCCAGCGGCGGGCGATGATTGGGCCATCCGTCCCGTGGAAGTCGTCTTTGAAATCCTGATCGGTCTCGATTCGGCGAAAGTACGTCAGGAGTTCCTGTGAACTCCACCTATCATTGCCTCGGGCCGCCCAGTCGTCGAAATCCTCGGGGATGCCTCGCAGGAATATCTGGGCGTTTACGGCACTGGAACCGCCCACCACTTTGCCGCGAGGGATGAGAATCGGCTCGGCCTGGTCGGTCGAGCGAGCTGTGTAGTCCCAGTTGTGTTCGCTACCGGGGCCAAACGCCTGCGCCCAGAGATTACGGTCGTAACCGTATCCATACTTGATAGGGTCGGGCATACGGTCGAAGTCCGGGTAGTCGGGCCCAGCCTCCAGGAGCAAGACCGATCGAGACGCGTCCTCACTCAATCGCGCCGCAAGAATCGCTCCCGCTGATCCAGCCCCAACAATGATCGTGTTGTACCGCATGACGTCCCTGTCGCTAAGTAATCCGAGTTCGGCGGATTGTAGGCCTATCCACCACGGTTGCCGATACCGCGGCTGAGGAATATTCTGCTCGCAACTGAAATCAGCCAGACTACTCACGCTCATGCGGGGCACTTCATGAAGATCACGGATATCAAACTTCGACAGCTAACCGGCGTGATGGAAACCAGCGGCGGACCGTACATGGAGGACCGGCTGGTCCAGCCAACGGACGTGTACGAGGAGTTCCGGCTTGGTGGTCGAACGGGCGGTCAGCGTGGCGGTCGGATGATTGACGACACGCACATGGAGACGACTGCCATCTTTGCGCAGATCGACACAGACGAGGGGATCAGCGGACTTTCCGGCACGTTGATGCCGAATGTGGCGTACCAGGTCTGGAAGATGAAGGACCTGCTGATTGGCCGTGACCCCGGCCCTACTGAGTTCCTCTGGGACATCATGCACCGTTCCGCTGCGCACGGTCGTCAGGGCGAGCCAATGATGGGAATTAGTGCCATCGATCTGGCGCTGTGGGACATCAAGGGCAAGGCGCTGGGCGCGCCTGTACACCAGTTAATTGGTGGCCCCGCACAGAAGACGATGCCGGCATACGCATCAATGCTGGGCTACACGTCGGTTGATATGGGACTGGTGAGGGAGCGTGCCATTGAGATGAAGGAGCGTGGCTACCAGGGCATGAAGTGGTTCTTCCGTCATGGCCCGATGAGCGGCCCCGAGGGAGTGAAGCTCAACACTGATCTTGTGAAGACGGTGCGAGAAGCGGTAGGCCCGGATATCGACATCATGTTCGATGCATGGCAAAGCTGGGACTACAACTACGCGGTCAAGATGATTGCACGCATAGAGGAGTACGAGCCGCGCTGGTTGGAAGAGGTCGGCATGGCCGACCGCATCGACACCTATCGCAAGGTCAAGGAGAGCACCAACATCCCCATCTCCGGGGTGGAGCATGAGTACACACGATGGGGCTTTAAGCGATGGATGGACGCTGAGGCGGTGGACATCATTCAACCGGACGTGAACTGGTGCGGCGGTTTGAGCGAGATACTCAAGATCGCGGCGCTTGCAACCAGCTACGACCTCATCACGATTGCGCACCAGGGCGTCACACCGCATGGGATGGCGTTCTCATCGGCGCAGTCACCGATCCACACGCCGTATGTAGAAATGCTGGTCAAACACGCCGCGCTGGCCTACCACTTCTACCAGGCAGGCCCAAACTTCGAAGATGGAATGCTGACCGTGTCAGACGACCCGGGTTTTGGATATGTGATCGACGAGTCGAAGATTGAGTCTGAGGTGGTGTTGGAGTTTTAAGGGGCTGATACGTTTCGTCCTACCTCTCAATTGACGACGATATGTCATCCTGAGCGGAGGCGGCTCCGCGCCGCAGTCGAAGGATCCAAAAATGCTGTTGTGCCACCCTAGACACTTCGGTTCACCGTTCTGATCCGGCGAAACGTCGCTCGTTACGAGATAACGGCTCAACGACGCGCCCGCTTGCAGTTGTGGAACTTCAGATCCTTCGGCTCCACTATCGTTTCGCTCAGGATGACATGTCTTTCTGCAACGGTGCACAATGATCGCCGATCTTCTCTTTAGACAACACACACGTCCGCCAACCAACTATCTGGAGTCGAAATACATGGCCGTTGATTTTTTGCCTGTGCCCGGCACTCCCGTCGAGGAGATCGACACGCCGGCGATGATCGTGGACCTGGATGCGGCTGAGGCCAATATCCGGGACATGCAGGCTGTCGTCCAGGCCGGTGGCGCTGCGTTGCGGCCGCACACGAAGACGACCAAGAGCCCTTACTGGGCGTTGAAGCAGATCGAGGCAGGCGCCATTGGAGTCTGCTGCGCCAAGGTGGGCGAGGCCGAGGTACTGGTCGATGGCGGCGTGAACGACATCCTGATCACGAGCGAGATTGTCGGAGCGTCAAAGATCGCTCGATTGGCCGGGCTCGCCCGGCGGGCGAAGATCACGGTGGTCGTGGATGATGAGGCGAATGCTCGCGATATCTCGGACGCGGCGCAAGCTGCAGGCTCGCAGGTGGGCGTGCTGGTTGATGTGAACATCCGAATCAACCGCTGTGGCGTGGAGCCGGGCGAACCGACGACCACGCTTGCGAAGATCGTAGACGGGCTGCCCGGCGTGCGGTTTGATGGCTTGAACGGGTATGAAGGCCACATCTATGAAATCGGCGACGCGCGAGTTCCCGAAACGCTGGAAGCGCTTTCCAAACTCCAGTTCGCCATCGCGGACGTGAAGGCCGCGGGGCTGTCCGTTGGGACTGTGAGCTCGGGCGGGACTAGCAGCTATGACATCACGTGCAAAGTGCCTGAGGTGACGGAGATACAGGCAGGGAGCTACATCTTCATGGACGGTGAGTACGTGGACCAGAAGATGCCATTTAAGCCCGCCCTGACGGTTATGACGCAGGTGATCAGCAGACCAACCGCAGATCGAGCGATTCTCGATGTCGGTCTCAAGTCGATTGCCAACGACTATGGTCCACCAAGAGTGATGGGAACCGAGGGCGCTACGTTTACGAAACTGTCCGAAGAGCATGGAGCGCTTGCGCTCGAGGGGTCCGCACAGGATTTGAAGTCTGGAGACGTAGTTCACCTGCTGCCGAGCCACGCCGGGACCACCATCAATATCCACGACTACTATTTCTGCGTGCGCGGCGGCGTGCTGGAAGAAGTGGTTGAAGTCGCTGGCCGCGGCAAGTTCAGATAGAGCGGACGATCACTATCAATACGCCTGCCCGTATCAGAATTGGTGCCGATATCGGCGGAACGTTCACGGACCTCGTCCTGATGAGACCTGACGGAAGGTTTGTCGTCCGGAAGGTCTCATCAACGGTTGATGATTTCTCACGCGGCATTGCCAGTGGCCTGACCGAGCTACTGGCCGCCGAAAGCATCGATCCGGGTTCGCTCTCAGAGATCGTCCACGGCACCACCGTCGCAACCAACGCCATCCTGGAGAACAAGGGCGTCAAGACAGCGCTCGTGACCACGCAGGGGTTTCGAGACGTGCTTGAACTTCGACGTCTCAGGTTTCCAGATCTGTTTAGCCTCAACTACACGCCACCGAAGCCGCTGGTGCCGCGTCGTCGCAGGTTTGAGGTCGCGGAACGCCTGCTGATGGATGGCTCAACGCGAATACCGTTGGATTCAGCCTCTCTGGATGCCGCACTCGACGCGCTGGGCGATGCCCAACCAGAGGCCATCGCTATCTGCCTGTTGCACTCTTACGTGAATCCAGATCACGAAGAGCGCGTGCGAGACGCTATTCAAGCACGATTCCCTGACACTTACGTGAGCGCCTCAATAGACGTCCTGCCCGAAATCCGGGAGTACGAACGCACCAGCACCACTGTTATCAACGCCTACATAGGCCCGGTAGTCGACAGTTATTTGCAGTCTCTGCGCGTGCGGCTGGATAACGATCACATCAACGCGCCCGTCTCCATCATGCAGTCCAACGGCGGTGTGATGTCTGATATCGCTGCTCGACGGGCGCCCGCCAGCATTATCGAGTCTGGCCCCGCCGCGGGAGTCGTCGGAGCCCATCGCCTTGCTGCACGACTTGGCCTGAACGACGTCATCACTTTCGACATGGGCGGCACAACGGCCAAGGCGTCGCTAATTGAGGGTGGTGAGCGGAGCCTGACTACCGAGTACGAAGTCGGCGCAGGCATCTCGCTGTCCAGTCGACTCGTGAAAGGCCGCGGCCACGCCCTCAAGTTGCCAGTCATCGATATTGCCGAGGTGGGCGCAGGTGGCGGCAGCATCGTCCGAGTTGATGCCGGCGGCTCGCTAAAGGTCGGACCTGAGTCGGCGGGCGCTTCTCCGGGCCCTGCCTGCTACCGATTGGGCGGCACTGATGCCACGGTCACGGACGCCAACGTCGCTCTTGGCTACATCAATCCGGTATCCATCGCCGGTGGCTCCGTCGACCTTGATATGAATGCAGCGCACGAGGCCCTTCAGCGCTCTGCGGCCACCCCACTTGGCGTCGATCTACTGGAAGCTGCTTACGGTGTTTACGCCGTCGCAAACATCACGATGATCAGGGCGATCAAGTCGGTGACCACCTACCGTGGCCGTGATCCCAGGGATTTCGCCCTGATGGCGTTCGGCGGGAGCGGCCCTCTTCACGCGGCAGAGATCGCGCGATCTCTCGGCATAAAGCGTGTGATCATCCCCGAGGCGCCAGGCGTGTTCTCAGCGCTTGGTCTGCTTGAAGCGGCACCTGAATACGGCTTCTCCCGAACGATGATTGCTGATCCTGTTGAGTTAGATGCAAATACTCTGATCAAAGCCTACGAAGCGCTTGAATCCGCGTCGCTGAGCCGCATGATCGAGGAAGGGTTGAGTGCCGATCGCGATGGCGCGTGGTCGAGAACGGCTGATCTCAGATATCGCGGTCAAGCGTACGAGTTGACCGTAGACGCGAACTCAATTCAGGGAGGCGACATTACCGCATTTCTGGTGGAGCATTTCCACGAGGAGCACGAGCGCACGTATGGTCGCCGGGCTTCTGATGAACCAGTTGACCTGGTGACGATCCGGTCAACCTACCGGATCGCGCTGGAGCAGCCCGTTCCGTCTTCGTCCCGGCCGTCACCAATGCAGCATCTGCCGCGGGTGGCGTACTTCGGGTCGCAGCATGGTGAGGTTTCAACTCCAGTAGTGAGTCGAGCAGACCTTACCGCAGCAGACCGCGAGGGGCCGTTGATCATCGACGAGTACGACTCGACCACGCTGGTGCCACCCAATTCGATGGTGCATCTGGACGATATGGGCAACATCGTCATCGATATCAGCAGCGAGGACACGGTGAACGCGTCATGACGAGTGACAGGCTCGACCCGATCACATTTGAGGTCGTGAAAAACGGGTTGGACTCGATGGTGGATGAGATGGCGATCACGGTGATGCGTACCGCCTACTCGGGTGTCGTCAAAGACGCGCTCGACTACTCCACCGCGTTCTGCGCTGCCGATGGGCAGGTCATCGCACAGGGACTGACGATTATGCTGCATCTGGGTTCATTCCCATCGGCGATCCAATCGGTGCTCACGAAATTCGACGGCCGAATCAACCCCGGTGACGTGTTCATATTGAATGACCCGTATACGTCGGGCGGTATCCATCTTCCAGACGTCTACATCATCAAACCCGTTTTCTCTGGAGCCGCACTTCAGGGATTCGTCGGCGTTGTGGCACATCAGGCTGACATTGGGGGACTTGTTCCCGGCAGCAACTCGACCGAGTCGATTGAGATCTACCAGGAAGGTCTGCGAATCCCAACGTCGAAGCTTTACGACGCCGGAAAACCCAGTGAAGCGGTGTTCGATCTGATCGCAACCAATGTGAGGCTCCCAATCCAGGTCAGAGGCGACATGCGCTCGCAGCTCGCAGCATGCGAAATCGGCGAGCGGGCGCTGCTTGAGCTCATTGGCCGATACAGTGCCGAGGAGCTGAACCGCCACTATGAAGCGCTCCTCGACTACAGTGAACTTCGCGCTCGGCAAGAGATTTCCGCACTGCCAGACGGGAAATATGAGTTTGAAGATTTCATAGACGCCGACAATATCAAAGAGGGTCCGGTGCGGCTCGCCGTGAGCCTTGAGATCAGAGGCGACGAGATCTTCGTCGATATGGCTGGTTCGTCTCCCCAGGTTCCAGCCGGTATCAACTCACCACTACCATTTACGAAGGCTGCCATCTACGGCGCGATCAGGCTCATCATGGATCCAGACATACCCAACGCCGCCGGATACCACCGCCCGATCCACATCACCGTTCCCTCTGCCAGCGTCGTGAATCCGGTTCATCCGGCCCCGGTGGCAGCGCGCGGCATCACGGGCTTCCGCACCATGGACGCGGTGCTGGGAGCGCTGGCCCAGGCGATCCCCGACCGAGTACCAGCGGACGGCGAGGGCGGCAATACGCTCATCAGCCTCGGTGGCCGCAGATCGGATGGCACGCCATACGCCCTGGTGGACTTCTTCGCCGGTGCGCGCGGTGGCGGCTCGGGCAGCGATGGATCTGAAGGCGTCTCACACCCGGCGGGCAATACCGCCAGTTCACCCGTGGAGATACTGGAAGTAGAGAACCCGGTGGTAATCGACGAGTACGCACTCATCACCGACTCTGGCGGCGCCGGGAAGTTCAGAGGCGCACAGTCGTATGTGAAGCAGGTCACCAACATAGGTGAGCAAGCCACCCTCCAGTTGAGGTCAGACAAGCGCAAATTCCCACCCTACGGCCTGCAAGGCGGCTCAACCGGCTCACCATCGCTCAACATCTTGAATCCCGGACCAAACGAGAGACTGCTGCCAACACTGGCGCAAGTGGAACTGGGCAAGAACGAGGTAATTCGCCACGAGATGGCCGGTGGCGGTGGCTGGGGCAACCCGCTCGACCGCGACCCTGCAGCCGTGCTTGAGGACGTGATTGATGGGCGGGTGTCGGTTAAGGCGGCGCGAGATGAGTACGGGGTTGTGTTGGCTGAACGATCTAGCGAGGTAAATGAAGTCGCTACTGCGAAACTCAGAACCGAGCTTGCGCGACAAAGGGGCTCATAGCGGTAGAATCGCCACTCAGCAAATCAGGTATATAGATCACGGAGTCGAAACAGATGGCAGACACACGGGTTGCAGTTATTACAGGCGCAGGTTCCGGAGTGGGACGCAGTGCGGCGCTGGCGCTGCTGGGTGACGGTTACAAGGTCACGCTGGTAGGGCGTCGGTTGGACGCGCTGGAAGAGACGGCCCAACTTGCAGGCGACGCGTCTTCAAACGTCCTGGCCGTTTCTGCGGACGCTGGAAATGCGGATGCGGTTGCTGGCGTGTTCAAGCAGACGATGGATGCGTTTGGTCGGGTAGACGTTCTCTTCAATAACGCCGGAATTGGCGCCAGTGCCCCGTCTCTGGAACAGCTCACGGTCGAGCAGTGGCAGTCTGTGGTGGATATCAACCTGACGGGTACGTTCCTCTGCACCCGCGAAGCGATGCTGATCATGAAGGATCAGGACCCTATGGGTGGTCGCATTATCAATAACGGATCAATCTCGGCATACGTACCAAGGCCGGGTTCTGCGCCGTACACAGCAACAAAGCACGGTGTGACCGGACTGACCCGCTCCACGTCATTGGACGGGCGCAAGTACAACATCGCCTGTTCGCAGATCGACATTGGAAACGCTGCGACACCAATGACGGCCGGCTCCACTGACGGACAGATGCAGGCACATGGCGAGGTTGTTCCGGAGCCGCGGTTTGATGTGAAGCACGTGGGTGAACAGGTGCTCTACATTTCCAACCTACCGCTTGATGTGAACATTCAGTTCGTCACGATCATGGCGACGAAGATGCCTTACATCGGTCGGGGCTAATAAACACACTCAGCAAGGCGCCGAAAGGGGATTGATATGCGTGAGAACCGAATCCTGACGCAACTCGAGAGCGGCAAATCCGCGATCGGCGCAGCGCTGAACATCTATTCACCTCATCTGGTCGAGCTAATCGGCTCGATCGGGTTCGACTGGGTGTTCCTCGATGGCGAACACGGCTCGATGAGCGACCCTGAAATCGAGAACATGATTCGCGCCGCCGAGACGTACGGAATGGCATCGGTGGTGCGTGTCGCGGCCAATGAGCCACACCTCATCCTGCACATGCTTGACGCAGGAGCGATGGGAATCGTGGTGCCACACGTCGACACTGTCGCGGACGCGAAGAAGGCAGCTGCCGCAGCCAAGTACCCTCCTCAGGGTGAGCGTGGCTCCAACTACGGTACCGGACGAAACAACGAGTACGGATCGGGCATAGCCGACGCGCGTGAGTATTACGCCGAGTCAAACAAACGTACGATTCTGTTCGCGTTGATCGAATCCGGAACCGCTGTTGAGAACTTCGACGAAATCATCGCTGTCGATGGCATCGATGCATCGTGGCTGGGACCGGCTGATATGGCTCTCTCAATGGGAATGCCTGAACAGAGCGTGATTGACGCGGCGCTGGATGAGGTTGTGCGAAAAACCGTGGCGGCCGGAAAGATCTCCGCCGTGGCGCACCCTGGGCCGGATGCGATCGACCAACTGGTGAATTTCCGTGAACTCGGAACGACGGTGTTTGCGACTTCGGCGCTAGCGCTGCTGAAGCAGTCGGCGGCTGAGTGGCAGGAGAAGGCGCGGCAACTCTAGCTGGTAAGCCGGGCCGAGTCTCTGTATCTCAAACCTACTCAGCCCACTCGCCTTCCATCGGTAGACCGTGCTCTTCCCAGTCTGCGATGCCACCGGCGTAGCGCGTGACGTTCAAATACCCACCGTCGGTCAGTAGTTGGTAGGCGTACTTGCTCGCGGGGCACTTGAAATCAGAGCAGTAGATGACGATTTCCTCTGAAGGATCAAGCAGTTCCGTCGCTTTTGAAGGGTCGTCAATATTGAGCGAGCCCGGGATGTGCTTCGCCCGGAACGCCCATTCACTGAGCACCATGACGAGCTTGAAATCATCGCCACGATCTATCTTGGCCTTCAGATCATCACGTTCAATCAGATTCAATTTGGATTCTCCTGGGTAACATTCTCTATATGTACGCGATGGATCCGTCTGGATACGTGCGGTCGCCGCGGTGCCACGATGAATTGTACGGTCGAAAACTCATTTCTGAGTCGACGATATCGATGCCAAGGCCAGGGCCTTCCGGGATTTCAAAGTAGCCGTCAATCGGCTTCGCTACGGGCGTGACTGAGATCGCCTCCGTGGGTGATGGATCGCGATACTCCTGTACAAGGAAGTTACTGGTCGCTGCGTCCAGATGCAGATTGGCCCGAGTTGCAACTGGCCCCATCGGATTGTGTGGAGCGATCACCAGATCGTGGCCTTCCGCCATGAACCCTATCTTCCGCATCTCCGTCAGACCGCCAACGATGCAGACGTCTGGCTGGAGAATGTCTACGCCACCCTCTCGCACCAGGTCCCAAAGCTCAAACTTCGTGTACAAACATTCGCCGGTGGCAATGGGGCATGCCATCTTGTCGCGTAGCCGCCCCATCTCATACCGGTTCTCCATGCGCAACGGCTCTTCCATGAACCACGGCCGGTACTCCATAAGGGCGTCCGTGAGTTCAAGCACCCGAATGGGTTCGAAGATGGCCGCATGGGCGTCGAATCCCACGTCGATGTCATCCCCGACGGCATCGCTAATCGCCTTAAATCGGGCGCGGGCATCGTCAAGTACATCGTTCCAGAGCATTTCACGCCAGTTGGGTGCAACGGGACTTGTCTTCAGCCCTGTGAAGCCTTCGTCCACACGCTTGCTGGCGTCATCGGCAAGTTCTGCAACTGTGGTTCCATGCACGCCGTGGTATGCACGAATCTTGTCGCGAACACGGCCGCCCATCAATTCGTACACGGGCTTATCGAGCGCTTTGCCCGTGACGTCCCACAGCGACTGATCAATGGCCGATAGCGCGGCCATGCCAGATGAGCCAAGCGGAAAGCGCGCTCCCTGGTAGCAGAGCGCCCAGTTGCGCTCGATCTCTGTGGGATCGTGACCAATGAGTTGCTCTTCGAAATACGTCACCCAGTGCGGAGAGGCCGCGTCGGGGCCAACGTGATACACCTCACCAATACCGTGAATTCCGGCGTCGGTGTTGGTGCGAACGTAGACCAGGTTTCCGCCTTTGTCATCGGCGGCTACCAGGCATTCAATGTTTGTGATTTTCATTCGGCTTCTCGAATCGACTTTTGAGATTGGGCTGAGTTTGATGCGGCTCTAAAGGAATCCGGGCGAGCCGTCTTCATACGTTCCAAATCCGCGGTCCCAGTGCTGGGGTGGATTGGCGGCAATCGCGTCGTGATTGAGCGTCATACCAATTCCCGCCTGCGTGGGCAGCTCGAAATGTCCGTTCACAGGTTCCCACGGCTCATTGATGAACTCGGCCTTCTTCTTACGGTGATCGCCGTGCCATTCGAGAATGGAGAAGTTGTTGATTGATGCAGCGTGGTGGACGCCTGCGGCGGTCGAGAGCAATCCGAGCGGGTTATGAGGCGCTACGGTGACGTAGTGAGCCTCGGCAACCGCAGCGATCTTCTTGGCCTCCAACAGTCCCCCGCAGCAGAGCATGTCAGGCTGAATGATATCGACGGCATCCGCATCCAGGAGTTCCGTGTAGCGCGCCAGACCGTAGAGATTCTCGCCAGTGGCGAGGGCAACTCTGAAATGCTTGCGTAACTCAGCGGTGGAGGCGATGAATTCCGCTCCGGCTGGTTCTTCGATGAACATCAACCTGTAGGGCGTGATGACGCGTGCGAGTTCTAGCGACTTGCCATGCTCACGGATCGCCGTGTGTACATCGACGGCAAGGTCCGGACTATCGCCGATAGCCTCACGTATAGCCGCCATGCGCTCGTCCGCCTCCCGCAACGTCTGCGCCCACGGAATCTCGCGCCAGTTACCCGGGATGGGGCTGGTCTTGAAGGCGGTATAGCCCTCGTCCATGAGTTGCCGCGCATGCTCACCCACCTGTTCCGGTGAGTCACCATACACGCCGTGGTAGACACGGACTTTGTCTCGCGTCGGGCCACCAAGGAGCTTGTAGACAGGGACGTTTGCGGCCTTGCCTGCAATGTCCCAGAGGGCGATATCGATACCAGACAGCGCCGACCAGGCTACCTGTCCCAGCGGGAACCGCATCGTGTTCTTCGCACGCCGCATGAGCCACTCGATGCGTGTGGGATCATGATTGACGAACCATGGCGTCATCTCATCAATCATGGCGATCACACTGCGGTCGGGGCCGATGGAGTACGCCTCTCCTACGCCGGTGATGCCCTCATCGGTACTGACCTCAATGAAGATGTTGTTCCGTCCGCTTGCGAAGGCGTGGAACGTTGCAATGCCGGTGATTTTCATTTCTGATGCCCGGGTGACTCGGTGTGGCAGGGCGCCAGCGAATTCTAATCGGTGTTGAACGACTCTGTTGGGAACAGACGCAAACCGGGCCACCTGCTGTGAGCAGGTGGCCCGGTTTCGATTTTCAGGTGGCAGTTACAAATCTATCTGTCTTTGCCGCGACCCTTGTTCTCTTCTTTGTCGTCTTTACCCTTGTCTTCTTTTTCGTCCTCGTCTAAGTGTGCATCTTCGACTTCGATCGGTTCTGTCAGAACTCAGCGTCGGGGCAGAATAGCATCATTCGTCATTTGCTGAGGAGATCTGTGCATGTCCTGCCCACACTGCCTGTCCACGTCCGTATCCAAGAGAAAACTTCGAACGTCCCTCGGCTATCGGACTTTCTGTTGCCGAGACTGCAATCGGCGTTTCAACGAACGTTCAGGTACGCCGTTCAAT
Source organism: Chloroflexota bacterium (assembly GCA_013204555.1). GTDB lineage: Bacteria > Chloroflexota > Dehalococcoidia > Lucifugimonadales > Lucifugimonadaceae > UBA1151. Next base: position 86 of record JABMNO010000011.1, on the reverse strand, counting down.
GATCTCCAATTCCCGACCGACATCGTCTTACTGGCCGTACTCTGGCGACTTCGATACAAGCTAGGATTTCGAGATGTTGCAGAGCT
>JABMNO010000010.1 GCA_013204555.1 Chloroflexota bacterium | reverse complement strand
CCCCTGCTTGCAAAGCAGGTGCTCTCCCAGCTGAGCTACAGCCCCACGATGTTGCGCTGATTGGGTACCGGCGATTGCTGGTGTCGGCGCACTCTGGAGAGCGGAGAGCCTGGTTGCAGAACTCTCGCCATTTGAGGATATCACTGGACAGGGCGATATGGCCGTGCGGATCGACGCATCATTTGACTTCATGCATCTCGCTTCATGCATCCCTATCCGGTGATTCGTTCTGAGCATGAAGGCCAGGTAGCTGAGCCTCTTTGAGGTGAAATAATCAGCTTCCTGACATCCTGAGATAGATCCTTTTCAAGCGGTGCATAGACAGATTCGATTGTCTGTACACCGCTCAAGTCGTGGCCTCAATTGATAGATCGCTCACTCGATCCGTGATATATCTGAGGGTGGATGAGGATCCTTTTCGCACCGCGGTCATCTACAAGTTGGATGGCTGTTCCTCAGCCAAGACGCCGCATAAGAAATCCCATTGGAGCGAGAAATGACCGATTCTGATCCGAGTGCAGGAATTAGCAAGGCCGTTTATGGTCTCCTGGCAGTGGGATCCCTGGCTGAGGATGGCTCGAAAGACGTGATGACAGCGAACTGGGGTTCGCAGATCTCGTTCGAGCCGCGCCTCTACGCGATTGCAGTTCAATCTGATTCGCATACTGCCGCCAATATCAAATCAACCGGGGTATTTTCGATCAATTTCATGCCCGGTGGGACTCATGATCTCGCTCTCAAATTTGCAGCACATTCGACTTCCGGTGAAGGCAGACTTGAAGGGGTCGAGTTCGCTACCCACGAGACGGGTGCTCCGATACTGAAAGCGGCAGTAGGCTGGATTGAGTGCAGAGTTCTCGACTCCAACCAGCCTGGTGACCACACGGTGTTCTTCGGCGAGGTTATCGACGGTGGCGAAGGTCCAGCAGAGGGTGATCCGACTACTCTTGCTGCAATTGACCTGAGTTACGCCGGCTAGGCAAACGTTCTGATTGGACTACTAAAAACGCCCGCCGATTGGCGGGCGTTTTTAGATTCAATATTTCCTACGCCGATATCACTCCGAGACCTTCCAGTATCCGGGATGGCTTCATGGGCGCATTCCGAAGTCTGATACCCAGAGCGTCATGGATTGCGTTTGAAATCGCTCCAATTGGCGGTGCGATGGTGACTTCACCTACCCCTTTTACCCCGAACGGGTGTAATGGATTTTCGACTTCCACAAGTATTGTCTCGATATCTGGTAGATCGAGCGACGTAGGCATTCTGTAATCTAGGAAACTGCTGTTTACCATGCCGCCGTCGGAGTCCATGAAATACTCTTCGTTCAGCGCCCAGCCAATTCCTTGCGCTGCCCCGCCCTGCAATTGGCCCTCAACATAGGCGGGGTGAATCGCCCGGCCCACATCCTGCGCGACGGTGTATCGAATGATGTCTGACTTCCCGGTTTCTGTATCGATTTCGATGTCCGCTATATGCACTCCAAACGTGCCTTCAGCGCGAGTTATGTCAACGGAGGCCGTGATACTTACGGGGCCACCGGTGCCTTCCAGTCGACCTGCGAGATCCTCAAATGAGATATTCAACTCAGGATCAAATTTCGAGCTAAAGCCGTTCTCATCGTGAATGACGCTATCGGGCTCTAGCTCCCAAACCTGGGCGGCGCGAAGTCGCATCTCTTCGATCACGGCCGTTGCTGCGTTGTAGGCGGCGTGACCTGTGGCATAGGTGGTCCTGCTACCCCCGGTTGCATCGGTATAGCCGATTAGATCGGTGTCGACTATGGTGGGTTTCATCTTCTCAGCGGGTATTCCAAGCACTTCAGCGGCCTGCATGGATATGGAAGCGCGTGTCCCGCCAATGTCCGTCGAGCCTTCCGTCAGCGTCACGGTTGAATCCCTGTTGACGTTAAGGGTTACGGTTGATTTCCGCCCGGCATTCCGCCAAAAACCGATTCCTATTCCACGCCCGCGTTTGATTGCGGGGTTTGACGATTGCTCCAAGGGCGCCTGGTAGTGATCCGAATCCCTCGCCGCTTCAAGAACTTCGGTAGTCCCTATCCTGCCAAAAATTGGTCCAACGGCCCGTCTGTCGCCCTGTTTGGATGCGTTCAACAAACGGAACTCAAACGGCTCCATTCCAATTTCTTTGCAGATCTCATCTACGACCGACTCAACGGCGAATGCGACATGGGGTGATCCCGGTGCCCGGTAGGCCGCAGTCTTAGGTTTTGTGACCACTATGTCGTAGCCGTCAACTCGAACATTTGGGATGTTGTAGGCGGAGAAACAGCATTCTGCGCCAGCTGCGACTGGAGAGCCTGGATACGCGCCAGCCTCGTACTTTAGATCGCCTGCAGCCGCAACGATCTTGCCATTGGCATCAACGCCTATTTTCATTCCAATTACAGCGCCCGCACCGGGGCCGGTCGCCTCAAAGACGTCTGTCCGACTCATGCTCAATCGGACTGGTCGACCAATTTTGCGCGATAGTACCGCAGCAGACGGCTCCAGGTAGACCGGAATTTTGCCGCCAAAACCTCCACCAATCTCCATTGGGACAACTTTGATCTGCGACGGTGGCAGATTCAGCACCCCTGCGATCTGCTCACGTGCGTTAAATGAGCCCTGTGTGCTGGTCCATACCGTGATCTTCCCGTCCGGCGCCCAGAAGGCGGTGGATGTCTGTGGCTCTATGTAGCCCTGATGAGCGCTGGCAAGTTCAAACTCTCGCTCGATCACAACTTTAGCGTCAGCAAAACCCTGCTCTGGATCTCCCAGTTCATGCCTGAAATGTGATGCGATATTTGTTGAATTGACTGATTCACCAAGATGATCGCCAACCAGATCGTCGTGGAGAATTGGAGCATCGTTGCCGATGGCGCGACGAATGCTGAGTACTGGTGGAAGCACTTCATACTCCACCTTGATCGCTCTGGCCGCTTCTAGTGCGGAGTTCAAATCCATTGCTGCCACAGCGGCAACCGGGTGACCTTTGAAAACGACCTTGTCGCCGGCCATCACACGGTTAGAGGCGAACTTCAGGCTTACGTTTCCTTCTTCTAGAAGATCTACTGAACCAGACCTGGCGATTGGCATGTCCTTACCGGTGATTACACCAAGTACGCCCGGCATCGCCTCAGCGGCACTGACATCAATTGACTTGATATTGGCGTGAGCGTGGGGACTTCTCAAGACCGCGCCGAGGGCGAGGTCTCCCATCCGTATATCAGCACCATAAAGCGCCCGGCCGGTGACCTTTTCCACGCCATCGTGGCGAATTGGGCGAGTTCCGATGACTCGATATTTGGACTCACTCGTGGCGACCATTGGCGTCCTTTTCGTTAGCGCTAAGCATCTGGAAAACATGGGTAGGCCGTTGACGGCAGCAACCGAAGCGGAGTTTAGCTGATGCGGCGATAGCGTAGCAGCCACGCGACCGAAAATTCAGGCGCTGACGACTCTGCGTAGCTCGCTCAACGTAAACGGCTTCGGGAGCACAGAGTTGACTCCAAGTTCAGTCAGTCGTTCTACCGTCACTCTGTCAGTAAGAGCGCTCATCGCCACGACGACGCGAGGGCGTGCTACCTTGCCAAACGGGCTGAGCAGTCCTAGAAGTTCAAACCCATCCATTCCAGGCAATGCGATATCCAGAAGGAGCACATCAGGAATTCTGGTTTGAATGCGCGCGAGTCCTGACTCGGCATCACCAACGGCAGAAACCCGGAATCCCGGGACAACTTCTAACCCTTCTTTGATGACCTCTCGGAGAGTTGATTCATCATCAACAATGAGAACGTCGCACAACGTGTCAGCGGCGCTGTGATCTGGCGTCTCTATCAAATTTCCAGCGTCTCGCATGCAGAACGTAGCTCCTGAAGTGTGAACGGCTTGGCGAGCACGTAATCTGCGCCAAGGTCCATCATTGCTTTGACGGTCGCACTATCTGTGATGCCGGACATAGCGACGATTTTATTGGGACGGTGATGCGTCTGGTGATCTCTCACCTCTTCGAGGACCGAGAAGCCGTTGCGACCCGGCATGAGCATATCCAAGAGCATTACATCAGGCCGCTCAGCATCGTTGAGTCGCAGACCGTCATCACCGCCGGACGCCGAAACGACTTCACAGTCAGAAATTACGGCAAGGCACTCTTTCACCACTTCCCGCATCTGTAGTTCATCGTCAATGATCAGAACCTTCATGCTCCTAATGCCATTTCCCCGAGAATCAGTACCAATCAATTGCTCATAGCCTTATCCTGAGATGGGTCGCGGGGAGATTTTTCCAAGAATTTCCCGTTGAGTCTGCACATACGGTTCCCACACATTGGAATCGGCTTTCTGCGAGGGTTCGCCTATCACTGAATCATCGGCATCGATCGTGAACGTGAACGTGCTTCCCTGACCCGGAGTGCTCTCCGCCTTAACAGTTCCACCATGTAATTCAACAAGCGATTTCACGATGTAAAGTCCGAGGCCAGAACCTTCAGAAAATCCTCTTGCCTGCGCTGACGCCCGCTCATAGGGGTTGAAAAGACCCCCAATCTCGTTCTCTGAGATACCAACCCCCTGGTCCGACACCGAGAGCGCGATTGAGCCATCATCAGTCCTTCTGGAAACGATATTCACGACCCCGCCATCCGGCGAGTACTTTATGGCGTTGTCCAGCAAGCTCTGAAGTACCTCCACGATCTTGGATCTGTCGCAAATGGCATACCTGGCGTCCATATCTATGTCGAGTTTCAACGTATGCATGTCAGACCGGGCGGCGGCTTCATCAGATAACGATGCCGCAACAACTGATAGATCAACGGTTGTGCTATCTAATGAGATGCGACCAGATTCGAGTTCAGACAGATTCAACAGGGTGTTGATCGTCGTCCGCATCCTCAGTGCTTGTGAATGGATTACCCCTACCCACTTTTCGCGTTTTGCTGAGTCGGTATCCACATTTAGCAGGAGTTCCGATGACGCGAGAACCGATGCCAATGGTGTCCTGAGTTGATGTGAGGCGTGGGCGACGAATTCGGACTTCAAGCGCTGCAGTTTTCGCTCTTCTGTTACATCACGAGCCAGTATTGTCCGGCCACTCAGCGTGCCATCCCATCTATAGACCGGGTAGCTGACCAGATCAAGTTCCTGCATCGACTTTCCATGTAGAGATAGCGTTGTCCGGCCTGAGCCGCTATCGTCACTAAGCAGATTCCAGAGAGCCGTTTCATTTTCTTCATCCAGGCGGCCTTCCCCAACTCCATTCGAAATCAAAACACTCAGATCTTGTCCAGAATTGACGCTGAACTGCACGCCAAACATGCTCTTGAATCGTTCATTGACGTAGGCGATCTTTCCGGAAATATCGCAGACGAACACGCCGTCATTGCAGCCTTCCATGACTGCTTCCAGGGTCTGACGCTCGGCGGAAAGAGACTCCCATGCACCACGCTCCCGACGACGCAAGATTTCAATCAGCAATAGCGTTCCTATGACCGTCGCGCCCAATCCAGCAGAGAATCCGTAGACCCGTGTCCATAGCGGATTAAACAACTCTGATTGGGCATACGCCACCGTAGTTATCCAGGGTGTGTTCTCCGGGTATTCGAAATAAATGATTCTTTCAACATTGTCGAGTCCGGGCCCGAACCATGGCTCTGTGGGGCGACTCATGGCCTGTCGCCAGACTGCACTATCTGAGATATTTTTGCCTACCGCTGCTCCAGGGTGCGGCGCCTCGTAACCCGTCCCGGCCAGGACTACACCATTACTATCAAATATTCCGGATTTCGCACTGTCGGGGAATCCGCTTGTCATGTCCAGTTGCGATGAAATCGCTGCCAATTCAGATTTAAGGACGAGGTAGGCCGCCGGTCCGCCGAGTTCGTCCCGTACTGGATACGCAAACATTGCGTTCGGTCCGGCCTTTTTAGGAATGAATACGTCGGAGACCGTGAACGAGTTTGTGCCAGCGACAACTTCAAAGTACTTCGTGGCAGGAATGCGATTACCGACACCGGTGCGGTCGGAGGCAGCGAGAACGATTCCGTCGCGATCCACAACGATCGCTCGATCATAAGATTCGCTGCGGGCTACGAAATCTGATAGGTAGACGTTGGCGTTATCTTCAAGGATTTGGCCTGGTTGATTGCGTTGAACCGAGGGGAAGAGAATCGCAAAGTTTTGGGAAACCTGTTCACTGATGCCTTCGGTCTTACCCACGAATGATTCGAGTTGGGCGTTGACCTGCGCGGACTGCAACTCCAACTGTGTCTGAATCGCGCTTCGCCGGGATTCATAGTCCTGCCAGATCAGAGCCACTGCCACTACGGCCAGTGGAATCAGCACTCCGATGGCGGTCAATCGCCACTTTGCGGCTTGTCCAAACCTACTCAAAACACGCCCCCCCCATTGTGGATGCGTTCAGCGTCCGATCAAATACCTGTGGATGTCTTTCGCCCGATGAATCTTTCTCTCAGGAATCTGAACCAGGGCGATTGCCAACCGTCTACGCTGTCGTACTTTTTGCCACTTCGGGTTAGATTGCAATACAAAAATCTGGTTCCACACCTACTTGTTACGGCATCATTACTTTTGTTTACCCAGGGCCTCTGAATTCGCCGCTAAAAAGCCCATCTGCCGATTTGAGCAAGGGCTGGAGTGCGATGAGGTTGGAGGCATTAGTTCATCTTCTGGGAAATCGCTAGTGCTAAGATTTCGACTGTCGCGTTTACTTCAGGAGAGAAGTTGAACTGGGTAAAACCTATTGGATGATTGTCACGAATCGTGAGAACTTTGAAATCTCGAAAGATTTAGATTTTGCAGTTCAGGGATTTGAGACCAGCCAGAATCGCAAGTCATCTCGAATCGCCGTCGATGATCGCTTGCTGTACTACCTATCAGATGAACGAGCCTTCGCCGCAATCGCTACCGTGAAATCTGAGCCGTTTGAAGCGGATGAAGTGATCTGGTCTCACTATCAAGAAGGCGAGATTTACGCTCAGCGAGTAGAGACCGAACCGGACGTTGTGCTGGACGAGGCTAGTTGGATTGACGCGCTACAAGTCGGTCCCAGGCTGGAGTACGTGAGAAAGTGGGCGCCTGAAGATTGGCCACTGGCGTTTATTGGGCCGCTCCACGTCATTCCCCAGAAGGATTTTGCGTTCTTTGAAGAGGAGTTCCAGAGAGCTTCCCAGCGTGATTCAAAGAAGAAAAGTCGATCTAAGTCCGGGCAGCGTAAAGACCACAGTAAGGTCGCGCCCGACGGCAGGCCTGACTAGACCGCGACGAAACCGCCCTCAGCAATACTCGATTTGATCTGGTCCTTTTCACCGACTCCAAAGTTATCGGCATAGAGCCCGCTGAGTCGGTCAAGTTCATCGACTGGCAGTTCCGGCATATCTACCGCTCCACAGAACTCTTCAAGTTGGCTTTTCTCGGTTGCCGTTACGAGGACTGAGGCGATGATCTCTGGGGTGAGTACGAATTTGACTGAGACCTGGGCCATGGTTGCGTTTTTTTCGTTGAACAGGAAGTCCAACTGATCAACTTTGGTCATGGACTTATCCAGCCACTGCTGCTTACGGAATGACCTGTGATCGTTGGCGTCGAACTTGGTTGCCCGCGTGTACTTGCCATCGAGGAGACCTGACGCATGTGGCACACGGCTCAGTAGTCCCACGCCTTCCGATTGAGCTTCCTCAATGAACGCCACGGCGGGATCTTGCTCAAGGATGTTGTAAATAATCTGCGATGGGATTCTCCGGTTCTTGACGGCGTAGATGCCTTCTTCGGTCCATCCGATATCCGGGCCAATGGCAGCTCCGACGTATCGCACCTTCCCTTCGTCCCGAAGCTCCTCAAGAGCAGCAAACGTGTCGTCGCTCTCAAGAGCCGTCAGCCGTGGGTTGTGGAGCTGATAGAAATCGATTCGGTCAGTTCCCAATCTGCGAAGTGATGATTCGCAGGCCTTCTTCACAAACTCCGGATCCCATTTCTGAGGACGTTCCCGGTGCTGACCGGGTTCTCGAGGCGCCTCAAGGTCATAGCCGAATTTTGAACCGATGATGATGTCATCTCGATTGCCCTGGAACGCCTTACCCAGTATCTCTTCACCGTAGCCGGCGCCGTAAGCGTCCCCGGTATCGAAAAAGTTGATGCCAAGATCTAATCCATGGCGCATGAGCGAAATTCCATCTTCTTCAGGAATTTCGCCCCACCAAGACGTACTAACAGACCAAACCCCAAATCCAATCTCTGAAACGTTCAGGTCTGTGCCAGCAAGTACTCGATATTTCATTGAAATTTGTTTTCTCCAGGGATTCAGGCTGAGGCGGTCTGTCCGAGCGCACTCTTCAGGTCATCGACTTTCCGATCAAATCTTCGGTCGTTCAGAACGGGTGTTGAAACGCCAACCGGATACTCCTCAACGAATTCGACCCACGACTTACAGATCACGTATGACTCCATCACTGGAAGCGCTTGTGGCTGCTCCAGAGTGTGGACACGCAGCACCATCACTGTGAGGGGGTGGCGGGGTTTCCAGTGAAGTCGCTTCTCTGTGTACTCCTGCGTCCAGATGTGGTGATCGCTCAGCGATTCGATAATCGCATCGTCGCTGGTTTCAAAGACTTCCGTTACCTCAGCATATGAGCTCAAGTGCACCAGATCAGGGTCTTCGTCGATGAGCGTTGAGTCGTACAACTCATGAAAATCCGGCTTGACCAGCTCCTGTTTCTGATGATCGTAGGTCGGATAAAGAAAGAAACCCTCGTGCTCAATCTTGAAGTGCTTACCATCTTCCCGAATTCCGCCTTTGCGCAGGAGAACAACTTGCTCGCCCTTCTCAAGGGCTGCAACGGTAACCGCCCACTCTTTAAAACCAATGGTGGACCAGGCTGGTAGCAAGTTTCCTCTCCTTGGAGGGTTATTGAACGGGATTGTTCCCTGAATTCAGACGTGCGAAGGCTGATTACGAATTATATGGTTCAGGAAGCATTGAGGTTTAAGTGATTTAGCTGGTCCCGAATGGGTGTTCCACGCTCACCAAGAAGGGTGAGCGCGTTGTCAGTCGTCTGGTGGACAACTTCACTCATCGAGCAGCCTTTGAGTTCTGCGAGTTTGGCGGCCACGAGAGCAACGTCTTTGGGCTCGGTCCACTTATCCCGGCTCTTCTTGAACGGCTGTGGGTATGAGTCTGTCTCCAGCACAATGCTTTCCAGCGGGACGCGCTTCGCTACCTCTTGAAGTTCGGTCAATCGCAACAATGGTTTGGCCAGGGAAATTACACAGCCAAGGTCCATCACAGTAGTGGCGTCGTCCCAACTGCCCTGAAAGTAGTGAGCAGCGCCACCTAGCTCATTGATTCGTTCATCTCTCAGAATCCTTAAGCAATCTGGTGTCGCGTCTCTCATGTGCCAGATGACCGGTAGCTTGTTTCTTCGGGCGATATCTATCTGGATGCGAAGCGCCTCTTCCTGAACGTCGTGATCAGGGGAAGTGGGCTGATAATCGAGGCCGATCTCAGACATTGCGACCACTAGCGGGTCAGTGGCAAGCAAAGATAGCGCTGCCTCATCCTCGCTAGAGATTGGTCCGGTCAGATCCTGGGGATGCATACCAACCGCGGCGAACACGGTTTCGTACTTATTGGCGAGGGCCACCGCTTTCTGGGAACTCTCAACCGTGACTCCTGCGACAACTATTGTGCCTACTGCTGCCGCAGATGATCGTTCCAGCATTGCCGGAAGATCAGCGGGGTCATGCTGATCAATGTGCGTGTGAATGTCTATTGAGAGGTTCACAGAGATGTTGTCCGAACGTGGTTGCGGAATAGTTGAGAAATTGAGCGCGGAAACTGTCACTTTTGAGTTCGCTATCGCTTAGGCTATCGGAGATGAACAAATTCCTGAGCGGCCAGAAATTACGCAACGCGGGCATTGCTGCAATAGTGGTGGCTGTGGCTGTCGTCGCTGGTTGCTCGTCAGGCACCATGAACGACGAACCGGGAACAGCGGCCGCGACACCGGGCTTAGACGTCATCCCGATCTTCGTTCCAACTCCCACCATTCTCTCGATCTCCCCAGCAACCGCAGTGCCTCTGCCTTCACCAGATGCCACTCCAGAGCCAACGATCAGCGCCGGGTCGTTTCGGACCGCTACGGAAAACCCGCCGGTTCACTTTGATGTCCATCAGGAATCGAGTCCTGCGCTATTCGTCTGGGGTCCCGGACTCGTCTACGACAAGCTACTTGTGTTCGATGAGTCAATTGACGGGGGAAACGCTTACGGAGGCGTCCGATGCTCACTATGCGACTCCTGGGCGATGCTGGACCAGACCACGTTTGAGTTCAATCTAGACCCAGACGCTCGCTGGCAGCGCATTGACCCGGTGAACGGCCGCCCAGTCACCGCTGCAGACGTGGTGTTTAGCCTCAACCGACAACGCACACCGGGATGGCCGAACGCCAGCCTTCTGAAGAACATTGATGAGATTCAAGCAATAGGCACGCGAACGGTTCGAATCACGCTCAAACGGCCTGACCCTGAACTGTTTGACACGCTTGCGGATGGTCATAGCGTCATCGTTGCACCCGAGGTGGTTGCGATATATGGAGACCTGTTGCGAGGCCCCAACATCGGGTCTGGTCCGTGGATTTGGGATGAGACCGACGAATCCAGCACCACCTTGACCGCGAATGCCAGATACCACGATCCTCTGAGACCGCGTATATCCGTGCTTGAGATCGCTTACCTCTCTCCCGGAACTCAGTTCACTGCTTTGCTCACCGGCGTCATTGACGCCGTTCAACTTCCGACTGCCGAGTTGGAGACAGCCCTCAATCGCAATGGATCACTAAAGTTGACCGGGGTAAGCCGGGCTGGAGCCGGATTGGAGATGGGAATAAATACCGGAAGCTCGATTTTCAGCGACCGCAATATCAGGAGATCGCTCTTGAAACGGCTCGCTATCGAGGATGTCAGAAAAGATATATGGGGAACTGAAAGCGTCATTACAGTTGGGCTTCCAATCACCTCCAAATCCTGGCTGCTGGAATCATCGGACTTGATCTCGTTGCTTGAGGGACCAGATCTGACACCGGGGGAAATCCTCGCTGGTTCTGAGATCAAATTAAGGGTGGGGCTGTTTGATATCAGGTACGTTCGTTTTGCTAACCGTGTTGCTGAGACACTGGACAACTGGGGCGCAACCACGTTCGTGGAAGAGGTCACTACCCGCCAGTTTGCCGACGAAGTGTGGCTAGGAGGCGAATTCGATCTGTTTCTTGGCGCCCGACCGCCGGTTGCGAGCTTGAATGACTATCTGTTGTCTGTCTACCACTCACGTGGCGCATGGAATACGACGGGCGTGAACGACTCAGAGCTTGATGAGCTAATAGAGCAACAGGCAATAGAGTTGGATGCGGCATTAAGGCGTGAGCTTGTGCTGGAGATACAGCGACGCATCGCTGCTGACGCCTACCGATTCAGTCCCGCTTCAACCATTGCGCAGTGGGTCGCCTGGCCGGCTATCGGTGGATTCAATCCCACGACGCCTCGGATGGACAACTCGTTCCTGTCTCAGGTAACTCTCAACTGAGCTACCGGGTTCAGCCCGAGAGGGCATCTTCGAGAGCGCTCCAGGCCAACAGAGCGCACTTGATCCGCACCGGATAGCGCTTCACACCTTTCAGCACGTCAAGATCACTCTCCAGTGAATCAGCGCCGCCGCTCATCAATGACTTGAACTGCCGAGCGAGCTCACCGATTTGTTCCGTCGTTTTGCCCTTAATCTCTGCGCCCATCAATGACGCAGCTGCCTGGCTAATGGAACAGCCGACTCCGGTCACGGATAGATGATCGATCACACCGTCCTGAAGATGCAATTTGACGTGGACTTCGTCTCCACAAAATGGATTGATGGCTTCACCTTCGTGGGTCGGCGCGTCAATTGGCTCGCTATTTCGAGGATTCCGGTGATGATCGAGAACTATCTCTCGATACATCTCATCAAGATCTGCAGATTCGGTCATGCGCAACTTTGCCGGGGCGAATGGGCGAGTGACTATTCAGTGGTTACTGGAGCGGAGTCGTTTTCGAGCGCCGATTTGAAAGTATGCCACGAGAGGATGGCGCACTTGATCCGAGTTGGGTAAGCCCGCACCCCGGCAAGTGCCTCAAGGTCTCCTAAATCGACGCCACCAGATGTGTCACCGTCTGTGAGGAGTTTCCGGAACGCCTCGAAGCTAGCGGTGGCGTCATCGATGGATTTTCCAGACACGGCCTCTGTCATCAGCGATGCCGATGCCATGGAGATTGCGCACCCTTCACCGCTAAAACCTACGTCGATGATCGACCCATCTTCAATTTTAACGGCCACTGAAACCTTGTCGCCGCAGAATGGGTTGAATCCATCGGCTGTGTGGGTGTGGTCGGCGGGTAGCCCCTCATTCCGAGGGTTTCGCCGATGGTCCATGATGATCTCCTGGTAGAGATCAGAAAGGTCGTTCACTATCCAAACACCTCAAATACTTGCTGAACGCCCTCGTACAGGCGGTCGATCTCATTTGTGGTGTTATACATGCCAAATGACGCCCTGACCGTCGCAGGGATCCCAAAGTGCGCCATCACAGGTTGGGCGCAGTGGTGTCCGGCGCGAATAGCAATCCCCTGGGAATCGAGAACCGTGCCCACGTCATGAGGATGCACTCCATCCACCACGAAACTGATGACACCTGAGCGATGTTTCGGATTGCCGATCAACTTCACCCCATTGATCGAGCCGATGCGTTCGATGCTGTAGTCAAGCAGCGTTCGTTCATGAGCGGCCACGTTATCCAACCCAATTTCATTCACGAAATCGATAGCAGCACCCAACCCGGCCGTACCCGCGATGTGGGGGGTTCCCGCCTCAAACTTCGCAGGGAGTTCAGCGTAGATCGTCTTTTCGAAGGTGACCGATGCGATCATCTCTCCGCCGCCCTGGTACGGCGGCATCTGGCTCAGGAGATCGTACTTGCCGTAGAGAATGCCGATGCCTGTTGGGCCATATAGTTTGTGGCCAGAGAAGGCCAGGAAGTCACAGTCAATATCCTTCACGTCGATAGCCATGTGCGGAGCTGATTGTGCGCCATCCAGAAGTGTTGCAGCACCTACAGTCCGTGCCTTTTTGAACATCTCTTTCACCGGGTTTATTGTCCCCAGCGCGTTGGAAAGATGAACAGTTGCCACGATCTTAGTTCGATCTGACAAAAGCCGATCAAACTCCTCCATGATGAGATCGCCATTCTCATCCATTGGAACCACCTTGAGGTTGGCTCCTTTTTCTTCGCAAAGAATCTGCCACGGGACGATGTTGGAGTGGTGTTCCATCGCCGTGACGATCACATCATCACCCTCGCCAACGTTTTGCCGACCGTATGTGGACGCCACAAGGTTGATGGCCTCAGTGGTACCTCGGACGTAGATAATCTCGCGACTGTCAGACGCGTTGATTAGCGCCCGCGTCTTTTCCCGTGTCTCCTCGTAAATGTCGGTGGCCTGCTGGCTCAGGGTGTGGACACCGCGATGTACGTTGGAATTACTGCGCGCGTAGTAGTTAGAAATCGCGTCGATAACGACCTGTGGCTTCTGGCTTGTTGCGGCACTGTCCAGATAGACCAGTGGGTGTCCGTTGATCTCAACATCCAGAATTGGAAATTGTTGGCGAACGCTGTCTATGTCAAATCCATGTGGGCCAGGCATTGCTGTGATGAAAACCCTTTGCGTTATACCGGCGGATGGGACAGGGTGCTGGAACCGGCAGTTAGAAGTGGAAGACTGGAAGTAGTTTATCCACAGACTTTCTGAGGTGCGCCCTTAGACTTTCAGTTTCTACGTGATTAATGATCTCATCCGCGTAGGCCGTGATGAGTATCCTGCTGGCAGTTTCGCGGTCTAATCCCCTGCTCAACATGTAGAAAATAGCGTCCTCATCTACCTCGCCCGCCGCAGCGCCGTGGAAACATTGGACATCATCGGCGTAGATAAGAAGGCTGGGCTTGGTATCTACCTCAGCGCCGTCGGAGAGCAGCAGATTCATGTCTCGTTGAACGGCGTACGTTTTCTGTGCGTCCTTCTCAACCAGAACCTGACCGCTGAAGACCGCCTTCGACTTCCCTGTCAGGATGCCCTTGTACAACTGTTTGCTCGTGGCATGAGGCTTGGCGTGAGTCAGGCTGATGTGATTATCAAGGTGATCGGAAGCCGAGGTCATGTAGAGACCATTTAGCGTGCACTCTGAGCCAGGGCCGTCCAGAAGTACATGCAAGTCATCTCGCCCAATCCGTGCGCCGAATGCGAACGACACTGAGGTGTAGCTGCTGTCCTTCTCCTGCCGAACTCGTGTTGTGCCAATGTGGAAGGATTCGTGGCCTTTTTCCAGGATGCGATAGTGACTGAGGGAAGCGCCTTCGCCAACCGCAACTTCAGTTACGGCGTTAGAAAATTGCACACCGCTCTCAAGCCCAATATGTGACTCGATCAATACGGCCTTGCTGAACTTCTCCGCAATTACGAGAACCCGAGGGCTGGTCATCGTGGGCTGAGATCGTTCCGTGGTCACAAACAGCACGTGCACGGGAGATTCGGCATCGATTTCGCCGTTCAACAGGATAACTGCGCCATCAGCGAACACCGCCGTGTTTAGTGCGCCAAAGCCATCGTCCTCATCAACCTGCGCAATGGAGCCAAGTTCGCTTGTGAGAGGCGAGTCAGTTGCGGACAATCGTTCAATGGAAACTCCAGGCCGCCCATCGCCAACGGTAGAAAGCCCTTCGGAGAAGATTCCATCAACAAACGCGATCGTTTGCCACGTATCGCCGAATGGTAGTTGAGATCTGATCTCATCTATTGTCGGAGAGGAATCAGCCGTGATTGATATCTGATATTCCGCACGAGCGATGGGTGCGATGTTTGTGTACTTCCACCGTTCGTTGCCTTTACGGGCCACGGGGAAACCAACAGACTCAAAGCGCCGGTATGCCTTCTCGCGTAATGCGGAGAACTGGTCGCCGACTGCTATTCGTTCCTGGTATGCCGCCTGATAGCGGTCTGTACTGGTGAGTGTGCTCGTCATCTGGTGAAGTAGGTTTCCTGACTATCTGGGGTCACGGGCGCGTACGCCACGGAAGTGGAATTGAAGGTCAGGACACGCCCGCCTTGATGAACCGGTCGTAGCCGGTGTCTTCCACTGTCACAGCAAGCTCGGCCCCGCCCGACTCAACGATGCGTCCGTCCACGAGGATATGAACGAAGTCTGGCGTCAAATAGTTCAGGAGCCTTTGGTAGTGGGTCACGACCAGGAACGAACGGTCAGGGCTGCGCAGCTCGTTCACGCTAGTGGCCACGGTTCGCAGGGCGTCAACATCAAGGCCGGAGTCAGTCTCATCAAGAATTGCGAGCTTCGGCTCAAGTAGTGCCAGTTGAAGCATCTCTGCCCGCTTCTTCTCTCCACCTGAAAATCCTTCGTTTACGGAACGGGATATCAGTTCAGGATCAATCTTGACCTGTGTCGCTTTCTCTTTCCAGAGATTGTCGAATTCCCGGACCGCAAGTTCCTTCTCGCCAGCGTGCTTACGCTTTGCGTCGACGGCAGCTTTCATGAACTGCCAGAACCGCACGCCAGGTAACTCAACAGGATATTGAAAGGCGAGGAATATTCCCTCTTTGGCGCGCACGTCTGGAGTCTTCGCAATCAGATCCTCACCGAAGTAATTCACCGATCCACTGTTGACGACGTACGCCGGGCGGCCAGCAAGGACATTCGCGAACGTACTTTTGCCGCCACCATTGGGGCCCATTACGGCATGTACTTCACCGGGATTAACGGTGAGGCTCAGGCCTTTGAGGATTTCGGTATCGGCAACCGAGGCGTGTAGATTTGAAACTTCTAGCATTCTGGGTGGGGATTCCTGTTATTACGTGTGATTACCGGGGATTGAAACGCTGGAGCGCTATCCGACGGCGCCTTCGAGGCTGACCTTGAGAAGCTGTGAGGCCTCCATGGCGAATTCAAACGGCAACTCTTTAAACACTTCGCGGCTCCAGCCGGTGATGATCATGTGGTGCGCGTCTTCTTCAGACAACCCGCGCTGCAGGCAGTAGAAAAGTTGATCATCGCTGACCTTAGACGTTGATGCCTCATGTTCCATATGTGCTGTTGGGTTGCCAACTTCAATGTACGGAATGGTATGTGCGCCACACTCATCGCCAATCAGAAGTGAGTCGCACTGGGTGTAGTTAGATGCACCCTCGGCAGATGGCATGATTTTTACCTGGCCACGGTAGGTGTTCTGTCCGTGTCCTGCCGATATGCCCTTGGCCACGATGGTGCTCTTGGTGTTCTTGCCAATGTGCGTCATCTTGGTGCCGGTATCAGCCTGCTGATAGTTATTCGTCAGCGCCACCGAATAGAACTCACCGACTGAATTATCGCCTTGAAGCAGCACGCTCGGGTACTTCCAGGTGATGGCAGATCCGGTCTCTACTTGAGTCCAGGAAATCTTTGAATTCACCCCGCGTGCTGCGCCGCGCTTGGTGACGAAGTTGAAGACGCCGCCCTGCCCGTTCTTGTCACCCGGGTACCAATTCTGAAGTGTCGAATACTTGATCTCAGCGTCATCAAGGCACACCAACTCAACGACCGCTGCATGCAGCTGGCTCGTCTTACGTATTGGTGCGGTGCAGCCTTCCAGGTAGCTGACGTAGGCACCCTTATCGGCAATGATGAGCGTTCGCTCAAACTGCCCGGTACCTTCCGTGTTGATTCGGAAGTAGGTCATCAACTCGATGGGACAGCGGACGCCCGGTGGAACATATGCAAATGACCCATCACTGAACACTGCCGAGTTCAGGGCTGCATAAAAGTTGTCGGAGTATGGGACCACTGATCCCAGGTACTTCTTTATCAGGTCAGGGTGGTTACGGACCGCGTCGTTGAATGAGCAAAAGATCACACCCAACTCTTCCAGCTTGTCCTGGAATGTTGTTGCCACGGAGACGCTGTCGAAGACCGCATCTACCGCCACGCCTGCAAGTTTTTCTCGCTCGTGCAGAGGGATCCCAAGCTTCTCGAACGCCTCAAGCATCTCGGGGTCAACTTCGTCCAAACTCTTGGGTGCTTCGCTGGCGACGGGTGCCGCGTAGTAGTACATGTCCTGATAGTCGATCTGGGGGAATTTCAGGTTCGCCCATTCCGGCTCACCCTGCGCCTCAGCCATCTTGACCCAGTGGTCCAGAGACTTGAGTCGCCACTCAAGCAGCCACTCCGGCTCGTCCTTCTTAGAGGAGATTAGCCGAACGATGTCCTCATTGACGCCCTTGGGCGCTATGTCAGTTTCAACGTCGGTTACGAAACCCCACTTGTAAGTGGAATCGGAGAGATCGGTCTCTCTGGAAATAGTTGGGCCGGTTGTCATCGGCTTCTGCGCTGCCTCAATGTGTCATCAATATTGATTGTGGCTATTCCGCGTAGCGGCCCCATGGATATCACCGCATTCCGATGCCACCACAGGGCGCTCTACAGGTAATAAATTCTTGCAGCCACGGGAGCCACATGCTGCCGAAACTGTAATCCTTACCATTTTGGTCTGGAATAACTTTATATTCCACTATCGAGGGTGTCAACGGATTTCGTCACGACGGTATCAGCGTGGGCTGATACCTTGGATTCATGGACAAATTGGAGCGCCTGCCGCCTCTTTCACCAGAACTACGAAAGCAGCGAATTCTGCTTATGGCCGAGTTATCGAGACTGGGCACGTCAGCGGACACGATTAGCGCTATGACCCAGGTCCGCCGGGATCTGCTCGTTCCAGATGAATTACGAACTCATTCTTACGATGACACTTCGCTCAAGTTGAGTGAGGGGCAGACGATCTCGCAACCAAGAATCGTTGCGACGATGACCGATGCGATGGAACTCGATTCCACATCACGAGTTCTCGATGTAGGCACTGGCTCGGGATACCAGGCAGCGATCGCTGCCTGCCTCTCGGACTCAGTTGTGACCGTGGAGCGGATAGATGCGTTGAGGATTCAAGCTGAGATCGTCCTGAACACCATGAGGCTCACCAACATAATGTTTCTATCGGCTGGTGAAGTACTGGGTGCTCCGGAGCATGCGCCGTTCGACGCCATCGTAGTTGCCGCAGCCGCCCCATCAGTTCCACGTTCTTTGATTGCCCAATTGGCTCCTGGTGGACGAATGGTGATCCCTGTTGGAGACATCAGGTCACAAATGCTCACGTTAATTCGACGAACAGCTACAGGGACTGAATCAACAGATCTTGGACTATGTCAGTTTGTTCCGCTCATTGGGCCTGAGGCTTGGGATACCTAAACTACACCCTGATCACCGTCTTTGCGTGTTATATTCGGAACCCGATTGTGATGCGCTGTGCGTCGCAACATAACTGCTTGAAACAACGCCTTTTATCCGACGCATTCGGCATCGAATCAAGGACGTGAGAGGAACTGGTCTTACCTTGGAGTATGAGCCCGTTATTGGGCTAGAGGTCCACGTTCAGCTTCGTACCCGCAGCAAGATGTTCTGCGGTTGCGCGGCTGACTATCAGATCGCTGACGCCAACACCCGGGTCTGTCCTGTCTGCATGGCAATGCCCGGCGTATTGCCGGTCGTCAACAAGCGCGCCGTTGAGTTCACAATTGCTGCTGGATTGGCGTTGAATTGCTCAATAGCCGAACTAACCAAGTTCGACCGTAAAAATTACGGCTACCCGGACCTGATGAAGGGCTACCAGATCTCACAGATGGATCTTCCCATTGCCGAAAACGGGTATATGAACTTGCCAGATAGTGAGACCGTCCCTGGCGGACACCGGGTGGGGATCACTCGGATCCACCTTGAGGAAGACGTCGCCAGGCTGACTCACATTGGTGCCGGGCCCGGTAGCTACTCTCTGATGGATATCAACCGGGCTGGGGTTCCGCTCATGGAGTGCGTGAGTGAGCCAGATATTCGTTCCGCAGCGCAGGCTGAGGCCTACATTCTGGAACTCCAGTCCACCATGCGATATCTCGGCATCTCCACGGCCAACATGGAAGAGGGAAGCTTCCGGTGTGACGCCAACGTCTCTATCAGGCCAAAGGGCGCCAGAGAGTTCGGCAAACGTGTGGAAGTGAAAAACATGAACCGAGTGCGCGCTGTCGTGCGGGCCATTGAGCACGAAATCGAACGCCAGACCGAAATTGCGGAAAAAGGTGGGGTACTGCCTCAGGAGACACGGGGTTGGGATGACGAAAAAGGCATCACTCTGGAACAGCGATCCAAAGAAGAGGCCAACGACTACCGATACTTCCCTGAGCCGGATATTCCGCCTATTTACATTGAGCGTGCATGGGTAGATGAGATTCGGTCCGGTTTGCCAGAACTGGCTAACTCTCGACGTGCTCGATTCGCCGGAGAGTACGGCCTTTCCCAGTACGATGCGGACCTTCTAACCGCATCCCGGGCGACTGCTGATTACTTTGAAAATGTGGTTCGAGCGCGTGACTACTCCGGCGATAAGTTGCAGTCATTCTCTAAGGAGTCCGCAAACTGGATCAATGGTGAGATGGCTCGACTGGTCAATGCCGATGTTGACCCGGCTGCCGTCATCACTGAGTCAAAGGTGACGCCCGCACAGTTCGCCGAACTTGTTGAGCTTTTTCAGTCCAGGACAATAAACAACAACGCCTCAAAGCAAGTGCTGGCTGAGATGTTTGCTTCCGGCCGTGACGCGGGCGATATCGTGGATGAAAAAGGGTTGCGGAAGGTTGATGACGCTGACGCGCTGGATCCCATCATCGACAAGGTGATATCGGACAACGATCAGGCCATAGATGACTACCTCTCTGGCAAAGAGACAGCGATCAGGTACCTGGTAGGTCAGGTAATGAAGGCCACCAGAGGTGCGGCGGACGCAAACGTGGCGGCGGAACTGATTCAAGAAAAGATCGGTTCGCTAACAAAGCGCTGATGGCAAACGCTTCGGAGACATCAAGAAACGGTCAGACACCTGTGCGCAGGGATCGCATGTGGTTCTGGACGCGAGAGGCGCTGGCGCTCTCACTTTTGCCTGGCACAGGCCTCAGAAGATGGCTCGTTCTGGGTACGTTTGGAGGTCTTGCCTTCGCCGTTGGCGTGGGTTATCTGGTCCGATCATTCTCCAGCGTAACAATACCGGAGTTCTTGCCGGGTTCCGGTGAGGCGATCTTGTTCCTGGTCGCAGCATTCATCGCTATGGGCGTGTCGCTAGCCCGCCTAACGGGTCTCCTGTCAGACGCTCGTGTGACCAGTTTGCCTGAAGAGTCATTGAGGAATTCGATACTCCGTCATAAAGGGCGCGAGCGCGGCCCAAGATTTGTCGCCATTGGTGGAGGGACCGGTCTGTCAACAATGTTGCGCGGGCTGAAAGACAGCAGCAGACTCACGGGAATTGTGACGGTCGCTGACGATGGTGGAAGTTCCGGACGTTTGCGCGAAGAACTTGGACTGCCAGCCCCTGGTGATATCCGATCTTGCATCGTGGCGCTGGCGGACACAGAGCCGCTGATGAAGGACCTATTTCAGTATCGATTCCCAGATGGCGGACCGCTTGAGGGTCACAGCTTTGGAAATCTGTTCATTGCCGCGATGTCCGGCGTGACCGGAAGCTTTGAGGACGCCGTCTCAGAATCCAGCCGTGTCTTGAACGTTCGAGGTCAGATAGTACCTTCCACAGTTGCAAACGTACGGCTTGTTGCCGATATGAGCGACGGCAGCACGGTGATGGGCGAATCAGCCATTCCATCGGCAAATGGCGTAATTAATAAAGTGCGCCTTGAGCCAGAATCCCCGTCGCCATATCACGGTGCAAGCGAAGCGATCCAGCGTGCAGATATGGTGATCATTGGCCCGGGAAGCCTGTATACGAGCCTGATCCCAAACCTTTTGGTACCCGGAATTGTGGGAGCGATATCGAATCGAGGGGTGCCAGTCGTTTACGTGTGCAACATCGCCTCTCAGCAAGGTGAGACCGATGGCTTCACTGTTGCTGACCATTTGATCGCGATTCGCTCCCATTGTCCCGATTTGAAAATCGACGGGGTAATCGCTAACAACAATATGGCTGATCTCAATATCGACTACGAGGCATCCCACATCCAGATGGGTAATATTGGGGATCTTGGAATTACTCTTATCGAGACAGATCTCATGAATGATGAATTCCGAACGCATCACGACTCAGAAAAGCTAGCGAACGTGCTGCTGGCCCTCTACGATAAACTAAGGAACGTGTCCGGCTGATATGCCGGAAGCCCGAGTCGGAATCTTTAGCTCGGACGTACTATCGATATACTCACGATTGAACTACCTGCGGGGCGCTCGCTAAGCAATGGAAACCCTTATCAACTGGATTACGATCTTACTGGGATTGGTAATGATCGCTGCGGTGCTACTGCAAGTGCGTGGCACAGGCACTCAACTGTTTGGCGCCGCTCAAAACTCATTCCGCGTCAGGCGAGGCTTTGAGCGAACACTGTTCCGAGGTACCGTGTTCGTTGCCATCGTTTTTACGGTGGTTGCGGTTGTGGCAGTGCGAGTAATAGACGGCTAGCCCTCAGTCTAGGTTCGGGACCAGGTCGTCCCATCAGGCGAGTCCGTTATCGCCACTCCCATCGCTTGCAACTCATCTCTGATCCTGTCTGCCGCGGCGAAATCTCTTTGTGCTCTCGATTCAGCGCGCTGATCGAGAAGCCCTTGAATCACTGATTCATCCAGATCTCCGGCTTCCGTAGCTAGCTCTTCAAGCGTCAGCCCAAGCACGGACGTAAGCTCTCGTAGCTTGTCCTGTGCGGCAACTACGTCAACTCCTGCGTCAGCACTCCGGTTGATGTCTCGAACAAGGTCAAACACTACTGCCATCGCCTGCGGGACGTTCATGTCATCGTCCATCGCCGCTATGAACCGATCTTCGAACTCGCCAGCCGCCAGTGGAGTGGAATCGCTTGTAGCGTCACGAGGAACAATCGCTGTCCTGATACGGCGTGCGGCGCGCTCGGCAACGTCCAGACCTTGCTGGTCATATAGCAAGGGACTTCTGTAGTGAGAGGTGTAAATCCAGAGTCTGAAGGCATCGCTACTGTGATCGGCCAGAACATCATGAACTCGCACGATGTTGCCAATCGACTTACTCATCTTTTCGCCACTGAGGCGCAGCATGCCGTTGTGCATCCAGAATCTGGCGAAGGTGTCCTCGGAGGTAAACGCCTTGGACTGTGATATTTCGTTCTCATGGTGGGGAAACACGAGGTCCAGTCCGCCGCCGTGAATATCAATCACTTTGCCCAGGTGCTCGTAGGCCATTGCAGAGCACTCAATGTGCCACCCGGGTCTACCGTCGCTCCATGGGCTTTCCCAGGCCGGTTCCCCGTCTTTGGAGAGCTTCCACAACGCGAAATCTGCAGGGTAGTTCTTGCCAGGTTCGGGATCAAATCGAGTGCCCTGAAGCATGTCATCCAGAGAACGGTGACTTAGCTCACCATAGGTCTTGTCCTTACGAACATCGAAATAGACGCTGCCTTCTGACTCGTAAGCGAAGCCCTTCTCGATAAGGTCAGCAATCACTGCAATGATCTGATCCATGGACTGCGTAGCACGCGGGTATTCCGTCGCCAGCATCACATTCAGGCCAGCCATGTCATCGAAGAACGCGTCGATGTAACTCTGAGAGAGTTCTTCCGACGATATTTCTTCCTTTTGCGCACGATTGATGATCTTGTCATCAACGTCCGTGAAATTCTGGATTCGCTTCACTTTGTAGCCCCGCCACTCAAGATAGCGGTGCAAGACCTCAAAGGTGATGGTTCCAAGCGCATGGCCGATGTGCATATCGTCATAGACGGTCAAACCGCACACGTACATCGTCACTTCATCCCCGGCGGGGACAAACTCTTCTTTATGGCGCGTCAGGGTGTTGTAAAGCTGCATTTATTTCACGCTAGGATCCGAAGGGTCGCTACTGCTTGCGCTGCAATCCCTTCGCCCTGCCCGATTGCTCCAACGTGGTCCGTAGAGGTGACCTTCACGTTAATTCGCTCGGTTTCGGTGCCAAGAATCTGCGCGATTCGCTCCATCATTCGGCCCAGATGTGTACTCAACCTTGGCCGCTGGGCGACGATTGTAGCATCGACGTAATCGACTCCCCAGCCTGCGTTTCGAACTTTGTCATGACACTCCCCAAGGATGGTCGCGCTATCAACTCCGCTCCATTTCGGCGAGCTTGATGGGAAGTGAGTTCCCAGGTCACCAAGCTTCGCTGCCCCCAGTAACGCGCTGGAGATAGCGTGGAGCAAGACGTCACCATCGCTGTGGCCTTCCAGCGAGTGGTCAAATCCGATATCTACTCCGCCCAACCTGAGACCGGAACCTGGCTTTAGAGCGTGCCCATCGAATCCTGTTCCCCATCGCAGGCGTTCGTCGCCAGAGCTGCCGGAGCTGCCAAACGGCTGACGTGTCGCAAGAATCCGCTCAGCCGCGATCAAGTCCTGAGGCGTAGTGATCTTGATGTTGTCGGTAGAGCCTTCAAATACCACGACATCGCCGCCGATCATCTCCACCATCATGGCGTCGTCGGTCACGTCGCTGCTGATTTCAGCATGGGCGCGAGATATCAATTCTCGTTCAAATATCTGAGGTGTCTGGACCGCTCGAAGAGTATCCCTGACCGGTGTGTCGGCCACCACATGACCATCAGATACGACTTTGATTGTGTCGGTGACGGCGATTCCTGGAACGGCCCCACCCGACTTTTGGGCAGCGGCGTATCCTCGACCAATTAGCGCCTCATCTACGAACGGGCGGGGGCCATCATGAATTGCTATGAATGATGGAGGGTTTTCCATTTGTGACAGGTATTCGACTCCGAAACGGGCCGAATCTTGCCGTCTTAAACCGCCGGTCAGGACCATCACTACCTTCGACTCGCCCAGCGAATCGACGAGTCTCTGGCCCTCAAGGATGTTGGAGTCCGATAGCACCAAGACGATGGGGCCCACAAGCGGAGAATTCTGGAACACGTCAACCGTATGCAAGAGAACCGATCGGCCACCGAGTGGAGCGAATATCTTGTCGACCCCGCCCATCCGCGTACTGGCGCCGCCCGCGACTATAACAACGCCAAGTTCGACGCTCACCTGCCTGAGAGCCTCAAGCTAGAACGCCTCAACCAGGTTTTGGATTGAGGTGACTCCAAAGTAGCAGCCGTAGGCGATACCTGTTGATTTGATCGATTTGCCAATGAGAACAATGATGAAGAATTTATACGCGGGGTATCGAACTGCACCTGCAGCAATGCCAAGGAGGTCAAACAAAGGATTCGGAAGGACTGCGAGCAAGAATATGGACTTACCACCGTGCTTGGTCAACCACTCCCTGAACCAGGGGTAAAACCGATTTTTCTCAACAAATCCACTGCCACTGATACCAGCAAGATATCCCGTCATCTCACCAGTCGCTTCGGCGCTAGCGGCCAATAGACCGACATACAACGGAACCAGTCCCACACCTGGACTCGCGCCGACACATACAGCGGCCAGTCCCGGAACCGGAAGAATAATTGAACTTGCGCCGACCCAGCTGATCAGCCAGACGCCCGGATATCCAATTGAGTCGGTTGAAAGTTGTCCAGTGAGCCATAGCACCAGACCCAGAATCATGATCGCGATCACGAGTAGCAGAGTGGCTACCCTGACCCATACCTTGAATCCAAACGGCACGGCGCGAAGCCGCACGGCAAGAGGTATCGATCTCTGTGTTTGCCTGGCCTTGTGTCGTGTGGTTGGTTCCAATGACCCGATCTGGGAAGAAAGCGATGCTTTAGGTACGCAAGACTACTGCCAATGTTCGCGTCGGGAAAGCAGGTAGCAATATTGATTGGCTACCGTAGCGTTTTCGGGACGGATACCAGTCCGAGTTCAGTTTCTGGAAGCGTCAATCACAAAGACAACGGGTGGGACGACATTTGTTGTCGCCCCACCTCTCCGAGAATCTAATTCAGGCTGTTACAGGTTCCCGATCATCCGCCTGAGTTTCAACGGATTTTTCGATCGATTGTTCGCTGGCTTCACCACCAGACTCGAACGTCAATACGCCATCGTTGAGACCAACCAGCACGACATCACCTGCCGAGTACTCGCCCGAGAGAATCTTTTTCGACATCGGGTTCTCGAGGTGACGTTGAATAGCTCTTCGGAGCGGCCTGGCTCCATAGACTTTGTCAAACCCCTCAACCGCCAACCACTTCTGAGCTTCTTCGTTTAGCTGTATTGTCACGCCTAGTTCTGCGACACGTTGAGCCACCTCTTCTACGAGCAGCCCAACTATCCGTTCGATGTCTTCCTCTGTGAGCGAATCGAACACTATGATCTCATCGATTCTGTTCAGGAACTCTGGCCTGAAGTGGGCCTTGAGCGCTTCTTCCACCGAGGCCTGCATCTCATCTTTCTCTGATCGAGTTTTCTTGGACCCCACAAAGCCGAATGGCTCTTTCGCCACGCCCACGGTGCCCAGGTTGCTGGTCATGATCACCACCGTGTTTCTGAAATCCACGGTTCTGCCATGACCATCAGTGAGTCGGCCATCGTCGAGCAACTGGAGCAGCACGTTGAACACTTCTGGGTGAGCTTTCTCAATCTCATCGAACAGGACTAGCTGGTAGGGCCTCCTGCGAACAGCTTCGGTCAGACCTCCGCCTTCGTCATACCCCACGTATCCGGGGGGCGCTCCAATCAAGCGCGAAACGGTATGCCGTTCCTGGAATTCAGACATGTCGACACGGACCATATTTTCATCATCATCGAACAAGAACTGCGCTAGCGACTTTGCCAGTTCCGTCTTCCCAACGCCTGTTGGTCCAAGGAAAATGAAACTGCCAATGGGCCGCTTGGGATCACTCAGTCCAGCTCTGGAACGTCGAATCGCGTCCGATAGCGCCTCGATAGCCGTGTTCTGACCAATGACTCGATCGTGCAGCCGCTCCTCCATGTTCAGGAGTCGATCAGCCTCGCCTTCCACAAGTTGAGCTACCGGAATGCCAGTTCGGAGCGAGATCTGCTCGGCTATGTGTCGTTCAGTGACGGCGCCATCAACATCGTGCTCTGCAACCCACTTCTCTCGCGCGTCGTTCCAGGCTCCCTCCAAAGCGAGGCACTCTGAGCGCCGCTCTGCAGCAAGTTCGTACTCGGATTGCTCAGACGCAGCGAGTTCCTCGTCCTTCAGACGCTGAATTTCAGCTTCCTGCTCACGAAGTGTAGTTGGATAGGAGTGCGCCTCAATTCTGATTTTGGCGGACGCCTCGTCCATAAGATCAATCGCTTTGTCCGGCAGTTGACGGCCGGAGATGTAACGCTGTGAAAGCCGGACAGCGGCTCGCAACGCCTCATCTTCAATTTTGACTCCGTGGTGCTGCTCGTAACGCGGCCGGAGGCACTCAAGCATCTTGATTGAGTCCTCAACGGAAGGCTCGTTAATGTAGACCGGGGAAAATCTGCGTTCCAGAGCTGGATCAGACTCGATGTATTTGCGGTACTCGTCCAGCGTCGTCGCGCCCATTGCCTGCAACTCACCTCTTGATAGAGCTGGCTTCATCATGTTGCTTGCATCAATCGAGCCCTGCGCGGCGCCTGCACCAACCACCGTGTGCAACTCATCAATGAAGAGAATAATCTCGCCCCGTGCTCGGCGAACCTCATCAAGTATCGTTTTGAGGCGATCTTCAAACTCGCCGCGCATAGACGACCCGGCTACAAGCGAACCTATGTCAAGCGATATGACCCTGCGGTCCTTAAGTCCGTCTGGCACGTCTCCAGCAACAATCCGTTGAGCCAGAGCCTCGGCCATGACTGTCTTGCCAACTCCTGCTTCGCCGATCAACACCGGGTTGTTCTTGGTGCGCCTCATGAGCGTTTGCATTACGAGGTTCAACTCTGACTCCCGGCCAATGACGGGGTCGAGTTTTCCTTCACGTGCCAGCGAGGTTAGGTCAGTGCTGTACTTCTCAAGAGCCTCGTATTTGCTCTCAGCGTTTCGGTCGGTCACGCGCTGATCGCCGCGGACCGCCTGGAGACCCTGGTAGATACGTTCTTTGGTCACCCCAAAGTCATTGAGAATAGTTGCGGTATCACCCCGTCCAACTGATGCGATACCCAGTAACAGGTGCTCTGATCCGACGAACTCATCTTTGAGGTGATCAGCCTCTTCCTTTGCCGAGGCGAGCGCGTGTGAAAGCAATGGCGTTCCATATATCTGCTCGACCTGGCGACCGAGGGTCGGCGCGCCTTTCAAAGCGGCAGCCACCCGTCGTTCAACGGCGTCGGTGTCTACGCCAGCAGCAGCCAGCACCCGCACCGGCACTCCATCCTTCAGCCGCAGTAGCGCCAGCAAAAGGTGAGCAACGTCCATCTGAGAGTGCTGAAACTCATGTACCAGTGACATCGAATCCTGGTACGCCTCCAGGGCTTGAGCAGTGAAATCATCTTGTTTGAATACCATTTTTGTTTCCTGTGTTCTTAGCTGTCCGGCTGATTCGAGTTGATTTGTCTGGGTAGTGGCTTAGCTGGTAAACGATCGTGAGTAAATTAGACGTTGGTCCGTGGTTCGCTTTCGTCAGTAATGGCTCTGAACGCGGCCTGCCCGGCGCGCCTCGCCACAAGTTCCCGCTTCAACGCGTGGTTCTCCCGGGCCAGTTGATCTACTTGCCCCTGTAGCTCAGCGACCTGGAGTCTTAGTCGTGTCATCGTTGCTACACCGGCCAGGTTCAGACCCAGCTGATCCACCCAGTGCTTTATCTCTTGGATGCGCGAAACGTCTTGATTGGAGAAGAGCCGGATATTTCCGCGCGATCGAGTTGGCCGCACGAGACCTTCTCGCTCGTACGTCCTCAGCGTCTGCGCGTGTACCCCGACCAATCGAGCCACAACGCTAATCGTGTAACAGGGCTCGTCGTCTCTGAATACCAATTTCATCTCCTGATACCTGGGATCAATAACTAATTCAGTCGGTTTGGTCGGACACTGTTTCGGTCACCGGTTGCTTCAATTCGAGCGTCTTCAGCTGTTCGAAAAGGCGATTCTCTTCTTCGGTCAGTTCGGTCGGAAGGACAACGGAGACCGTGGCATAGAGGGTCCCGAACTCAGCCTGACCCTGCCGAGGCATTCCTTTCCCTGCAAGTCGAAAAACCTTGCCGTTGGGAGTGCCAGCCGGAACCGTGAGAGCGACTGATCCCGTCATAGTTGGCACCAGAACTTCACCGCCAAGGATCGCGTCCAGATATGGAACTGAAACCGTCGTGCGAAGATCAGATCCAGACCGGGTGAACTTGCCATCGGACCGGATCCGGACCTGAACAATGATCTCGGTACCCTGATCTGGCCGAACGCGAATCTTGCCTTCGTCCTCGATTCCCGCTGGAATCGAGACTTCAAGTCTTACCGGACGATCGGTTTGACCTGAACCGCTGCAGTTGGCGCAGATCGTCTGACCGCGGAATCCGTGCCCACCGCAAACGGTGCAATCTTCCGTTCGCCGATATGAGATAACGCGCTTGGCGCCACTGAAGACCTCCTTCAGCGTGATATCGACCGATAGCGTCTGCGAAGAGCGCTCCCGCCGACGCTGAGGGCCTCCAGAGCCATACTGGCTGAAGATATCGCTAAAGTCACCGCCACCGGATTGGCCGAAACCGAAGCCCCCCTGCCCACCGCGGAACCGTGCGCCCGCGCCAGCTTTTCTTAGTTGTTCAGCATGCGCCCACTCAGATCCGAACTCGTCATAGTCCTTGCGGCGCTGATCATCAGACAGCACATGGGATGCCTCGTTGATGCGCTTAAAACGTTCTTCCGAGGAACCATCGCCCGGGTTCACATCCGGATGGTGTTCGCGGGCGAGACGTCGGTAAGCATCTTTTATCTGTTTTTGAGTGGCATCGCGGGTGACGCCGAGTGTTGAGTAATAGTTTTCGCTCATAGGTCTTTATCAAAGAACAGTAGGTCTCTATTAGTTTGCAATAGCAAGTATAGCATCGTATTCAACCTCAGCATAGTTGACAGTCCTACTATCAATGTTTATCTTGTAGTAGACCTATAGCTGACCCGGCGATACACCGAGCCGCTTACCAACATGACCAAGACGAAAGGAAATACCAACATGGTTCTTCAACGATGGGAGCCCACCTACAATCTGCGGCGAGTAGATGAATTGTTCGACCGCTACTGGCGTGGTATCTCAACCGCACCGGCGGAGCGAATTGCGAACGCACCATCGATTCCGATCGATATCCAGGAGACAGCTGACGCCTACGAACTGACCGCCACAGTGGCTGGCTTCAAGAAGGATGACGTCCGCGTTGCCCTGGAAGACCGCCTGCTGACGATCAAGGCTGAAGTCTCTTCGGAAGAGCAAGAATCTTCCGGTGACTATCTGGTGCAGGAGCGGCGGCGTGGATCGTCCGAACGATCGATT
Organism: Chloroflexota bacterium; assembly: GCA_013204555.1. GTDB lineage: Bacteria > Chloroflexota > Dehalococcoidia > Lucifugimonadales > Lucifugimonadaceae > UBA1151. The sequence goes on along the minus strand of JABMNO010000010.1, from coordinate 53,859 downwards.
CGCTTACCGCGCACCGTTGATTCAGCTCAGATCGAGAGCTCGTATCGAGACGGCGTTCTCACGGTTGTTCTTCCGAAGTCGAAGGAAACAGCGGCTCGTGAGATCGAAATAAGCGTGAGCTAACACTCCGCCTCCTTGTCGCCTCTAATCAACGGACCGCCGAGCTATTCGGCGGTCCGTTATCGTTCCGCTATGCGTTGACATTGATTTTGGGCTGCTGCTAGCGTTCCGTGGATGAGCTCAGAATCCTCCGGCTCCAAAACCTCACATGGACCGTCCCTTCCCCAGTTTTTCGAGCGTTATCAGCCTCTGATCGCCGCTGCTCTTCGTGATGAGCTTCAGCCTCACGAACTTCCGCTGTACACAACGCTCAGGTACTACCTTGGATGGGTTGATCCCAACGGCAATCCTGATCCTCGTCCGGAAGGCAAGGCGCTCCGTCCTACTCTGTGTCTCCTCGCCTGCGAGGCAGTAGGCGGGAACCCGGAAGATGCCCTACCCGCCGCCGTTGCGCTTGAATACATTCACAACTTCTCTCTAATCCATGATGACATTCAGGATCAGGATGAGATGAGACGGCACAGAAAAACTGTGTGGGCGATCTGGGGAGAGCCGGTTGGCATCGTCTCTGGAAACACGATTTTCTCCCTTGCCGATCTCTCAAGTGGAAAGCTGACTGATCGCGGCGTGGATCCCGCCACATCCGTTGCAGTAGGACGAGTTCTGGCTGAGCGGTACCTGAAGATGATGGAGGGCCAATTTCTGGACATCTCGTTCGAATCCAGATTAGCGATCACCACGCCTGAGTACCTTGATATGATCCAGCGTAAGACAGGCGCGCTAATCGAGTGCTCAATATATTGCGGCGCGCTCATTGGGGCAGGCTCGATACGCTCTGACGAACTTATTGGAAACATGCGCGCACTCGGTCGGGAGCTTGGGTATATTTTTCAGATCCGAGATGATCTACTCGGCATATGGGGTGGACCAGCAACAGGTAAACCGGTTGGCGCCGATATCCAAAGAAAAAAGAAAGCTCTTCCTGCTGTCCACGCGCTCGACAATGCCTCCGGTGCGGCGGCCAAACGCTTGAGAGCTATTTACTCTAAGAAATTCGTGTCCGCTCCCGATGTCGAAATCGTCCTTGAAATCATGGACGACCTGGGCACCAGAGAGCATTGCGAATCACTGGCCCGCGAGCACTGGGATAAAGCTCTCCACGTGATAGAGTCAGTGCCACTTTCAGGCAAGTCAGCACATGATCTTCGCGACCTTGGCGAGTTTCTTCTGATCCGGGAAAGTTGACCGGGCGCGGCGATAGATGCCCCCCTCAATAATCTGCATTATCAAAACTGTGATGATCTGGCAGTGCGGATCGGATCATTACCAAACGCAGGAGACGCACAATGGGACGCCCCATCAGCCTTGGTGCAAGAGTCGGCTGGTACATATTCAAGAACAGAGTGCTAAAGCGAAGGAAATTCTTCCCGCTCGTCACCATGTTGGAGCCGCTTGAGGCATGCAACCTCGCTTGCGAAGGCTGCGGCCGAATCCGCGAATACGAGTCCGTTCTCAACCGCCGGATGAGCGTGGAGGACGCTATTCACGCCGTCGAGGAGTCTGGCGCGCCTATTGTCTCGATCGCTGGCGGTGAACCGACTATCCATCCTCACATCGCGGAGATCGTGAACGAAATCACGGCTCGTGGCTACTACGTTTACATGTGTACTAATGGCCTGACGATGACCAAGGTCATGAAAGATATCAAGCCCTCCAAGTACTTCGCGTGGGTCATACATCTTGACGGTACGGGAGATCGCCACGACGCTGCTGTCTCTCGCAAGGGCGTTTACAAAGTAGCAATGCGCAACGCCACAACGGCGATTGAGGCTGGCTACCGTGTTACGGGCAACACGACACTGTTTCAGGGGAGTGATCGTGAAGACTTGCACTCACTCTGGAAGCAATGCGCTGACCTGGGATTCGAGGGGAATATGGTCTCCCCCGCTTACGATTATGACTCCGTCCCAAACCAGGAGCTTTTTCTCAAGCGTATGGACGCAATAAAAGTCTTCAAGGACATACTTACGCCAGACCCCGAGCTTGGAATCAAGTTCTATAACAATCCTCTATTTCTTCAGTTTCTCAAGGGCGAGCGCGAGTATGACACTTGCACCGCATACTCCAATCCCACGTACACCGTGATGGGATGGAGGAACCCTTGTTACCCGCTGGCTGACAGCCATACTCAGAACCTTGATGAAATAATGTCCGAGGGACTCTGGGACAAATATGGAAATGCTGAGAAGGATTCCCGGTGCGCCAACTGCATGTTGCACTGCGGATTTGAATCGGCAACGATCTTTGGTGCGTTGAGTAGCCCTAAAGATGCCGTTGCACTTGTGACGTCCGGGGCGATTACGAAAAGCGGGATAACAGCCGCCTGATCGCTGCAATGTGGGGATGGGAGATCTTGATGCCGATCACCCCGCCCCCCCGACTTATTCCCTTGCCAGAACCAACGACGCAAGACTGGACTCGGTGAGTTGCTAGCTATTGTGGCGGCTGTAAAAGAAGAGATCGGCCCGGTCTTGAAATCCGGGAACTTCAACTCGTTTGATGGGCCTGCGGGATCACTTAGCTATGAGGGTCAACTGGCGTCTGGTGCGTCCGCGGTTATCGTCGCTTCCGGCATGGGTAAAGAGAGGGTTGAAGCCGCAACTCAGTGGCTCGTGCGCCAGTACCATCCAACGCTAATCATCTCTGTTGGGTTCGGCGGGGGAACCAAGCGCGCCATTGACACTGCAACGATAGTAATTTCCACTTCCGTCTCGCTTCTCGAGGGTTCCCCACTCGAATGGTCGCTCCCAGTCGAACTGGCATCCATAGACGCAGACTCACACTGGGCCAGCGTGGCGCGAATGGTGGTCGAACTCAACGGAATTGATTTCGCTCAAGGACCGATGATTACCATTCCGATCATTGCCAGATCTCCGGGGATGAAGGAGTGGCTCGGCGGAAAATTCGGGGTCTATTCAGTGGATCTGGAGAGCTACTGGGTGGGGAAAATAGCCAGCGAAGCGTCCATACCCTTCCTGGGAATCAGAGTCATCGTGGATTCGGTAGACATGACGCTTCCTGAGCTAGTGGTAGATATGCCAGGTACACCCTCCGGCGGACGGACCAGCAAGGCCATTTCTTATGCCTTAAAGAGCCCGCGGAATATTTCAGAACTTACCAGGCTGGGCCGTACTTCATCACGGGCTGGCGTCCAATTGGCTGAATTCCTCTCAGAATTCGCCAGCGATTTCCAGTCTCAGACCGCACCGATAGCGAGACCGATGTGATATTTCTGGTTACTGGGGCGACAGGGTTTCTTGGATCTGCCGTCGCCTCTCACCTGAAGTCAGATGGCCACACAGTGAAAGTGCTGATCCGACCTCAACATGATCCTGAGACCTACGTTGCAGCGGGATTCGAACCCGTTGTTGGAGATCTAACCATCGAAAAATCCCTGAGAGAAGCAGTCGCTGGCGTTGATGGTGTGTTTCACGTGGCGGCGCTATACCAATTCTGGACTGATCGCGAGACCGATATCTACCGGGTAAACGTGGGTGGAACTGAGAGTTTGCTCCGCGCTGCCAGAGATGCTGGCGTGCCGAAATTCGTATTTACCAGCTCCGTTGGAACTCTCAAATCGCGAGGATGGGGCATCCCGGTGGACGAGGCGTCAGTGGCCACGACTAGCGATCTTCTTGACGACTATCACAGGTCCAAACTTCTCTCTGAGCAGGCCGCACTCGCCGCTAACAGCACCGATATGGAGGTAATCGCGGTCAACCCGACTACTCCTATTGGTGAACATGATGTGAAGCCAACGCCAACGGGAAGAATTGTTCTTGAGTTTTTACGGCGTAGATTTCCCGGATATTTGAATGGTGAGATCAACTTCGTCGATGTCCGTGACGCCGCCCGCGGCCATCTGCTCGCCTACCAACGTGGTGTGGGCGGACAGAAATACATCCTTGGCGGCCACAACACGACATTTCGTGGGGCCTTTGAACTCCTGAAGCGCGCCACCGGTCTCCGTCGGATGCCGGTGCGAATTCCGTACGGCGTTGCGTGGCCGGTTGCCGGCGCTGCTGAGTTACTTCAGGGTAAGTTGCTACGCCGCGAGCCGTTTTTCCCCATGCAAGGACTCAAGGCTGTGAAACATCCAATGCACGCGACTCATGAAAAGGCCCAGCGGGAACTTGGGTATGAGCCCGGCAACGTCTTAGACGCGTTTCGGAGAGCCGCAGAGTGGTTCGACTGTAACGGCTATGTGAACCTCAACCTCACGAATCGATCGGCTCACGAGGGTACTGCATCGTGACGTCCACTCTGAATCGTCGGAGCGACATCGTTCCGCCGGTGCGCCTCGATCATCCCCCTGTGCCAGAACGCGCCGGAGGTGCGGCCGGTGAAGAGTTTGGCGATTTACTGGATAGCGCTATCGGTCGAACCCAGGACTATTTATTTGAGCATCAGGTATCGGATGGTTACTGGTGGGGCGAACTTGAGTCGAACCCGACGATGGAGGCCGAGTACGTCTTCCTGACTCACTTTCTGGGTCTGCGAGATGATGTCCGATGGAAAAAAGTCCAGAATTACATCCTGAGCGTCCAGAGACCGGGCGGTGGGTGGAATCAGTACCACGGCGCCCCAAATGACCTGAGTACGTCCTGTGAGTGCTATCTGGCGCTGAAAATGACCGGGTTACCGGCGAGCGATCCCCGCATGCAGCAAGCTCGTGAGTTCATTCTCCGCAAGGGCGGTATGGAACAGACACGGGTCTTCACAAAGATCTGGTTTTCCCTGCTGGGAGAGTGGGATTGGGGTGGAGTTCCGTTCCTCCCGCCAGAACTGATGCTGCTCCCAAACCGCATACCGTTCAATATTTACCAGTTCGCTATGTGGTCCCGAACGACAATTGTTCCGATGTCAGTTCTGCTTTCCAGCAAGCCGATTCACCCCGTTGCTGAAGAGGCGACGATTGATGAGTTGTACTTGAACGGCAGAGAGAACGCCGACTACTCGATGCCGACACCATCTGGTCTGGGAATCGAGCGGCTCATGTACGCCGGAGACCGCATTCTGCGTCTCTCGAATCTCCTTCCCTGGAATCCTGCGCGGGGCCGCGCTCTCCGTATGGCTGAGAAGTGGATCGTCAATCACCAGGAGAAAGATGGTAGCTGGGGCGGCATTCAGCCGCCGTGGGTCTACAGCCTCATGGCCCTCAATGAGCTCGGATATTCGAACTCACATGAGGTCATCAAAAAAGGCATGGAGGGATTCGAACTTTACGGAATTGAACGGGAAGACACATGGCGATTGCAAGCCTCTATGTCGCCGCTCTGGGATACATGTCTATCAATAAACGCACTTATTGATTCAGGCATTGAGCCCGATCATCCAGCGATTGTCAGGGCCGCCGATTACCTTTTGGACCGTCAGGCTAGCTCCCCAGGAGACTGGCAGGTGAAGGCCAGAAATGTTGAGCCCGGTGGTTGGGCGTTTGAATTCAGTAATGAGACATATCCAGATACTGACGACGCAGCTGAGGTTCTCCTGGCTATTGGCGCCGCAGGCGTCACTGACAGCGCCAGACGAGATGACTCTATAAAACGTGGCGTCAACTGGGTCCTGGCCATGCAGAGCAAGAATGGAGGCTGGGGCGCGTATGACAAGGACAACACAAGCACGCTGGTGACGAAGATGCCATTCTTCGACTTCGGGGAAACGATCGACCCGCCCAGTGTAGACGTGACTGCACATATCGTTGAAATGCTCGCCAAGCTCCGTTTCCCAACGGATACGCCTGAAATAAACGCAGCGCTTGATTACATCTGGAAAGAGCAGGAAGAAGATGGCTGCTGGTTTGGGCGCTGGGGCGTCAATTACGTTTACGGAACGGCCGCTGTACTACCCGCACTGGAGTCATTGGGAATAGACCAGAACGATCCGCGCATTCAACAGGCAGCGGATTGGTTGGAGATGCATCAGAATAGCGATGGCGGGTGGGGCGAATCATGCGCCTCATACGCCAATCCATCGCTTCGAGGACAGGGGGCGAGTACGGCATCGCAAACTGCATGGGCGCTTATGGGGCTGATCTCAACCGGAAGGGCAGCAGGAGAATCGGCAAAAATGGGGGTGGAATATCTGCTCGGTACACAGTTGGCTGACGGCTCGTGGACCGAGGACGAATACACAGGAACGGGGTTCCCCGGATACGGGATCGGTGAGCGAAAATTTACCGGTCTTGAAACGGAAGATCACGATCTAATTTCTGAAGAACTGCCCGCCGGCTTCATGATTAAGTATCATATGTATAGAATTTACTGGCCTCTGATGGCGCTTGGACGGTACCGAACGTGCCTTTCATCAGGTAGTTGACATGAGTATGTCTGACACTTGGTGGAGGCGCGTTTCAAGTGTGGGATTTGTGTTGCAAAGCGATATCCTGCATGCTAACGTACCGCCGGGATTTAACGCCTTTTTCAAGGCCAACATAGGGTCTGCGAAGAGGACATAACTTGAGGACTTTCACAGAGACCATCACGGTCGAAACGGACCGCGCTCCGGCATTCGTCGATATCACCAACAAGGTGACCGATGTAGTTGATCGTTCGGAGATCACTAATGGTTTCGTGGTTATTTTTAGCAAACACACCACGGCCGCGATAAAGATAAATGAGGCCGAGCCTCTTCTTCTCAAGGATATGGAATGTTTCCTTGAGCGGCTCGCGCCCAAAGAGGCCTACTACGGCCACAACGACTTCGCTATCAGAACAGTCCACATGCATGAGAACGAATGCCCCAACGGGCATGCTCACTGTCAGCATCTGATGTTGTCCACCAGCGAACAGGTGCCGGTCATCGAAGGCAAAATGCCGTTTGGTGAATTTCAGAGGATCTTTCTCGTTGAGTTGGACGTTGAGATGGTTGAACTCCCAAAGAAGCGGGGCGTTGTAGTCCAGATCCTCGGCGTCTGACCTTGCCAGGCTCTCCGCTCGTCGGAGAGATTACGAGTGGACTCGTGACGCGGTGAGCGACACTACCGGTCCCAGCACGCTGCCCTTTTCTTCTCCTGTCTCATCAGAAGCTGAGTCGTTTGCTGTCTGCGAGCGCCTGACCAAAGGCCATTACGAGAATTTTTCTGTTGCGTCCCGCCTTATGCCGCGTGATCTTCAGAAGCATTTCTACTCGATCTACGCCTTCTGCAGAGGTGTAGATGATCTTGGTGACGAAATTGAGGGAGACCGTCTGGCGGCTCTTGACGCATGGCAAGCGGAACTGGAACTTGCGTATGCAGGGGAATCCGCACATCCATACTTCATCGCACTTCAGAGCACGATCCGTGAGTTCGACATACCCCGTGAGCCATTTCTGAGGCTCATCGAAGCCAACAGACGGGACCAGATCATCACACGGCATCAATCTTTTGAAGATGTGCTGGAATACTGCACGTACTCGGCAGACCCGGTTGGCCATCTGGTGCTGTACTTGCTGGGGCACAGGGAGCCCGAACTCCACGAGTTATCGAATTTCACCTGTACGGCGCTGCAACTTGCAAACTTCTGGCAAGACGTTTCACGGGATTACGATATGGGCCGTATTTACATCCCTCAGGAGACGCTTGAGAGGTTCGGCGTCACCGAATCTGACATATCGGCGAAGAATCCGACCAGAGCATTCAAAGACGCGATGAAGTTTGAAGTAGACCGGGCGCGTGATTACTTCATACGCGGTCTCCCGCTAATCGATCGGCTCGAAGGCAAGGCCAAAATTGATATTGCTCTATTCACAGCCGGAGGGATGTCTGTTCTCAATAAAATCGAACAGCAGGACTACGACGTCCTGTCCAACCGCCCGACGCTTTCTAAATTTGAAAAGGTTCGGATGCTCGCAGGGACGTTCGTCAGGGCTAAACTTGGGTTTCACCCCTTGAGTAAAGCGATGCGGAATTGAGCACGGCCACGAATCAGTCGATTCGGCCCCCCTTCGGAGGTCCAGCCAGTGACGCCGCCGACGCTTATTCCACCTGCCAGGTCATTACCAAAGCGGGCGCTAAGAATTTCTACTACGCGTTCCTGACGCTACCGAAAGAGAAGCGACAGGCGATCTACGCCGCGTACGCGTTCTGCAGAATCACGGACGACATTTCAGACGATCTCGTTGGCGAAGAACGCGAGTCAGGTCTTGCCGATCTGCGCAAGGCGCTCGATAGCGCTTATTCGAATAGCCCGGACGGTGCTGTGTTTATCGCGCTTGAGGACGCTGCGAATCAGTACCAGATACCAAAATCGTACTTTGAGGATGTCATCACTGGCGTCGAGATGGACATTAGCAAGAATCGGTACGAGACGTTCGAAGAGCTACGGGAATACTGCTACCACGTAGCAAGCGTAGTCGGGCTAATCTGCGTCGAAGTTTTCGGCTATTCAGATGACAGGGCTGTGGAATCAGCAATCGACCTCGGAATAGCGATGCAGCTAACGAACATAATGCGAGATGTTGGTGAAGATGCGGAGCGTGGAAGAATCTACCTTCCGCTAGAAGACCTTCGCAAGTTTGAGTACACCGAGGAACAACTGCTCGCTGGAGAGTGGAATGAGAACTTCCACGAGCTCATGAAGTTTGAAGCGGAACGGGCGCGGAACTATTTCTTTCGTGGTACGTACTTGTTCAACTTGCTCGATCGGCGGTCGAGAGCATGCCCCGAGACATTGGCTTCGGTTTACAGCAAAATTCTCGGCAAGATGGAGCGCGAAAAATTTCCGGTGTTCGAGAAACGAGTTGGAATTAGCAAGTTTTCAAAAATCGCGATGGTGGCTCGGCTGTGGATCAAGAGCCGGGTCCCACTCCTCGGCTGACGGCTGTCTGATTTGCCAGTGATATCTCCGCACGCACCCCGAGTTCTGATTGTTGGTGGTGGACTTGCAGGTCTGGCCGCCGCGGTGCGATGCACCACACTTGGCCTCAACGTTCGCCTCTATGAAAAACGTGCCTATCTGGGTGGTCGAGCGTTTTCGTTCGTCGACCGGGAAACTGACGTCGAGATCGATAACGGTCAGCACATCTACCTGGGAGCCTGTTCCGCTTTTCGTGAATATCTGAAAGATATTGATGCGCTGGAGGCTGTCCACGAACAGGATCAGCTACGACTGCCGGTACAAAAAGATGGGGTCATGAGCACTCTTGAGTGGTCATCGATTCCCGCAGCGGGGATGTTGCCATCATTGCTCAGATACAAGCACCTGAGTTGGGCGGACAAATTTCGAGTTATACGGGGCATGCTGGCCATCAGGTTTGCGAACCTCGATAAACGTGGCAATGAGTTGGATCAGATCACGTTCCGAAGCTGGCTCGAGTCCCGCGGCCAGACATCCTCGGCGATAGACGACCTGTGGAATCTGATAGTGCGGCCATCTCTAAACGACGATATTGGCGATGTCAGCGCCCATGCCGGCATCATGCTCTTCCAGACGGCGCTGATGGGCAGCGGAGACGACGCCAGGATCGGCTACTCGCGCGTGGGCCTGTCCCAACTGACGGGTGAGCACGGGCGGCAGTACCTCGAATCTCACGGCCAGTCCATCGAGATGGAGTCTGGTATTGCCAGTCTCACGTCAGCGGACGGTCGCGTCACCGGAGTGGTCACCCAGGATGGTAGTGAGATTGATGCTGACGCAGTCGTACTCGCCGTACAGAACACTGACATCAAACGTCTCGTACCCGACGCATTCGCTGGCGAGTCATTCGTGACTGACGCTGAGTCACTGGGAACCACCCCAATAGTCGGCATCCACATCTGGTACGACCGTCAGATCATGGAAGGGCCGTTCCAGGCGGTCCTGAATAGTCCGCTGCAATTCATATTCAATGTCTCGGAAATGCAGACCGGCGCCGATGATGTGGCGGGAGAAGAGGGTCAACACATTGTGATCTCGCTCAGCGGCGCGTGGGAGTGGTCCAAACTCGATCGAGCGCAGCTACGAGAACGATTCGTGGCCGAAATGGCGAACGCATTTCCCAAAGCGAGAGAAGCCGGGATCGTCAGGTTCATCTCCGTCAAGCAGGTCAACGCAACCTTTCGAGTCACACCCGGATCAATGATCCACAGGGCATCTCAGCGCACGAACGTACCAAATCTTTACATTGCCGGCGACTGGACCGATACCGACTGGCCATCGACTATGGAAAGCGCGGTGAGAAGCGGAAACCTTGCCGCCAAAGCGATCGCTGAGCAGTTTAGTGACAGGCTGAACGCGTCATGAAAGTGCTTGTACTGGCACCGTTCAGCCGGAGTGGAATTGGTCAGCTAAATACTTTTGGGGCCGCTACTCACGAGGACTGGCGAGACACCGACCTCATGTGGGATCCGGTGGAGTTGGGTGAACGTGCTGATCGTGAAGGATTCGAGGCGATCATCGTCGAACGGGATTTTCTTTTCGATGAGACGTTTACCGCTGCACCCAATCTCAAGGTGGCGGGCATCACGCGCGCTGGAGTCAACCAGATCGACGTTGACGCAGCGACCTCCGCCGGAGTCATTGTCCTCAACACACCCGGCAGGAACGCCAATGGTGTGGCAGAACTCACCATCGGGCTGATGTTTGCCGTCGCACGAAGAATCGCCGAGTCCGATCGCTATATTCGCTCTGGCTCCTGGCAGTCTCCCACCGCGCCGTACATTGAACTCCGTGGAATGGAACTAAGTGGCCGAACCGCTGGCATCATTGGGTTGGGAGCCATTGGCCGTCAGGTAGCCAAAATTTCGCACGCGCTGGGGATGACTGTCACTGCGCACGACCCATTTGTTGATCAGCCTGGTGAAGAACAGCCCTATGTGAGCATGCTGCCGCTGGACCAGCTACTTGAGCTGGCTGATGTGGTGACGCTCCACTCCCCTCCTTCTCCTGACGGAACTCCCTTGATTGGCGTGGCTGAGTTGAGCCGCATGAAGATGGGTGCGCTACTCATCAATACGGCGTCTGCCGAACTTGTGGATAGCGACGCCCTGGCGGCCTCTCTCCGCTCTGGACATCTTTCGGGCGCTGGATACGACATCTTTGAGACAACGCCGATTGAGCCCAACCACCCGCTTTCGTCATTGGACAACATCGTTCTGACCCCTCATATCGGCGGTGCGACGGACGAGTCGATTGAACGCCACTCCCAGATGATTGCATCTGATTTGCGCAGAATCGCGGCTGGAGAAATGCCGGTAAACCTCGTCAATCCAGATGTTTGGGATAACAGGCGTGCCTGATACCAACAACGGCTCAAACTATCTGTTGTGCGTGGACCTCGGCTCCTCATCGATCAAGACCGCTGTGTGTACTCCCAGTGGCAATATCGTTGGTAGCGCGCACATGCTTTCGGCGTATGTGACGTCAGACCTCGACGGTGATCTGGGCGTCAGGTACGACGCGACCGAAATGCTTCACCGAGTGGTGACTTGTTCCGCAAATTCCATGATGGCGGCGGGGATCAGTCCTGACCAAATAGCTGGATGCTCAATCACATCTCAGCGTCAAGGACTAGCGGTTCTGGACGAACACCTGTCCCCGCTTTTGATCAGCCCCAACCGCGATCTGAGGGCTATATTTCAGGGCGCTGCGATTGACGAGCGGATTGGTGATCTTGTCTGGGATGAGACTGCACATCTGCCCTCGTATCTCGGTGCGTGGGCAAAGTTGCAGTGGTTGGCTGAGGAAGAGCCGGAACTGATGAAGCGAGCGGCGTATGCAGTCACACTCAGCGATTGGCTTGTCGCCGCGATGACCGGGAAACCAACTCTGGACGCTAGCAATGGCGTGGAATCGGGCCTGGTCAACGTTGATTCTGGGAAATATTCCAGCGCATTGGCGAATCAGTTCCCCTTTGGCATCAATGACAGTCTCAGGGTCACGGTATCCGGGGCTGTCTCAGGAGGTTTGACTGAGAAATTCGCCTCGGTACTTGGAATCACTCCGGGAACACCGGTCATAAACTGTGGTCCGGACACGCAGGTGGCGCTCGCAGGACTCGATACAACATTGCCGGGCGACACAGCGATAGTTGCCGGTTGGAGTTGCGTTGTACAGAGCGTCACAGATTCGCTCGTCCGGGATGCTGAGCGGCGGATGTGGAACGGCAGACATGTTCTGCCAGACCGATGGGTACTGGAAAGCAACGTCAGCGTCACAGGTGGAGCGTACCAGTGGCTGATCGAACTGCTGTACGGCGATGGCTCACCCGCAAACAGGATGGACGAGATCGATACGCTGCTCGCCGACGCTGGCTCACAAATAACCCGCTCGTCGGTGCATCTTGTGCCGCCAACGGTCGATATTTCGAACCCGGGATTGCAGTTTGGTGGGATCGGATTCCCCATTCCGCTCGCGCTTGATACACCTGATCGAATCGACGTAATACGGGCGTCCCTGCACGGCTTTGGATTCGCTATCAAAGCGAATTTAGCGAGGTTGGACGAGACCGTGAATCGCTCCGACTCAATCTTGGCGATTGGCGGTGGAATGACAAGAACTTCCTACTTCACTTCGGCGCTGTCGACCATTCTCGATGAGCCGTTACGTATCGGACCACCAGACGCCAGCCTTGTTGGTGCAGCGCGCCTGGCGGCCAATGCGCTCGGTCTTGAACCAGACACTCCAGATGATCAGTTCAAGATCATCGAGCCTGATCAGACACTCGTTTCAGACTTCAACTATCTTTATTCAGAGTGGCTAGGCCGTTCGCAGAGACTCTCCGAAATTCCAATCTAGGTATAGTCGAGTGATCGACCACCCCTCAGCCTGAGCAACCACGTTCAATTCAATAATCATGGAAAAACTTTTCGACATTCAACGGCAAGAGCTACTTAGCGCATCGAAGGCGATGCTGGACCGTGGGCTTGTGACGGGCACGGCCGGCAACGCCAGCGTTCGGTTGGCGGACAACGATGAGTGGGCCGACGCAAATACGGCGGCGTTCATGGTCACGCCTTCGTCAGTCCCGTATGAGCAGTTGCGATCCAACGATCTCGTCATCGTTAATTCTGAAATCGAACCCCTGGACGGCGAATCCATTCCCTCAACCGAATCCCTGATGCATCGAGCCATCTACCAGGCACGGCCTGACGTCCAGGCGATCATGCATACGCACTCGACGTTTGCGACGGTCGTGGGTATCGCGGGAAAACCGATTCTTCCAGTTATCGATGAACTTGTCGTCTACGTTGGCGGGCAGGTTGACGTCGCGAAGTACGGGGAACCGGCGTCCGATGAGCTTGCCGAGTTCGCTGTAGAAGCGCTGGCTGAAAAAGGCGCCTGCCTGCTCAGGCACCACGGCATGTGCGCAGTTGGTACATCTGTGTCGAGAGCGCTTGAGATATGCACGCTGGTTGAGAAGGCCGCACAGATATACTTCTATTCTGAACTCTGGAACGGCTCCATAGAGTTACCGCCTGATGCTATCGAGCGTGAACGGGCGATCTACAGGATGCGGTCCGGATTCGACGTTTAGACCAGACATCACCAGATTTCAATATTCATTTAGGAGTGCCCGGTGCCGGGAGTTCCAGCATTCATCCTTCGTCGTTTGTACCTCAAAGGAAGCCTTCACAATCGTGAAGACGGTTGGGGATTCAAATTGAAGAACACTCTCGGTTCTGGTTATGCGAAGGGCCTCATTCCGGTAACTGTGGATGGGGCTGAAATTGCCCTTGAAGACTCATATTTTGACAATGAGGGAGAGGAAACGTCGTTCACCGCTGTCACGGACGAGAACACGTTTGGCCTGAAGTTGAACCGAGACATACTTCTCTATTTCAAGGGCGATCAGTTGGCATCAGGAGATCGAAAGATCGAGCTTGGATTTATCGTGCCTGGCCTTGGAACGCTGAAATTTGACTTCAATGATGAGGTTGCACCGGGTGGAGAGGGAGGCTGATCTGCCCTCTCGGGTAGCGGTTACAGGCGCGGCCGGGTTTTTCGGACAGAACCTGATCAACCACCTTGTCGGGCTGGATGGCATCGAGCGCGTCGTCGCAACAGACGTTCGTGAGGCTGAGTTCTCAGGACATGAGAAGGTTGTGTTCCACCGTAGGGACGTGCGGGAATCGCATGAAGATCTTTTTTCATTGCACGGTGTGGAAGCTGTATTCCACCTCGCATATATCGTCCGGCCGCCAAGGCGACCCGCTGAGGCCCGTACGGTCAACGTGGGCGCTACCGCTAAGCTCCTGAAAACCTGCACAGACCTTGGCATCCGCCGTTTTATCTATCCAAGTAGCACCACGGTGTATGGAGCGCGGGCTGAGAATGAGCGGCCGTTCATTGAGAGTGACGCCGCCCTGCCATTACCTGGATTTCACTACTCGGTGGATAAGATCGCTTCTGAAACGTTGATCCGTCAGTGGGGCGAAGAGACTCCCGGTGCGACAACCATCATCTATCGAGGATGTCCTGTGATGGGGCCCAACTCAGAGAACTTCATACTCAACACGCTAAAAATGAAACTACTGCCGGTTCCAGCGTTCAAGAATCCCGTGATGCAGTTTCTCCACATCGACGATCAGACATCGGCATTTGAGATCGCCCTCTGCGCTACTGGCTCCGGTGTTTACAATCTTGCCGGGCTTGATTCCATCGATTGGCGCAGCATGGCATCGCTATTCGGCAATATATCGATACCAATTCCCGGGCAATTACTCAAAGCGATGACGGCAGCGACGTGGGCTGCGCGTCTCCAGAACAAGTCTCCCGGAAGTGGCGTCGATTTCATTCAATACCCATGGAGTGTGGATATTGCTCTCGCAGAAAAAGAGCTCGGTTGGCGACCCCGTTACAGTTCCGAGCAAGCTCTGATGGCGGCTAAATAACATGACGACTCAGCCTGTAATACCGGTGATCATCGATGCCGACCCCGGCGTTGACGATTTTCTAGCTATCGCTATGGCGGTAGCCAACTCCCACCTGGACCTTGTTGGTGTCACGACTGTGGGAGGCAATGCCTCGCTCGAAGACACCACGGCCAACGCCCTCAAGACTCTGCACGCCTTTGGAGCTGACGACATTGAGGTTGCGCGCGGCGCCGAGAGCGGGCTAACTCGTCCCTTTGTGTACGCACGGGATTTTCACGGCCCTGGCGGACTATCCATGGGCTTGCCACTGCCGACGCGTTCACTCGCTTCAACTGATGCGGGCGAGTGGCTGGCAACGCAGCTGAGCGATGCGCCCAAACCGGTCACTCTTCTCCCAATTGGGCCACTCACCAACATCGCGTTGCTACTGGAGAGTTATCCCGACATCACCAGTTCAATCAGGGAAATGATAGTCATGGGCGGCGCCGTAGATGGTCCGGGAAATAGGACCGAATTCGCAGAGTTCAACACATGGAACGACCCGGAAGCCGCCGAACGGGTGTTTAAATCAGGGATACCGATCACGCTGATTGGTCTGGATGTCTGCAACCTCGTGACGTTTGCTCCACCCGATGTGGAATCCAGTCAAACGCCGTGTGGAGAGATGATGCGAGCGTGGTTCAAGACTCACCCGGATCGTGAAGTGTTCCAACTGTGCGACCCGCTTGCAGTGGCGGTCGCGATTGATCCGTCGATTGTCGAGATCGATGTAACCGGCGTATCCTTAGATTGCTCAAACGACGAGACACGAGGCAATACATATCGGGACTCGAACGGGCCGCTGCTGAGCGTCGCAACCCATGTCGACGCCGTGCGGGCACGCAGGCTAATCGCTGAACTCGTCCTGTGAGAACTTCCTCTTGATCTCACATCCCACTCATTTATGCTTATGAGAGTGGACGTTACAATCCGTAGCTGACGCCGAAATTCCACCGTGCCGAAGAGTTCAGGAAGCGCCGAACCACAACCTATGTCCACAACTAAGTCATTCGAAAAGGTCGAGCAGGAACTGCTGAATCTCATTCAGTCAGAATTCCCTCTCGATGAAAAGCCGTACAAAGTAATCGCAGATCGGCTCGGCACTTCCGAGAAACACATTCTTGAACTCATGACCGATCTCAAGAAACGGAATGTGGTGCGGCAGGTCAGTGCGATCTTCGATACCCGTCGCCTCGGTTACAAATCATCGCTTGTCGCGATGAGGTTCAATGATGATGAATTAGATGCAGGCGCTCAGATCATTAACCAGCATCCCGGCGTGAGCCACAACTACGGCCGGACCGGTCATTTCAATCTCTGGTTCACCGTGGCGGTGGCGCCCGGTGTTTCACTCGAAGAAACAGTTGAACAGATGGGCAAGGAGACAAACGCTATTGCATGGCGTCTCCTGCCAACCAAGCAGTTCTTCAAAATTGGCGTCAATTTTGACATGGTCAACAAGCGTAGCAATGCCACTGAGAACTACGCTGCTCCTGAGACGGGAAAGAACGTTGGCTCAGATGTAGATGCGGACTGGAACAAGGCGCAGCCTGTTTCTGAGCGCGACATCGAAGTTATTCGCGAGATGCAAGAAGATCTGGAAGCGGTCTCAAGGCCGTTTGACGCGATGGCAGAACGACTTGGCATGTCCGTGCAGGAGATGTTTGATTACTCCGACGACATGGTTAAGCGCAAACTGATGCGCCGCTTTAGCGCCGTCCTGTATCACCGTCGCGCTGGCTTCAGCGCCAACGCTATGGTTGTATGGAATGTTCCAGCAGAAAGGTCGCAAGAGGTCGGCGATCTTATGGCTATGTCATCCCACGTTACGCACTGCTATGAACGGCCCACGTACGATGACTGGAAGTACAGTCACTACACCATGATTCACGCGACCACTGAAGACGAGTGCGAAGAGATTGCCGTAGAGATCGCCAGGCAGATCGGCATCGATGACCGACAACTCGTTTTCTCAACCCGGGAATATAAGAAGACCAGGGTTCGCTACTTCGTTTAGCTCGAATTGATCACCGCATCTGTGTCGATGCCCATCACGCTACTGACAGGGAGAAACTGACTTGCCCGCTTACTACCCAATCAATCTGGACGTCCGAGGCCGATCTTGTCAGGTCTACGGCGGGGACGGGCATGAAGCCGAACGTAAAGTGCGGTACTTCCTTGAGTGTGGTGGAGACGTCACTTTTTTCGCACCCGAGGCTGACACATCCGAAGGCCTTAAAGAGTTGGCATACAACGGCACAGTCAAGTGGGTGAAACGAACTTATCAGGCAGGCGACCTTGAAGGCGCATGGATTGTGGTCGTCGCTGATACGTCTTCTCAGGAGGTCAACGAAGCCGCCGCTAAAGAGGCCCGTGAGCGCAATATTCTCATGAACGTGATGGATGTGACGCCGCTGTGCACGTTCATCGCGCCAGCGATCATTCAGCGTCAGGATGTCACGGTGTCCGTGTCTACCGCAGGCACAAGCCCCGCTCTAGCACGTCGTCTACGGGAACAGATTAGCGACCACGGTTACTGCCAGTGCTTACGGTGGGCCGATGTTGGTCCCATACTGGCTGACATTCGTACAGACGTTAGGGCGCGTGAACTGTCGCTAACTCCCAACGACTGGCAAGAAGTCATGACGACTGAGGTTCTGGAGATGTTCGAGTCCGGCGATCCGGACCGGGCAAAGAAAATGCTGGTCAACGGCCTCGAAGCGAAGGCAAAGGTCAACGCAGGGGAATAGGTTCCCTCGGACCTTATCGACCCTTCGAGTTCATCATGTCTGATACCCAGACCCTACGCATCGGCACCCGTGGCAGCGATCTGGCCATGACACAGTGCAAGACTGTTGTCATGCAACTTGCCAGTCAGCACCCCGATATCGAGATTACGATCATCGAGATAAACAGTCGCGGTGACGCTGACCGGAATTCCCGACTCGATCAGATGGGCGTCGGCGTATTCACGAAGGCGCTTGAAGACGCGCTACTGGCAGACGAGATTGATGTAGCCGTGCACAGTCTGAAAGATATGCCCGGTAAGCTGGATTCCCAATTTGAGATAGCAGCGGTGACGGAACGCGAAGACCCTCGGGAGGTTCTCATCAATCGCTGGAACTGTGCGTTCTCAGATATGCCATCAGGCGCCCGCATCGGCACTGGCAGCCCTCGCCGGAAGGCCCAATTGCTGAGTCAACGCCCGGATATTGTAATAAGTGAGATCCGCGGCAACGTGCCTACGCGGATCGAAAAAGCCCTTGGCGGAGACGGCAGTGGACTCGACGGCAGTGTCATGGCCGCGGCTGGAATCAACCGACTTGGTCGGGCAGGCGTTGTTGCGGAACACCTGGACCCCAACATATTTGTACCTGCCGTGGGACAGGGTTCAGTGGCTCTGGAAATCAGATCTGGTGATGAAAACGCTCGGAATATCGCCTCATCTGCCGAGGACCGCTCGGCACGTATCGCTGCCACAGCAGAGCGGGCATTCCTGCGACGGACAGAGGGGGGATGCTCTGCGCCTATTGCGGCTTACGCCCGTCCGTTGGACGGCAAATTAATTATGACCGGATATGCATCAGCACTTGATGGCTCACGAGTGCTCATAGAAACGATTGTTGGATCACTGTCAACGCCTGATGACCTTGGCAATGAACTGGCATCCCTGCTTTTGAGCAAGGGTGCTGGCGAACTGATCGGTAACTAGACAGTGCCATCACCCGGAAAAGTATCACTTGTGGGCGCGGGCCCCGGCGACCCCGGTTTGATCACCGTCAAAGGCCTCAAGATAATCCAGGAATCAGAAGTCGTTATATACGACCGATTAGCCAATCCAGAACTGCTTATCAACGCGTCCCCTAAAGCAGAATTGATTGATGTTGGCAAGACTCCAGGTCGTACGCGACTCAGGCAGCCAGAGATCAATGATCTGATCGTCCAGAAGGCACTTGAAGGAAAAAGCGTTTGCCGTCTCAAGGGTGGTGACCCGTTTGTGTTCGGGCGTGGCGGTGAAGAAGCCCTGGCGCTGGTGGAAGCGGGAATCCCGTGGGAAGTCGTCCCCGGCGTAACTTCAGCCGTAGCGGCGGCAGCGTACGCGGGAATACCGGTCACCCACCGTGGACTGGCCACGTCCGTAACGTTTATCACTGGCAGTGAGGACCCGGAGAAGCCCGACTCTCAGATCAACTTTGAATCGCTGGCCAGGATGACTGGAACAATAGTGTTCATGATGGGCTGGTCCGCGCTACCAGAAATCACGTCGCAACTTATCCATGCTGGTATGAGCCCCGACCGACCTGCATCGATAATCCAATGGGGTACATGGAGTCGCCAGAGAGCCGTCACAGGCCCTCTGAGCGATATCGCTGCTATTGCGACCGCAGCGGGCCTCTCCTCCCCTGTTGCGTTCGTTATTGGTGAAGTGACGGAGCTTCGGTCGTCGCTGCGATGGTTCGATAATCAGCCTCTCTTCGGCAAGAAGGTTCTCGTCACCCGCACAAGAAGCCAGGCAAGCAGGTTTAGAACGCTTCTTGAAGAGCAGGGCGCCAACTGTGTGGAGTTCCCCCTGATATCCATCGTCCCGCTTGAAGAGACGACCGAACTCGATGCCGCACTGTCGAATATCTCAAGCTACGACTGGATTGTCTTCTCAAGTTCCAACGGTGTACGCGGCGTTTCCGAGCGCATGAGCCATCTGGGCGTCGACTCACGAGCTTTCGCCGGGGTCCAGGTTGCTGCGGTTGGCCCGGCTACCGGGGTGACAGTCCGGGAACTTTTCGGCATTTCGTCCGACCTCGTTCCAGACGAGTATGTCTCTGAGGCAGTCGTCAAGGCTCTGGCCGATCTGGGAATCAGTGGTAAGCGAATACTCGCCATCAGATCAGATCTCGGCCGTGACACGCTGGAAAATGGACTCCGGGATTCTGGAGCTTCCGTAGATGCCGTCGTGGGGTATCAGACACTCGCTCCTGAGGACTCCGCTGCAAAGGCGAGAGAGGCGTTTGAGTCTGGCATCGACGTCACCACATTTACGAGTTCAAGCGGCGTCGATAATCTCCTCAACCTGCTCGGTGGGGAAACTGATCTGATCAACGCCACTACGGTCGGTTGCATGGGACCTATTACTGCGGAGCGGGCGAGAGAACGAGGCCTGAATGTGAACGTGGTGGCCTCAGAGCGTACGATGGAATCGTTCACACAAGCACTCGTGGATCACTTTTATCAATGAGTAACGGGCACACATTTCACCGCGGTCGACGCCTCCGCCGCACACCGGCTATTCGAAGCATGGTTCGAGAAACCAGGCTATCGCCCGACACGTTCATGTTCCCGATCTTTGTCACGCACGGCAAGAACGTACGAGAGCCTATTGAGCCGATGCCCGGCATCGCGCAATTGTCAGTCGATAATCTCAAGGCCGAGGTTGATGAGATCGCCTCGCTGGGGATTCCGTCTGTACTTCTCTTCGGCATTCCGGAGTCCAAGGATTCGCGTGGCACCGGTGGGTACGCCAAAGACGGCATCGTTCAGAACGCCGTGCGGGAAATCAAGAGCGCACAACCCGATCTTGTCGTGACCACCGACGTATGCATGTGTGAGTACACAGATCACGGCCATTGCGGCATCCTTTTGCCCAATGGTGAGGTCAATAACGATGAGACGTTGCCATTGCTGGCCGAGACCGCTGTTTCGCATGTTGAGGCAGGCGCGGACATCGTCGCACCATCCGCAATGATGGATGGTCAGATCGCTGCCATTCGAGCCGGATTGGATTCAGCAGGACACACCGAAACGACGCTGATGGCCTACGCAGCCAAGTACTCATCTGCTTTTTATGGCCCATTCCGAGTCGCCGCCGATTCTGCTCCAAAACAAGGCGATAGGCGCTCATACCAGATGGATCCAGCCAACGGCCGTGAGGCGATGCGCGAAGTTCGTGCTGATATTGCTGAAGGCGCCGACATCGTGATGGTGAAACCAGCGCTCGAATATCTCGATATCATCCGAATGGCCCGCCGTGTCTCCGAAGTCCCAGTAGCCGCTTACAACGTCAGCGGTGAGTACTCCATGCTAAAGGCTGCGGCACAGAACGGCTGGATTGATGAGGACAGGGCGATTATCGAGGTGCTGACCTCAATATCCCGAGCTGGCGCCGATATCATCATCACCTACCATGCCAAAGAGGCCATCCCGCTCATAGACGGTTAGGTCAATATCGCGTCACTTAGAATCCGATAGATATCGCTCACGCTCTGATTCTTTTTGAACTCTTTCTTGAGTGGTTCAGCTTCGCCACGTATCCAGAGCCTCAACTCTGCATCGTGATCCATGAACCCCGCTGTCTCCATTGAGAAGCGGATTATGCTGTTATATGGAATCGTGGCGTAATCCGATTTCCTGCCAGTAAGGCCTTGCTTATCGACAAGTATCAGGCGGTGCTCCGTAAATATGATCAGATCACGCACCAGTCTGTAGGCTGTGATGATCGACTCATCCTGAATAAGTAGCGAACCGAAATCATCCTGCAACTCAGTAATATCCACATCTGTGGCATGACCGAACATTCCGCTGATCAAACCCATAATTAGTCCCTTTGATTGGTTTTCGTTAGATGGCGGAGCATATCAGGTGGCCCTGACACGGCTCACATACGCCTGACGATAGGCCCAAGAATTTGGTCTTTGCGCACCGGCCCGTACTTTCGGCTGTCTACTGAAACGCGCCGATTGTCACCGAGCACAATGAATTCATCTGACTGCAAGACCCACAGGTGAGTTCCAGAGTCACTGCCATCGACCGGCTGGTCCACGTCTTCCCCGTCAATTACCAGCTGTTTATTTCTGACCATCACCTCCTCACCGGGGAGGCCAACAATGCGTTTGATCTCCGCCGGACGTCCATCGACAGATTTTAAGATGACCACGTCAAATCGATCCGGCGAACCCAACTTGTACTCACGCGGACTTACGATCGCCTTGTCTCCGGGTTGAAACGTTGGAAGCATGCTGTCACCCCCCACGCGAATCCGTCGCGAAGTAACAAAGTCCAAAAACCAAATCATGAATGGTCTGGCGGAATATTTCATCGGCTGGACTGCATCACGCTTGGATTAAGCATAATTGTGGTAAATTTAGCCGCCGAAACCACCACCACTTTTCGGTCGAGCCGCGAGATGGCTCGTACTGTATTTTTAGGAGCAACTAAGAATGTCATTTGTAGCTAATGTAACTCGTCTGCTCGACCGAGCGTTACCCGTCATCGACGCCCAGGCACACTGCGACGTCCCATGCGGCATCTACGATCCTCACGCAGCCCTTGAGGCCGCTCAGACCGTCATCCGAATGACGGAACTGATCCAGGGTCTCGATCTAAGCGACCCGGCGTCTGGCCACGCACTCGCCCGCTACACCATGGTCAAAGAGGAGCATGGCAAGAAGGCGAAGGATGACATTCTGGTCATCTGGACCGACTACTTCAAGCCAGAGCATCTTGAGGCCAACCCGAATCTCCACACTCTTGTCTGGCAGGCATGCAAGCTGGGCTCCAAGGCCAAGCAGAACGTTGACATGGAAGCCGCCGTGGCCTTCAAGGCCGCAATCGACGAGATTGGACACATCTTCTGGGAGACCAAGAAATAACCCTCACGTAAATAAAAAAAGGCCCGGCGATTTGCCGGGCCTTTTTTATTTCCCGGACACAATCGGCATGTGTGGCATCTAACAGCAGTGACACCAACTGCCACTCCCACATGCGAGTATGTGAGCGGCATCCTGCCGCGTGGGCGGGACAATCGATAGGAGACTCATGGCCAAGGCCAAACCCGATGCCCGGACCCCAGCCCGGAAACGCGCTGTTTCTGATTCGATCTTCTATGAGTTGACCCGCAGCATGTGTCCCACCTGCAAAAAGCTCATCGACGCTGAAATTCACCTGAAAGACGGCAAGGTGACAATGCGGAAACGATGTGATGAACACGGTCGGTTCGAGGTTCTGATCTCTCCTGACGCAGACACCTATATTGATCAGCTCCGGTACAACAAACCAGGTGATATTCCGCTTGAGTTCTCCACTGAGATAAAAGACGGCTGCCCCTATGATTGCGGCCTCTGCCCCGAACACAAGCAACATGCGTGCCTCGTGATTATCGAGGTGAACACGGGCTGCAACATGGCATGTCCTACCTGCTTCATGGACGCCGGAACTGGTTTCAACCTGCGGCGTGATGAGGTCGAGATAATGCTCGACACGTTCGTGAGAACCGAGGGCGATCCCGAAGTGGTCCAGTTTTCGGGTGGTGAACCCACGCTTCACCCGGAATTGCTCGACTTCATTCAGATGGCCCAGGAAAAGGGAATTCGCCATGTGATGGTGAACACCAACGGTCGCCGATTGGTTGAAGACCCGGAGTGGGCGGAGCAGTTCTGTGCGCTGAACCCAATGGTCTATCTCCAGTTCGATGGTTTCGAGGAAGATACTTATCTCAAGATGCGCGGGGAGTCGCTTCTCGACGAGAAGATGGCCGCGCTGGAAGTGCTGGCAAGTCATGACGTCAATACGATCCTCACCGCCACGGTTGAACGCGACGTCAATGAACACGAGATGTCTGCAATCGTCGAGTTCGGTCTAAAGCACCCTGCTGTTCGCGGGGTAATGTTTCAGCCGGTGTTCCACACGGGCCGTCACCTCGAATATTTGGATCCCATGAACCGTGTCACGATCGCCGAAGTAATCGACCGGCTCGACAAAGGGATGAACGGTAAGTTCGTAAAGTCGGACTTTGTACCTGTCCCCTGCTGCCACCCTGCATGCCAATCAATCGCCTACGCCTACGTCGAAGGCGAAGATGTAAATCCACTGGCCCGACTGGTAGATGTGGATGAGTATCTCGACTACATCACAAACCGCGTATGGCCTGACCCGGAGTCTGAGATCAGGGACGCGCTCGCAGACATGTGGTCATCGTCGGCCGCACCCGGCAGTGACACGCTGGGAGATGCGTTTGTCTGCGCAACGTGCAATATCGACTTCCGAATCCCGAACAATGTGGCGAAGCACGTCTTCGCCATTACGATCAAGGATTTTCAGGATCCCTACACATTCGATATCAAGAAGCTGATGAAGTGCTGTGTCGAAATTGCAACACCGGATGGCCGGCTGATTCCGTTCTGCGCTTACAACACCGTCGGCTACCGGGAGGACATCAAGAAGGAACTCATGATGTCTCGAGCAAGAGAGCGACTGGAGAAACGTACCGGCATAGCGGTTACTTCGCCTGACCCAAAGTCGAAATAACAATGACCGTCATTCCGATTCGGGTTCCATCAGAAACCATTCACGTCAACGCTGACCGCAGACTAGCCTTCCAGGTGTTAACCGCCTTTGGAGCGTCTATGGGCGCAGAGGGACCATCCAACCGGGTGCTGGAGGACGAAGGGACCCGGAAATTCGTGGAATTCACAACTCCAATCTCATTGGGATTCGGGATGCACAGAAACTGGGTCACAACAGAATGGGTCGATCTACATGAGCCGGAGTCGATCGACTTCAACCTGGTTCCAGGCAACGGTCCAATCACCGGCGGTTTGAAACTGCTGAACGATCGATTTGAGTTGAGGGATCAAGGCAGCTGTACGGAATTCACCTATCACAGTAAGTTTGGAATTCGCTGGTCCGTTTTCGGCTGGGCACTGGGTAAGATCTTCCTTCGGAAGCTGATGCACAAGTTCATGCGCGAACATCTGATCGAACTGAAGGTGATGATTGAGGCCCGTGCTGAACTGAGCCGTGTGCATCCTCAGATCGCGTGTACTCATGACGTGGGCGGGCGCATTGACCGTTAGTCCCCAAACTGATCTCAACACCTGTTGCGCAACCGCCTACAGTCATCCGGCGGTGCGCTATTTGCTGGGCGATTCACTTCATCCGGGCGGCCTTACGCTCACTGAGGAGGTCGCATCACAATTTGGTCTATCTTCTGAATCCCGTGTGTTGGATGTGGGATGTGGTCCAGGCGCTACCTCCCTTTTTCTCGCCAAAAAATATGGGGCTTCAGTGACGGGAGTCACTTTGGAGGAATCCAGCGCAGAAGAACTTGAATCCCGCGCCAACGATCAGGGACTCGATGGCAAGATCGAAGTGATCACGGGTGATATTTCAAACGTTGATGTGGGCACAGTGATATTCGATGCAGCGATAGCCGAGTGCGTGATCTCGATATTCGACGACAAACCAGCCGTTATTCAACGAGTTTTCGACGCCATCAAACCTGGCGGACGTATCGGCATCTCAGACGTGATCGTAGACGGCGAACTTCCCCCTCATCTCCAGAACGTGTTCGTTGTCGCGGGCTGCGTTGGTGCCGCATGGTCGCTGGATCAATACGTATCACTCGTTGAAACGGCGGGATTTCATATCGTACAAAGTGAACGTCGCACGGATGTTGCGACAAGCTTTGTGGAGTCGATTGGGAAAATGCTCATGTTCGCTGAGATTGGCGTGAAACTTGGCAAGGTACCAGTCGAACTCGATCTGATTCGCGAGGCAAAGACGTACGTGAAAGAGGCACGCCGTTTGGTCGACGATGGCACCATCGGCTACTGCGTCATCATCGCCGATCGGCCGTAATTTGATCCCACAGACCGACGTTCCGTTCATCACCACTGACCAGATGCGCGAAGTCGATCGGTTGATGGTCGATGAATTCCACATCGGACTCGAGCAGATGATGGAGAATGCCGGACGCAATCTGGCGAGGCTAGCCTCTGATCGATTCCTCGCCGCCTCGCCAGCCGGGAAGCGAGTTATCGTACTGGCTGGCTCAGGTGGGAACGGAGGCGGAGGACTGGTAGCCGCTCGCAGGTTGGCGGGATGGGGTGCGCACGTCTCAGTTCACCTGACACGAAAGCCAGAAGATCTCAGAGGCGTGCCCGCCATGCAGTTGGCCGCACTTTCTGGACTGGGCGTGTCTATTACCAGCGGCGCCGTGGCGGCGGTTGATGACGCAGACCTCATCATCGACGCCATCATTGGCTACAGCCTGAACGGCCCACCTGTTGGAGTGGCCGCCGAACTTGTCACGCTCGCAAATGAGGCTTCGGCCAACGTGTTGTCTCTCGATGTGCCCAGTGGTGTTGATTCGACTACCGGTGAAGTACATGCTCCCGCAGTGGAGGCCGATGCTACGTTGGCGCTGGCCCTGCCCAAAGTGGGGCTGAAGGCGGCTGAAGCGCGACGCCACGTTGGTGAGTTGTACGTGGGTGATATCGGCATTCCGGAAGCGTCGTATCGCGCGGAGTCATTGGGAATCGGGATTCCGAGGATATTCGATGTCGGCGATGTGGTTCGAGTTTGGTAGATGCCGTCGAATCGCCTTACGCCACATCACCCCCATGTAGGGGCGTCTGCGATAGCTGCACCCCGGACGCCTCAGACACCTGGAATAGTTGATGTCACCTGGGCGTCATATGCTGAAAAGGTGCCCTTCGAGCGACCTCAGGATACCTTTCCTCGCGCATACGGCTGACAAGACGAGCCAGTTGAGTTCGATATCGGACATTCAGATTGCCAGCATAGCGAGTGCATTGGACCGGGAAAATTTCCTGAGGAAACTCGAAGGGCACTTTCCCGGTCCAATGCACGTCATACGTTGTAGCTACGCCAGAGAGACCTCACCGGCAAACGCCCTGAGCAGTTCCAGATGAGCCGGACCACCGACTCGTCCAAGTCCCATCGTGTTGATACTGACGTGCGTTGCACCAAGTTCACGCCATTCGTTGACATCATTTACGGTCTTTTTCAGATCATCGGGATTGATCGTAATCCCACCCTGGAGACCAACCGAGCCTGGCTCCCGTCCATATTCATCCAGGTAGCCTTGGAAACGGTCGAGCAAAACGCGGCCAGCTTCTTCCTTCCCGCAATTACTCATCCAGCCATCTGAGAGCCGGGCAATACGCCTGAGAGCGCGGTCACTGCTTCCACCACCCATCCAGATCGGAATGGGGCGCTGAACAGGGAGAGGCAATATCCCGGCATCAGGCACTGAGTGCCAGCGTCCTTCAAATTCGACCGATTGCTCTGTCCAGAGACTGCGCATCAATTCGATCTGCTCGGCCGATCGCGCTCCACGGTTGGTGAAATCTTCGTTCAGCGCTTCGTACTCGACCTGATTCCACCCGAGTCCTACACCGAGCCGCAATCGTCCTCCAGATAGTAAATCCAGAGATGCGGCCTGTTTGGCGACGAGCACCGTTTGCCGCTGCGGCAAGATGACGATTCCCGTTGCCAGCTCGATAGTATCGGTCGCGGCCGCAAGAAACCCGAAGAGCACGAACACTTCATGGAAAGAAGTCTCCAGGTTGTACGGGCCCTGCCAGTCAGGCCGATTTCGCAGATTGGCTCCGATCACGTGATCGTAGGCGAGGATATGTCGGTAGCCAAGCTTCTCTACTTCAACGGCATACTCTCTAATCTCGCCGATATCGTTCCCAATCTCGGTCTGCGGGAAAGTTACGCCAATACGCATGTCTGTTCTCCTGTACTAACGGGAAGCACGGCTTGTAAACCAGTCCCATCGTTCGCCAGCGCGGTCAACGCAACGCTCGACGTCAAACTCAAGAATTTCCCGCTGCTCTACCAGCACCTCGGCGGCTGAACGAACCTTCTCAAGGTACGCCTCTTTGGAGGCGTATCGTTCCTGAATCGACATGCGTGGATCTGCCGAGTCAACACGGTCTTCCCTGGTTAGAGGAAACGGCAGTGTAGAACCAGTGAGACCGCCTGTGAGCCCGATCACCTGATCCGGCGCGCCCATCGTCGGATGCCGCAGGTTCCATGGGGTTGAGGTGGCGAGAGGCACCAGGATATCCGGCAACATTAGTCCGGCGATTTCGTTACCGTCGGAGTCCACATCAGAAACAATCGCTCCGTATGACTTCCCGGGCACTGGCGGTAGTGTTCGGGTGAGTGTTTCATCATCGTTTCGGCCAAAATCGATGCGTTTCGGAATCGGTATATGCATTGGGCGATTTGAGTTTGGGATGGCATCAAACTTTGCCGCTACTTGCTCGGCGGTCAATCCAGTCTCATCATCCAGGCGCGGGTACTGGCTATCTGGTGGTGCAACGTTGTTCGCTGCCCATTGATGCAGGTTCTCAAGCTGTGCCCGCATCAGAGGTGCGTAGTCGATGGAGTTGACCAGATTCTGGCCTCTTAGATTGTCGGCGCTCCGTCGGTCCGTTGGTGGCCAGTCACCGTGCCCGTGCTGACAACCCGCCAGCGCATATATGCGAGCGTTTTCCGGCGGATCGATGTCGAACGTTGCATCGGGGTCGGTATGCACAAGAGACGCATCGCTGCGCCAGTATTCAGCGGCCGTATTGGAGAAAAATACTTTGAGTGGCGACTCCCGGTCCGCGATCCGCTGCATCAGCGCGCCGCGTTCCTCGGTGACAGGGTCGACAGATTCGCCGGGGGTAAACGGGAATAACTGCGCCATCATCGTTGGCAAGTCCTTCGACGGCTGCCCGAAGCGCTGGTTGAACTCGCCTCGCATACCACCTGGTACGTGGGGGATGATCCCGTCGAACGCCTCCCTGCCCTCTTCGTCAAGGTTCAAATCAAGGTAGATGAAGTTACGAAGGAATCGGCCCGACTGCGATACGCCAAATCCGTAGGCATGTTTAATATGTCCGACGCTTGGATTGCCGTCGGAATCTGAGCCGTACTTGAGCCAGGAAATTGAATCTCGCATCACCAGAAAGCCAAGACCCATCACCGGCGCACCAACGGTCGTGTATGTGAGCTGGTACATCAACCCCGGCTCAAATCCGCCTTCTTTGGTTACGTAGCTGGGATCTTCAACGTACTCGCCTTCCACAACTCGACCGAAGCGCCACTGATCCCTGGAGATCGTAGTTGGATCAGAGTCCGGCTGATCGCGAACGGTCAGCAGAGCGTCTGTCTGGTTCATTTCCAGCGCTGGATGGGCAGTATGATCACGATCCGACAACATGAAGTTGTCGACCTTTTCTGCCGCTTGAAATTGGCTGAATATCTTTCCGGTCAGACGACGGCCGTCCGAATCCATTGCTTCGGGAACGGTCAGGCGAAGCAACGCCTGAAATGGCGGAACGTCTGCCTGCCACCCGACCCATATCACCGTGTAGCCCTGATCCATCAACCAGCCATGGCCGACTTCAATCTCTTCAAGACGAGGTGTGTCATAGATGACTTTGTGAGGTGGGGCATTGTTGAACTGAGCGAGAGCGAGACGTTTGCCTCGATTCAGAACGTCAAACAGAACCCTCCCATTACCATTCGCTGCATCAACAGGCTTGAGGATGACAACGTCCGATGAAAACTCGACTCTCTCCGAGGCATTCATCGCTACGAGACCGATATCTCCCACTCGCTCGTTGGATTCGTGTGACGGATCAACGTCAAAGAAGAGCTTTCCTCTCAGCTCTTCATATGCGCCTACCTGACCAAACGATTTCCCACCTGCGAGGGGGCGCCGAAGTTCGAGTTGAAATCTGGTTACAGGCAATCTTTGTTGTTCCTATCCGTGTGAGCCGAGTTTGCGGGAGATTGCTGCTTCCGCCACCGGGCTAATGATCTTGCCAATGTCTACATTCACGAGCGCTGGCTTGCCTGCCCCAAAAGCACGCTTCAATGCGGGACGAAGTTCACTCTCTACCGTCACGTGTTCACCGTGCGCGCCGAGTCCCTGCGCCATGATGTCGTATCGCTGCGGCAAAAGATCAGTCCAGACCGGTTTACCGTAGAGACCCTTCTGGATCTGCCAGTCGATGCCCCATATTGAGTTATTTCCCAGTACCGTCACAACGTTCAATCCGTGCCGAACAGCGGTGTCGATCTCCATGCCATTGAAGCCAATCGAACCATCGCCGACCACGCAAACCACTCGCTTGTCCGGGAACGCCGCCTGCGCGCCAAGTGCGTACGGGAGCGCGACCCCAATCATCCCGAAACTGCTCACATAGAGCCAACTCGAAGGTTTGTTGGATTTGAAAGACGCACGGAAAAAGTGGCAGTAGTCGCCACCATCAAACGAAATGATCGTGTCATCATCAGTAAACTCGTGGAGCGCCTGACTGACGTTGCTCGGGTGCATCGGGCCTTCGTTGGTAGCCAGATTATCGATGCCAGCCCTGTATTCGTCGGCCGCCGCCTTCAGCGACCCGGCCCACGACTCATCCTGCCACGAGTGTTTCTGCGCCTCATCGGCAAGCTGAGTGACGACTGGGCCAACATCACCTGCGATACCGATCGATACCGAACGCGCCCGGCCGATATCGGCTGGCGAAGGGTCAACGAAGATGAACTTCACGTTGGCGGCGAATGGCGGCGACCCGC
Source organism: Chloroflexota bacterium (assembly GCA_013204555.1). Classification (GTDB taxonomy): domain Bacteria; phylum Chloroflexota; class Dehalococcoidia; order Lucifugimonadales; family Lucifugimonadaceae; genus UBA1151. The sequence continues at coordinate 23,546 of JABMNO010000010.1, read as the reverse complement.
CATATCCCCACGTGTAGTCGAGCTTCTGCCCCAGCAGCAACACGACGTCTGCTTCGTTGATCCGCTGTGCGGCACCGTTCAGTGGCAGGTAACCAAATCCGGCGGAGTACTCATGATCGTCGGGAACGAGCCCTCGTGCCGAATCGATAGTGAAAATCGGAATCCGCGTCGTTTCAACGAGACGGGTCAGCTCTTCAGCAGATGTTGTTGCTCCTGCACCAGTCCCCGCAAGAATCACCGGTTTGCTGGCAGAGCGCAGCAGTTCGACAGCATTCGCAACCTGCGTTGGGTCGCCAAGGTATTTTCGGGGAGCACCATACTCAGACGGCAGATACCTCAGGGCTACGTCTTCATCTACGTCAGCCTCCTGCAGGTCGGCCGGAATCGTCAGATGGACAGGCCCCTGCCGTCCTTCCAGCGCGGTTCGGAAAGCAAGGGAGATATATTCAGGAATTCGCTCGACCGAGGGAATCTCCCATGCGCCCTTGGTTACCGGCGTCGCCACCCCGACCTGGTCGAACTCCTGCATCGCCCCACGACCGATGTTCCGTGAGTCGGCAGAACCGGCGATATTCACGACGGGAGCATGCGAATGCGTTGCGTTTGCGAGTCCCGGTATCGCATTGGCATGACCCGGCGTAGTCGATAGAGCAACTCCTGCCCGGTTCAGCAGGCGTGAGTAGGCGTCGGCCATGTGGACTGCACCAGACTCGTGTCGAGTGTCCAGCATTCGGAACGGCTCGTCAGCCAGTACGTCCAGCAGATGAAGAAAATGGTCACCCGCAATGCCGAATAATGTGTCCACACCCTCGGCCTGCAACGACTTCGCTATCAGGTGACTTCCGGTAATCTTCGCCACTGCACGCTCCGATGAAAATACTAGATTCCAAACGGGCGGCAGCATAGCACGGCGACGGCGTTTGAACGATCAGGCGTCCAGGTCGTAGTCCTCGTACTGATTTGAGCCTTTGGGCTGATCGTCAGGGCGGGACTTGCGTTTGAAGAAAAATCTCAGGAATCGAACCGTGACTCTGGCGATGCGCACGATATGTCCAGCGAAGTAGCCCACCACCGAGTCGTCTTCACCATACATTCGGCCGCCGGGGAGCATTGCCCGATAGTGACGAGATGATCCAGAAGGACCGAGAGGACGATGATCTTTTCGCATGATCTCGTCAGCCTGCTCACGCTGGCGGGCCTCATTTTCTTGCTGTTTGGGATCAGGCATCAATCATGTATCTCCGGTTCAAAACGCCAGGGTGGATATCATCGTTAGAACGGCAATATTGCCCGAACAATCTTGATTGGTAATAAAACGATCTTGATGACCGTACCAATAAGTTTCCCGATAATGGACATTGGTCTCACTTCCTGTATAACCGACGTTCACGCTATTCCTAGGCTGTGGACAAGTGTATATGTGCGCTGGATTCGGCCAGTGGAACGGATAGTCCAGGTTTGCTCGATCTGCTGATCAATAGAATGTTCCGAGCGATTGCTATTGCCGGTAGGAGTACTCCAAAATCCGCATTCGACCCGGTCGCCGAACTACGCTCGCCGCGATCTCGGCCCTCGTATTCCTGCTCGCCCTGTTCGCCGCCGTCACCTGGTACTACTCAGACCGCATCAACAGCGGAGGCTTAGAGGTGGACCGCGATCCTAAAGAGCACGATGTGGAGGTAATCGCACTCAATGGTGGCTCAATCAGCCTCAAAGGCGGCAGTCCGGGCAACCAGCCTGAGTTCGTCGGGCTTGAATGGTCGGGTGGGTACGCTCGGGCAGATGGGCTGACTTCGGTTGATGGAAACACAGCAACGCGCGGCTTCGATCTCGTGGCTGGGGAGCTATCAGTTGGAGATCGGGTGCGCTACGACAAGCACGCCTGGTGCTGTGATCCTGGCGCTATGGGATTCGAATTTTCGAACGTCCGGATCGATACCGAACTGGGGGAAGTTGACGCGTGGTCGGTGGATGCGGGCTCCGAATCATGGGTCGTGTTTATCCATGGCAAGGACTCCGATCGCACGCAGGGCCTGCGACTTCTGCCAATCCTTGTTGATGCCGGATGGAACGTTCTTCTCACCACGTATCGCAATCACGAGTCCTCACCAGCCGACCCCAGCAATCGACACAACTACGGGGCCACCGAGTGGAGAGATATTGAGAGCGCAGTCCGATACGTCCAGGACGTGGGGGCTCAGCGGATCGTTCTTGCGGGCTGGAGCATGGGCGGAGCCACGTCACTGGCATTCATGCGCGAATCAGGCGCAAGCGGTGATATCGATGGCCTGATATTAGGCTCGCCGGTGATCAGCCTCGAACGCGCTGTCGACTTTGGTGCTGAGCAACTCAGTTTGCCCGGATTCCTCACCGAATCGGCAAAGTGGCTCGCCGATGTGCGGTTTGGGATTGACTGGGATGCGATGAACTATATGGACATCGCAGCAGGAATTGAGGTCCCCGTGCTGTTACTCCGTGGCGATGCCGACGAAACAGTCTCGACGAATGACAGTGACCTGTTCGCGGAAGGTCTAGACGTACCCAACACGCTCATCACGTTTGGTGGTGGGCGACACACAGCCCTCTGGAACAGTAATCCCGAACTGTTCGATAAATCAGTGAGCGAGTATCTGTCGCTGCTGCCATAGTTTTGCCATCCCGGACGCCGATTGGTGAACCGGGATCTCGCACATGCATGGAATCCACGCCGCATCATCCGAATAGACGCGGGTGGCGCTATCGACGATACATGGGCCATGAGAAAAAGTGGCGTGGCCGCATACCTCATGTGATATCCCTGATCGCTCCGACTGTCGTCTACGCGTCCGGGATGACACCGTGGGCTGGCGTGTTTGTCGCTCCGGTGGACGTTTCTCGATCAACGTTGATCAAGCTATCGTCGATCGTCGCGTTCCGGGTCGTAGACCCTGTACTTGATGCCGGTCGATTCGGAATCGATAACGTTGCCGCCACGCCGCATCTTTCCTGCCCTCGCCCAGACAAACTTGGAAAGTCTGTACGCGGCCTTGACTATGAGCCATAGAAGCATGGAAATGCCAATCAGCACCTGAAGAAATAGGCCGCTTCTCGGATACGACCGTTGCCCATGAGCGATCTCCGCCGCGACAAACGGATCTCTGAACTGTTGGCCTCGATTCCCGACGGGTCTGTTGTGCATTGTGGTTTTCCTCACCCTAACGTGGACTCACGCCAATAGTGTCACGCCTACTCGCACAGCGCTATGAGAATCCGCGTGGCGTAATATTCCACTTCTTCGATCACCACCGCCTGAAACTTGGAATCCCACAATGCCACTGCACCCACAAGTCGTCGATCTCATGAACCAGGGCGCCGAGCTCAACATCCCGGCTGTGTGGGAGATTAGCCCTGAGGAGTCACGGAGGCTTGGGCATGAGCGGGCCAAACTCACGGAGCACGATTTCATCCCCGTAGGCAACGTCTACGACCGAACGATTCCTGGACCTGCCGGTGAGATTCCTGTGCGAATTTATGAACCCAGCGCCACCGGACCTCACGCCCTGCTGATGCACTTTCACGGTGGTGGATGGGTAGTCGGTGATCTTGATCTCGCCGATGCAACCTGCCGAATGCTCTGCGAAGGGATCAACGCCACCGTTGTATCGGTCGACTACCGAATGGCGCCGGAGACGAAGTTCCCTGGAGCGCCTGACGATTGCTATGCCGCCACCGTGTGGGCGGTTGAGAATGCAAATGAGCTAAGCATTGACGCTTCGAAGATAGCCATTGCTGGGACCTCAGCAGGGGGAAACCTGGCCGCTGCGGTGGCACTAATGGCCCGCGACAAAAGCGGTCCAATGATCAGCCATCAGATCCTCTTCTGCCCGGTGATCGACTATCAGTTTGAGCGTGCTTCTTACAATAATTTCGCGGTCGACTACGGCCTCACGAAACAGGCTATGGAGTGGTTCTGGGAGCAGTACATCGCAGAAGGTGATGATCCGCACCACCCTTACGCCTCGCCGATTCGGGCGGATGATCTGTCTGGGCTTGCAGCGACCACAATCATCGCAGCTGAGTTCGACCCGCTGGTCGATGAGGCGGTCGATTACGGCCACGCCCTTCTGGCCGCTGGAAACGATGTTGTGACGACCGTCTACGAAGGCATGAACCACGGATTCAACGGAAATATTGGCCTCGTAGACGCGGCACGAACTGCCAACGAAGAAGCGATCGCGCGTGTAAAGGCGTCGTTCGGGTAGCTGATTTGTCCCTTCTCCCTCTGGGAGAAGGCTAGGATGAGGGCGTTTTCGGGTGTTCTACGTCAACTTAAGTCGTAACAGTCCCCTCACCTCAATCCTCTCCCAGAGGGCGAGGAGGTCGGCCGGTCCCTTCTCCCTTCGGCAGAAGGTCAGGACGAGGGAGTTTTCAGGCTGTTCATGCGTTGCATAAGCGCTAACAGCACTCTCATCCCGGAGTGCGGGGAGGGAACCTAATCCGGTCCGGGACCCCACCATGCTGTGGTTCCACCGTCCATTAGCAGCTCAGATCCTGACACGTAGCTGGCCTCATCCGATGCCAGGAACAGGATGCCGTTTGCTATCTCGTCGGCGTTTGCCCACCTTCGGAGTGGGACCCTGTTGTTTCGCCACTCTGTTGCCTTCTTGTCTTCCAGCAATGCAGCGGTGAATGGCGTGATGGTCCACCCCGGCAGCACTGTGTTGACTCGAATGTTGTCCGGCCCAAGTTGTACGGCGGCGGAACGGGCAAAATGAGTCATTCCCGCTCGCGATGTGGCATATGCAGAACCGTAATCACTTGCCAGTTTCGCGGCCATGGAGGAGATCAACACTATCGATCCACCACCGGCCTCCCGCATCGATGGTGCTACCGCCCTGACTCCCAGGAACATGCCCATGTTGGTCACTTCCATGGTCAAACGCCAGGTATCAATATCAACGCCTTCAATAGAATCCCGGTCGAGTGTTCCCGCAAGGTTGACCATGATGCTCAGAGAACCGAACTCCGAAATCACCTTCGATACAGCGCTGGCCCACTGGGCCTCATCCGTAACATCCAAATGAACGTAATGGGCTTCGAAGCCATCGTCTCTCATCTGCTGGACTGACTTTTCGCCTGCGTCATCATCGAGATCACCGATAACGACCTTGCCGCCGCCCTTGAGAATCTCCCACGCAGCGATGCCGCCAAAACCCATGAGATCGCCCTTGGACGCGTGTGCGCCACCCGCGATCAGCGCTACTTTTCCTTCAAATCTGCCGCTCACGTCATTGCCTCCTGATTAGATGATGCGAAGGATACGTCAACTTACGGCCACTTGAAACAGAACCGCCCGTGGCATTGGGCCACGGGCGGAGATTTGATCTGTTTTCGCAGACTACTCGTCAGACGCCAGCTTGCCGGCGTGAGCCCAGTCAGACTTGCTCATATCGTGAAAAAGCACATGCGTCGCCTCAGGAGGGGAGCCAACGATCTTCTGAATATCGTCAGTAAACGCCTTCGCAAGATCTCGCTTCTGATCTTCGGTACGGCCTTCGTACAGGTAGACGTGAATCGCAGGCATAATCGCTCACTCTCTTACGACAGATAAATTGCCGGACAATTTCGCGGCAGTGGCGATTATAGAGAGGTTATGGCCGGACCACCGGGCGATGGACTCATCGGCCCATCTGGAGGCGATCGATCAGGACCTGAGGAAGATTCTCATCCCGCATTCGGCTCTGTGTTTCAGCAATGTCATATTCCACTCGATGAAACATCACGTCGCCGCTGTCCGTGTCCAATACTGCATATGAGGCAAGATTGTTGCCGTCTCGGGGTTGGCCAACGCTTCCGGGATTCACAAACGAACGGCCCACGAGTTCGATTGCCTCGCCGGTCATTGGCAGAGACACCACAGGTTCTTTACCTTCTTCGAGGCTGAATACCAGCGGTAGATGCGAATGACCCACTACGCAATGCGATGTCTCGAAATGATCAAGGTTCGCCTCCGCCGCTTCGAATTCCATCAGGTACTCCCAAACGGGGTCTCGGGGGCTACCGTGCACCATCGTGTATTCCTGGGACACTACCGTGGTCTCCAGCCCACTCAGGTATTCCACGCTCGCGGCCGATAACGCTTCCCTGGTCCACCGAATCGCCGCGGACGCATAGGAATTGAATGCGTGGATGTCAAGTTTGCCTGTCGCTGCGAGATCATGATTTCCGGCGACGACCAGAGCTGAATGCGTCCGCAGAATATCTATGCACTCGTTTGGATTTGGGCCGTAGCCCACGGTGTCCCCTGCAACCCACACCTCATCAAACGCCACGAACGCGCCAGCATGACGCAGCACAGCCTCCAGCGCGACTGCGTTTGAATGTATGTCCGATAACAAAAGTGCCTTCACAGGCGGGACCTCAATGTGGCGCTATTGTGTTGGGCACCAACGAATTTGATTCAGACTCTACATATAATCAGATACGTGACAACACCACACACCACGCCACCTGACGAATTCGCCCTTATCGCCGATCTGGTCGCGGGACTAAAAACTCCCGATTTGGCTGACCTGATCGTCGGAAATGGGGACGACTGCTCGGCTTTACGGCGTGGTCATTTCATTGACGTATACACAACTGACACCATGGTCGATGGCGTCCATTTTTTGTCTGCGTCAGTGAACTGGGAGGATCTTGGCTGGAAGTCGATTGCGGTCAACCTGAGCGATATCGCTGCGATGGGCGCAGAGCCCTTGCACACGCTGGTTACTCTGGGTATCCCACCTGGATTTCCAGCAGACAGCCTGAAGAAAATCTACTCAGGCATCGGAGCGATTACGTCTGAGTTGGGTGGACCCGTCACCGGCGGCGATGTGGTCCGCGCCGACAACTTGTTCATTTCAGTAGCCGCAGTGGGAACGATAGATACGAGATCATCTGAGTACCCAGCCCCCATGCTGCGCTCAAACGCGATGCATGGCGATGTGATCGGGATTACCGGAGTTGTAGGCGCGTCAGGTGCTGGCCTTGAGCTAATCAAGGCCGGAAAGACGGTTCCCGGATGGGCTCAAGTTCACAATCGGCCAATCCCGGATGTAATCGCGGGGCAGGTGTTGCGAGCCTCAGGCGTCAAATGTGCAATTGATGTCAGCGATGGATTAGTGGCTGACCTGAGCCACATCTGCGAGCAATCGAATGTGGCGGCCACGATTGAGATGGAGAAGGTGCCAGTCCCAACGCAATTGAAAGACTCGTTCCCCGATGATTGGAGGCGGTTGGCCCTGTCTGGAGGCGAGGACTATGTGTTGTTATTCGCCTGTTCAGAAGAGGTGTTCGCTCGCGCAGCCACAGCAGTGGAAACACCAATTACCCGCATAGGAACCGTGCGCGGCAAGCCAGAGTCAGTCGGTCCCGTTTTGGTGATTGACGCCAATGGAAATGACATCACGCCAACCCGTGGCGGCTGGGATCACTTGAGTGGATAACGCCTCGCTCGAAGTCAGGTCAATTACTCAATCGGAAGATGAGACCATCGCTCTCGGCAGAACGTTGGGGGAGAAGCTTCTCGGTGGCGAAATAATACTGATAACCGGCGAGTTGGGAGCTGGGAAAACGAGGCTCGTTCAGGGCATCGCACAGGGACTTGGGACCGACGACAACCCACGCAGCCCAACGTTTGTGCTGGTCACCAGGCACATTGGGCGCCTGGTGCTACATCATTGCGATCTCTACCGGCTCAACTCCGCTGAAGAAGTCGATGATCTCGGGTTGTTGGAACTCGCGGAACAGGGAGACGTGCTTGCCATCGAATGGCCGGAACGAGGCGATGGAGTGTTCCCTGCTGATTCGCTGAAGGTGAAGATGGTGCGCGGATCTCATGATGACGAGAGATTGGTCAGTCTTAGCGGCGAAGGACCGGTGTCTCGCCGATTGATTGAATCGATAGAACTGACGGCCGGCCGATGACGCCAATTGTGCTATCAATTGACACGTCCACGCGCAGGGCAGGGGTTGCCGTCTCTAACGGTGTGAATTCGGCTGCGAAGACGTGGCGTTCAAACCAGAATCACGGTCGCGAGTTGCTCCCCAATATCAACTCTGTACTTGCAGAAGCGGGTGTCTCGCTGCAAGACGTTGAGCTAATTGCAGTGGCAAAGGGACCAGGCGGATTTTCTGCACTTCGAGTTGGGATTTCGACTGCAAAAGGCCTCACACTCTCAAACGATGTCCCCCTGATCGGCGTGTCAACATTCCTCGTCGAGGCGTGGCCCTATCTCGGTACAGACTCAAATATCGTCGCTCTCATAGACGCTGGCTCGTCCGGGGTGGCCTGGGGACGATACGCACCACAGGACCACCGAGCAAACGCCCTGCCTGCTGAAAGAGGTGTCAGCGTAGTATCCGAAATGGTGGCTCAAGTGCCGCCAGGAACGCTATTTTGCGGTGAGCCGTGCGATGCACTTGCTGACCTTGTGGAACCATCTCGGATACTATCGACAGAGTCACCAACGAGGTCGCCGCTCAGCCTGGTTGAGATCGCCACAGCGCTTCACGCTTCAGGTGAGGCCGTTGCGGAAGATGATCTCCAGCCGGATTATGCACGGCCTCCATCGATCTCCAAACCAAGAACTTAATACACAAAAGGAATACTTATGCCGTCCGAACGAACGCTTGTACTCGTGAAGCCCGATGGCGTCCAGCGGGGACTCATTGGTCCAATCATCACTCGACTTGAGCAGACCGGACTGAAAATCATCGGCCTGAAGATCGTTCAGATCACAGACGAGATGGCAGCCGAGCATTACGCGGAGCACTCTGAGCGTCCGTTTTACGCAGGACTGGTGGGCTTCATCACATCAGGACCGGTGGTTGCGATGGCCGTATCCGGTCCTAACGCAGTGGCACATGTCCGCAGACTCATGGGTGCAACCAATCCCCAGGATGCCGCTCCCGGCACGATTCGCGGTGATCTGGCGACGGACATCGGGCGCAACGTGGTGCATGGCTCTGCAAACGTTGAGGATGGTGAACGCGAGCTTCCGATCTTCTTCGATGAGTCTGAGATCATCAGCTACCACCGGGCCAACGGCCCATGGATAATCGAGCCCTAAGCCTCTAGGTCATCTACTGAACTCGCACAATCTCCCGGCCGCGGGACCACAGGCGTTCCAGCGCGTATCGTTCCCTGGTCTCGCTGTCGAAGATGTGCAGTACGACATCTCCGTAGTCCACCAGAATCCAACCGCCCGGCCCTGTGCCTTCACGGTGTAACGGTCGAATTTTCTTTTTGCGGAGACTTCGGGTTACGTCGTCGCCGATCGCTTCAAGATGGCGCGATGTCTCTCCGGTCACGATTACGAAGAAATCCGTGAAGTCACTCACCTCGCTGATATCTAGCAGGGCGATATCTGATCCAAGGCGATCAGATGCAATGTCCAGAGCCAGACGGGCGATGTCCTCGGATTTGAGGAACTCGACCGGGTCCGACTCTTCGATGGGGTGCGTTGTTGATGTCATCAATGAGATTATAGATGCCATGACGCCAGATGAAACGGTATTAATCTATTGAGTTTTGTTCAAATCCCTCCCGGCAACGGCCGCCGTGTTGTCGTCGCAATGAGCGGCGGGGTCGATTCTTCGGTTGCCGCGTTGCAGTTGCAACAGGCGGGATACGAAGTTATCGGCGTGACAATGCGCCTGTTCAACGCGCCTACCAATGAGGCAGCGCGGCTAAACCGATCTTGCTGTTCCCTTGAAGACGTAGCGGATGCCCGCGCCGTATGTCGGGTCATTGGTGCTCGACACTACTTTCTGAATTTCGAGCGCGAATTCAAGAAGCACGTCATCGACTATTTCGTGGACGAGTACTCAAAGGGCCGTACGCCATACCCGTGCCTCGCTTGTAACGACCGCCTGAAATTCGATTTCTTGCTGGAGCGCGCAGCTGTTCTTGATGCCGATCTCATAGCGACGGGTCACTACGCCCAAGTGGATACGACTACACATCCGCACCGATTGCTGCGTGGAGTCGACTCTGGAAAAGACCAGTCGTATGTTCTGTACACGCTCGCCCAGAAGCAACTGGACAAGCTACTACTGCCGGTTGGTGGTTTTCAGAAATCTGAGATCCGGCAGATCGCCAGAGACGGTGGCTTGCCGGTAGCCGACAAGCCCGATAGCCAGGACATCTGTTTCATCCCTGATGGCGAATACAGAGACTTCGTCACCCCGCGTATCGCGGAACCTCGACCTGGCCTGCTGGTTGGGCCAGACGGAGAGATGCTCCGGAAGCATGATGGCATCCATAACTTCACCATCGGTCAGCGAAAAGGCCTTGGACTGCCCGGCGGGGGTGGGAAGCCGTTGTTCGTGTCCGAGATCGACGCCGAATCTGGAACCGTTTGGCTGGGGCCAGCAGCATCGCTTTTGAGGACTGAACTGGTTGCATCAAACGTGAATTGGATTGATGGCGCTACGCCGACGTCCCCGATTCGAGGATTGGCGCGCATTCGCTACAAGGCCCCGGACGTTCCCGCAACAATCACCCCGACTGAATTGGGTGCGACCGTCGTTTTCGACGCACCTCAGAGGGCGGTCACTCCGGGACAGGCCGTGGTCTTTTTTGATGGGGACCGTGTGCTTGGTGGCGGAACTATCGAACTCCCCGCCAGACGTTCTCAGGCCGAGGCTACTGTCAGTGGAACCGCATAGTTCCCCATACTAATTTGTCCGCATGAGATGTCGGCCCGCGATATGCTTTGGCGTCTGTAATTCAATCCTCCGTGAAACAGGACTTGTTCATTGGATTTTCGTGACGTCGCCAAATCTGCATTTGCTGAATACCGACAAGATCTTCAGAGGGCCCTGGAAGGGCTTACCCCGGCAGAATTGCACTGGCAGCCCTCGCTGAACTCAAATCACGCTCTCTGGCTAACGTGGCACACAGCACGGGTCGAAGATATGTGGATCACACGCTACCTGGGTGGGCAGGATGAAGTGTGGATCAGCGGACGATGGTCCGAAGAGCTTCGATTGCCTGCGATTGGCAATGGCTACGGCAGCTCAACGGAACAGATTGCTGCGTTCCCAAACCTCAAGATAGACCGGGTTCTCGCCTATTTCGACAGCGTGCAAGAGAGCAGTCTCGGAGTCATTGAGTCGCTGACCGATGACGATCTCGACAGCAACTACCCCGGCAGGCACTGGCGTGACCCCGAAGGCCCCAAGGTCAGCTGGGTACTCAGCCACATGGTCGTTGAGGCCGCAGAACACATTGGGCAGGTCGCATTCATTCGCGGCATGCTGCGCGGACTGAATCAATAGATTCACGCCTCGTTTTCCCAGCGGTTGCAGTTGGAGAGCGCTATCCATTGCTATCCTCGGACTTACCGAATCACAGATGACGGTTCGGAATCTCGGAGCAAGCATTGCAGAAATCCTTGAACGTCTCAGGATGGGAGTACGAGTCTTCTCTACTTGAGCGGAATATCGATGTAATTGCCGGAATTGACGAAGTAGGTCGCGGGCCGCTGGCCGGCCCGGTCGTCGCAGCCGCTGTCATTCTGCCTCTGGACCTCATCACCTCAAATGAAACCTGGCTATCAGACGTTCGAGATAGCAAACAAGTCACTCCGACCCGACGCGCTGCCGTTTGTGTGCATATTCATGAGCGGGCAATTTCAGTGGGAATTGGCGCGGCCTCGCCGAGCGAGATTGACACCATTGGAATTGCGGCGGCAACACGTCGAGCGATGGAAAGAGCGATCGAGTGCCTTGACCCGCAACCGACGCACCTTCTGATTGACGCTATGAAGTTGCCCGCCATCGACATTCCCCAGACATCCATAATCAAGGGCGACACTCTTTCGAAATCCATAGCAGCAGCATCGATAGTCGCCAAGGAGAACCGCGACGCGTTGATGCGTGACGTCCTTGACGTCCGATATCCGGGATATGGCTTTGCAGGACACAAGGGTTACGGCAGCAAAATGCACATGGAAGCGCTGAAACGACTTGGCCCCTGCCCTGTTCATCGCAGATCGTTCGCTCCAATTCGCAACATGGTTTCCGTCGAATCGGCCTGAGGCGCGATCACGATGCCAGATACGCGAGAGACAGGCCAGATTGGCGAGCGAAGCGCTGAGCGCGAACTCCGGCGCATGGGATATCAGATCATCACGCGCAACTATCGGACTCGCAGGGGTGAGGTTGACCTGATCGCTCGAGATGGTGAAACGCTGGTATTTGTTGAGGTTAAAACCCGCCTTGGTGGAGCATATGGAACTCCTGAAGAGGCGATCACACCAAAAAAGCAGGCTCACTTAATCAGCGCAGCGCAGACCTACATGCAGGAAACAGACTCCGAAAACGCCGAGTGGCGCATCGATGTCGTGGTTATACAACCGGGGAAGGCAACCGTTCATAAGAACGCAGTTGAATCGCCCACCGAGTGACCCTGCCGTTGCGCACCCCTTCCCAGATGTAAGAGAATCCGGGCGCTGTCCCAAACTATTATCCGGAGCAATCTTCAATGCCAGACCGCTCAATGCAGGGCGTATACCCAATCCTGTCCATGCCGTTCGACGCTCAAGGCCGAATCGTGTTCGAAGATCTCCGTAATGAAGTCGATTGGGCGATCGGTCATGGCGTACCCGGATTGGGTATCGCCGTCGCCAGCGAGGTCTACAAACTTACGGAGGCGGAACGTGACGAAGTAACGAAGGCGGTCGTCGACCAATCCAACGGGCGCGCCAAAATCGTCATCAACACCGGCGAACAGGGCACAGATCTCGCGGTTCACTACTCAAAGCGGGCCGAGGAATTGGGAGCGGATGCGCTCATGATTCGCCCCCCAACGTTCATTCCCGTGCCGGAGAGCGAAGTAATTGAGTACTTCCGCAGAATTGCTGAAGCAGTTTCAATTCCCATATTCCAGCAAGATCAAGCTACGGCCCAGATCGGCCCAGCCCTCGCAGAGAAACTGGCTCGGACACACGAGAACCTGTGCTACATCAAAGTAGAGACGCCACCCACGTTACCGCGCATGGCCCAGACAGCTGAGGCACGGGGAGACTCAGGCTTGATTCTCTTCGGAGGGGCTGGTGGATCGTTTTTCCTGGAAGAGCTAGATCGAGGAGCTGTAGGCTGCATGCCTGGCTGCACCCTCCCGGATGCGTTCGTCCGCGTATGGGATCTATGGCAGGCGGGAAAACATGCGGAAGCCCAGGCTGAGTTCAGCAGGCTCGAGCCAATCATTCGAACGTTGAGTCAGGCACTGGGTCTCGCCAACTGGATATACAAGGACATCCTTGTGTACAGAGGCGTGTTCCAAAAGACTTCGGCGTTTGCCCGACACCCATCTCTTGAGCCCGATGACATGGCTCGTGCGGAAGTTATCCGACTCTTGGAGTCGGCTGGCATTGCTCCCGGTGAGTGAGGAGCCGGAACCGGATTGTAAAACCCCGTTAACAGACGTTTCGAGCGCGGCTGCGCTATGCCGGTAGCCTTTTCACCAATTCAGCGCGCTTCGGAACTGAGCTAATGCCCGATCTGCCAGTTATGGCCATTGACTTGTCGCCGCTAAACGCGTCGCTCGGAGAGTACATATTCCTGGGAGTGTTCTCCTTTGTTTTCGGCGTGGTCGCCGGGATGGTTGGAGTCGCGCTAGGAGTCATCAGACTTCCCGTAATGCTCGCTCTCGGCTTTAATCCGGTTGTTTCGGCGGGAACCAACCTTGGTGTCAGCATCCTTGGAGGTGCGACCGCTTCGTGGCCACATTGGCGAGGTGGCCGCATTGTCCCAAGGGTCGTATTGGTAATTGGATTACCAGCTATTGTCGGGTCCTTTCTGGGTGGGCTTTTTGCTGAAGACGTCAAATCCTGGATGCTGCTTTCGGTAATAGCGGCGATTCTTGCCATCTCCGCCGCTGCCACCTTCCGACAGTGGTGGAATACGGTTAGCCAACCGCTCAGGCCAATCAGGCATCGACCGCCAGCAGTGATCACTGATCCAACCGGCGTTTCAAATATCAAGCCAAAGCGCGTCGCTGTCGATAGCGGGCTCGGCGTGGTTATCGGGCTAATTGGTGGCGCCGCCGGATTGGTGCTGGGGACGCTGAGACTTCCAGTGCTGCTCAACGTACTCCGAATGGATCCTCGCTACGCTGCAGGTACAAACAATGCCATAGGTGTGCTCGTTGGCACTTTTGGACTCGTTGGACATGTCCTCAACTTCAACTTCGATATCATCGTGTTCATCGTCATGGGATCCACCGGAATGGTAGGTAGCTATATCGGCGCAACACAGACCGGCAAGGTAAGCTCAACTTTGATGCGACTCATCGTGGCCATCATGCTTACGGCCGTGACGCCCATCGTAATAATCCGCGCTATTTTAGAATTTCCGAACTAGGCTTATGACAACATTCGTACTCGTACACGGTGCATGGCATGGCGGTTGGTGCTGGTGGAAGATGAGGCCGCTTTTGGAAGCGAAAGGCCACAGCGTCTTCACCCCCACTCTCACTGGTCTGGGCGAGCGATCACATCTGCTGACGACCGACGTCAATCTCACAACTCATATTCAGGACGTGGCAGCGTCCATCCTGTATGAAGAACTAGATGACGTAATTTTGGTAGGCCACAGCTATGGAGGGCTCGTAATCAGCGGCGTGGTTCAGCACATCTCAGAAAGATTGCGCCACGTGGTCTATCTTGATGCGATTGTGCCGAAAAACGGAGAAACTGAAGTTGGTGAGGACCGTGACTCCGGCCTTCGTCGCAGCGCCATCGCACAGGGCGACGGCTGGAAGATTCCTGTTCCACCAATATCCAATGGCAGTCTGATGGGAGTCACCGACCCGGACGACCTGGAACGAATGATAAAACGGTTGACTCCACACCCTCTCGCGACTTTCCAGGAGGCCAGCCGTCTGGACTCCACACCTCCTTACCCCATTCCTGGCACTTACGTTCTGTGTACCGGACAAGGCCGCGAAACGTCTGGATTTATCGTTCATGCCGAAAGAGCGAAAGGCCTGGGTTGGGGCATAGAGGAGATTCCCACCGGCCACGATCTCATGATCACAGAGCCTCAACAGACCGCTGACCTGCTCATGCAAGCGGCAGAGGCTTAAGATTTCTCCCATTCCAGAAAACAAGAAAGCCCGGCAGATGCCGGGCTTTCTTTCAGGTCGTTTACGAAAAAGCTAGACGTCGTACTCAATTATCGCCCTGCCGGTTATCTCCCCGGACTGTAGATCGTTGCAAGCTTCGTTGATGTCCGCCAGCTTGTAACGGCGGGTGACCATGTCGTCCAGACGCAATTTCCCTTCCTTGTGGAGTCGTAAGTACATTGGGAAGTCCTTGTCCGGGTAGGTCGCCCCAAGGCTGCCGCGATATCGACGCTGGTGGAACATGAAGTGACCCGGCCAGATCGTCATCTCCTGGTCTGGCTGCGGCATCCCGATCAGAACGGCCATACCGCCGTGGTTATCGGCGCCTGAGCCTCCACTGCGTGTGACTGGCAGAATCTGCTCGGTCGTGGTCTTGAAACCTATCGCGTCAAACGCGTAGTCGACGCCGCCATTCGATATCTCGATCACACGTTCCATAGCGTTTTCAGTTGCGGCGTTCACGGTGTGGGTCGCGCCCATGCTCTTCGCAAACTCAAGCTTCGCGTCGTCCAGATCTACAGCGATGATGGGATACGCCTCAAGAATGCTGGCCATCTGCACGGCAGCGATTCCAACGCCGCCTACGCCCCAGACCGCAACAGAGTCTTCCGGCTTGACCCCGGCGGTATGAAGAACGGCGCCAGACCCCGTAAGAATTGCACACCCAACGATGGATGACACATCCTTTGGCACGTCATCGTCAACTTTCACGACATATTCGCCGGTCGTGAGCACGTCCTGTCCCCACGTGTAGACCGAGCCCGACACCTCTTTTTCCTGGTACGTCACGCCCGACTTCGCCGGGGCCCAGCGGCCCTGTTTCGGCGTTCTGGGCACCCAGGTGACGATCGCCATGTCGCCAGCTTTCACGTGAGTAACTTCACTGCCCACGTGCGTAACAACGCCTGTGCCCTCGTGCCCAAGGGTCATTGGCCGCTCATTGGCAGCGTTGTGCATCTGGTGGAGCTGAGAGTGACACACGCCACTTGAATAGAGTTTGACTATTACCTGGTCTGGCCTGGGATCAGGCAGTTCGATCTCATCGACGACCAACGGTTTCCCGTGACCTACATCGATTGCGGCTACGCTTTTCATGGTGTGTGTATATCCCGTTTGACGGTGATTGAGGGACGCGATCTATCGCGACCTCTATGGTCGAGTGAGTCTACTATCCGATGCACACGCGGTGAACCCTCAGCAGGCCCCATACGCAGCCAGCCTTGTTGGGGCGGCCGCGATAGATTCTCCTGAGACTCACCCCTGAGGCTCACCAAGGACAGCTCCCCAATCAACGCCTACCCGGAGAGATCTGAGAGGTTAACTCCGCAGTTTGCGATCGCCGTGATGAGCGAGAAGCTTGGCGTAACCGTTCCGTTGAACAGACCGTTGACCTGATCTTCTCCAAGTTCCTTCACCAGACACGTCAGTGTCTCCGCCCCAACCGGGAATACGATTCCGCTCTCGCTTGCCAGATCTTCGCCACATTCCAGCATGGCGATCATCAGGCCGACGTCAGGAATCCCACCCTCGGCGATGGCACTTTCGACTTCTGCATACTGGTCTGGAGAAAGAGAGGATTCCAGACAGGTCAGTAATTCGTCAGAAACTGCCAGAATTTCTTTAGTGATTATTCCATCAGGGAGTACAGGAAAGCTGCTTGATGCCGAAACATCTGCGCCGCCAATAAGATCGTCCAGAAGTCCATCAAAACCCTCTGGAAGACCCGGAATTGCTGGAGCATCAGGGCCACCCAGGAGCCCCTCTAAGAGCGAGGCTGGGTCAAGTTCAGAATCTCCATCCAGTAGACCAGAATCAGTGAATTCAGTGGAGCACTCAGCCAGTACCCGGCCTATAACCGCCAGCAGTTCAGGCGGCACTTCATCTGTCTGGTCGGCGATGGTAACCAGCGTGGCCAGGCCGTCCGGTCCAGCCGCATCGAAAGCGCATTCAAGAGCGTCGATAGTCGCTCCGTTGATTTCGGCTCCAAGTGCTGAGGCGCCCGCATCACCCAGGCCGGCACGCTCATCACCATTCAGGCAGAATATCGCGGGGAATGCAGTAAGTCCGAACTGCATCATCTCTGCGGAATCAAGTGATTCCGCGTTCTCATCTGTGACCAGTGTCCGCAAAGTGCCCAAATCGACGTCCACCAGTCGATCCGATACGCAGGACAGGGTTGCCTCGCTCAGTTCCAAATTGGATTCAGCAAGCGCCGCTCCAATTGCTATATTCAGAATGGTTTCATCACTCACGCAGGCCATCAGCGTAGCCATCTCCTCCGCTGACGGGTCTTCTTCCTGCACAAGGATCTCTGCAAATCGTCCTTCGCCAAGATCGGTGCTGATACAGGTTCGTTCGCTCTCAGGTAACGCGGCGAAAAAACCCGCGGGGTCGTCTTCTGGATTCGCTGTAATCGGAACTATGTCGTGAGTTGGAACCGGTTTTGGCGATGGCGCCACGGTCGGAACCTGTGTAGGCACCAACGTTGGCACCGCAGCGGGGCTCTCCGCCCCACATGCAACGGCGATGGTCGCCAACGCGGCAGCGCTAAGCACTGCGAACGATCTGAACATCCTGTTAGTCATCAATAACTCCAACGATTCGAGACTTGTCTGTGACTCTTGTATATACGTGCATACAACTCTAACGGCCCATCTGGATTCCTGAAATGGCCAGACAGCCCGTATGAGTCAACATTGCGTAATCAGAGTCCCTGCAAGGTTCGTCGGAGGAGGCTCATGGCGTTCATTGAGGCGCGGCGACGATCCGGTCGACCGCGTCCAGCGGAGGCGTTGTGGTGATACTTCAGTTCGTCTGCTAACGAAATGGCGATGTGGGTTTCGCCGCGCCCCAGGTTCTCCGTGCGCTGATCACCTTCTTCAACCGCATGTACCGCCAGACCTACGTCAGCTCGACTGGTCTTTCTGATCGCCCGCGCAAGCGCTTCTGCTCTCGCCTGTCCGTTCTCAAACGGTGGGGACTCATCTCCAGCCGTGACAATTCGTTCTAGTGCTGAGTTGGAGTTGACGATGAGGCCTTCAATGAAACGAGCCTCAGCTGCGCCCAGCATCGCGTCTGCCACAGTGCCGCCGCTGAGGTCTTCATACGTTGATATCGTCAGGTTGCGCTGCTCCAGCAGCGAGCCAACTACGCTTTCAATAGTTTCGTCATCCTCGCCGAATATATTGTCTCCAAGGAGTCCACGCACTTCTGCTTCAACGGGGGCGATTAGTTTTTGCGCCTCATCCTCACTTCCAGCACGAGCAGCGATTCGCACATCCACCTGACCGGGATGTGCCAGCACCCCCACCGTTGGATTGGATGAATCTGCAATCAGATGGCCAATCAGGTGATCGACGTTGCTCTCTCCAATATCCGAGACCTTCAGAACCTTGTAATGGATGACCTGGGATAGGCCGTACCTCTCACGCAGGTAGGGAATAATCTCGTTGTCGATCAGCCACTTCATTTCGAATGGCACGCCGGGAACCGAGATTATGACTCCGCGTTCCTCCTCCACCAGGAACGCCGGGGCCGTGCCATTGGGATTCTTTATAACAGTGGCGCCTTCCGGTATCTGGGCCTGCCGCTCATTGTTTTTGGTGAGAATAAAGCCGCGCTTCTGAAATCGCTCTCGCAGATCATCCAGCGACTCAGGATCCGTCACTACTGCCCTGCCCGTTACTGCTGCAACAGCCTCGCGGGTTAGGTCGTCCTGTGTTGGTCCTATACCGCCTGTGGTTATCACCACATCAGCGCGATCCAACGCCTTACCCAAAATCGACACCATTCGATCTTCGTTATCGCCAACCACTGTTTTGTAGAAGAGATTCACGCCCACACCCGCGAGGCGCTGCGCAATCCAGGCGGAATTTGAATCAACAATCTGGCCCAGAAGCAACTCTGAACCAATCGCCACGATCTCTGCGTTTACCTGTGAACTGCTACTCACGTGATCTCCAATTGAACTTCCAATGCCGTTCGGAATCAGGAGCCTATTTCGCATGGGCTGTGAAATCAATCCATAGTTAGTAGAACAACTGTTTCAAACCGGTACAGAATAAGCGTTGACATAATCAGAACACTCGTTCTATATTAGAACACACGTTCTCACCCGGCGTAGTTGAGGCATCACAACGCCGGGCATTTGACACACCGGAATGAGGGACAAAATGGCACAGCTAACAGTTCTACACCCACGGGAATCATCATCGTCGATTCAATCAGAGATCGATGAGTTTGGCCGGTCCGTCATCGATAGTGTCGTCAACCGCAAAGGTCTCACATTCTCGATAGAGGTCTCTGACGAGTCGGAGATTGCCAACATCTCTGGCCGACTGGAGAAGTTCCTACTCCTTCTCAGTGCAGCCTCAGGTGGCACGATGGCACGCGTAGCTCCCAGGTTCAGCGATGACACTCTTCCTGCGCTGGCGTCCCTCACACGTGAACTTCCAGCGGGATGGAAAGCTGAAGGCGAGCGCACCATCCGGTATGGCCGGGCAAGGCAGGTATTCGTCAGCGTAGATCGTCCGCTACAACGTTCTGGCGCTGAGTCTCGGCCGGACCGACTTCTCGAAGTAGTTTCCGCCCACCAGGTGACCGCTGATTGGTTCCAGACCCGAGTCCAACCTCGAATCGCGGATCAGACCGAACTCACAGTCGCCTACTACGGTGTCGCAACTGGCGGCCAGTCGCTCTTCTCCGAGGTAACCGAAGACCATCTCAGGATGGAGTCCCACGGTGACGAGCGCCATCATTTCAACGCCGCAATCAACGCGGACTCCGGTTGGCTTCATTACGGTCTGCCTGCCGCCGTCTAGAACATCCCCGTCGTTCCCACCACATTTGTAATTACTGCGATTGCCGCAATTGGAGGAAAATTTGATGATCACGCTAGAACCAGTCCGCGCAGACACCCTCCCGGAAAACACCAACTACCGGGACGATGGTTGTGTCATTTCTTCTACCTGCCTGGACTGTCCGCTGCCGGTATGCAAATTCGACGCCCCTGGCTGGCTTCAACGCGCCAGCAGATACGATCGCGACGTGGAAGTCGTGAAGATGCGTTTCCGGGATGGTCTCTCAGTTGAAGAGATCGCTGAACGGTTTGAGTTGAGTGGACGCACCATTCACCGCATCTTGCAGAGTGATCGAAACGGTAGTCTCGAGGAGCAGAGCGCTGTGCCGGAGTCTCCGACTGAACGCCTGCGGGACCGTCGCTACTTCAAACTTCACGCGCCGTTCCCACCGGTACGGTCCGGCATAATCGTCGAGTTTGAAGCAGTCGCTGGATTCTAGGTTCTAGGTTCAGGGCTCTGGATATTGACTCCGGGCGACGCCGAATCTACCGAGGAGATTCGGCGTCGTCGTCATCACCGCCCACGCGAACCAGCTTGCCAGTCGCCTGAAACACTACGCGCTCGGCGATGTTTGTCGCCCGATCAGCGATTCGCTCGACGTTGTGGGCGGCCCACATCAGGTATGTGCCGGTCTCAACATTCTCGGGATCTTTGCGCATTAATTCCATCAGCTCAGCCTGGATGACGGCATACATCGAATCGACGGCCTGATCATGAGGACCGACACCCATGGCCGTCGCCTCTGACTTTTCCGGGTCGCGAGTCAAAAATGCCTCGAGGCTGTGCTTGAGCATTGATACCGCTCTATCTCCCATGCGCGGGATATCGACAATCTCTTTTGGCAGCGGCTTATCGGACAGAAGGTGCGTGATCTTGGCGATACCTTCGGCGTAATCACCAATTCGCTCCAGTTCGCCCGCCAGTTGAAGGATGGTGAGGATTCGTCTGAGGTCGCCGGCCACGGGCGCTTCTCTCCGCAGAGTTTCAGCACACGACATCTCAATCTCGTGTCGCTTATCGTCAATAAGATCATCGTCAGCAATCACCCTGGTTGCGAGCTCCAGATCGCGCGCTTTCAATGCAAGCAGGGATGTAAGAACCGAACTCTCCACCAGCGCGCCAAGTAGCACCACTTGAGCTTCAAGCTGGCCAAGGTCGCGATCAAACTCTTCACGTCCAAGCGTCATACTCTTATCCGATCCTGCCCGTTACGTACGCCTCTGTCCGCTGGTCGCGAGGCGTGCCAAATATCTGCTCGGTTGGCCCGTACTCAATGAGTTCGCCAATTCGGCTCTCATCGGTCATAACCACCGCAGCGTACTTGGCAACTCGTTGGGCCTGCTGCATGTTGTGCGTGACGATGACTATTGTCACATCCTCTATCAGTTCACGAATCAGCGTTTCAATCGCCTGCGTTGAGATCGGGTCTAGCGACGCGGCCGGCTCGTCCATCAGGATCACTTCCGGCTTTACAGCCAGAGCCCTGGCGATGCACAAACGCTGCTGCTGTCCGCCAGACAGGGCGAGAGCGCTATCGTTCAAGCGATCATGAACCTCACCCCACAGCGCCGCCTTCCGCAGAGACTCCTCAACCATCTGGTCCAAATCACCCTGGATACCATTGATGCGAGGACCAAACGCCACGTTGTCGTAAATGCTTTTCGGGAACGGATTTGGGCGCTGAAACACCATTCCAATCCGGAATCGGATCTCCGTGGGATCGGCTTCGGGCGCGTACAGAGGGCTACCTTCAAACAGAATATCGCCTTTGATCTCAACGCCGTTGATCAGGTCATTCATGCGGTTGTAGCACCGGATAAGAGTGCTTTTACCCGCGCCTGATGGGCCGATGATTGCGACAACCTCATTGCGAGGCACCTGGAAGCTGACGCGCTCAATTGCAGGTTTGCCGCCGTAAAAAACGCTCAGATCCTTTGTTTCCAGCACAACATCATCATCAAAGGTCATGATGTTGGCCGGGTCTACGCCGCCCCTGTGTATGGAAGTGGGGACTGAAGTTGTCTGATTGATTGTCTCGTTCCTCATTAGCCCTGAGCCCGAATCGGACATAGATTACGTGGGCCGGTAGTGGCATTTTGCAAGAGGTCTGGCAGGTTAGCCAGAGGCAAAGATTAAATTACAGTTGTTTTATTCGCGTCACTATGTGTGATCATTGAACATTACATTTCGCCCAATTCCTACCTGGACCCCGCCCTCCTCATGACAACAACTCCAAAAGCTTCATCTAAAACCGCGCCCGAACGTCGGCCATCCATCCTCGATCTCACACGCAGCGAGCTCAGTGAGTCGATGCTCGAAATGCGTCAACCAAAGTTCCGAGTAAAGCAAATCTGGCAGGCGATTTACGCAGATCGAGCGACGTCATTTGACGAGATGACGACTCTTCCAAAGCTATTGAGAAAAAACCTGGCGGCCGCGTTCGACGTGCCGGTTCTTGAGCCGGTTATGTCCCTTCACTCAAAAGAAGGCACTGTGGACAAGGTTCTGTTCAAGCTGAACGACGGTGAACTGATCGAGACGGTGTTGATGCGCTATGCCGGTCACGGCGACTCCAAAGCCCGTCGCACAGTATGTATCTCAACTCAGGCTGGATGCGCGCTGGGCTGCACCTTCTGCGCCACCGGCCAACAGGGATTTCGTCGAAACCTCTCGGCGGGCGAGATCGTTTCACAGGTAACCCACATGAACGCGGTCCTTGACGAGACGACCAGAGGTGAAGAGCGCGCAACGAACGTCGTTTTCATGGGCATGGGCGAGCCAATGGCCAACTACGACAACACCATTAAGGCGGTAGATATCATCAACGACGCAGAAGGCATCCGCCTTGGCGCTCGTAATATGACGATCTCAACAGTCGGCTTGGTGCCACAGATTCTTCGTCTGGCGGATGAGCCGTACCAGGTGAATCTGGCAATTTCGCTCCACGCACCAAACGACCGTCTCCGCTCACGAATCATGCCGGTTAACGCACGTTGGAATATCGCCGCCCTGATGCAGGCGTGCAAAAAGTACATAGAAAAAACGAACCGACGCGTGTCGTTCGAGTACGTTTTGATCGCGGGCGAAAACGACAAGCCGACGCACGCTGAAGAGCTAATTCAGCTTCTGGATGGGATGCTCTGTCACGTGAACATCATCCCCGTGAACCCAACAGAAGCCCGCTACGACCGTCCCGACCAGGGCCGAGTCGGCAAATTCAGGGATCTGCTCCGCCGGGGCGGAATTCCGGTAACGGTCAGATTGGAAAAAGGCACAGACATCAACGCCGGGTGCGGTCAGCTCCGTGCGCGTGCCATCTCAGCCACCAACTAGGAACACGCTGGCCGTGGACGGCTGTCATATCCGATGCGGAGCACCCTTGACCGCGCCACGCCATCTCCCGATACAATTCCAAGGGTAGCCCGAGCAACGGGCGCTCACGCTGGTCCGCTAGCTCAATTGGCAGAGCAACTGACTCTTAATCAGCAGGTTACAAGTTCAAGTCTTGTAGGGAGTACCATTTATACATATAT
>JABMNO010000009.1 GCA_013204555.1 Chloroflexota bacterium | reverse complement strand
GTCTTACATCGACAAAATTAGTATTTGAACAATCGTATGAAGCAGAATCATCGACCTATAAAGCAACGGTATTACCCAATGCTCGGCTTCGCCAAGTTCGAGTAAGCCAGTCGGTTTTGCACAGCATTCGATGAGGAGCGAAATTATTTGAGGGTCCGTGCCACAGACGGTGAGCATGTCCCCGCAGACGTTCGAAGGAAGATCTTCACAGACAAGTGGGCGACTCTAATGGCCGAATTGTCTGCCTAAATCCTGCTATTGATCCCGTATTTGACTCGACCTGATCGCCCAGGGAGCGCTGAATTCTGACAGATCCACGCTTCGGATCGACATCTTGAGATCAGCCCGCTCCACCAAACCCGGAGACCAGCATCTCAAAGAACCTTCTGGCGTTCGCCTCTGACCCGGCAACCACTTCTACGTGGTCCCGCCAGAACTCCTCTCGGCTTATTTCGTCATCACCAAGTGCAATCATAGGCAAATAACTGGTCGATATCACAACCTCTGGATCGTCAGAAGGCCGGTAGAACACGGTGACCTGCCCGCCCGCAACACAGATGTCGAACGGCTCGTCGTCTACGCGAAGCTCAACTCTCAAACTGTCAAACCTCGTAATTGCGGCTGCCAGCGCCATCTTCAGGGTCACTGCGATGGTCCTCAAATTGCCTGGCCGAACTATCTCCTCCGGAGGCGCAAATTGGGATCCGAACCGAGCCAGTTCAAATATCAGCGCGCCCGTCGACGACCCGAGATCTGTCAACTCGTACACGCTCACGTTGTAGCCGGCGTCTCTCCGCCGAATTAGCCCCTCTGATTCAAGAGTTCGCAACCGTTCCGTGAGAAGGTTCGGCGCTATGCCCGGCAGGCTGGATTGAAGGTCAGTAAATCGCGCCGGTCCCGCGTGAAGATCGCGCAGCAACAACAAAGTCCACCTATCTCCGACTCGGTCGAGTCCGCGGGCGATAGGACAGAGAAGTCTGTATTGGCGGGAAGATTTCAAGGCGGCCCTAGTTTCAATGCTCAATCATGCCGTGACTACATCGATGACGGGTAACCCGACGCATCTATTACAGCACACTCCGACTTATACCCTTGACATTATATATCAGCTGCTATATTTTTTATAGTATACCGGCTTAACTGTCGAGAGCCCGAGTTGTCCCCAAGAGCATTGAGTTGTCTTCAAAAGAGCGAGAGAGCAGATATGCACATCGGTTCAACACAATAGCTACTGAAATATAACTTACTAAGGCGAAAGGGAAAATAAATGCAAATCTTAGCCATAGGCACATTAAAAGAAGGGGTAACGCCCGATAAAACCCGCCCGCATGGGGCTGATGAAGTCAAGCACACGCTGGAAGCCTACCTAGACGGAAAAATTCGCAACTTTTGGTTTCAGGTGAATCGTCCTGGTATGGTTTTGATTCTGGAATGCACGGATGAAGACGAAGCGCGCCACGTCATGGAAGAACTGCCGTTGGTAGCTGCTGGATTGTTGGATGTCGACCTGATTCCTCTCCAACCACTCCTGCCGCTGGGCACATTGATTGGTCGCGAATTTTCACCCTGAGAAGGGTCCCACCGTGACCCCGCACGGGCATGCACGGTTCCTGAATGAACACGCTCGTGTGCGCGGCGCGCGGTAGGCCCGGTTATTCCAGAGGTGGCCGGATGACACCGATTCGGAAATAACTGGGCCTCTTCGCGTGCGGTAAAAAGGTGTCGACTCCGCTCAGTTGGAAAACAGGCCGATTTCGGGGATGGTGAAACCAGTGTTTCTGCCGCACCGGGTGAACACCACATCGGCGCTCGACGGTAGTCAGAACTTGCTGAGCCCGATCACTCCGCAAATAGCGACCAGGTAAAGGAAAACGAACCCCGCAACCGCGATCAGCGCGAGCGATGTCAGGCTTTGCGAGTTCATGATGAACTCAACTGGAACCTAGCCTGGTGTAAGCATGGCGAGGCTAGTTTGGCCGCGACCCCACGGCGAGTGCCAGTTGGTCTGCCGAACTCCAGCACTTGGTTGACCACCCGCGATTCTCTGGTAACCGATGGTCTTCCCATAGGACCACTCCTTCATGTGACCCTTGTCCATCGAACATACGCGTTTCTGCCTCGTGAAATAGATGACATCGAAACAGGGGCGGGCAGGTTGCCGTCTCTGTCTAACGCCCTGTGGAGATAACACCAGCGCCCGCTGGCCTTCACATACGTCTCGTCCAAGTACTGGGAGAGACCAGCATCGCCTCGACGGCTCGCGCGGAGATTTTGACTGACCAACGGCACAAAGCGGAACTCCCAGGTACGTACAGCGTCTTCGCAGAATCTCAGCCCATAGAGAACTGTGCGACTCTCTAACTGTCGGAGCGGCGGCGCCCTTCGGCGAAGCTCAGGATGTAGCTTGCCGGGCACGCCAGGAAACCAGGTATCTATCGTCAGGTTGCCGGAGGGGGGCTTCCGAGAACAGGCGAATATTCCTCACGCCGTTTATTGCCTCGCAGCCGGATGGGGAGATTCGACATTCTGGATGCTGCTGTGAACAGCCGAATGGGCGGGGATGCCCATGGTACGCGGAGGAGCAATTCGTGAATTGCGGCTACGGGTGTGGGGGGCCGGTTCGTGAGTGGTTATTGGGCGTTCGCGATGTTCGTATTAGGGCGTGCCTGGGTTCCGGCCTGCGCCGGAAAGACGAGAGGGTGGGCCTCCACCAATGGGTAGGTATGCCCATGGTACGCGGAGGAGCAATTCGTGAATTGCAGCTACGGGTGTGGGGATGGTTCGTGAGTGGTTATTGGGCGTTCGCGATGTTCGTATTAGGGCGTGCCTGGGTTCCGGCCTACGCCCTTCGAGTGCCTCAGGAGAACCCGGAAAGACGATGGGGTGGGCCTTCGCCATTCGTGCGCATCAGGTGAGTACTCGGAAAGACGAGAGGGTGGGTCTCCGCCATTCGTGCGCATGAGGAGATGCCGGAAAGATGATGGGGCGTGTTGCGAGTATAGGTCGGATGCTGCAGGCGTATGTGATGGACGGGGCATTGCCACCGGGGCGACGGGGCGGTCGCCCCGGTGGCTGGTCTTGTCTTAGGTTGCGGAGCGGTCTATGTAGACGGTTTTCATTTCTGTGAAGAACTCTACTGCGGCTTTGCCCTGTTCTCGTGAACCGGACGAGGAGTCTTTCATTCCGCCGAATGGCACCTGCGGCTCAACGCCTGCGGTTTCGCCGTTTACCTTCACGATGCCGGCTTCGATGTTGTTGGCGAAGTCGAGGGCTGCGTTGAGGTTGCTGGTGAAGATTCCGGCGCTGAGGCCGTATGCGACGTTGTTGGCGATGAATGTTGCGTCGTCGACGTCGCTGGCCGGGATTATTCCGAGCACAGGGCCGAAGACCTCTTCGCACGCGATGAAGGAGTCGGGGGCGACGTTGTTCATGACCGTTGGCTTGACGAAGTGGCCGTTGTCGAGTCCGCCTCCGGTGGCGATTTCACCGCCGGTGAGGACGTTGCCACCTTCGCTCACTGCTCGGGCTACTGAGTCGACGATGTTCTGGCGTGACGCCTCGTCGATAACCGGCATGATGACGTTTCCGGGATCTGCGCCGGGGCCGATTTTGAGCGCTTCTGTCTTTGCAACAACCAGGTCTGTGAACTCCTGAAGTACGCCCCCAACCACGATCGCACGCGATGTGGCCGTGCACTTCTGGCCGGAGTACTTCATGGCGCCGGCGACAGTGATTTCAGCGGCCTGCTCAAGGTTGGCGTCTTCCAGAACGATGACCGGGTTCTTACCGCCCATCTCAAGCTGGTACTTCTTGTTCTGTCTAGCTGCCTCCACTGCGATACCCCGGCCAACCGGGGTGGATCCAGTGAACGAGATCGCGCGCGTTCGGACGTTGCCAACGAGCTCGTTGCCGATGTTGCGGCCTGAGCCTGAGACCAGGTTGAATACGCCGGCTGGCAAGTCGACCGCCTCCCATAGCTTTGCGATTAGTGTGGCTACGTGGGGGGTTGCTGATGCGGGTTTGAGGGCGATGGTGTTGCCGTAGACGAGCGCCGGGGCCATCTTCCAGAGTGGAATGGCGAGCGGGAAGTTCCACGGAGTGATGAGTGACACAACTCCGAGCGGAACACGCCGGGAGTACAGGAGGATGTTGGGGTCCACTGAGGGAACTACATCACCAACCGGGTTCATCCCCTCCGCACCGTAGTACTGGAGAATCGCAACGGCTCGACCGACTTCGCCACGGGATTCCAGGATGGCCTTGCCGCACTCGCGGGTAATGGCCTGTGCGAACTCTTCAGAGTTGGCACTGAGCCACGTGGCCGCTTTGTGCAGATAGCCGCCACGGCCCACGCCTGAAGACTTGCCCCACGACTTGAATGCACTGTCTGCCGCTTCTACGGCGCTTGCGGCGTCGCCGGGTGCGGATGATGGGAACTCACCAATAATGTCTGAGTTGTCGGCGGGGTTGATTGAGGTGAAGTACTCCTCGCTGGATGGATTGACCCATGCTCCGGCGATGTAGTTCTGATGGCGATCAGGCATTGTTCTGTCCTTGGATTCGAGCGTGTGTGTGTTTTGGACGTGGCGTCCGCCCGCATTCATTCCAGAGAATGGGATGCTCATGCTGGCATTGGGAGGTGAAGGTGTCAATTCTGGAGATGGGCACGCTGTGGCGGGTGCGTTCGATGTCGCTCCTCCTTCGAGACCCTCAGGATGGCTGGCGAGACGCGCACGAGGTCGCGATTCCATTGCGCACGCCATCAGGATCACCGGCCGAGCGCCAACAGCGTTAGACTCTCACGACCGTGATCGACCTCGACTACCAGCACAGGAACTTAATATGAAGTCCAATCCCATCAAAACAGCTGTTGATGAAGGCAAAGTGCAGATTGGCACCTGGATCAACATGGTGCGGAATCCCGCGATCCTGACGTTGTTGAAGGCATCGGGGCTCGACTTTGCACGCATCGATATGGAGCACTCGTCACCGTCGATGTCGACGGTTGCGGACATGGCGGCACTTTCAAGGGCCCTCGATTTTCCGATCATGGTGCGCCCTCCCGATGGGAACCGGGAGTGGATTACTCGTTTGCTGGACGCTGGCGTCTACAACCTTCACTGCCCGCAGGTGGACACGCCGGAGCAGGCGGCTGAGATTGTGCGTGCGTCTCGTTACAACCCGATGGGGGCCAGGGGAATGATTGGCGCAAGTACTGGCAACGATTTTGAGTCAGGAGGCGATGATCTTGCGCGTCTGGCAGAGATAAATCGCAATGTGTTTGTCACGGTCATGTTTGAGAGCGGTGGCGCTTTCGAGCATCTGGACGAAATCGCCGCTATGGATGGCATTGATTGCCTCACGCTTGGGCCAACAGACCTTGCGCAAAGCCTGGGCATATATGGCACGCCCGACATGAACAAGGTGCTGGATGAGAAGCGGATGATGATCCTGGAGGCTGCGGCGAAGCACGGGAAGACGACTGCGATGCGCGTGACCAGCTCAGAGCAGGCTCGCCAGTGGAAGGACGCTGGCACGCTGCTGCTTGCGTACTCAGCTGAGGTGACGGTAATCAGCGATGGATACAAGAAAGCTGTTGCGGAGATTCGCGGAGGGGCGTGATTTCGTTCCGCTGGAATTTCTATCAGGGCGCATGAGCCTGAGCAGGCGTCGGCGCACTTAGGCGAGGCTCAGGATGGCGTTATGGGATTTCTGGATCGCCAACAGGACATCTTTTGATCAGGAGAGACGATATGACTACTGAACGTGCGAAATGGCTGGCATTGACGGTTGAAGAGGCGATTGAGCCTGACATGCAGATTTGCGATCCGCATCATCATCTGTGGGACCGTCCGGATAGTCGATATCTTCTCGATGAGCTGGTGCAGGATACCGGTGGAGGTCATCGAATTACCGAGACGGTGTTCGTTGAATGCAGCTCGATGTACCGGAAGGATGGACCGGAGGGACTGCGCCCGGTTGGCGAAACGGAGTTCGTGCAGGGGATTGCCGCTCAGAGTGCGAGTGGGCAGTACGGCGACACGAAAGTGGCGGCCGCTATCATTGGATTCGCTGATCTGACTCTGGGTACAGCAGTTACGGACGTTCTTGAGTCGCACATTGCGGCGAGTCGGGATCGATTCCGTGGGATTCGACATTCGTCCTGCTGGGACGCCAGTCCTGTTCTTCAGTCCTACAAGAAGCCCCCTCCGGGACTACTGGCTGACCCTAAATTCCGGGAGGGTTTTGCGGCGCTCGGGAACCTTGGCCTTAGTTACGAGGCGTGGTTGTATCACACGCAACTGATGGAACTGGTGGATCTGGCGCAGGCGTTCCCGAACGTGCCGATTGTGCTGGATCACATCGGCGGGCCTATTGGCCTGGGGCCGTACGCAGGGAAGCAAGATGAGGTGATGAAGCGGTGGAAAGCGGGCATCACAGCGCTGGCGGAATTCCCGAATGTGGTGGTGAAGCTCGGCGGATTCGGGATGCCACTGGGAGGATTTGGATGGCACGAGCGCGATAAGCCCGCCGGATCAGAAGAGTTGGCGGCGGCGATTGGGCCGTACTACCTCTTCTGCATCGAGGCGTTTGGGGTGGACCGCTGCATGTTCGAGAGCAACTTCCCGGTGGACAAGGTTTCGGCCTCTTACACAGTCCTGTGGAATACGTTCAAACGGATGAGCGAGGGATTCTCAGCGACTGAGCGTGCGGCGTTGTTCAGGGAGACGGCGTTGAGGGTGTACCGGATTTCTGCAGCGTAAAGATTTGGACCAGTTACATCTTCTCTGGCGCGGACATCCCCATTAGCTTGAGCGTGCGTGCGAGGCCGATTCGGGTGGCGTCTATTAGCTGAAGACGGGCCTTGCTTACCGGAAGGTCTTCCTCGTTTTCGGAGAGAACGCGGCAGTGCTCATAGAAGGTGCTGAAGGCTCGGGCCAGTTCATAGGCGTAGTACGGGAGCTGGGTGGCTTCCGTGCGCTCAGCTGATAGTGCGATGACTTCTGGCAGGTCGATGATCTGGTGGATCAGCGCTAGCTCCGCGGCATGCGTCAGAAGTGACAGGTCAGCGTCTGATGAGTCGACGCCCTGCTCTGCTGCACTACGGAGCATCGATGAGATTCTGGCGTGGGCGTACTGGACGTAGTAGACGGGGTTGTCCATCGACCGGCTTGCTGCAAGTTCGATGTCGAACTCCATCTGCGCCTCGGCCGACCGGCTGAGGAACGTGTATCGGCAGGCGTCTGCTCCAACTTCGTTGACGAGTTCTCGGAGCGTGACCATTACGCCTTTGCGCTTGCTGAAGCGCTTCGCCACATCCCCTTCCTTAAAGGAAACGATCTGGTTGAGGATGATCGTCAGCCGATCAGGATTTATGTCTAGCCCACCCATCGCCGCTTTGAGGCGGTCGACATGGCCGTGGTGGTCGGCGCCCCAGACGTCGATGACCTTGCTGAACTCGCGTTCTTTGAACTTATCGTGGTGGTAGGCGATGTCCGTACCGAAGTAGGTTGGTCCGCCGCCGCCGCTACGGATGACCACGTTGTCCTGGTCGTCCCCATCCTGGCCCTTGAGCCAGCGAGCTCCGTCGCGGTCAACTATCTGTCCGAGATCTTCCATCAAGGCGATGGTCTGCTCGAACTTACCGTTTTCAAGCATCGACTTTTCGGAGTACCAGACGTCGTACTCGATGCCGAGTAATGCCACGTCTTCCCGAATCATCTTGAGGGTGTCTTGCAGCGCGATCGCGGCCATTCCGGCAGTCGCCTCATCGCGGTCCATCGCGACGAAACGATCACCTTCGCTCTCCAGCAAGCCTTCGGCGTACTCGGTGAGATATTCGCCTTCGTATGCGCCCTCTGGCAGCGGGACATCGTGGCCTGCGGCCTGCATGTAGCGGGCGTAGAGCGTCTCGTTGAAGACACGCATCTGGTTGCCGCCGTCGTTTACGTAGTACTCACGAGTTACGTCGTATCCGGCGGCCTCAATAACATTGGCGATTGTGCTGCCGATAACTCCGCCACGGGCGTGGCCGACGTGGAGTGGGCCGGTTGGGTTAACGCTCACGAACTCAACCTGCACCTTTTCGCCGGCGCCAATCATCAGGTTTCCGTAGGTTTCTGGCTGACGGAGAACTTCTGGTATCTGCGACTGGAGCCAGGCTGGAGACAAGGTGAAATTCACGAAGCCGGGGGCCGCCGCCGACACGCTCTCCAACTCAAGTTTCTGGCCGATTGTCTCAGCAATCTTATTTGCGATGTCCAGCGGTGACATTCGCATGACGCGTGCAAGTCGCAGCGCCGCGTTGGTGCTGAAATCGCCGTTATCGGCCTCTTTCGGACGCTCGATGACGACCTCAACAGCACCTGCGGGCGGCAATTCTCCGGCCTGCTCAGCCTCCGCAAGGGCGGCGAGGACGTATGACTCCAAAATCTCAGTAATTCTCATTGCCTGATAAGCCTAGCATCGGGCGAGTTCTCTGACCGCTATACTCGCCTTCAAGTTTTCCCGTTTCACGCGGATTCGAATTGTCATTAATTCTGGAGAGTAGATGTGGCTGACAAAAAGTGGGACTTTGAGTCTCTGAGTGAGAGATACGCAGAGATCGGCATTCCAATGACTGCCGAAGAGATTGAGTGGGTCCTTAAGAGGCTCGAAGTGTCCGAGAAGGCGATCGAGGCTGTCAGAGACATCGACGCGTCGGGCCACGAGCCAGCGGTTGGATTGAACCTGCATCGTGATGGTGAGGAGTCCGCGGATGGATAACGACCTCGCGTTCGCATCAATAGATGAGCTTGCTCCTCGGATCAAAAGCGGGGAGATATCGCCCATAACACTGGTTGAGAACTGTCTGGAGCGCATCGCCGCACACAATGAGAGCCTGAACTCGTTCCTTGCGGTCTTCGAAGATCAGGCCTTGGCGGACGCGCAGTTGGCTGATGCTGACATCAGTAGCGGAAACTGGCGCGGGCCACTCCACGGCATTCCGATTGGGCTGAAAGACCTTGTGGACGTTGCTGGCACTGTGACTACCGGCGGCTCCACCATTCTGAAAGACAACATGGCGAGTAGTGACGCAACAATCACACGCAAGCTCAAGGACGCGGGTGCCATCATCATCGGCAAGACGCACATGGTGGAGTTCGCCATGGGTGCATCGGGCATAAATCCGCACTACGGCCCAGGCCACAATCCGTGGAACCTGGACAGGATTACTTGCGGCTCCAGCATCGGCTCCGGCAACGCTGTTGGTGCAGGCCTGATTTACGGTGCGATCGGGAGCGATACGGGTGGCTCGATCCGCATGCCTGCCGCTGTTTGTGGGATTGCCGGACTCAAGCCAACTTATGGGGTTGTGAGCCGGGCGGGAGTTCTCGATCTATCGTGGAGTTGCGACCATGTTGGGCCTATGACGCGCCGGGTTGCTGATGCAGCCCACATGATGAACGCACTCTCCGGATACGACTCCGCAGATCCTGCATCTTCCAGCGAGACACCGCCCGATTACGCTACTGCGCTCGGCGCGAGCCTGGAGGGGATACGTGTTGGGGTTCCGGAGCACTACTTCTTTGAGGGTATCGATCCGGATATTGAATCCGCTGTCCGCTCGGCGATTGAACTCATGGCGTCTCACGGAGCGACCGTCACAATCTTACCGATGGACTGGGTCCGGCTCGGAAGGTTGATCAACGTTGGGATTCTCATTCCCGAGGCGGTTTCGGTTCACGAAAAGTGGCTGAACGCTCACCGAGATCAGTACAGCCCCGAAGTGCTGAGCAGACTTACAAGCGGGATCGGAATTAGCGCGTTCGATTACATCAAGGCGCAACGCTCCCGCGCATGGTTCATCGACAAGATGAACGTGGCAATGGCGGACGTTGATGTGCTGGTGACGCCAACCGTTCCCATCCAGACTCCGACCATTGAGGGGTGTACGCCTGCACCGGGTGAGAATGTGGCGCGGGATGGTGCTGATCTTGGGAATTTCACCGGCGTGTTCAACACCACTGGAAGCCCATCGCTGAATGTCACATGCGGGTTCACGGACGATGGAATGCCTATTGGCATGATGATCACCGGCAAGGCGCATCGGGACGATGTGGTGCTGAGCGTGGGTGATGCTTACGAGCGTGTGGCGGGGTGGCATGAGCGGAGGCCGCCGCTTTTCTCGTAGTTCAGGATGGTACGCAGCGGTAGCCGCCGGGCTTGACCGGCCTTGCGGTGGACGTGGTCAGAAGGTGCATCGAAGCGTGGTTGGCGCATGGGGCCGTGGCGGGGCAAGCCCCGCAGCTACCGGGGGGCAGTACCGCCGAATCTCGGAGCGATCGCGAGAGCCTTCGAAACACGCCAGCGCGAGTTGGTGCGCAGCGGTAGCCGCCGGGCTTGCCCGGCCTGACTTTGGACGTGGTCAGTAGGTACATCGAAGCGTGATTGGCGCATGGGGACATGGCGGGGCAAGCCCCGCAGCTACCGGGGAGGTGTGAGTGTCCGCGTGCTACTCCAGCGCAATCTCTTGCGCCTCTCCACTCACTCTCAGGGCCCAAACAGACCTCACTCCATTCGTGAGTAGATAATCACGTCCGTCCGCGATGTGAGCGCCGACTTGTTCCACCGAGTGGCTATCGTCGGATAGCGTGAACCGGACGCTAGCGTCGCGGGCGCGTTCGACTATCCATGATGCTGGATACGGCGCGGTGAGCCCTTTCCGCAGTGCTGATACGTTGACTTCCAGCAGCATTCCGCCCGCGGCAACGCGCTCAAGTATGTCATCTACTTTATGGCGTACCGGGGCCGAACTCATGGCGTCACTGTCGCCGACGTAGAGGCGCGGGACGTCAAGGTGCCCCACTACTTCGGGATGTACTCGCTCGATCATCTGAGCAACAAGGTCGTAGTAGCGGAGGAGGAATGGTTCGAGGCCTCCGGCGCTCGCTACAGCGGTGTCGAAGTCAGAGCGTGATGTGTCGAAGGGCATTTCGTTGACCCAGTGGACTGAGCCGACGATGTAGTCGAGGTTGTGCTGTACTCGGAGTGCGGCTGCTTCGGTATCGAATCCGGCTTCAGGGACGATTTCTACTTCTGCGCCGACGAGGATTTCTAGCTGGTCTGCGTAGGCCGTTTGGAGTCGGCGTGCCTCAGTGACGTAGTTGGCGAAGTCGGCGTTTAGATCGCGTGGGGTGTAGCTGGCTTCAACTTCTTCGGCGTAGAAGAACTTGTCGGCAGACCTTGGTGCGTGGGCGGTTACTCCGAAGGTGGTGTAGCCGAAGGCGATGGCGGCCTTGAGCATGGGTTCCAGGTCGTCTTGGCCGTGTTTGGAAAAGTCGCCTGAATGGCCTCCGTGCATCGAGATTTTCCACGGCTCACGCATCGCGCACCAAACCTTGGAGTTTGCGGTCTCCCACTGGGTGGGAGCGGTCGACCTGACGGGCTGTGATCACTGAAGCGGGCATCGAGAGAGTCTATAAGGATGACGACGGATCACGGGCACTTGATCCGCTGTTCTGATATCTACTTCAGTTCGATCAGCACGTTCTTGTAGCGCTTGTCTGTGTTGTTGACGACTCTATGGACGCGGTGTGAGTCGTGATAGGTGAAGTTTCCGACTTCATTGGGGCTTTCACTGCCGGGTCCGTCTGCGAATTGCGATTCCAAGGCGCCGCTGCTCTCTACGATGACTGTCACGTAGTCTCGGCCGTGTAGATGCCATTCGCTGGATTCGCCGGGTTCGACCGTGAGATTCCAGATCTTCACGCGGTCGTTTTCGAAGAGAACTTCAGTTGCGATATCGCCGAGTGGCTTGCCGTCGGGTCCCATGTATTTCCTCCTGATTGCATTTGAATTAAGCGGATTATAGTTTGCGTGTTGTATGCCGGGGGGAGAATAATCTGTGCTTCACGATGGCTGGAGGGGCTGACATGGCGTATGACTTGATCATGATTGGTGGCGGGCTTGGTGGCGCGGCACTTGCCCGCGTGATGGCGCAGGCCGGTGCGAAGGTACTGGTGATTGAGCGGGCGGAGGAGTTTACTGATCGCAATCGCGGAGAGTGGCTTGCACCGTGGGGGGTGGCTGACGCGAAGAAGCTGGGGATTTATGAGGCGCTGATGGCGGGCGGCGCTCACGAATTGCCATTTTTCACTGTTTATGGCGTGGGAGCTGATCCCATTAGGATGCCGTTGCAGCAGCTTTCTCAGTCTGGGGAGCTATCTCTGGGCTTCTATCATCCAGATGTACAGACGAGCTTGCTCACAGCGGCTGAGGATGCTGGAGCGGAAGTGTTGCGTGGAACTGCGGTACGCGGTCTGGAGCGCGGTGGTGAGGGTGTAACGGTTAGTTACCAAAATGGCAGCGTGAAGTCGGTAGACGGACGCTTTGTGGTTGGTGCGGACGGTAGAGATTCAGTAGCTCGGAGTTGGGCTGGGATCGATGTGGTGCGAGGGCCACAGGGAAGATTGGGTGCGGGCGTGATTCTTGAGTCGGTCGATGTCGATCCTGAATCGGGCCACATCTGGCGTGACTTTTCAAGAGGTTGCAGGGCATTGTTCTTCCCGCAAGGGCCGGATCATGGCCGGGCCTACCTGACGTATCCGCCTGATGAGTTGCCCCGACTGAACGGTCATGAGGACTGGGGCGCGTTTTCGGACGAGAGTACGAAGATGGGTGTGCCAGATACCGCTTACGGCTCAGCGACAGTCAGGGGTTCTCTTACGACGCTTGATATGACCGAACGCTGGGTCGATGAGCCGTACCAGGGGCATGTCGCCATGATTGGCGATGCTGCCGGAGCAACCGATCCGACGCATGGTCAGGGGATGTCGATCACGTTCAGGGATGTGGTTGCGCTTTCTGATGCG
This sequence comes from Chloroflexota bacterium, assembly GCA_013204555.1. Lineage (GTDB taxonomy): Bacteria > Chloroflexota > Dehalococcoidia > Lucifugimonadales > Lucifugimonadaceae > UBA1151. The sequence continues at coordinate 121,327 of JABMNO010000009.1, read as the reverse complement.
TTGAAGTCGCACGATGATTGGGATGAGGCGGGGCATGCGTATTCTGAGTCACATAATCGTGATTTCAGAAGTCTGAAAACGTACCTCGATTGGGCTGACGAGCTTCAATACGCGATAGGGCCAGAGGCGGACGCGCGGCGCGATCATGCGGGGCAACTATGGCGTGAGGACCCTGCTCGCAATCCAATGATGATTCTCAATGGGCCTTTTAAAGTGCCGACGGAATTAGATAGGCAGCGATACTTTGGTGAGGTTTAGCCGGTGGACGACAGGTGGCTGAGTAGGAGTTCGTTGAGCTTGTCTGGTGCGCCGGTTGGGATCCAGTGGTCCACGCCTTCAAGGCGCTCATAGCGGAATTCGGCGTCTACGAAGTCCCCGGATGATTGCATGGCAGCTTCGGTCAGGTAATTATCGCCGTCGCTCCAGATGCCGAGGGTTGGCGCGCTGACTCGGGGTAGCGGCGGGCGGTCTGCGAGCATCGACGCCGGGTTGAGGTTGGCCCGGTACCAGTTGAGGCCGGCGGTGAGTGCGCCGGGTTGGCTGAGCGTTTGGATGTAGGTGTCGGTGTCGGCGGTTCCGTCCAGCAATAGTCGGAGCATTCGCCAGTCGTTGCGCTGGAATATCTCTTCTGCTTCCGGGAACTGGACCATGTATCGGTACCAGGCTTTCTGGTGCGATTCGAGGGACGCGGAGGCGGTGGATGCGGCGGGGAAGCCGACTGATATCGCGGTGAGGCTGGTTGCGCGCGAGGGATTGAGAGCGGCGACGAGCCATGCGACGGCGGATCCCCAGTCGTGGCCGACTACATGGGCTTTTGGGATGTCGAGTGCATCGAGGATCGCGATCACGTCGCCGACTATCGAGATTAGACCGTAGTCCCCTACTACTGCCGCTTGTGAAGTCTGGCCGCGGCCTCGCATGTCGGGGACGATGGTGCGGTATCCGGCGGCGTTGAGGGCGGAGACCTGGTTGCGCCAGAGGTCGCCGGTGTCGGGGAAGCCGTGGATGAGAATTACGGGGGTGCCCTCACCGGAGTCACGAACGAAGTGGGAGAGGTTGTCGTGGTCGACGATCAAGGCTTGGGCTCCTGTTGGCAGGACATGAAATGAGAATCGGGGATTGAGTATAGCGGCGCTGCGTGTAGTTCATTTGCGCACAAACCCTCGATCTGGTCTACTGGCGACCGTTGGTGAAAACGCTAGGAAGTCTGCAATACAAGAGGTGGCATAGTGACCGCAGCAGAAACGATCGCAGAGGAAATTCGGAGACTTCCGATCGACAAGATCGCTCCGATCGTTCAGTCCGCGCTCGATGACGAGGCGGCGGTGCCCGTTACGGTGGATGTGGAGGTGCTTGATGCTGTGTCAGTTGGGCCGGGGACTGTTGCATTGATCAGATGCTCAGGCCGATCGGGTACATCCACCGGCGGCAAAAGCTGGTCATCGATATTGAAGGTCCTCGAACATGATGCACCTAACCAATTTGGGAACGTCATGGAAAGCGTATCGACCCGGCGCGAGGTTGAGGTGTATGAGACCGGCCTTTACCAACGGTGGCCTGGAGTGTTCCGTGGGGCGAAATGCCACTTTGTTGAACACAAGTCAGACACGTCTACGTGGCTGTGGATGGAAGACATGTCGGCGTACGCGGGGAACATGTGGTCTGAAAAGCAGTACATCCTGGCGGCACGTGGCATTGGCGAGTTCCGGGGATCATGGTTCCGAGAAGCAATCCCGCAGTATGAATGGCTTGAACTCCACCCGGTGATTAGAGAACTGCCCGGGTCTCGGATGTTCACAAGCATGCTGGCCGCACTGGAACAGGAATCATCTACGGAATTCATACGGGAGGCGTTGCCTGGAGATCTTTATGATCAGGCGTTGAGGCTTTGGGAGTGGATACCAGAAATTACTCAGGCTGCATTGACGCTTCCGGCCACCGTGGCCCACAACGACTGTCACGTGAGAAACCTTTTCGCCTCACCGTTGGATTCAGACAATCCCGAAATTGTGGCCATCGATTTCGGGCGGGTTGGGATTGAACACATTGGCGCCGACGCTGGTGACTTGTACGGCTCCGGTTTCAATTGGACCGATGAAGAGGCCGCTACGTTGATGGGTATCCTGGATGCCTTCTACGAGGCGTGGATGGATGGCCTCAAATCAACTGGATGGTCGGAAGGAGAACTCGAGACGAGGCTCGGCTTTCTGGTCCCACTGTTGAGGCGAACGATTGCGGTTGCCGGTATGCCTGCCTTCGTCTCAGCGGATCTAAGGGGCGGGCTGCCTCTGCGACGATATGGTGGACGCAAAGAGGATATGCCGTCCAGCTTCCGCAGACGATTCGAGTTTCTCTATCCGCTGTGTGAAGAGGCGATCGCGCTGGCCCGGCAGATATCGTGATTGACTTTGTCGGGCCGCATCTCCGGAGATCCCAGCACTCTTTTAGCTGACTGTTTTCGCGTATTGGTCGAGCGATGTACGATCCAGTTTCACGGGTGACCCGCTGGAATCGAAGGCTGACTTGAAGTTGAACGCGTGTGGTGAGGGGCCGTGCTCATGGAGGTGCATGAGTCGCTTTCCAGCCTCACCCCATGGCGGCAGTTTGTCGTCATCATCAATCCACCAGGCGACGTAGACGGGATATTCCGTCTTTGCGAACCACTCTTGTCGATTGCTCAGTGCTTCGGCGTGAACGCCGCGATAAGCGAATGCGGCGACTGACTCAAGACTGCTCCAGAATGAGCGAGTGGATGGTGCGTACTCGAAATCGGCGTAGAACCCAGCTCTCGAATCTTCGCCGGTTCCGAAACTGCCCGGCTCAGGAATTACACCATCGAAGTCAGGTCCAGGGAAGAATTCAACATCTTCATCTTCACGGATTCTTCCCAAATAGCCCTGTGTATTGAAGGCGGATTCAAACGCGGCCTCGGCACGATCTCTAAATCCCTTCATTACGGGGTCGGTCACCGGTCCCAGGGCGGGGGCTTGCGTGTGGAATGATAGCGTCGGCATGTGGTTCTCCTCTGCGTGAGGCCTTCAACATCCCCCATGGCACGAGTCAAGAAGGCCCAGTAGCGGGCATCATGAGCGAACTCGGGTGAGTGCGTAGTGCTTGCACCAGCGTAGCGCTGTCTTCTGAGCGAATCTCGTTTGCGCAGGCGCACTTCCGTATCTCTCGCGGCAGGGCAGATTCCCGGTGCGAACGCCACCGCGTCTCCACCGTACGGTGTCAGGCCCAGTCGGCCACGTTGCCATCTTCCCATCCCCATTTCGGCCTGAAAAGGGCCTCAGCGATGGCAGCTATTCACGCGCTGCCTGGCGTTGCCGGTCCCCGAAACCTCAATGCTGTGCGTTTGCTACCCCGTAACCCAGATTTCTCTCGGGGATTTTGAGAGGACCTCCACTCCTGTTTCAGTCACCAGGAAGTCGTCCTCCCACTCGATATAGCCGATGTGGTCGTCTCCAAATGAGATTTGGATGGCGCCGCACATGCCCGGGGTCAATGTGGTGTGATCGTCCGATCTGATGGCGGGTAGCTCCTCAAGTGACATGCCAAATCCGTGGCCAAGGCTGATACCGGAGGCACGGTCGACAGCGTGGGTCAACTGGCGGCGGTGGTTTTCCAGGCCGATCTCGCTGGTTATATCCCTGGCGGTAGTGCAAAGCTCAGCGGACGTTACGCCCGGCGCGACGGCATTCAGGACGGCGTTGACCACAAAGCTCGCACCCTCAGCGTATTTCTGCATTTCCGGTGTGGGCTCCGCACCAACGATGGCGTTGCGGTAAACGCAAGCTGTGTAGCCCCGATAGGCTGGACCGCCATCGACCTGAATCAGATCGCCCGTCTCGATCTTTCGGTCGACCGGCGATGGCGTCATTTGAAGCATGCGTCCCGCTTGCAGCGCGAGATATCCGCGATTGTTTCCGCTGTACGGCGTCCAATCCCCCTGCTGGCGCCATCTGGCGGCGACTATGTTGACCAGGTCGCGCTCTGTCATTCCTGCTCTGGCCGACTTGAATGCGGCGATAAACCCGGCCTCAGCGATCTCCACGGCTTTCCGAATGCGTTCGATCTCAAGCGGGGACTTCACCATGCGGATTCGCCCGATAATTGGGTCGCAATCGACGAAACTTGTATTTCTAAGGGCGGCCCGCAGGTCGTCCAGTTCACCGGGCGTGATCCGGATGGATGATGCAGCGCCCAGTTCAAGACCGAGGGAGCCTCCACCGGCGTCCGATTTGTCCAGTACATCACACAGAAATTGGATATTCGAAACGCCGCCCGCACCCCAGATGCGGATATCTTCGATGGGTGTCGTTTCGAACGCGTTGGCTTCATGGACCGGATCGACGAACAGAGAGGGCGGAGCGGTTGAAGTAACTAACAGCCAGAAACGTTTCTGGCCGAGCCGCCACGAAGGCGTGGTGAAACCGGATAGATACTCAACGTTCTCGCGGGTTGTGAGTAGAACGGCATCTAGATTTGCCGCTTCCATCTCTTCGCGGAGGCGGCGATTTCGTTCTTCATATTCGCTTAGTGGAAAATCGAGATATGTCGCGTCTCGCATAGCACTCACATTGACCGAGAAGAGCCGCTCGGGAGGACATCGTTGAACAGGCGACTCAGATTCCCACCAAGGATCATTTCGATCTCAGTGGTTGAGAAGCCATCTTTTTCGAGTGCCGGAACGATATTCGCTATCTCTGCACTTGACTCAAGGCCCACCGTCCAGGAAATCTGAGGCTGGTTCGTGTTGCGTTTGTAGTTTGGATCTCGCCCGTCGTCCCCAAGGATGAAATCGGGGCCCAGGCCAACAACGTCCAGACCGCCAACGTTCATCACGTGCCTGATCTGCCGCATCAGGTCAGGGATTTCTGATTGCCTGTCATTCACGCCAAGGACGAGACGCGAGCAGAAGTGGACGCCAATCACTCCCCCGTTATCAGCCATATCGCGGATCTGATCATCCCACTGGTTAGACCCTTTGTTGGCAAGTTCCCTGGATCCGCCGTGGGAATTGAGAACGGGCTTTGTTGTCAGACCCAGGACCTCTTTGATTGCGGCCGGTGACGAGTGGGAGACGTCCACGATCATTCCCAACTCGTTCATTCGCTGAACTACCGTCCGCCCGAAAGGGGTGAGTCCGGACTGGTCTGGCTCATCCTCATTTGCCTGGCTGGAGCCAATCTGGTTGCGCATGGCCCAGTTGAGCTCAATGTGGCGCAGCCCCAGCCGAAAGAACACATCCAGGAGCGCTATATCTTCCTTGATCAGCTTTCCGCCTTCTGTACCCAGAATGAGGGCCAGTTTGCCATTGGTCTCGGCGGAGGCCAGATCGTCCACGTTTCGAACAATTTGCAGTCGGTTATCCGGGTTGTCCGCATGGCTAAGTGCCTGAGAGACTGCGATGAGGCCACGTTCCAGATGCCCCTCATACCCGTAGTAACTGGCTTCAAAGAGATCCCTCGTTGGTGCGGCGAGCCAGCCATCGACCACCAGATGAAGAATTTTGCCGGTGACTCCGGCGTTCAGGTCGCGGGCAAAGTCCTCCGGCCGGTCCATGTGGTCATGGGCGAAATAGATCGCGGGAAGAGGCTTTTTAGCTGGCATGGCCGCTATCCTACCGGTCGATGAGCGATTCGTCTTTGTGCAACTGAGGGCTGGCCTGACACCTCGTGTACGGCCAGTGCACCAGAAATTTGTTGTGACGAAGCAAGGCGCGCCAGGGTGTGTATATCTGGATCCCGGATATCTCCGTAAGCCGCATGTTCCGGGATGACAGCTCGTTCTGTGGTGCCATTGATAGATAATGCTGAACTTATGGAAGAAGAAAGATCGCCAACGCCCGTTTCTGCACAGTCCAATGAGGCTAACGCCGGGTATGCACAGATCAAGCGCCGCCTCATGTTCACGGAGATTGCGATTAGCCTGCTAGCGCCAATCGTGTTCATCGCTGTCGACGGTTCGAATGGACTTCGTGACCTTGCCCTTGATATCACCTCTAATAATCCGCTGGCGATACTCATCTATTCGGTCGTTCTGATTGGCGGGTTCACGTTCCTGACTTTGCCTCTGGATTTCTACTCTGGCCATGTTGTGGAGCATCGCTTTGGGCTATCCAGAGCAAGCGTTAGATCGTGGCTCTCCGATTTCTGGAAGTCGCTGGCGCTGCAAGTACTCTTCGGTGTTGCGGCCATTGAAGCAATCTACGCGCTGATCAACCTTACTGACACCTACTGGTGGCTAATTGCCGCGGGCGGTTTCATTGGGTTTTTTGTGGTGATGGCGCAGCTCGCCCCCGTGCTAATCATGCCTCTGTTCTTCAAGTTTGAGCCAGCCGGTGAAGGTGAGTTGCGAGATCGATTGCTTCAACTGGCCGATCGCTTCAACACGCGTGTCAAAGGCGTCTACATCTGGAAGCTTGGTGAGAAGACCAGCAAATCTAATGCCGCTCTCATGGGATTTGGCCCTACTCGCCGCGTAGTGGTGGCCGACACGATGATTGAGGCCAACACGGCGGACGAGATCGAGGTCGTGCTAGCCCACGAACTTGGCCATCACGTAAACCGTGACATCCCAAGGCTCATCGTTGTGCAGGCCATCATCATGGTGGTGGGGTTCGCTGTGATCCACGTGGCTCTGAGCGCTCTCAGCGATTCATTTGGCCTGCGCGGTCTGGACGATTTCGCGAACCTGCCATTACTCGTTCTGGTCGCATCGCTCGGATCACTGCTCATATTGCCTGCGATAAATGGCTACAGCCGTCGCCGTGAGCATGCAGCGGATGTCTTCGCACTGGAGGCCACTCAACGCCCGGAGGATTTCATCTCCGCTATGCGCTCTCTGGGCGAGCAGAACCTCTCCGAGGAAGATCCGAACCCAATCATGGAGACCATCTTCCACTCGCACCCGTCACTGGGAAGGCGGATCAGGTTTGCGGAGCAGTGGCGTGAAGAGCGTGACACGGCTGGGTGATGGGCCGTGGTGATGGGAGCGCGAATCGCCGCGGCGCTTCGACCCTGCTTAAGGGCCGGGGTGAGGCGTGATTGGACGTGTTTTCTACGTCTTCAATATCTCTCGCTGCCCCAACACGCGCTCCAGGAGCGGCTTCATGCCGAGTTCTGTGGCAATGGCGATGGCTTCGTCTTGGATCTCAGTGGGCTTGCCGCGGACGCCCGGGACCCCGTGTTTGGCCGTGCAATTGGAACGCCCACGCTGGCATCTATACAGGAATTTGCCCCCGGCTGCCCAGTTAGGGTGAAGGCGCGTCAGATACACGGGCACCAGATATCAACCCGCCTACGTCCTGTACCAACTCACCCCAACCTGCTCGCAAACAGCGCACCACTCACGCCCTCATCAAGTTGCGCCGTCATCGTGACCTCGAACCCGGAGGACTGCACGCACCCCTCGATATCACCGAGCGAATGAGGTTCCGGCGAGCCTGTCCGAGAAGCCAGACTCAATGCATAAAGAGCGTGGATCAGCGTAGCCATGCCAAACTCCCCCCGCCAACTGTCCGCGCTTACCAGATCAGCGCCCGACGCTACCGCCTCCGCAGCTTTTCGCTCCAGCGCCTCGGCGCGTTGAGGTGTCTCCAGACGGAGCACATTGCAAATCATCGCCCGGTCGAAATGCCCCTGCAAAATATCGATCTCAAGCGCGTCACCGGGCAGCACGTGTATCCCAGGTTTTGTCGAATAACTTGCGGAGCAGTAAGCTCGCTTGAATATGAATTCCGCCACTGAACCGGATCAACCTAGGTAGATTTCTCGACAAAACTCTGAGGGGAATTGTCGATGCCTCACCACGATTCTATTGGGGATTCGTAGCCCAGAAAGCTAACCCCTAGGTTGGCGGAGTTTTCGGGGACATGGTCAGTTGATTATTACCAGGCGAGTGGCTTGGTTGTTCCAAAGTTAGATGCTGCGTTGGAGATGTCCGTGATGCTTACGACGCCATCTCCGTTGATATCCACAACCCGACCAGAGCCATCTACGCGAGCCACAGGGCTCGCACCGAATGACGCTGCGATAGCGGAAATGTCTAGGATGCTGATGACACCGTCACCATTTGCATCGCCACCCCGCAGTTCCATTCCCGGCATGACGATCGGACTGCCGGAAATGATGAGATTTTGGCGTTCCGCCGAGAGGAATCCGCCTGCACCTGCACTTATCGTGTAGGAGCCATCCTGAAGTGCCGTGGCAAAATTGCCGTCTGGTCCAACTGTGACCGTTGTGGATGTTCCGCCAGCAAGAGGGGTCAGCGTCACGGTCGGATCAACGAGTGTGAATGCGGTTGAGGCACTCACTCCTTGGAGCATTAGATTTCCAGTGAGGGGAACACCCACACCGCCAAGCCTGACAGAGGTGGATCGAGCTGAAGCTGGACCAATGCCGATGGCATTGGTCGCCGTGACACTGAATGTGTAAGACACTCCATCGACGAGTGGTGTCACCACTGCAGAAGTGAGGGTCGTTGTCGAGGTGATTCCGCCAGGTTCCGACGTCACAGTGTAGTGGGTGATCGTAGACCCCCCATCTGACGGTGGAGCGGCCCAACTCACCGCCGCCTGCGCATCACCCTCAATCACGGAGCTGATTGAGGGCGCCTCAGGAGGGGTCGCTGCACCAGTAAATAAATATGCCGAACCAGAGTCGAAACCAGCATCGTCATCTGCCCAGGCTCCAACAATAATCGCGTCACCGCTGATAGCCACAGAATTGCCCAATTGATCGGAGGAAATACCGTCACTGGCCGAGAGTATTCGTTCGATGGTCCAGGAACCTCCGTTGCGGACGAAAACATATGCTGAACCTGAGTTCGGGTCGGTAGCATCGTAAATCCCGGCGCCAACAACTATTGTGTCTCCACCGAGGGTTACACCCCGGAAGAAACCATCATCCGCGCCCGCTTCGCTGGGTGTAAGAATAGCTTGTTGGCTCCAAGCGGCCCCGTTTCGCACTAAGACGTATACCGAGCCTGGTCTCCTGCCATCAACATCGACTCTGGCGCTATTGGTCACAACCGTATCCCCTCTGACTGTGACGCTGCTACCAAAATAATCAAAAGCTGTGCTGTCGCTTAGGGTAAAAATCGCTTCCTGACTCCAAGAACTTCCCTCGCGGACGAAGATGTATGCAGCGCCGGAGTCATCGGTCTGCCTGGCACCAACCACGATGGTGTCCCCCCCAACGGATACAGAATTTCCGAAGTGGGTTTTTGCGGACGCGTCGCTCGCGGTGAGTTTCGCTTGCTCGATCCATGTGTCACCATCGCGAACGAATACATATGCCGACCCGGTCGCCCAACCAAGGTCATCGTCCCCGTTGGCGCCGACGACTATGGTGTTACCGTTGATGGATACCGCCCCTCCAAACAAAGCGTTCGCCGCAGGATCACTAGCTGTGAGCTTCGCCTGTTGGTTCCACACCTCCCCACTGCGGGTGAAAACGTATGCCGAACCCGTTTGGGTGTCGGTATTACTGTCTGTAAACGCACCGATCACGGCAGTATTCCCGCTGACGGATACTGATATGCCGAATCTGTCTTCAGCAGCGCCATCGCTGGCGACCAGTTTGGCTTGCTGGCTCCACAAATTCCCGCTGCGGACGAATACGTATGCCGAACCGGAACTCCCTCCAGCATCGTCGTCCCTGTTTGCCCCGATTACAGCGGTATCAGCGCTGATGGAAGTAGAGCCGCCGAATAAGTCGTTCTGCCTCGCATCGCTTGCCGTAAGCTTCACGACTTCGTTTACTGTGGGGGCAATAGGCTCTGCGGGCGGCTCGATGACGAAAACGTATGCCGAGCCGGAATCTGAGAACACATCATCGTCATCATGGAATGCACCAATTATCATCGTGTCGCCACCGATGGCCACGGAAATGCCGAATTCATCGCCCCCGGCTGCATCGCTGGCCGTAAGCTTCGCCGCCTGGCTCCAGACACCGTTACTGCGCACGAAAACGTGTGCCGAGCCGGCCGCCGTGCCCACATGGTTGTCATCGCTGGCACCCACTACCACTGTGTTTCCGCTGATGCCCACTGATTCGCCGAAATCATCTCCGGATGCCGCATCGAAGGCCGTGAGTTTCGCCTGCTCGCTCCAAACACCGCCGCTTTGGACGAAGATATATGCCGAGCCTTTGATATCGCCGCTCTCATCGATGACATCATGTTCTGCACCAATTACTACTGTGCCCCCGCTGATGGCCACTGAGGAGCCGAATAGATCTCCAGTGGCTGCGTCGCTGGCGGTGAGCTTCGACTGCTGGTTCCATACGCTACCGCTGCGGGCGAATACGTATGCCGAACCTGAGAACGAGCCTGCATCGGCGTCAAGCCGAGCGCCCACTACTGCTGCGTCTCCGCTGACGGCCACGGAATAACCGAAAAATTTGCTCGAAACCGCGTCGCTTGCGGTGAGTTTCGCCTGCTGGCTCCAGGTACTGCCACTGCGAACGAAGACGTACGCGGAGCCCGATTCTGAGCCTCCATCGTCGTCACCCGAGGCGCCCACAACTACAGTATCCTCGCTGACTGAGACAGAGGTGCCGAACTTATCGTCCCCAGCCGCATCGCTGGCCGTGAGCTTTGCCTGCTGGCTCCAGACATCGCCATTACGGACAAATACGTAGGCCGAACCACTGGGGGCACCAATTACGACTGTGTCCGCGGCAATGGCCACGGAAACGCCGAATTCATCGAACGCCGCCGCGTCGCTGGCGGCGAGTTTCGCCTGCTGGCTCCACACGTCGCCACTGCGGACAAACACGTATGCGGAACCAGATCTGTTGCCTGCCTGATCGTCAAGCCATGCACCGACAACCGCCGTGTCTCCGCTGACGGCAACGGACGAGCCTAATTGATCGCCCCAGTCCGCATCACTGGCCGTCAGTTTCGCCTGCTCGATATACAGCGATGAAGCTGCTACGGCGGGCACGACTTCGTTGAACATGGCAGGCCCTGAACGCGTGGCCACAAAGCTAGTAGCACTGATCTTGAATGTGTGAGTGGAGCGGTCAGTCGCTGTGACGTTTCCAGAGGCGTTTGGCACAGGCGTCGCTAATACGTCACCAATAGCGTCTCTCTGCGCAGCAACTAGAAGGACTATCATCCCGATTGCCGCAGCGACGAATCCGACCAACTTCATCTGCCGTCGCGCGGAGCGACGCGTAATAATCCCGCATACGTAAGTCATCCTGGTTCCCTGAACGATCCGATATGTACCGCGCTAGCGGTCCCACGGCGATGGAGTCGAAGTAGCCCTCAGGCGTCGTCGGGTTTACGGGCATATGGTAGAGGTTAGGCGGTTTTCTATCAATGTGACTAACTGGTTGCGCCGATGAGCCAGCCCGAGTAGGAATCCGACTATGACCGACAGGACAGCCGACAAGCCTTGGCGGGATTCGAACCGTTGAATTCACCCGAAAAGACTAACGACCGGATCACTCTCACCAATTACGTCGTCATGTTTGCAGCCGAGTTTGACTCCACCCACGCGTGACTAGCTACAAGGTCCACTAGGAACGGGAGATTCTCACGGTCAACGCGTTTTGCAAGTAGTGAACAGCACTACCTGCGCCGTCTCCACGCGAAACTCGGTCTAATGCCAAATCATTCGTTCAAGTACGAAACGGGGGGGGGGTAATTACGTACACGGTGTCAGGATGGCTTGGGTTGGCGGCTCAGTTCTCCGCCAAGACCACCTCCACCCGTCATACCGGAATCGGAGGCTCCGCGAAAATGTCCGGGACCCAGGCACGCATAAATCACATGTAACTCGAACCCCGACATAGGCCCACCACCTTCACCGCCACGAATGGTGAGTGGTGTTCGTACTCAACGCAGCGTGGTCGATTGTTGCCGCCGCCCTTCGACAAACTCAGGATGGCTTGCGCTGGTGGGTTATGGGTTGTGTAGTTTCGTCATTTCGCCTGATGGCTGGGGCCACGTATTAGCTAACGCTGCGCCCTATTTCGCTGCTCAATCCTCTACCACGGGCACGATAAGCCGTGACGGCATTGCTGACTCGTGGAAGATGGTCTGGTGGGCGGTGCGCAGTTCTCCGTCGCTCCAGTAGTCCTTGCCCGTGTTGTGGTTGCGGTCGAAGTTTGGGAAGTCTGAGCTGGATATGTCCAGACGCAGCCGCTGTCCGGGCCTGAATAGCACTCCAACTGGGTTGAGTTGAACGGTGTACTCGTATGGCTCGCCGGGGTCGATGAGCGATGGTTTGTCGTATCCTTTGCGGTACTGGGCACGCATGATTCCGTAGGTGAGATTCACAGCTACGCCGTCTTCGTGGACGATGACTAGCTTGGCTGTGAAATCCGTGTCGACGGCATCTGAAGCGGCCCATAGTTTGACGGTCACCGGGCCGATGAGGCGCAGGTCCTGCTCGAATGGCGGGGTCTGGTAGACGAGTACATCGTCACGGCCATCCAGCACGGCCTGATTGCGGGGCATTGCCTGGGCGTCTATGTCCATCACGCTCATGACGGGATCACGTGGGTCGTAGGAGTACCTGTCCGGCGCCTGATCTCCGGGCTGATCCCACGTCAGGGAGCCATCGCCTTGCGGCGTGTTTGCCTTGCCACCACTGCCCAGGAACATCTCACGGTACTGCGTTCTAGCCAGCGGCCACTCATTCTCCGTACGCCATCGGTTCTCATTGAGTACGAATAACCGCACGGGCGGCTCTTCTGCGTAGCCGTTGTCCATGTCCTTGAGCTGCCAGTTGTATCAGCGAGTGATCAAGTTAACCCAGTTCTCGGAAGCCTCTGGTCCGTAGTCGATTGGGCCGAGGTCACTGTGAAGCTCGGTCATCATGTGGCTCCACGGCCCGACCACGATGCGATGCTGGTCGCGCGTGTTCGCTGGGCCGTTTGCGACCATTCCAGAGAACTGGTTAACGGTGCCAATTACGCGATCCCACCAGCCAGTAAATGATGCTGTTGGCACGTTAACTTTCGGGTGGATGTCCTTGAACTTCCACACCTCAACGTTTTGCTGCGAGTAGAACGCCTTCAATTGCGGCGTCAGATCAGAGAATGGCTCATCCGGCATGTCTGCGAATGGCAGCGACCAGATGTACTTGCCGCGCTCGACTTCCCGCCAGTACCGCACTGCTTCGAAGGGATCCTGAGGTCCGTGCGCGGCACCGGAACGGCGTCGCATGTCCGCGGCCATCATGTACGTCCATTCGAGCCGTCGACCGGTCTCGAACACGCCGAAGTTCATCTCCAGCGAATCTGTGCCCATGCCGCTGGCGTGCAGCGCTTTCAAACTGGGCGGCTGTAACTCAGCGAGTCGCCATGCACACCACGCGTCGTACGAGTGGCCCCACGTGCCAACCTGGCCATCGCTTGATGGCAGTTGCGCAGACCATTCCACTGAGTCGTATCCGTCTTCGGCGTCGAATGTCAGGGAGTTGTCCATGAACTGCCACCGAAACTCGCCCTCAGAGGCGTAGCGGCCGCGAATATCCTGATTGACCACGGTGTAGCCGCGTGCGGCGAGCGTATGTGCGGCCGTTGCATAGCGAGGATGTTGCTTCCAGTACGGTGTCCGTAGAAGGAGCGTGGGGAACTTCCCGCCACCCATTGGCCGATAGACGTCCGCCTTAAGAATCGTCCCGTCCCGCATTTCAACGGACTGATCTTCATCCCGTACAACGCCCCTGTTATCGCCGTGAGTCACGACCATCTACTAGCCTCCTGTGCTTTGCAAAAGTGCCTCGCGTGTATCTTCAATTAGCTGTTCGCCGTGAGGCGGTGGGTCCAGAGCCAGGGCTGCATCCAGATCTGCCATGGCTCCAGGAACGTCTCCAGCGGAATTCTTTGTAATAGCCCGGGTGATTAGCGGCGCCCATTGCCCCGGCGTTAGTTCGACGACCTTATCTACATCGAACAGGGCCTGCTCGTATTTACCGAGCGCGATGTTCGCATCCGAACGCAGGGTATACGCGATTGGCTCGTTGGGAGCGAGGTTGACGGCGTTGTGGGAGTCGAGAAGCGCCTGTTCTGGTTTCCCGCTGTTCAGGTAGAAAAAGCCGCGCTCAACGTAGCGGTTGAAGTTCATTGGGTCCAATTGCAGGGCCAGCGAGAAGTCAGCTTCCGAGTCTTCCATACGCCCGGCGCGCTGAAAATTAAGCGCACGGTTGTTGTAGAAGCTGGGCTGATTTGGGTCCAGCTCGATCGCCCGATCAAGCGCATCGATGCCGTCGCCATGCCGACCCTGCTGCAGATAGATGTAGCCGCGCTCGCCGTACGTCCACGCAACGCTGGTGGTGATTCCGGCAAGTTGGAAGATCTCCTCAGCACGATCAAGCTCTCGAAATGCCTGCTCGTAGTTGCCAGCATCAATATCGGCAATGATCTGGTCGATGTCTATCGTGTCATCACCGCGGAAGAAGAGCGCAACGACGATGATGGCAAGAACTGCGCCAACGATAGTGACGCCAAGAGCGAACCAACGGTTGAGGCCAAGGGTCATTTAGGCCATGGCACTTTCATACCTTCGTAACCCCAGACCAGTTCTCCACCCCACACTTCGCGAGCCTCTTTCTCATTTGCTTCTGCGGACTCCGGAAGGGCGAGCCGAGCGCCGATGTGGACCATCACGAGTTCTTTGACTCCCGCTTCTTCCGCGGTTTCGGCGGCTCCACGGATGCTGCATGTGGCGATTTCATGGTCTGTGCCTTTTATGTGATCGTGCGATTCCCAGCACATGATCATCATCACGTCAGCGCCGCGTGATAGCTCGGTCACGGAGTCGCATGGGGCCGTGTCACCGGTGATTACTACGCTACCCTCGTCGGTATCGATTCGGTATGCCAGCGAATCCAGGAACGGCTGTACGTGATCGGCGGGTGCGCCGGTGACCCGGTAGCGGTCGTTCTCGATGATTACGCCCGGTCCTACGTCCTTTGGGATCACGAGAGGTTTCGAGCGCGGCAAAATTCCACCACGGTCCACGTATGTCACGTGGCTTCCGGGATGGCCTACTCTTGCTTTCCAGTCGTGCCGGAACAGCCCGTAGTCCTCATCGATGATTCCGTTCGTAAACTCCTCGGTCAGAGTTGGGCCATAGACGAATAGCTCGCGGTCACGTGGAACCATCTGGTCCCAGCGCGTCAGGATGAATGTTGGGAAGTCAGCATCGTGATCGAAGTGATGGTGTGTGAAGACGACCGTATCGATTTCGGTTGTCTTCACGCCATTCTGCGCCAGCTTCCAGGTGGTCGCCGGTCCGCAGTCAAACAACAGCTTCTCGCCTGCGATATCGATGAGGTGGGCGCTACCGAAGCGATCAGGAGTGGGCGACGGCGTGCCACATCCGATGACTGTGATCTCGGGGCGGTTGGATTTTTTTGCACCCATTTGGTTGTCCAGTCCTTTTCTACAGTCGGATCACCGGTTACGAAACGCCTCGGAAGTTTGGGCGTGCCCTCATCCTAACCTTCTCCCAGAGGGCGAAGGGACAAATCGCGCCTCCTCGCTCCGGCAGGATATGGATTCTCCCTGTTGCACATTTCTCAAGATCACCGTTGACGGGTACTTCGGTGTCATTTGCGGTCCTGTTTATCGTAAGTTAGGGCACGTGAGAGAGAAACTATCCCCAGAAAGCCACGAGCCAGTTGAAGGAATTAATCCTTTCGACTATGTTCCCGCGCGGCGGTTTGGGTGGGTACTACTGGTCTGGGCGACGGCTATCTGGCCGTTCTATATTTTGGCCGCAGGGCTGCCGCTGTTCGGTGCGCATACGCTTCTGGTAATAGCCTCGGTTATCGCATATGTCGTGGCGAGTGCGCGGCTAATCATTGGTGCGGCTCCAGCGCGTCAGAGCCAGTACCTGATACTTCTTGCCGCCGGCTTCGGTGCGCTGGCGCTGGCCAGCGAATGGGATAGCAAAACCGCCTTGTGGCTGACGCCGAATCTCATTTTCCCGATTGCTGTGATGGTTATACCGTTGAGTTCCAGTAATGCTCTCTCACAGGAACCCATCCCAGAAGGTAACGCTCGTGTGGCGTACATTCTGAATTTTGGCCTGGCCACCTGGTTTGGAATGTGGTCGTTCATATTCCTGCGATGGGCGCTCATATTCCCAACAGCAGAGGAGCTCATCGCCGGTGGGAGGAATGGTGAGACGGGATTGATCCTGATGTTCGTTGGCTGGATACTGCCCTTGCCAGCGGTGATGTTCACGATTTACCTGTCGTGGACGTCCGATGCTCGGCACCGATCGCTCAGGTTAATGGCCATATCCAGCGCAATGATCTACCTGAGCCTTGGCGCAGGTAGCATCGGGTATGTGGCGACGACGCTATGGTTATCGTTACGGCGGTTCAGGCGGGTACGGGTAATGAGTGGATTCGAGTAGCGCACATGCAGGATATTTACGACTACATAGAGGCACATGTTGACGAGTCGATCGCGACGCTGCTGGAGCTGGTAGCCCAGCCAAGCGTATCGGCGGCGCGGCTTGGGTTCGATAAGGCACCTGGGCTGGTGAAGTCCAAGCTGGAGGAAGTTGGCCTGGAGACGGAGATCTGGCCTACTGAGAATGATGGGTTGCCGTCGGTATTTGGTAAGGCGGAGGGCGAGGCTGACGGGACGCTACTCTTTTACACCCATTACGACGTTCAGCCGCCTGAGCCGTTGGAGTTGTGGGATACGGAGCCGTTTAAGCCGGAACGTCGTGGTGATCGAATCTATGGTCGCGGTATTTCAGACGACAAGGGCAACATCGCTGCCCGATTGGCCGCCATCACGGCGTTTCGGGCGGTGCGCGGCGGGTTGCCTTCCAACCTGAAGTTTTTTGCGGAGGGCGAGGAGGAGATAGGCAGCGTCAACTTGCCGCCGCTGGTCGAGCAGAAGCGTGATGAGCTTCATGCGGACGCTTGCATCTGGGAAGGTGGCGGGCGGAACGCCTCAGGGCGTCCATCTATGTACCTGGGCCTGAAGGGTCTGCTGTACATCGAGTTGAGTGTGCGTAAATTGACCGGTGACGCGCACTCGTCATACGCCACTATTCTTCCCAGCGCTCCGTGGCGCCTGCTGGAGGCGCTCCACACGCTGCGGGAACCTGATGGGACGGTAAAGATTCCCGGTTTCTATGCTGACGTTCGAGACACGTCAGAAGAGGAGTTGGCGGCTATCGCTGCGTTGCCGGACGAGGAGTCCATTTGGGCCGAGACGTTTGGGAATGAGTACTTCAACGGCGAGTTGCAGGGAGCGGCGCTGCGGCATCGGCTGCTTATGGAGCCAACCGCTAATATCGATGGTATCTGGGGCGGCTATCAGGGGCCGGGGACGAAGACCGTGCTACCAGCAGAAATCACGGCCAAGATGGATTTCAGGCTGGTGCCAGATCAACGGCCCGACGATATTCTCGCCAAGCTACGTGCACATCTCGACTCAAACGGGTTCAGCGACGTTGAGATTACGAAGCTCGGTGGCGTAAATCCATCGAGGACCTCCATGACGTCTCCGTGGGCGCTACTGATAGCCGAGACGCACCTGGATATCTACGGTGAGGAGCCGGTAATCATGCCGTCGATGGCGGGTACCGGGCCGATGTACGACTTCGCCGACAACCTTGGCATACCGATCGCTACGTCTGGTATCGACCACCCGTCGCACAAGATTCATGCGCCCAACGAGAACATCACTATTGAAGACTTCGTGCTGGGAGCGAAGCATGCGGCGTTGGTTATGCAGCGTTTTGCAGAGCATTGGAACGAACTGTAGGTGGCGGCGCCATGAAAATCGCTTCTATTCGGAATCATTTGAAGGTCTACAACATCGCCGGACGGCGCAAGACTACGATCAGTCACGCGTTTGCATCGGCGTTAGCGCCCGTCGATGATTACGATGAATCGCAAGTCCAGAGTGCTGTTTTGAGATTTCTGGGGCAGGATCCAGATGGCGATTTATCCTGCGTGTACTGTGACGCGGAAGCAGAGACTTGGGATCACGTTGTTGGTCTCGTCAAAAATGGACTGCTACGTGGATATGGCCACCAGATTGGAAATCTTGTCCCTTGCTGCAAATTGTGCAATTCCAAAAAGGGAGGGAAGACCGTAGAGCAGCACTTGGACCGACTCGGACAATCGTCTCGAGCCAAATCCGAACGATTGAAACGAATCGGAAGTTACACAGCGAGCAACGCGAATGAGGTTGACCTGGAAGCAATCAAGTTGCAACGTCCTGATGAGTGGAAACAGTTCGAGAGGTTGAGAGCCCAAATAATTGAACTGATGGAAAAGGCTGACATATTGGCCCAAGAGTTACGGTCGGTCCATTCCACTACTTAGTCGTTTCGCGCGCGTGCAACCTATAATCGGTCGTCGGAACTTCCAATGATCGTTCGTAACTTCATTCCCCGGAGCATCTATGCCTGACGTACCCGTAACGCCTGACCACGTCCTATCGCAGGAGCAGCTTGATGGGCTTCGCAAGATCAACTCCACAGCTGTGATCGACACGCTGGCACGCAATGGCTATGAGCCGCACCACGTGTACATGCCCAATATCAAGAATATGAATCCAGGGGAGAGACTTGTGGGTAGGGCTGTCACAGTCCGATTTGTGCCTGCGAGGCCCGACGCCGATGCTGAGAAGCCGGGTGGAGAGGCGTCTCCGGAGTACGCCGCGTTTGAGGCGGCCGGGAAGAATGACGTGATCGTCATGGAAGCAATGCGCAACAAACGCATGTCCATTGGCGGAGATATCAAGTTTTTGAGACTCAAGCAGCGAGGCATCGAAGGCCTGGTGTGTGATGGCGGAATTCGTGACATGCACGTGGTGAAGGATTACGGCATCAAGCTGTTTGGGTACGACAAGACGTCAAACCTAGGGACCAGGGTTGGCACGCCGTATGAGACTAACCACCCGGTGGCGGTCGATGGCGTGCTGGTCCGACCGGGCGACTACATCCATGCAGATGATGACGGTGTGATTGTGATTCCCCGGATATCAGCGGTTGAAATCGCTCAGAAGGCGATTGAGTATGACGAGCTTGAGGAGTGGATTCGGGCAAGGCTGGATGAGCGGCAGCTCTCGCCGGGTCGCTACTACCCGCCAGACGATGAGACGTTCGCAGAGTTCCGCGCCTGGAAAGCTGAGCAGGGCGGGTAGGCGGAGGCCTCTCGTTTAATGCGGCGCTTGGGATGAGGTCTTCACGGTCCTCGGAGCCGGACCTCAGGACGACGAATTTCGTGTACCAGCTGATGAGGCGTTCAACGCATCCGTCGTTCTGAGGAGAGAGGCTGCGCGACCGCCGTAAGAATCTCATCTTCGCTGCTTACGCGGAAGAGAGATTTGTGACTCGCTAAAGCAACGTCTCCAACTTCAAACCATCGTAGGCAAGTTCGATATCCAGGCCCTCAGAGGTCTTTAACTTCGCCAACTCAGCGTTCGTTTTTTCGTGGTCGCTATCGTGGGTCATGTCTACTAAGTAGGCTTTCCGGGGACGGAATCTGCGTATCTGTTCGATGGCCTGTTCGATGTTGAAGTGGGAGCGGTGCGGCGTTGCTCTGAGGGCGTCCATTACAAGAATGTCCGAGCCTTCGATGAGTTTGGCTGTGGAGTCTGGGATGTGCGACGCGTCTGAGACGTAAGAGAAGTCGCCGAAGCGGTATCCCAGTGCGATCATTCGCTCGCCGTGCTCTACCGGGAGCGGCGTCAATTTCAGTCCATGAACTTCAAACGGCTCTTCATCTATCAGATCGAACCGGAGCTTTGCGATGCCGCCTCCACCGGTCTGCAGAGAAGCATCCACGAGGTAGAAGTGCGTCTTGGCAATGACATCCAGGTCGCGCTGCCGGAGGTATATGGGGATGGCTTCCTGAACGTTGTTTGTCCAGTCACGCAGATCATCCATACCTCCAATGGCATCGGCGTGGGCGTGGGTGATGACGATCGCGTCGATACCGGGGACCTGATACCTGGGAAACCACTCAATGGCGGAATGCCAGAAGAACTTTCCAACATCAATAACGATGTTCTTTTTCCCGCCGCCGGGCTGGGCGTAGCGGATCAGGAGTGATGTGTTCCGCCTTCGGTTCTTTGAACCTGGTTTGACCGACGACGCACAGACTTCGCATGTGACCGGATTCCGGGTGAGGCAACTGACGCGTGGCACACCCTCGGATGTGCCTGTGCCCAGAAAGATGATCTCGCTTTTTGAGATGGTCAGATACCTCTTCTAATTTGTGTTTTGGTGCAATGATCAAAAGAAATTATCAGTTTTGGGGCAACCATTTCTGACGATCCCGGTAGTCGGGGGGTAATATCGAGGAATGCCGCCGCTATCAGATGATGCCCTGGAGCTATTGAGCGCGTTCGATCGCGGTGAGTTGGTGCGGCCAGATCCTGAGCACCTCAATTCGGTAGATTTTGCTCTCGCAATTGCGGAAATCAATGGCGTAGAGGGAGTTGCGGATAGTCCGGGCAAACGTGAAATCGTTGATCTAATTGGCGAGCCAGAGCATCTCATCGTGCTTGCCATTGACGGTCTTGGGATGAGCTTCGTGGACAGCCTGCCAGACGGCGCGTTCTTGAGGCGCAAATTGGTGGCTACGATGAATGCGCCATTTCCCTCAACTACCAGCGTTTCTTTCACCACATATGCGACTGGATTGTGGCCCGCGGACCACGGAATAACTTCATGGTTCGTCCATCTACCGGAGATTGATGGCTCGACGATCATCTTGCCGTTCGTCCGGCGATCAGACCGGAGACCTCTGGCCCAACTGGGCGTTAGTTCCGAGAAAATCTGGGACAGGCCGGCGCTGCTGGAAGGCTCTGACAGAGACTCGATATTCGTAATGCCAGCGTCGATTTTCGAGAGCGAGTTCACCCGATACCAGTCGGCTGGTGCGCGAATTCCGGCGTATCCAGACATGGAACTGGACCGCGGCCTGGAAATACTGGCAGATCATGTCGCGAGGGCCGACGGGCCAACTCATGATTACCTCTATTTCGCCAAGTTCGACACGTTGACTCACATGAAGGGCACGGGGCATGTGGACACAATCAACATGTTGCAACGGGTCAACGCCTCGCTTGAGCGGTTCGCAGAGGAGCTACAGGGTCAGGCGACGGTGGTGGTCATCTCCGACCACGGTCACCTGGATGAGCCTTCGGACGGCAGCATAGACATCAGCCCAGGCAGTGCGCCTGGCAAACTGCTGCGGGTGGCACCCTCCGGGGATTACCGTGTGGCGTACTTTGAAGTTGAGGACGCAAAAAGCGAGGAATTCGCGCGCGCATTCAGGCGTGAGTACAGCGATTGGGCTTTCTTACTTGCGGTAGATGAGCTTGACGAACTTCGTCTGTTTGGGCCGGGACCGCTCGCGGAGGTTACGAGGTCAAGGGTAGGCCAGTGGATGGGCATTTCACGTGGAGCGCGAGCGTTTTCATATGTTGATATGCCGGCTGACGATCGAATCATCTCAGGTCACTCAGGCCTATCTCACGCCGAGATGAAGATCCCGCTGATTATCTTTTAGCTCGATTGGACTGTGACACAGACCAGCGGGCTGTCTAAACTTGTCATCCATAAACCCAGTCTCAATTCAGGAGTCTCCAGTTGCCTAACGAAGGAAAGTTGAAAAAGAAGCTTCAGGCGGGTGAAGTTGTCGTAGGCCCGTTCTGCATCATTCCGTCAATGCCAATGGTGGAGTCACTCGGACATGCCGGGATGGACTTCCTGATCATCGATACCGAGCACGGACCAATCGGGATGGAAGCGGCCCAGGATATGTGCATAGCCGCCGATAGCGCTGGCGTCGCTCCGATCATTCGCGTTGGCGGGATCGACGAGTGGATGATATTGAGGGCGCTGGACATTGGCTCGGCTGGCGTCCAGGTACCGCAGATCAACACGATTGCGGACGCCAAAGCAGTTGTGGGCGCGGCGAAGTACGACCCGGTGGGCGAGCGCGGTCTTTCAGTCTTCACCCGAGCGGGCGACTATTTCGCAAACGACGGTGAACGCCACACCGACAAGCAGAATGAAGATACGACGGTGGTCGTACACATTGAAGGACAAACCGGGTTGGACAACCTGGATGAGATCATGACGGTGGACGGCATCGATGTCCTGTTCCTGGGCCCCTATGACATCTCGCAATCGCTGGGAATGCCGGGTCAGGTGCGCAGCAAGAAAGTGGAGGACGCGCTTCGCAAGGCGGCGTCTGATGCGCGGGCACAGGGCCGTGCGGTTGGGTCATACGCGAAAGACGTTGATATGGGGAAGTGGTTGTTGGACATTGGCGTCCAGTACCTGTCCATCAACGTTGACGCAATAATCTACATGCAGGCCTGCCGAACGATCATGGAGCAGTTGAAGGCATAGCTGGCCGGCCGTGCCGGGTTTGGTTCTGCTGAACCTGATGAAGGATCCAGACGTGTATGCGAATGTGCTCGTGGCCCGGAGGCGGGGCGAGCCCCGCAGTTATCGGGGGACTCGGGTCCTGGTGGTTTAGCCGCGGCCGCCGGAGAGCGGCAGGGTGAAGTAGAAGCTGGGTCCGCGGCCGGGCACCGAATCGAAACCGATTTTACCGCCGTGGAGTTCAACGAACGCTTTGGCAATGGATAGGCCAAGTCCGCGTCCTGGTGTGCTCCGAGTCCAATCAGCGCTCCCACGAAAAAACGGCTCAAACATATGCGGACGATCAGCTTCAGGAATATCTGGTCCGTTGCCGGTGACTCGAATTTCCGCCACTCCGTTTTTTCGTTTTGCGGCAACGCTGATTTCGGTGTTCTCATTGGAGTATTTGTGGGAGTTGGAAAGCAAGTTCAGAAGAACCTGCTCAGTTCGATGGCGGTCGATCCTTGCCACGGGGGAGGGAGATTCAATGTCGATATCAAAAACTTGGTTTCGTTGACTGGCCATCGGTGAGACTATTTCGACGGCATCCGAAATCAGATCGCGCAGGTCTATAGATTCTAGATGCAGGGTTAGTTCGCCCGCCTGTGCGATGGTCAGATCGAGTAGGTCCGTGACGAGCGAATCAAGCCGGTCTACCCCCCGCCCCATGTTGTTGATGAGGCGCGTGTAGGAGTTATCGTCCAGATCACCAAGAGGCGTCTCGGCAAGAAGGTCACGGGATACACGCAGTGAGGCGAGCGGTGTCCGAAACTCATGCGTGACCATCTGCAAGAACTGGAGCCTTAGCGCGTCCAGTTCTTGAAGTCGGTTCACGCGTTCATCGGCCTCGGACTGCACAGAAGCGCGGAGTTGAGCCACGCCTATCGCGCCGCCGACCTGGCCAGCGACCCGTTCCAAGAGATCGGTTGCAATCCGGGAGAAGGCATGAGGCCTCAGTGAGCTGAGTGAAATTCCTCCTACCACGTTTCCCTGTGAGAACAGTGGCGTGACAACCATCGATTTGATTCCATGATCGGCGTTTGGACTGGGGACCGGGGACACGTTTTCGCCTTCAATGGGATTGGCCTCAAACCAGACCGTGGAACGGGCTGATATGACTTTTTCAAAGGGCGAACTGGGGACCGGGATACTATCGCCGGCGGCTCTCGACTCGACTTCAATGCCATCGACGTAATCGTAGGTGACCATGTCGGATTCAAGATTGGCTCTCAGAATTGTGATGCGGTCAAATGGAATGAGACCGCGGACAAGTCCAGCCAGGGTCATGTACATGTCGTCGAGATCAGCTGACGAACTGACCAGGCGTCCGATTTCAGCCAGGGTAATCCTGTGCGCCACTTCTTGCTGAAGTTCAGCTCGGATTAGAGCATTAGCGACAACTCCACCGATCTGGGAGACGATACGCTCAGCGAGAATACCGTCCTCCGCTGTGTAGGCCGCCTCTGCCGTCGAGTTGATCGCGAAATATGCGATCGGCTTGCCATCCGAAACGATTGGAACGGCCAGGGTGGAGTAGAGGCCTGCGTCGAGAATGTCCTGAAACTCCGGGTATTCGGTAACTACCCAGATCGCGAGCTCTTTGTCCAGCATCATGGCGCCACCAGATTCAAGCGCCATCTGGTTTAGAGGGCCAAACATCGGTCGAGTCTTCCCGATACCCCAGGCCTCGATATGGATGCCGGATTCATAGGTGGTAGTCAAGGTGCCGGCTGCCACGTCGAGCTCAGCAATGGCGATGCGGTCGAAGGGAAGAAGTTGGCTGGCTATCTCAGCGAAACGCTCATAAACGCCATTGACGTCAAGGGTAGCCGTTAGCAGTTGGCCGATTTCGGCTAGAACTGAAAGCTCTAAAAGCTCTCGGTCTCGCGCGTCGCCGTCATTGCCCTTGGTAGTTGAACCCAATACGAATCCCCGTGGATCTAGCTGAACCCCATATTCAGTAGTCCGATTACGCTGATGATTCTAGACGCATCTGCTGGCATTATGCGTACATTGAACGATACATCTGGCTCAAAGCAGTGCTTCATTGGGTTCGACTCCGAACCCGGACGATTCAGATAGATCAATCCGTCCACCGACCGGCTCTGGAGCTCCCAGCCAAACTTCATCCATGGTGGCATTGGCCGGGCCGGTAACAAATTCCGCGAGGTCCACGCAGTCCGTGGCGGCAATCAAATGGAGCCCCCACACCTCTCCTCCGCGGTGCGGCACAACAGGAGCGCCGTGGTCGGCGGCGATATCAACGATACGTAGCCCCGCTGTGATCCCTCCACACCAGGTGATGTCTGGCTGCCAGATGTCTAGCGCCCCCACACGGGCGATCTCATTAAAGCCGTGGTGCGAGAACTCGTGCTCCCCACCAGCCACATTCACGTTTCCGACAAGCTTTCGCAATTCCGCTTGGCCTTCAAGATCATCCGGCGTGAGGACGTCTTCGAACCAGTGGATTTCATATTCGGAGAGATGTTTGGCCATTGAAGCTGTGGTGTCTGAGTCCCATGACATATACGTATCGATCATGAGCTGACCATCGGGGCCAAGAGCGGCCCGAGCCCGATCTGCCCACGCGATCAGGCTATCAATTTCAGATTGCTCGCCAGTCCAGCGATGAGGCGTCTTCGTGCCTGAAAAGCCCAGGTCTGCGTGGTAATCGGGATCAGGCCCGGTGCCATAGCAAAGAATATTGGACTTTGTATCAGACGAGATCAGGTTCGCGACTGTCTTCCCCTCGGCCTTTCCTAGCAGGTCCCACAGCGCTAGATCCACTCCGCTGAGTGCCATCATCGCTACCCCTTTGCGCCCGTAGGGAATGGACTCGAAGTAGAGGTGGTCCCATATTGCGGCGATATCCTCCGTGGAGTTGACCTCTTTGCCAACGATGAGTTCACTGAAGTGGCCGTTCACGACTGGAAGAGACGCCCGCCCTCCACCGCCAAATCCGAATCCGGTGTGTCCCGTGTCAGACGTAATTTGAACAACGATTTGCCACATGTCAGTTCGCCATGACGGCGCAATGTGACGGTAGTTGGGGTAGATCGCTTTGACCGATCGGATCTTCATGGCGGAGCCCTGCCTCATGAGTTTGGTGGCGGTCGGGAATATAATTCACGCACTTTGAGATTGATTCGCGCGTGTGGGCGGGTCTCGAACCTGCCTCTACATCGGGATTATGGACTGTGGCTGCCCGGGCTACCAGTGGGGAGAAAACACGATGGCACTGCTTCTAAACAGATCTGACGTACAGAAACTGCTCAATATTGATGACGCAATTGACGTGGTAGAGGGTGCGTTCGCCGAGCTTGCTTCCGGCACGGCCATAATGCCGGACCGGACCGTGATGATTGACCCGGACGTTGGCGGATGGATCGCGTCAATGCCGGCCTACTTGAAGTCCTCCGGGGCGCTTGGAGGAAAGTCCGTCACGGTCTACAAGTCGAACCCGGAAAAGTTCAATCTTCCCACCACCCTGGCCACGATCATCGTGCTTGACCAGAATACTGGTCAGACGGTCGCGGTGATGGACGGCGGATACCTGACGGCGATTCGTACGGGAGCGGTAACCGGTGTTGCCACGAAGCATCTCGCCCGAAAAGATGCCAGCGTTGGAGCGATACTGGGCGCTGGCGTTCAGGCGCGGGCACAGGTGCTTGCCATCTGCTCTGCTGCCAATCTGGACAAGGTTCTGATCTACGCCGTAGACCCGCCTGAGAAGGTCCAAGCGTTCGCAGACGAACTTGCCGCAACCACTGGCGTGACGATGGAGATCGGCTCAAGCACGCAGTCTGTGGTGGAGCAGGCCGATATTGTTTGCCTGGCGACCACCGCCGTCGAACCGATAGTCGATGGCGACTGGTTCAAAGCCGGCGCGCATATCAACGCGATCGGCTCCCATGCGCCGGGAGTACGCGAACTCGATACAAAATCGTTAGTTCGTTCCAAAGTTGTCTGCGACACGAAGGTTGCCTGCTTGAACGAGGCGGGTGATATTCAAATTCCGATAGAGGCCGGCGAATACTCAGCCGATCAGATTCACGGCGACCTTGGCGAGGTGGTCAATGGGACTATCGCCGGTCGGGAGAGTGATGATGAGGTGACGCTGTTCAAGAGCGTGGGCCTGGCCGTTCAGGATATTTCATGCGCGAGCCTGGTGTACCGGAAGGCAGTTGAGCTGGGCGTGGGGCAGGAATTCGGTTTCTCGGCGTAATCCCACGCCGGGCCAACCACGTGCGGGGTCTTGCCCCCAAACGGTAGCTGTTTAGCGATATCTGCCCGGTCTTCCGGCTAATGCCAAAGCGCTCGCATCGACGTCTCATGGGCTTCGATGGCATGGAGGTTTTTCTCCATGCCATCTTCTTGCAGAGTGCTACCCATGTCCCCTGCTACACACCGGGACGACTACCCCAGCTGCTTCCAGTCGCTGCTGACGCGATCGTAACGGGCGTGTAGTTCCTCAACCGTTTCGGCAGCGATTGGGAGTTTGTTATCGATCAGGTCGATATTGGAGACCATGTGCGCGGGGCGTTGGGTGCCGACTATGCATACGTCAACTTCCGGGTGGGCGTATGTGAATCCCATGGCGAGGAGAATGCGGTCGTCTGGTTCTGACGGCAGGGCGCCATCTTGCAGCATCTCCTGAGCACGACCGTAGTAGGCGGCGGTGTACTCAGGGATGTGGTTGTAGGGCTTTGGATCCTGCGCCGCTCCCCACACTGCGTTGCCGATAGGCCGCTTGATGATCACGCCCATGCCTTGTTTCTCAGCACCAGGGAGGATCTTGTGACGGGCGCCCTGGTCTACAAGGCTGAATGATGTTTGCAGCGTATCGAACAGGCCGCTTTCGACAGCCCATTCAGCGTTCTCGTTATCTCCCGAATAGCCGATGAAGCGTGTTTTTCCGGCGTCCCGGGCATCCTGCAACGCCCGAATTACATCGCCTTTCTCAAGAACTTCCACCACGCATGAGTGCAATTGCACGATATCGAGGTGATCGGTCTTCATGCGCTGGAGACTGCGCTCGATGCTGGACATGATGAGATCGTAAGTCCAGTCTTCCCCCTCTCCTCGTGGCACGTGGTGCCCGGCCTTTGTTGCGAGCACGAACTCATCACGCCTAGAGGCAACGGTTGCGCCAAGCATCTCTTCGCTGATGTTGTAGCAGGCGGCGGTGTCCAGGAAGTTGATACCGGCGTCCAGCGCAGAGTTGATGACATTGGCCGCCAGCTCTGTGTCGTCCATAGTGAGATTGAAGCCGATCTCAGACAGGCCAATGCCCAGCTTGCTTACCTTGAGACCAGTTTTACCAAATTCAACTTGTTCCATTTTTGTTCACCCCTCGTATGCGAGTCGTACGCCAACCGTCGATTGCGTTAGAACGATACCCCGCGCGGCGGGAGTCTGCATTTATCGTCGATCTATCTCCGGCTCCAGGACAATCTTTTCACTAACCCGTGGTCTTCGGGAATCGGGAGAATTGATCGTGCCGTTGGTGATCGTAGACTCACGTGCCGTCCAGCCTGCGCGCCGAGTTCCCTCGGTTCTGCTCACGACTTCAACTCCGGGTGAAGCGGCGGCAGACGAGTTGCCTATCCTCACGAAAATTCTCATTCCATAGCTCAAAAATCGATGTACGCTATGGCCGGGTCAGCCAGCCGCGTGGGATGACCTGACGCCGCTGATTATTCACTTCGCGCGGTCGTTAGGTGACGGTATGGCGATTGTAGCCAGAGGGCGGCGACTTGATACCCCCGCGCAGCAGCGTAGGCGGAGCGAGGAAATGCTCGCATGATGTCGCAGGGTCACAAGTCCCCGTTAAATCCAGGGATGAGCGATGAACGCTAGACTCACCAGGCGCCCGCTTAGCGTGCTGATTAAGCCAACGTCTAGCCGCTGCAATTTGAACTGCGGATACTGCTTCTATCTCCGCAAGGCTGAGTTGTATCCGTGGGCAGACCATCCAACCATGAGTCTGGACACGTTTGAGGCATTCATTCGGCAGTACGTGGAGGGATTCCTCCCGCCGTATGGCTTCAACTGGCAGGGCGGCGAACCGACGATGATGGGGCTCGATTTCTACCAGGGAGTGGTCGACCTTCAGCAGCAGATTTGGCGAGAGGCAACATCAGGTCACCGCCCGGTGTTCACGAACTCGATTCAGACAAATGGCACGCTGTTGAATGACGACTGGGCGCGCTTCTTCACGCAGAATCGCTGGCTGGTAGGCGTCAGTATCGACGGGCCACCAGAGTTGCATAACGATCAGCGCGTCGACTGGTCAGAACGGCCGACGCACGATCGTGTGATGGATGGAGTCGAGTTTCTGCGCTCACGTGGCGTCGAGTTCAACGTCCTGGTAGTCGTCAACTCCAGCAATGTCGACCACCCGGAGGAAGTGCTCCGATACCTGGTGAAACAGGGATTCGACAACCTCCAGTTCATTCCCTGCGCCGAGCCGCTTCCCGGACATCCATTTATTGATGACATCAGATCAGCCAGCCCCGGCACGATCACTCCGCAGCAATATGGTGAGTTCCTCAAGAAGCTGTTCGATGCGTGGGGGGGCATCGGAATCGACAAGGTCCGTTTGAGGGGGTTCGACAACCTGATCCAGATGTTGTGGGGCCAGCCTCCAGAGATGTGCGAACTGGCGATTGAGTGCGGATACGTGGTCCTGGAACATAACGGCGACTGCTATCCGTGCGACTTCTTCGTTGAGCCGGAGTGGCTACTTGGCAATGTGAATGAGACACCGCTTGGAGAGATGATTTCCGGGGAGAAATTCGCAACGTTCTCAGGAATGAAATCCCAGCTTCACGACCAGTGTGCCGACTGCGAGTGGCTCACGCTGTGCCGCGGGGAATGTCCTCGCTACCGCATCACCAATGAGGGTCATGCCGACGGCGCGCTGCCCTACTTCTGCCCGTCGTTCAAGATGTTCTTTGGTTCGAAATACGGACGACTGGAGCAACTTGCTGAGAGTGCTGGACGACAACTGGGATTCCCTGTCCCAGCCGGCAGGTTGAGTGCCGAACAGCGGACATCGAATCGACTTCCCCGGCTGACGCCACGAGAGGCAGTACGAGCACAGGGAGCATCGGCCACAGCGGTGGCGCCAACCCTGGATAAATCAGTAGGCCGGAACGAACCATGCCCGTGCGGTAGCGGCAAGAAGTTCAAACGCTGCCACGGATAGCGAGTGTGTAGGCATCACCTGTCTATATCTCGCGTAGGCCCCCCCGTGGTCGCCCGGTTCGGTGACACTACCGCTACAATCGCCTCGAAATCATCGACAACCCTCATCCCGATCGCGAGTGACCGTGGCAAGCACTGATCCCAACCGACCCAACATCATGTTCATCCTGAGCGACGATCAGGGTCCGTGGGCTATGAATTGCGCGGGAACGTCGGACTTGCGTTCGCCCAACCTGGATCGGCTGGCGGCAACTGGAATTCGGTTTGAGAATTTCTTCTGTGCTTCGCCGGTCTGCTCACCCGCGAGGGCGTCAATTCTCACCGGGCAGATTCCATCGCAACACGGCGTGCAGGATTTTCTGAGGGCTGGAAACTCAACCAAACTGCCGGGCGACGGCAAGACTATCCAGTACCTCGCAGGCCGCACTGCGTACACGGAGATTCTGGCCGACAGCGGATACAACTGCGGCCTCAGCGGCAAGTGGCACATCGGTGACTCGGCGACGCCGCAATGCGGCTTCTCGTTCTGGGACGTGCATGCCACGGGCGCGGGCAACTACTACAACGCACCCATGTTCAGAAATGGCGAGCAGTACACGGCTGACGGCTACGTGAGCGATGTGATCACAGATAACGCTCTCGGCTACCTGGAGTCGCAGCGTGAATCGGATACGCCGTTTTCGCTCAACGTCCATTACACCGCTCCACACGCGCCCTGGGAGCGGCACGAGCACCCGGCAGATCTGTATGACGACTATTACAACAACTGCGACTTCGAGTCGGTCCGGTGGGATCCGATACACCCTAACCAGCTAGCCAAGCAGGAGTACCCGCAAATTGGCCGCACTGAAGAAGAGCGGCGGGTCGTTCTGAGCGGTTACTTTGCTGCGATTGAGGCAATGGACGCCAACATTGGTCGGCTCATCGACTGGCTGGAGGCGAACGATCTGCGCGAGAACACGTTGATCGTCTTCACCGCCGACAACGGGATGAATATGGGCCACCACGGCATCTGGGGGAAGGGCAACGGAACGTACCCGCCGAACATGTTCGACACGGCGACGAAGGTGCCGACGCTGATGTCTCGACCCGGACATGTTCCCGAGGGTGAGGTCAATTCCGAACTGCTCAGCCACTACGATCTGATGCCAACGCTGCTCGAATACGTTGGACTGTCCAATCCGGGGTCAGGCGAACTTCCCGGACGCAGCTTCGCAAAGCTGCTCAGTGGTGAGTCGATGGGTGCTGACAGGCCAGTGATCGTGCTTGACGAGTATGGCCCGACGCGCATGATTCGCACCGACGCGATGAAGTACGTTCATCGGTACCCGGAAGGCACAAACGAGTTCTACGACCTTGAAGCGGACCCCGACGAGACGTCGAATGAGGTCGATAACCCTGCGTACCAGCGGTCAATCGATCGGTTGCAAGGGCAACTGCAGGAGTGGTTTGAGCGGTACACGGAGCCAGAGCGTGACGGTTCCACTCAGGCTGTGATGGGGCGCGGGCAGCTAGACCTGGTAGGCGGTGAGGCCGAGGCGTTTGGGCAGGATCTGGTTTATTTGCGGGAGATCGAGTGAACGTCTCGTCGCGTGGGCATCCCTGCCCACATTCCTTAGCTGCATCCACGCTGGAAGCGCGTCATCGACCATCGTGACAGCCATAGGGGGCATCCCTCGTGGGTGCCATTTTCGATGACGCATTCGCCAATAGCCGCTTTCGGCCACGATCCGGGTGACCACCCTTCGACTCTGTGCAAAAGTCGGTGTGTGTTTGAGCAGCGAGGGGGCTGAGGTCCCGATCGAGATCGGGACGCGGCAGGTAGTTACGGATCCGGAGTTTTATGGCGAGCTTTCCGGCCGTGGCCCGGCGATTCCTCTCGTGCAAATCGCCAGAGCGTCGTTTACGAAGTGAGCCTCGATGCCGAACGCATCGTGACTTTGGTATTGACCGGATGCCGTCCCCGACAGCCTGGCCGAAAGATCGTGTGCGTTGCTCTCGCGCCGAGAGCGTTTTTGTTATGCGTTCTGGTTGCTGAAGGGTCGCATCCATTTCAGCGTTGGATGCGGTGTATTAGAACGTATATTCTGATAGTCGTATGGATGTGGGGTGTTGGGAAGGGGTGGATGGCGAGTGGGGGTATTGCCTCCGATGTGTCGAAAGACGGGAGGCTGAACAAATCAAACGGTGCTGAGTTCTGAATACACCATGATAGATTTACTGTCCCTACGTCAACTCACATAGTACGAATATTTGAGGTGCCGATCATGGCTGAGCATGAAGTCTATATATCCCAATTGCCAAGGCTGGATATTCAGTATTCAGATGTCGAGTTTGAGATTCGATCTGATGGCGAGCTTCTCGGGCATTTGGGGATTTCACGTGGAACCCTTTCCTGGACGCCCAGCGGTAGCGCTAGACGTCATGTTGATTGGGAACGGTTGAGCGAGCTTTCAGGTGAATGGCCACGCTGGTAGATATGTGGGCCCAAGGTGAATCGGCAGTTGGCGTGACTCAAAGTAATTTTGGTGGCGTGTTGCACGAAATTTCGACTTTTCAACTTGGTGTAACGGATCTGTTGAGCAACGAGATTATTCTGACGATAGTTGTCGTGATTCCAGGGTTTGTCGCGCTAATGGGTTACCGCGCTTTGCTGAGGGTCACTGGCAGTACTCCTACAGTCACCGCAATCACGGTATTCGCGATTCCTTTGCTGATCGCCATGACCTTCGCTCCATGGGGTTTTGACTCGGCCAATATCGCGTCTGATCTAAATTCTGTTGATAGTCTTTCCGATCTTTTTGAATTGGGTCCCCTCCTCAAATACTGGGGAGTCCTGATCGCCTCGGGGATATTGGGGATTTTGCTCGCAATTGTGATCATGTTGCTTGAACAAATGTTTCGATCTCTCATGAGTGAAATCAAGTCACAATGGGGCAGAAATTCAATAGTCGAGAATTGTGCTGAACCTCGGCATTCCACAGGCAGGATTCTACGCGATGAACCAATTGTTTCGACCAAAGATGATCAATTAAATCGGATCCCGCTCGCTGAGGCATTACGCGGAGTTGCCGTTGGTGAAGAAGATGACATCAGAGGACTGGTGATCGGAGTCCATGGCTCATGGGGTTCTGGAAAATCGTCACTGATCAATATGGCACTGGAGCCTTTTGAGTCTGGGCAACAAATTTCCGATGGTGATGCCGTCAATGCACCACAAGTAATTCGATTTAACCCGTGGCTCTACAACACGGTCGAGCAAGTATTGGCCGGATTCTTTGAGGTTCTGCGATCCGAACTGGGAACCAAGGGATCCGCGTCCTCTGGAACATTGCGCCAATCCGAGGTGGGTGATGCCATAGCGCTGATGGCAAAATCTTTGATTCTGCCACCATCCATGGTTGGGCGAGCAGACTTCGCCAAGGATGAACGGGTGACCAACGGCGACGTTGGTGGCCAATTGATTGCAGATCTTGATTCGGCTAGGCGGGAGCTAAACAAACATCTTGCGCAGCTAGGTCATCGAGTGATAATCGTTATTGATGACATTGACCGGTTAGAGGCGGTCTCAATCGGACGCCTGTTGCAACTTGTACGGCTCAACGCTGCCTTTGTG
Organism: Chloroflexota bacterium; assembly: GCA_013204555.1. GTDB lineage: Bacteria > Chloroflexota > Dehalococcoidia > Lucifugimonadales > Lucifugimonadaceae > UBA1151. The sequence goes on along the minus strand of JABMNO010000009.1, from coordinate 88,116 downwards.
AATGTCACCTATCTGCTGTGTTTCGACAGAGGTCCGGTAGAGCAGGCAATATTTTCAGAGCTAAAGATGCCTGGAAGTTCGTATCTGGAGAAAATCATTCAGATATCCATCGATTTGCCACCGCTCGCACGCGGAACACACCGGCAGTTGGTGCGAGAGGCAATCGAGACCGGAATTGCCCGTTCACTGAACGATCCTGAGATATACCGATTTGACCAAATGTACACCTCAGGATTTTCTGAGCTTTTCGAGTCGCCGAGGCATATCTTGCAGTTCATAAATGCCCTTTCGTTTACCTTTCCTATGCTTCGTGATGAATTGGACGAATTGGATTTCGCCGGGATTGAAGCGATCAGATTAAGGGACTCAAGTGCGTATGCTGATCTCAGGGCGAATGAAAGGTTGGTTCTTGAGCCTCGTTCTGTCGAAGAGCGATTCACCGAAGAGGTGGAATCAAGCAGTTCGACTGTAGGCGAATTTATTGATCCGTTCCGCCCAGCGACACGGCGGCTGTGCCAATTCCTCTTCCCTCAACTCAGAGATCAATCGGGGACCTCCGGATACGACCAATCAATGTTCAATACTTTGAGACAATCAAAACGGGTTGCGTCGCCGGAATTTTTCGAGAAATTCTTTCTGTTCGCCACCCCCCCAGACGGCATATCCGAACGTGAACTTAAGAAAGCCTTTTCCTTCCATGATGTTTCGGATATCGCCAGTTTCATCTATGACACAGCGGAACAGTCGAAGCTTGAACTTTTCTTGGCTCGGGCGCTAGATCAGGCGGGAGGGCTCCACCCGCTAGTTGCCAAAGGTTGGATTGCCGCCATGTGCCGGTTGAACTATGAGGAGAAGCGGTTCCACGAATTTGATGGATTCCAAGAACAAACGGGTGAATTCGTCCGACTCATGCATCAAATTGTTCAGAACTATGACGGAGATGGTGGTCCGTCTGAACTAATGATTAGCGTCATCAAACATGCGGGTCACCTTGGGATAGTTACTCGGTATCTCGGGTCGTTGGAGCCATCAAATCAGGGTATCGATCCAAGCGAGCCTTTTAGCCGCACTGAGCTCGAAGGCGTAATGCAAACTTACACGGATCAAATGAATGACTGGAGTCGAACGGGCGCGTTGGTCGCGAAGACGGGACACGCGTTGGACGCGGTGTTCTTCTTATGGGGAACTTGGGCAGATGTAAGTGGTCCGAAGGCCGCCGCCGATGCCCTTTTGAGCGATACCCATGGGGTGATCGCCCTGATCTCAGGGTTCAACACGACTTCGACAACGACGCGTGATGGCGACCTACCAGTGAATATCACCTTTCCATCACGAAAGAACCTAGGACAATTCGTTTCGCTTGAGAAGCTAGATGCGATTGCGGAACGGATAATCTCTGATCCGGCGATACAACTCAGTGATGATCATAGGGAACTGCTGAAGCTCTATTTGAGCAAGTTCGATTGATCTGACTCGTGGCCTCCCAAAATTTAGTCGAGCCGATTTCGGTGGGCTCATTTTTACCCTACTTGGTAGGACTACTGATCCCCCAATTGATCCGTTTCAGGTCCTTCGACTACGTCGCGGGGCCGCCTTCGCTCAGGATGACATATGTGGATGGCGGCGTGGCGGGTATGGGGGCAATTCGTGAATTGCCGCTGCGGGGTGTCGCGGTGATGTAGGTGGGCGATTCGACTGGCGTTCCCTCACCCCAGCCCTCTCCCAGGGGGGAGAGGGGGTAAGTCCCGAGCCGGGCGCATGCAATGCGCCCCTACGGTGGTGGGCCCTTCGACTGGCTCAGGGGAGCCAGGGATGCCAAGGGACGGCACGGCGGCGTTAGTACGCGGCGCCGGGGCCTTCGAAGACTGCGTTCCCTTTTTTGAAGGCTTCTTCCAGTTTGTCGGGGGTTACTTCTTCGCCGCTCTGGCAGAGGTCTATTACGTAGCCCTCGCGTTTGGCTTCCAGTTCGGCGATCTTGAGGATGTCGGCAACGGCGTCTATGGGGACGTTGATGACTCCGTGGAGGTCGGCTGCCATGAGGTCGCCGGGGTTGACGGTGATTCCACCGACGTCAACAGGCTCATTGACGAGTTCTGCGTGGACGTAGGCGTGCGAGACGAGCACTTCCTTGGCCCAGAATGGGAAGCCAATCGCTTCAGCTTCGTTGAGGTCACGGACGCCGCCGTCGGTGATGGCTCCGACCGCTCCGAGCGCTTTGGCGATGTTGCCCTGGACCTCGCCCCAGTACGAGCCGGTGGGGTTGGGGTAGTCACGGTCGTGGACGACGACGAGGCGTGGGGCCGGGATTGCGAGGATGCCTTCCCAGTAGTCGCGCCGGGATGTTGGGTTGCTGGACTGGCGGGCTGCGGACATGGTCAGTGTGACGGCATATCCGACGGTGGTTGGCTGCTTGGGGTAAATGGAGCGGATTTCCGGGCGCATGTAGCCCTCGGTCCATGCTCTGATGGGCAGTCGCTCCAGGCAGTTTGAAATCGTTGGGGTGTCTAGTTGGCGCAGGGCGTCGAGTTCGGCGCTTGTGACTGTTGCGTAGTCGGGCATGGGACTCTCCATGATGTTTGAAATCTTTTGTTTCCGGGAGAGTCAGGATTGCACACGGTCCGCCAATACAGGTGATGGACCCGTGAACAACCCACTGAGGTGCTACGGCGTTCCTGACTCCACTTCCGAGCGGCCCTGGAGGGCCTGTGTGAGCGTGGTATCGTCGGCGTACTCAAGGTCTGCGCCTGCTGACAGGCCGCGAGCGAGGCGCGTGACCGAGATGCCCAGGGGCGAAATCAGCCGCTGGATGTACATCGCAGTGGCCTCGCCTTCCAGGTTTGGATTGGTCGCCAGGATCAGTTCCGTTACGGTGCCGTCGCGGAGTCGTTCTAGTAGTTCTTTCAACTTGAGATCGTCGGCCCCAATGCCGTTCACAGGTGAAATCACGCCGTGGAGAACGTGGTAGAGGCCGAAGTAGGCGCGTGTGCGTTCAATTGCGAGTGCATCGAGCGGCTCTCCGACGATACAGATGCGCGTCTGGTCACGCCTCTCGTTTGAACAGATCTCGCATGGCGACTGCTCGGAGATGTTCTGGCAGATCTCGCAAAGAACAATTCTGTCTTTGATTGCGATGACCGCATCCGCAAGTTCCTGAGCCTCTTCTCGGGGCATCCGGATCATGTAATACGTGAGCCGCTGGGCGCTTTTTGGGCCAACGCCTGGCAGCTTGCGGAATGCGTCGATGAGGCGAGCAACTACCGGCGACGCCGATGGCGCGAAATCTGACGGCATGCGCTGCTAGAAGCTCAGCCCTGGAATATTCAGGCCGCCGGTGAGGGCGCTCATCTTCTCAGATGCGCTGGCCTGGGCGGTGTCCATCGCCTCGTTCACTGCGGCAAGCACAAGGTCCTGGAGCATCTCAACGTCTTCCGCATCCACAACCTCAGGATTGATCTCTATCGATTCGAGCTTGGTTCCGCCCACAACGGTGACTTTCACTGCTCCGCCGCCAGCCGAAGCCTCTGTGCGTGATGCAGCTATCTCTTCCTGAATTTGTCCCATGCGAGCCTGCATCTGCTGGGCCTGCATCATCATTTTCTTATTCATTGTGGGTTGCCCTACCGGGTTGTGTTACTGGGTTGTGTTACTGGCTTGTGTCGGCGTTGCTATCTTCGATTATGCGGGCGCCCATTGCCATTGCCGCCCTGACCAACGGACTATCGGTGGCTTTTGGAGTGCCGCCATCTCCGCTTGAATCGGTTGCGCCGTGCTGCGCTTTCACGCCCAACTTTACGCCGAATGCCGCTTCCACCGCATCTTCAACAGCGATTCTGCCACGTGGGTCTCCTAACTCCTCCGCCATACGTTCAGCATTGGAGTTGTGAGTGAACTGAAGGATCAACTCATCTCCCACAACTTCATGGGAAGATGCGCCGCGCATAAGCGGACCGAGAACGAATTTTTTGCCCTTTGTCCGGTTGAGAGCACGAATTACCTGATCCCATCGATCATCGCTCGGGGTCTTCGGCCGGGCGGGTGGCGCAGGCGACGTCTCAGCGGGAGGAGCTGAGTATGAGGCGGCGGGCTGCTGCTGGGTTGCTGGCGCGGCGGGGGTCGCTGGAGCCTGTCGTGGAGGCGCCTGCTGAGACTGTGTTGGGCGCGGCGCCGGGGGGCGTGCTGGCTGTCGAGTTGAAGCCGCGGCGGGCGGTGCAACAGGGGCGGGCGCGGCGGCAACCCGCGGCGCAGAAACGGCTCTGGCGACCGCTAGTTCAAGGGGTAGCGGAGACGAGGAGTCATCACGGAACTTCGTCTCGCTGATCGCCGAAAGAGATCGTAGTACTTGATCAAGGTCTACGCTCTTTGTTGCCTCACGCATCGCTTCGACCACTTCAGCCGGGTGGCTGAGGGCGTCATCTACGCCCGTTTTGATCAGTAGTGCGGCTCGTAGTGTCTCTATCGTCGACGACTGGAGAGCCTTTAGGTCTCTGCCCGCAGCTGCCTGCTCATTCACGGTAGCAAGGCCGGCTGCTGCGTTCCGACTTAGCAGCGCTTCAGCGAGCTTGATGCTGGCTCCGGTATCGCCGAGTCCAAGCAGTTCCTGCGCGGCCTCAGCGGTAACGTTGCCCTGGTATGAGATAGCAATCTGCTCAAGCAGGTTTAGGGCGTCACGCAGGGAACCCCAGGCGACGCGGGCGATCACTTGCAGCGCGTCTTCCTCGCAGGTGAAGCCTTCCGCGTCGGCAACGTGCTTCAGCCGGTCGACCACATCCTGGTTAGCGATTCGGCGGAAGTCGTACCGCTGGCATCGAGAAATGATCGTAGCGGGAACCTTATCGCTCTCCGTCGTCGCCATCACAAAGATTGCGTGTTGAGGCGGCTCCTCCAGGGTCTTGAGCAGCGCATTGAAGGCTGGCCCACTCAACATGTGGACCTCGTCAATTATGTAGACCTTGTACTGGCCAGTGCCGGGCGTGAACTGAACTTTGTCACGCAGGTCACGAATGTTGTCGATGCCGTTATTGGATGCGGCATCAATCTCGATCACATCGAGGTTGCGTCCTTCAGTTACGGCCACACAGTTGGAGCAGATCTCGTCCGGCTCACCGTCGGATGGGTTCAGGCAGTTGAGCGCCTTTGCCAGGATGCGAGCAGATGATGTCTTCCCGGTGCCGCGCGGGCCGGTGAAAAGATATGCATGGGATATCTTGCCTTCAGCGACGGCTCGCCGGAGGGTATGCGTGACGTGGTCTTGCCCAACGAGGTCCCTAAACGCCCCTGAGCGCCATTTGCGGTAGAGAACCTGTGATGCCGCAGACATGATTAGCCCCCGACTTTCGCTGTGGCAGCCATATCATCAAGCGAGTCCATCACGGGCATGATCGGCATTGCTTCGGGGCCAAGCACCGCCTCAAGGATTCGGTCGGTGCGGCTGAACATATCGCGCTCAGTTTCGGCATCGGCATGATCGAATCCCAGCAGGTGAAGCACACCGTGGGTGGCCAGAAGTGCGAGTTCGTGCTCGACAGGCCGTTTGGCGACATCGGCCTGAAGTTTCGCCTGGTCGAACGAGATGATTATTTCACCAAGAGAAGGCATCTCGTCGGGTCCAGTGACAAAGTCGGGATCACTGGCAGGGACGGTGCCGTTTGATGCATCATCGCTGCCAAATGAAAGTACGTCAGTTGGTTTATCCACCCCACGAAACTGGAGATTCAGGCGCCGGAGCTCCTCATCGCTCGTGATTGAAATCGTCACTTCGTTCGGGCCTTCTACCAACTCTCTTGCGATCGATTCAGTAGCGGCTGATTCGACGGGCGCGACATCAAACATTCCGTCGAATTCCTCGTCAACAGAAATGTGAACTAACGGGCTGTCGCTGGCATGTGTCACGGGCGCGGCCGGGGTGAATTGCGGGAGTCAATAACGATCTCCCGATAGTAGCAGCAGAGTGGCGCCCTAACTACCATCTCTGTGGCATATGCGTCGGAATTGAGCGACGCATATGCCTTGTTCTCAGGGCGAGTAACGTCAGACTGAACTGATTACGTCTTCTAGCGCGCTGATGATCTGGTGATTTTCTTTTTCTGTGCGAATTGCCACTCTGATGAATTCCCCATCGAGGCCAATCTTGTCATCGCAATTTCGCACGTACACGCCGTGCCGAACGAGCATTAGCGTGGTGATCAGGTCTGCCGGCAGTCCGGGCGGTAGTTCCATTAGCTGGAAATTTGCGCTGGTTGGGTATGCCGTGACGTAGTCAGCGTTCGCCGTCCTGGCAGTGAAGCGGGAGACAGCGCCGCGATATTCTCGCAAGACGCCCAGATACTCCGTGATGAAGTTCCGTCGTGTCATCAATAAGAAGAAGTACTCAGCCATGCCGTTGATGTTCCAGAGGTAGCCGTGGTCCAGCAACTCTTTTACCCGGTCTGGGGCCATTACCGCATAGCCAGCGCGAATTCCGGCTATGCCGAAATCTTTGGACATACTTTTCACAATTGAAACGTTTGGATATGCCTCTGTAACGCTGACAAGCGATGGGAGTACGCCGGGGGGAGCATCCAATCCAAAGTGGAGGAAGCTTTCGTCCAGCACGATTGTCCGCAGGTAGGAGAGGCGGTCAAGTATCCAGTTCAAGTCACCGCGCGGAATCATGTATCCGTCAGGGTTGTTTGGCGAAATCAATATCGCAGCGTCAGCACCACTCTTCACAACCGAATCTACGTACTGGACCGGGTCGAGTGCAAACCCATCTTCTTTGTGCGACTGGAAAGTGGTTATCTGATGGCCTGGAGTAGCGAACTCATAGTAAGGAGAGAACGTTGGAACGTTAACGTGGAGGTGGCTGGCGTAGTTGTGAATAATCGCCTGGATTGCCTCGGTGGCGCCGTTGGCCATCAAGATGCGGCTTGAGTCGACTCCAATCGCCGGCGCGAGGCGCTCTGCGATATTGGCGTTCTGTGCCGGGTATGCCTCAACAATGCGTCGAAAAAGTTGATCGTCCATCTGGACGTCGGAATTGAAAAATTTCCAGAAGAGATCCGTTGCCAGTGGGTTTGAGAGGTAGCAGGCGTCGATCGCGACATTGATGTCTGGAAGGGACTCTTGCATCGTCGTTAGGCTGGGCGAGTGCGAGCCAGAACTGCTTTTGAGTTCAGTGAGTTGGCGTATTTGGCTCAGTTCGTGAGAACTGATTTTAAGCGTAGGGGTCGTAGCTAAAATAGGCATCTCTCCTACTGCACTTGCAGCGGACGTTTATGGTCGAATTCCCGGGGCGACCTGGCACGGAAAGAGGCCGATCTAGCGCTGGGGGTGAACCCATAGTACCCCGGATGTCCAATTAGCGTGTGGATTAGTCCTTTCCGTGGGCGAATACGACACTCGCTCCTGGGTCGCTCACTTTGACCGTCGCGGCGTCATCGACCGAGCAAATTCCATCCGGGCATGTACAGTGGCAAGACGCAACTCGACCCTTGACCGGGGCTGGAATTGGTGAATTCCTCCCCGGCAACGGCATCGATCCCATCTGGAGTCACATAATGCAAGCAGCAGTTTTTGAAGCGATGGACATGTCCGCCGCCGAAGCGGTCCTAAAAGAAGTAAAGCAGGTTCTAGATGAGCGAGGGCTGATCTTCTTTTTGCGGCACGGCACGTGTCTTGGCGCAGTAAGAGACAAGGCGTTTATTGGCTGGGATGACGACGTTGATACAGGCTCCGTCATCGGCATGCACGGCCTCACCGAAGAACGAATTTATGCCACCGCTGAAGTGTTCCGGCAACGCGATTTCGATGTGGAAATCATCGACAGCGAGCTCCATCTGAGCGTTGACATGAAGAAGTCAGGCATCCAGTTCGACTGGACCTGTTACCGCATTATTGATGACAGCATCTATCAGTGGCCCGCTGTAAAGATCCCGACGAGGCTTTACGAAGAACCCACAGAGATCGACTTTCTGGGCGAGACGTTCCATATACCCAACCCGCCGGAGGAGTATCTGGAACTCAAATACGGCCCGGAGTGGCGCACCCCGAAGCAGACTGGCTTTGAGCAGGATGTCCTGGCGCTGATGCCTGATGGCGATCTTCCACGTAAGGGCGGTGTCATGACCCGTTTGTCAGATCTGCTTCCGTGGCGTCACGCTGGCGGCTTGAGAGTGCTGGATCAGGATGGCAATTCCATTGAGGGAGCGAACGTGGGCGTGGCGCCAACCACGGTTCTTTCAGGCATTGAGCGGTCGATAACCGATGCACGTGGGTTCACCAGGTTCAGATTGCCTGAGGAAGCCCTGTACGTTCTGGAAATCCGGCATGGTGAGCATGAAGAAGTTCTGTACATGGAGACGCTGTCGCCGGGAATCAATTATGTCTATCGGCCAGACCCGGAAATCAGTTCAGGCAGATACAACGCTCTTGTACCAGAATAGTGGCGCGGGGGACGTGCCCTCTTCGCCGTAGTGGCATCCGCCTCAGCCGGACATGTGCCCCCTCATCACGAATCAAGGAGCCGAGAAAATTAGTCGAATCTACGTAGATATGGTGGCCGATCTTTTCCACTACGGCCATGTAAATTTCCTGAAGCAGGCGAGTGAATTCGGCGATCATCTGCTCGTGGGCATCCACTCAGATGAGACGGTCATGAGCTACAAGCGCCGACCGATCATGACGATGGAGGAACGCATGAAGTCAGTGGCGGGGTGCCGCTACGTTGACGAGGTGCTTCCGGACGCTCCACTTTCAATCCCGCGCGAATGGATTGAGAAGCACAACATTGATCTCATCCTCCACGGCGATGATTTCTCCTCAGAGTTGGAAGACCTCTGCTACGCCGTACCCAGAGAGATGGGAATATTCCGAACGGTGAAGTACTCCGCTGGGATTTCCACGACCGACATTATTAACAGGTGCAAGGCCGCGGAAATAGATTGAGGCGAAGGGCCGGGTGGTGTCACCGGACATCACCGGTGTTTCAAAATGATTGCCAACATTGTCATCCTGGACTCCGGTAGGAGATCCGGGATCTCAGCGTCGACAACGGCCACGTGTGATTGTGGGAAGTCGATGGTTGATTGATTGTTGGCGGTGTTCTCCACTGAGATCCCACGGTCCGAAGCGGCCGTAGGATGACATTTTCGGTGGACGGCAGCGGCGACGCGATCGAGTGACCTCGGGCCGTGTGTTCTCGGCCCTGCGTCCAATGGGGCACATGCAATGTGCCGCTACGCCTTGACCACCTGAATCACCTGTCCAGCGTCCGGCGGGCCATCGACGACTGTGTTGCGCAGCGGGTGGCTGAATCCTTCAGATGAGATCGTAATCTCGTCGCCTGCCTGGAACTTCCAGTCTCGGGTGGCGAAGCTCAACTGGCTGGTTCCGAAGTAGTGGAGGTGTACGTCCCCGGGCTGGCGGTGCTGCGGGTACTTGAAGTGGTGGTCCTCGCAGTTCGCGAGCGAGTGCGACATGTATCTTTCGCCTGAGTAGAGCGTTCCGCTCTCGTAAATTGGTTTGCCGTCACGGGTGACTGAGCATTCCAGTTGCAACTCGTCAAACGCGAAATCTGTTACCAGTTCAGGTCCCGCCGAGCAGTAGCGGAGCTTTGACGGTGCGAGGTAGAGGTAGTTGATCCGCTCAGTCTCATGGTCCGACCACTCATTTCCGAGCGTGAAGCCGAGCCGGCGTGGCACTCCGTTGCGGTCGATGATGTAGCAGCCAGCCAGTTCCGGTTCTTCGCCGCCGTCGAGGGCAAACGCGGGCTTCTGCAGCCCTTCGCCCGGACCCATCAGCGACGTGCCATTGCCCTTGTAGAACCACTCGGGCGAGACCCCGCGTGTTCCTGCCGCCGGGCTACCGCCATCAAGGCCCATCTGGAACATCTTCGCTGAATCTGTGGTCGGCTCTTCAGACGGCTCATCGTCACCATCCGAGTGCATCTGGTCTCTGGACTCCATGCTGCCGGTGTGCGTGAGGCCTGTGCCGGAGATCAGCACCCTGTGAGGGTCTTCGTGGTCCACCGGGGCGCGCAGGAACGGCCCTGAGCCGCCAATGGGGGCTTCATACAGCGACCCGTAGTCGAGTCTCGAAGACGAATCAGATGCGGCGTTCTCAAGAATCTCCTCGAAACCGATACCTGCGTCCTGGGCTGCGTTGAACGTTGCGTAGACCGTTGTTAACTCGGGATTCGATGCCGTGACATCGATCACCTCGCCACCATCGACCACGCCGACTCGCCTGCCAGTACCCGGAACTTCAAACTGAACTATTCGCATGGTGGGGATCTACCTCCAGAGGGCGTTTACCGCTTCGACGCAAGCTTCGATCGTGTCCTCAGCCGCGCCGGCCGCGTATGGCGTGGTGTTCACCTCGTATCCGCCGAACTCATATGCATCGGCCATGGGCATGTAGCCCTGGTAGCCGTTTGAGTAGCCGGAGAACAGCGTCTGGTCTGCGTGTGAGCGGTCTTTGACAGCTGCTCCGATCTCAGCGAATGCTTCGATTGGCGTGCCCACCAGCGCGGCCACGCCGATGCGGATTGCCTGAATGCGCATGTTCACGGCACCAGTTTCGCCAATTCGGGCGCTGGAAACTGTGATTCCGGCACGCTTGGCATTCTTAACGGCCTCTTTGATCGCGGCGGCATCACCGGTCTTGCGTACCTCATGCAACTTTGCTTCCAGGGCGTCGTACTCGGCCTGAGCTTCTGCGACTGACGACATCTCCCTGGCGGGCAGGTCGACGAAATGGTTCACGATTCGCAGCGTGTCATCGGGTTCGCCAGTTGGCTCGTCCTCGTACATTCCGAGGTCTGCGCCAGACGCCACGACTTCGATCAGCCGCTCTTTACGCGGCACCGGGTCAATTTCCAGCCGAACCTTTGCAGCCTCAAGCCCGAGCCGGGTGCCAAGCCACTCAGCGACAGCAACTTCGCCAATGAATCCGTGGGTTGGCCCGCAGTTGCCGGCCGCGCCCTGCAGGAAGAGACACAGACCAGGAACGTGTTGCTCGACTACTTTTCGCACGTAGCCGGGGTAATCGGGTGACAGGAGTTTGTTCGCTGGCCCCAAAATGGTTGGATGACATGTGTAGTTGACGACGGTTGCGATGGGCGTTCCATCAACGCCGTCGATGCCAATCACACCAACTTCACGGTCTACGAAGCCTTCCCAGTTGCGCCCGGTGAATAGCTCGCCGTTTGGCAAGGCAGGCCGGCGGTTGATGTTGATCGCACATTCGCCACGGCCCACGCCCACATGCGCGGGCTTCGCAGCCCACTTGGCCGACGCAACCGCTTCTGTCACCCGGCCTGCAAGCGAATCTTCATAGGGAGCAATAAGCTCTTTACCCCCTTCAAGCCAACTGCCGAGGCCAATTGGTCCAGAGTGGGTGTGCGTGGCTGTCAGCCTCAGATTGTCAGGGTCGATACCGGTGCTGGCTTGAACGGCCTGGCGAATCTGAGAGTCGATTCCGAAGGTAAGGATGCCCATGTCCAGATCGACGATCGCGATTTCAAGATCACCATCGGTCACATACAGCGCCGTGGCATAGAACGGCATGTCCACACCCTCAGCCCGCTCGTGCGTTGCCGCGCCCCAGCCCCCGTGAGCAATCCCAACCGGTGGCGTGATATCACTCCGTCCAACACCTACGTTCAACATTCTCGATCCTCAAGATTATTTCTGAAATGTGTCAGGCAATGTTGGCGCGCGTCACGCCATAAGTCCAGTGTCAGAAAAATGGATCAACAGTTGGTCAGATGGGCAGGTAATTGCCGGATCAGTTTTGCTGGATATCTGCGAGCCACTCCTGAAAGAGTTCGCTTCGATCCAGGTCGTACACGGCCACGAGGGCTGAATCGGTGGTCGATCCTTCACCAAATATCTGGAGCAACTGATTCATGGAGTCCCAGCCCCATCGTCTGACCATGAAATCGACGATGCTAACGCTTTCTGCATAGGCGAGGCTTGCTTCTCCATGTGCTGCTGGAAATCTTGTGCTGATGGATGTGATGGAGAAGGTGTTTCCTGTGGTCACGGCGTCGTTGAGAATGGCTTCATCCGACGCGGAGATGGGGCCTTCGGCATATACGGCGAGTCCTTCATTGAGCCATCTGGGAGTGTCCGCAAGACAGTTGAACGTGAGTGCGTTGAAGCGGAGATGGGCGAATTCATGAGTTAACCCGGTGTAGGTGGATTGCAGACTGGATGGTGGGATTCCCATGAGCACAATCGAATGGCTGCCGAACGCGAGTCCACCCGTCCACTCTCGCACACCCGGTACCGCCGAACGCACTTCTGCCGCTGAGCCGTAAACGTAGGCTTCAATCGGTTCTTCGGCTTGCGGTGGGAACTCAAGGCGAGAGAGGCCCTCGTCCACAAGGTCCAGGAGATCGGGCCCGAAATTGGCGCCGCCCGTGTTCCAGTGCAGGGTTATGTTGTTCCTGGTGATCGTGGTCCACGTGTACCGAGAATCCTCATAAGTAATCTCTTGTACAGGCAATTTGATGGAGTCGTTGCCTGCGTCCAGCAATACCCATCGCCACCAGACGCGGGCACCGGGCGGGACGAACTGGTTTTCGCCAGTATCAAGATTCCAGCTTGCTTCGAGTCGCTTGCCGGAGACGAAATCCACGTTGACGGATGTTTTAGTGCTGCCGCACACATAAGTCTGATGGAATCCGTATTCAAGCTGAACGCGATCTACAGCGACTGAATCTGAAGCTGATAGTTCAAATTTGATCTCATCAACGAATTCGACCGTGGCCCTGTTTCGCCCAAGAGAGACGTCGGCCAGCGTGGGGACGGTGGGCGTGGGGACCTTGGTTGGGACAACCGTTGGGGTTGGCGTTTCGATCACGCTGGTTGGCTCCACAACTTCGGTTGGTGTCGGTGCCGGCGTTAATGTTGGTTGTGGCGTGGGCGTATCTGAAATCACTGGCGTTGGCGGCGGCTGAGTTGGTAGCGACGGTGAACTTGTGGGGGTAATCGTAGGTAACGGGACATCTGTTGGCGCGATCTGCACCGCTGTTGGCGTGACGATCGCGGTCGGGACGGTGGTTGTAGGCTGGACCGTCGGTGATTGGATCGTGGGGTCAACGACCACAGAGTTGACAGGCGATGCCGCCTGATCTGGATCCGAGCAGGCGATAAGGCTTGCCACCACGACAATAGCCGGGAGGACCCAGTGCTTCCTCCCTTGCACCGTTGATCAGGGCCTTTCGATGATGAGTTTGTTCCACTGGAAAACGAGTGGGGCAGTCAACTCAAAGTTTTCCACAAATGGCTTCACCAACAGCCAGTTCCGGAAATGAATCAGAGGTAGAACCGGGAAGTCCGCGAGGATCAGTGCTTCAGCCTGTCGATAGAGCTCGAGACGCCCCACTTGATCGGTCTCAACCGCGGCGAGGTCGAGTAATTCATCTACCTCAGGATTTGAGTAGCCAACTTCATTTGCAACACTGTCAGAGTGGAAACGTACTTCAAGGAAGTTTTCAGGGTCAATGTAGTCAGCGCTCCATCCAGAGTCGAATAGTTGGAATTCCCCGCTGCGCAGCCTTTCAAAGTAGTCATCGGTATCTTCGATATCCTGTTCTTCAATATCGATCCCAAGATTCTGCTCTAGTATGGCGATCAGAGCAGGATCGGCGTTTGTCGCGGTGATCGTTGGCAGGGCATCGATACTGCCGTAGCTCGACTCAGCAATCAGAGCGAGCGCGAGTTCAATATCGAACGCGGGCGCCACGTGGTCAGCATCGTACCCGGGGATGCCGGGCGGCAATATTGTGTGCGCCTGCTGGTAGACCCCGGAGTAGGTCAATTCGATCCAACGCTCAACATCGATGGCGTGGGAGAACGCTTCTCTGACCTTTGGGTCATCAAACGGTGCCAAATTGACGTTGAATCCCAGGTATCGGGTGTGCGTTTCATCTTCTGGAGCGTAGAAAACCTCGGCAAACAGAGGATCATTTGGATCGAGCAATCGGTCATAGTCGCCGGGTGATACTCCGGTGATATCTGTTAGGCCAGCTTCATACATCTCAAGGAATGATCTATCCGCTTCCACATAGATTATTCGCGGCACGGTAGACACACCTTGGTGGTAGTTTTCGTACGCTTCAAGGATGAGGTGTGAATTCACGACCCACTCGCTTACCTTGAACGGCCCGGTGCCGATGGGCTGAAGGCTCCATTTCTTGCCGAGAGCAACATTTTCAGGGCTGATGACAAAAGCAACTGGCGATGCCAACTTTTCGATGAACTTTACTGCCGGGCGGCGCAGCGTGACCTCAAGGGTCAGATCATCAATTACGCGGAGTCCGTCTAACGCATCGGTTGTACCTTCGTTCACGGCGCGAGCGCCTTTGATATCGCCAAGGTAGATCAGGGCGTCGCGTGATTTCGTTTTTGGGTCCAGGGCGCGTTCCCATGAGAATTTCACGTCACCCGCTGTGAATGGCGAGCCATCGTGGAACTTGACGCCTTCACGCATCTTGAACGTGTATACCGATCCATCATCATTGACACTCCAGGATTCGGCGAGATCGGGGGCCAATGAGCCGTCGGTTTGGAATGCCACCAGGCCGTTGAATAAAGACTCATATGTGCCATCGAAAGTTGCCGGATCGAACTTCTCGATCTCGCGCATATCGAGGCGGAGCGCGTTGTCTGCGGATAGGCCAAACGGCTGAGGTTTTGAGACTCCAAAGCTACCGATTATGGACTCGATGTCGGTGATGTTGGTGTTGAAAGCATCACTCAAACCAAAGATATAGAGGACTCGCGCTAGCCCATTGTGTTCAGTTCCAATGAACGCGATTGTGAATCCCGTGTTGCCCAGATCATATGTGTATATCTCGCGACTTGCGGACTGCCCTGATTTGAGTGAGATAGTGCGATCGTCGTTTAGTGCGGGTGCCCCGTAATCTTCGGTGAGTGAACCGAGAACATCATTGATAACAGCGGTCACCTCAGTTCCATCCGTAGCAGGGACGGTAACGAGGTATCCAGTTACGAGGTCCACTTGAGCCAGGTTGTTGCTGAAGACGGCGATCAGGGGATCATCATTCGCCTCAAAGAGGCTCCAACCATCCGGGACATCAATCTCAAATCCCAGCTTGATACTTGAGTAAGCGGCACGTGATCCTACAGGCGGTTTGAAGCCCGCGATCAGCGCCTTCGCCAAAGGTACGTATTGATTTTGAAACGCGCCTTGAATCAACTGAGTGTTCGATGACCCAAACTCTCCGCCAGCGGAAGCCACAGCGACAACATGCAACCCAGCGGTTACGAACGTAGAACCCACTACCGCTGGTCGCCCCCTGTTTGGCGCATTCGCTTCGAAATCGATTCCCGGAGGACCCGCTTCCGACCCTCTAGCAACCTCACTGGTCACCTTGAAAGTGGGATTCCCCACGATAGTCGCATCTACCCACTCATCGAAGAGAGAATCTGCACTCATCCCTGCCGGAGCAAGCGTTACTGAAATATCAAGTAAAACTGGCTCAACGCCGGAGAACAGTACGTGAGCCGGAACGGTCTCATCGAATGACCAATCAACTGGAACTTCAACCGAGTAACGTAGTCCGTTGTGCGGAATGATCTTGGTTTCGATAACGTTGAGGAATACAGGTAGGCGACCGGAAGACAGTGTGTACTTCCCGGCTTCTGCGATTGAAAGATCAAACTCAAGTGTCTGTGACGCTCCAGCCTCCACGTGGGTTTGCCGGTAATCTTCCTCGATTCCATCCACCAGCAGGGTTACCTGGTGGTCTCCATCCACCTCGCCAGTGTTCGTGAGTTTCACTGAGATTGTTGACCCTTGATTTGGAAACACCAGTGGTGGGTCGGCGGAAACAGATTCATATTTCCACTCGGGGCGCAACACGTTAAACGCAGTTGACGTTCCCACAACGGAGACTAGATGCTCAGCCCGATCCGCGACCTCAAAGACGAATTCGACGGTATCTGTTTCGCCAGCAGCGATTGAGACATCTGTGGAACCTGTAACTGCACCGTCAAGCAGGAACTCAACCTTTTCGTTGACTGCCGATCCTCCAGGATTTTCCAAACTGGTAGAA
Organism: Chloroflexota bacterium; assembly: GCA_013204555.1. Lineage (GTDB taxonomy): Bacteria > Chloroflexota > Dehalococcoidia > Lucifugimonadales > Lucifugimonadaceae > UBA1151. The sequence goes on along the minus strand of JABMNO010000009.1, from coordinate 72,053 downwards.
ATGGTTACCTGCTCACCTGGCGCCGCTGAAGCTGGGATGGCAACGAACTCAGTGACGCTCAGATAGCCGGCCCGAGCCACATCAACTGTGCGACTTGCGTCGCCAACGCTCACGACGAGGGAGCCTGATTCAATACCGTCTAGCGGGACCTCAATTTCTATGATTTGAACTGGGCTAACGGTGATTCCCTGATAGGACGTCGCCTCGTCATTCACGAGCAGTGGCAACTCGAAAAATCCTGGTGCTGTTCCCTTGTTCGCAACGGTGATCAGGAGCAGCACAGCTCCACCCTGAACGGGGGTTTCAGGCACGAAGCGAATCGATTCGACCACGAGCATTGGCTGAGGGTCTGGCGTAGCAGTCGCTATCGACGTATCTGCGACCCGTGTAGATGTTGGCTCAGGTACGGATGCAGGTGTTTCGGTTGCCGATGGAGTGGGAGCGGCGGTCGGTTCTGGTTCACGTGAAACGGAGGTCGGCGATGGGGCGAGCGGAGTTGGACTGGGAGATGTCACTGCAGTTGGTGATGGAATCGCAGATGGATTGATCACGATCTGAGTGCCAGATCCGGGCTCAAGTGCGGTCGTACCGGTGCAGGCGATCAGTAATATGCTGACCGGCAACAAAACAGCAATCAATAACTTGGTGCGGTTCATCGCTGCTCCCCAATCCTTTTGTGTCAGATTCCAGTCCCAGTGGCCAATTCCCAGACAATCATGTAAATCAGATATCCAAGATCAATTCACCACTGGTGTTCCAGAACACAAGAGCAGGTGGAAGAATATGCGAGAGTATGCGCGATAACAAGGGTGCTACTTCAATATCCCAATCAAATGGATGCTTTCTCACAATAATTCCACAGATTGTGGGAGTTGACGCGTTGTCCTTCAATCAGAGCGAACAGGACACAAAAGCCTCATCGACCGGAATCACCGTTACCGAATAACATTGTCTCTTCAGTTTGAAACTTGAGGACCGAATGGTTGGAACTAGTTGATGCGGAACTTTCTCTCCGTCGCGGATCTGAGTCCCAGTGAGATCACTTCGGTGATTGATCGGGCGGGCGCCCTTAAGCTGGGTGCGCCTTCTGACGCTCTGGCGGGCAAAGTTGGTGTGATGATTTTTGAGAAGCCTTCTCTCCGCACCAAGCTCAGCTTCGATATCGGAATTGGTCGGCTGGGTGGTCGAGCGATTTACTTTTCGCCGGATGAAACCGGGATGGACGTTCGTGAGCCGACCGAGGACATCGCGAGGGTGGTCTCCAGAATGGGGGACTTTGTAGTAATTCGGACCTTTAATCATTCTCTGATCGAACGGTTTTCGGAGGCGGCTTCAATACCGGTGATCAATGCACTGACTGATGGCGAGCACCCCTGCCAGGCGCTTGCCGATCTTCAGACGATCAAGGAGGCGATGGGGGGATACACGGGGTTCAAGGTTGCGTACGTTGGTGATGGAAATAACGTGGCGGCAAGTCTCGCTCTTGCTATGGCGTCAGTGGGTGGTTCGTTGACTATCGGCTCGCCGGAAGGTTATGAGTTACCTGAAGATGTTCTTGCGCAGGCGCGTTCGATTGGTGCGGCCCACGGCGCTACTATCGAGCAGGTGGTGTCGCCGGAGGAGGCCGTGTCCGGGGCGTCGATCGTCTACACGGACGTGTGGGCCAGCATGGGGCAGGAGTCGGAATCATCAGTTCGCAAGAAGGATTTCACGGGGTATCAGGTTAATCCCCAGTTACTTGAGAACGCAGACCCTGAAGTGAAGATAATGCATGATCTGCCCGCTCATCCCGGCGAAGAGATTTCGGTGGGATTACTGGACGACTCACGGTCGATCGTATTCGATCAGGCAGAAAATCGGCTACATGCCCAGATGGGCCTTATGGATTTCCTCCTCTCAGACAGGTCAGACAGGTAGCTCTAATGCCACTTCCAATCATCACAATTGTCGGTCGACCCAATGTGGGCAAGTCGACGTTATTTAATCGCCTCGTTGGTGAGCGGATCGCGATTGTCAGCGACATTGCGGGGACGACCCGTGACAGGGTCTCCAGTGACGCGAGGTGGCATGACGAGCGATTCATCCTGGTCGATACGGCGGGTATCGAGGCGCAAGATGAGATCGAGCCACAGTCTGTATCTGGATTGGGCGCTACTGAGACGTTGCTCTCTGAGGTTCAGGCGCAGACCACTACAGCGCTAGAAGACGCTGATCTGCTGATATTCATGGTGGATGCGTCGCAAGGCGTTACGCCAAAGGACATTGAAGCTGCTGACGCCGTCCGCAGATCTGGAAAGCCCGTCATCCTGGCCGCCAACAAGGCTGATAATTTCCAGCGTGAGATGACTGTCTCCGAGTTTTACGAACTTGGGCTGGGCGACCCGATTGCGTTCAGCGCATATCACGACATAAACATGTCAGGGCTGATGGAAGCCGTACTTGGCCCGTTGGATACAGGGGACGAAGACACGGTCGACGATTCCATCAGAGTCGCTATAGCCGGACGGCCAAACGTCGGAAAATCGGCAATGCTGAACGCGATCACCGGCGAGACCCGCGCCATCGTGAGCAGTGTTGCAGGGACCACGAGAGACTCCGTTGATTCCAAATTCATGTTCGAGGAACGTGAGATCACCTTGATAGATACAGCCGGACTCCGGAGACGCGGCAAGGCTGGCATCGGCATCGAAAAGTACAGCGTGCTGCGTACAGTCCGTTCAATAGAGCGCTCGCATGTCACACTCTTGCTGCTGGACGCAACAGAGGTGATTACGGCGCAAGACACGCACGTGGCTGGCCTGATGGAGGATGCAGCGCGCGGAGCAGTGATAGTGGTGAATAAATGGGACCTCGCCGACGAAGAAGAGCTTGAGCGGGAAAAGGTTGAACGCGATGTTCGCGCCAGACTTCAGTTCCTTGAAGGCGCGCCGATTGTGTTCACATCAGCCCTCACAAGGAAGGGCGTAAATCGCATGCTCCGATCGACGTTGCAGGTATACGAAAACTGGACACGCGAGGTGGACCAGGGCGATCTCCAACGCATGCTTTTGGACGCGCTCGCAGAGCACCCAATTCCCACTGGGGGCAAAGATGACGTGCGGATGAAATCGGTCATCCAGACCAAGAGTGCTCCACCAAGTTTTGTGTTCAAAGTGAATCAACCCAAAAAGATACACTTCAGCTACAAGAGGTACCTGGAAAATCGAATTCGTAAGGAGTTCAATTTTGAAGGTAGTCCGTTGAGGCTCCACTTCAGAACGAAAGTATGAGCGATCCCTGGGGTTGGATCATCGCCCTGGCGGCCGCGTATCTGCTGGGTTCAGTTCCGTTTGGCGTAATAATCACTCGCCTGGTTAGCGGGGTGGACGTACGGTTGGCGGGCAGCGGAAGCACAGGCGCCACAAACGTAATGCGGACTTCTGGCGCCAAAGCGGGGGTGGCTGCGTTGCTGCTGGACGGCGGAAAGGGTGCAGTTGCCGTGCTGGTCGGCCGATGGCTGGCTGATGGGCAGCCTGAACTCGTGGAAGCACTGGCCGGTCTGCTGGTCATCATGGGGCATAACTGGCCCATCTTCACTGGCTTCAAAGGTGGCAAGGGAGTCGCCGCTGGCTGGGCCGCTTTGACAGTCATTTCTCCATGGGCCTGTGTGGTGGCGATGATTGGGTTACCGATAGCCGCCAGAACCCGATATGTATCACTGGGGTCAATTATCGGTTCGTCGGCGGGCCTGATTTTCCTGACGATCCAGGTACTCGTGTTTGACTACGGCGAGATGACATATCTCGTCTACGTCGTCGCAGGAGGTACTCTGGTGTTGTGGCGACACGCTGCCAACATGAAGCGCCTGTTGAAGGGTGAGGAGAACAAGTTGGGCCATCGAGTCGAGCCGCAACTGCCTGAGACGACCACGAGCTAATGGCCGGCGACGCAGCGAAGATCGGAGTGATCGGCACCACAACATGGGGCACGACACTTGCGATGCTGATGAGCAGAAGTGGGCATAACGTCTCGATCTGGGCACGCACCGAAGAGGATGCCGACCGTCTTGATCGGACGCGGTCGCATCAGCATTTACCGGGAGTCGTCATTCCCCCTGAGATCGCCTTCAGTGCTTCTCCTGAGGCGGTTCTGGACGGAGCGGACCTGGCACTGGTGGTAGTGCCGTCTAGATCACTTCAAGGCAACCTTGATCTGGTTGTATCGCAACTTGCCTTGGTGCCACTCGTAGTGAGCGCCACCAAGGGTCTGGAAGAGGGAACAGCGCGCAGACCCTGTGAAATCATCACTTCCCGGACGGGCGATAGCGCTCGCTGTGCTGCAGGAGTTCTCTCAGGGCCAAACCTGGCACGCGAGGTCGCCTCGGGCCAACCTGGATCAGCTACGGTAGCTTTCGAGAACCTTGATCACGCCAATCAGGCACAGCAGATTCTCAACACGCAGTCGTTTCGGGTGTACGCAAGCAACGACGTTGTGGGCGTGGAACTTGGCGGCGGGCTAAAGAACATCATCGCTATCGGCGCGGGAGTGATCGACGGGTTGAAACTTGGAGACAACGCCAAGGCGGCGTTCATATCTCGCGGATTGGCGGAGATAACCCGACTGGGTGTGGCGATGGGCGCAAGACCGGAAACATTCGCTGGCTTGTCCGGCATGGGAGACCTTGTTGCTTCCTGCTACTCCCCGCTGGCCAGAAACCGTCTGGTTGGAGAACGGCTGGCGGCAGGACAGAGTGTTCTGGACATTCTTGAAGAGATGGGCCAAGTTGCGGAAGGTGTGCATACCACCAACGCAGCCCTTGAGATGGCTCACCGTGTCGGTGTTGAGATGCCCATCACCACTGCCACTGCACAGGTGCTCGCAGGAGAAGTCGACCCCCTGACGGCGATAGCTCAGCTAATGAGCCGCGCGCCTCAGGTCGAGTCTCGGTAACACCCCGTTGATTGTGCCCCACTGAGCTGGAATTGGCGCGGCGGCGGTTATCCCCACATATGCTGGACGCCAAACATATCGCTCGCGAAGGGGAGATTCAGTTTGAAGACAATCCATTGCCTATACTGGCCGACCGCAACAATCAACTGGTGGGTTCTTTAGTGCGAGTGATTCGCGACTCGGAGAGTAATCCAACGATAAACATGAAGACCATCAAATCGGACATGAACATCGCCGGTCTAACCTGAGGTGTGCTGGTGCTTGAAAAGGGGCCAAGTGACTCCGTCTTTGACCACATGCCGCTGGAGCGTTTGAGTCCTGATGAGTATGCGATGTAGATCGAAATCATTGCCGATGTACTATAATCACACGTATGTTACTAACATAGATACCGGTCGCAGCATATAGTGCTGTTGATACGTTTTCCACTGGGAGTTTTTACTTGGATTCGATAGTGGCAAGTCAGTTGCCAATCACGGCTAATGTGAATGATCTGGGCCATCTAGAAGTGGGTGGCCGCGACCTGGTCGATCTCCAACGTGAATATGGATCACCGCTTTACGTATTTGATGAAGCGACGCTTCGGGAGAACTGTCGCATTTGGAAGAGAGCGTTCGAAGACCACGTCCCTCGTGTGCAAATGTTCTACGCTGCGAAGGCGCTGGCGTATTCAGGAATTCTGGACGTGATCAGGCAAGAGGGGTGGGGCGTCGATGTTGTCTCAGAGGGCGAAATTCGCGCCGCCCGGCACGTTGGATTCTCCTCGAAAGATGTTGTCTTTCACGGTAACAACAAGACGCCGGATGAACTGCGTTTGGCGCTGGAATTCGGCACGAAAGTGGTCGTGGTCGACAACGAGTACGAGTTGTCTGTCTTGAGCGACCTCGCTACGCAAGCCGGTAAGACTGTCCCGGTAATGATTCGCGTGAACCCCGATGTCGATCCACACACGCATGAACACATCAGCACTGGACAGCTTGACTCCAAGTTTGGGTTGCCCATCTCCACTGGACTTGCCGAAAAGGTATGTCGACAGGCCTCTGAGGCGCCGGGCATCAAGCCCGTTGGAATCCACTTCCATCTTGGCTCCCAGATCGAGACGGTCGAGCCATATCTGGCTGCTATTGACCTTGCGATGAAGTTTGGTGCGGAGATGACTCAGAAGTATGACTTCCGACTTGATTTCTTCAGTCCGGGCGGTGGTTTTGGGGTCCGACAGAACGGTACAGAAGTCCCTACCCCGGAGTACTTCGCCAGTCGTATTTCTGAGAGATTCCAGGAAAGTGCCCGGCAACTGGGAGTGGCACTACCCACCCTTCTACTGGAGCTGGGCAGATCAGTTGTCGCACAAGCGGCGGTGGCCGTGTATATGGTTGGATCCCTGAAACATATCGACGGCGTTAGATCGTTTGCTGCCGTCGATGGAGGAATGTCGGACAACATTCGCCCGGCGCTTTACGGGGCGGAATACCCCATCGCTGTAGCGAATCGAATGGACGAGCCAGCGACGCAATCGTATCGAATAGTTGGCAAGTACTGTGAGTCCGGTGACGTGCTGGTCAACGAGGCCAAGTTGCCGACCCTTGAACACGGTGACCTGCTCGTGATGCCAATGGTGGGCGCATACGCTCCAGCGATGGCCAGCAACTACAACATGGCCTACAAGCCAGCGGTGATAATGGTCAGCGAGGGCGAGGTCCGAATGATCCGGCGCCGAGAGAGTTTTGAGGATCTGATCCGCCTGGAATCATGAGCGTACTGGCAGGATTTGATCCCGCCAGTACTGATCGGTGTTCCGGATACTTCTAACTGTGACGGCCGCGTAGCTAGGTGTTCGTGTTGTTTACGTCGCTCGGGGCTGGAGCTTGAAATCCTCCGCCATGTCCGCCGCGTCCGCCGCCGTGCCATCGACCTCCGAATCCGTGACCGCCTCTGTGACGACCATGGCCGCGGAAGTGATTCGAATCAGAGTCGTGATTGGGTCGAATCTTCTCAATCGATTCAGGGCGAGCGTTGAACCAGCTTAGAATTTCGTCTGCCTCGGCTTGCGTGATGATCCCATCGGTAACAAGGCCAGCCAGGAATGATTCGGTCTCGTCGGCGTGCACAGCGTGGCGCAGGCCCATTTGCCGGACTTTAGATAGGGCTTCTGGCTTGCCATCAAACCATGCCTGGATGGCGTCTACCTCGTCCTGCGTGATGGTGCCAGATTCAACTGCGGCGGCCAGTCTTTCGGCGCGGTGTTCGGTCTTGGCTTCATCGTGAGCCTGAGCAACGGCAGCATCCAGATCGTCCGGTGATATTCCAAGAATCTCTGCGACTCGATTTCGTACCGACGGTCCATCACCGTCTGCGCGTGCCACTGATACACCCCCGATAGCAACCGTCATAAGAGCCACAACCGCAAGCAGTACAGCAAGATATTTCTTCATCACTCACCCTTATCATCGCGCGCAAGAAAGCTGACCATCACGGAGTGCCATCCCACTCCTTTGAGCTTCAACGTTACCTAACGAATGTCAAGAAGTTCTGAAGACCGGGAATCGTCGCGTGTTTTGATGATTCATTGGGCAACCTCTCGCCCGTTACACCGTGGTGGCGTCCCTTGTGGGCGCCTTCTTCAACACCACATCACAACGCCGACATCAAATATTCGCGAACGTCCCAACAGAGGGCAACCACGGGGGGATTGCCCCTACGGGAGATTCAGGTTGTGTCCGCTATATCGCTGCGCAGTTCATCGGCTAAATCAGCGTCTCCGGTGACGGTTTTGCTGTTCGGATCGGATCGGTTATGGAACGGCTCATGTTCGAACGACCGGCTAGCTTTTGATGTTCCTGAGTACGTATCGCGGCGACGGAACTAGCCGCGACCAATGAAGCCGGGCGAGCCATCTGTTTTGATTGATCTTCATCCGTGGTGAGATTACCCTCAGCAGCTCAAGCGCCGACCGACTGCCGAAAAGGACCTGCCCGATGACCGCATCCCCGGATTTCAAGATCGTCGACCTGGATCACATAGTTCTGCGGGTGAAGGACGTCGAGCGCGCCGCTGCGTTTTATGGCGATGTGCTTGGATTGGAAGTGTTCCGGCTGGAGGAGTACCGCTCAGGTGATCTTCCGTTCCCATGCGCGCGAGTCAACGACCACACGATCATCGACCTGCTGCCATGGCCCGATGAGGAGCCCGTGGGAGATGGCCACCGGAACCTCGATCACTTCTGCATGGTGGTTGAAGGAATTGATATGGCAGAATTCGCGACCCATTTGAAATCGCAAGGAGTCACGGTTCAAGAAGACCGCTCCGGCCGCCGATCTGGCGCGCAGGGGATGGCGGACTCAATCTACATAAAGGACACAGAAGGCAACATCATCGAGCTACGTCGGTACTAGGCCCGTATGCCTGATATTTGCAGGCAACAACGGTGGACGCATCTCGCTCGAGAGCTACTTTACCGGCACCTTGTACGCCCATGTCTCCGGGGTTATGCCAAGAAACTCGTTGCCAGCCGCAAACGTGAATATCCAATCGTCAGCAGTAAGTGTGACGTCTCCGTTTCCATCCGGAGAGAGCGGCGTTTGCTCGGCGTCCCAGGTATCGCTATCAGGATCGTAGATGAGGAGAACGGGCTGGTTTGTTGCTCCTTCTGATCCGATGCCAATTGGCCTGCCGTCAGATAGGACCCCAAGTGCACTTGCTCGACCTGGAACGTCTGCTATTGACGTCCATTCATCGGTCGTGGAATCGTAGATCTCTGATTCGAGCGTCGTCTTAGATCCTGTGAATCCTCCTACGACCAGAACGTGCTCTCCTTCCAGTGCCCAAACGGCAGCGCCGCGTCTCGCAACGTTCATCGGAGCCGTCTCACTCCAGCTATCGTGATTGGGGTCGTAGATTGCTGCTTTGTTACTCAGCGTCGGCCCCTCACCTATGAGGGCGATACTACCGTTGTCCAGCAGTATTGATGCCTGTACGTATCGTTGTTTCAGCGGTGATGAAGTGACCTCCTCCCACGTGTTGGTTTTAGCGTTGAAACGCTCCGCCGATGATTGCGGAATTGCTTGTTGGTCTGCACCTCCGATAATCAGCGCTCCCCCATCGCTCAAGGGTGCGCCGGTCGACGCGTAACGTGGTGTGTTCAATGGGCCGGTTACTGACCACTCTCCGGATTCAGGATTGTAGATCTGGATCTGGTCAGTTGGACGACTATTGGTCGAATCGACTACCAGAATGTGGCCGTTTGACAGCCTGATTGGGAGGGTTTGGGCCGTGATCGCGTGAATCATTTCGCCAGACTCACTCCACTCGTTTGACACGGGGTCAAATATCTCGCTGGTGAGTATCGGTCCTTCGTTGCCAGAGCCGCCAAAAATCAAGATTCTGCCATCTGGCAGCGGTTCAGCGTGGAAGTTCACGCGACGGGCAGGACGTGATGCGAGTTGCACCCATACGCCAGCCGCCGAAGTTGGCGGCACGGCCGGTGCGAGCGTGGGTGAGGGTTGAACGATGAGGGGCGGCGCAGGTTTCAACGTGGGGAGCGGCGCAAGCACTTCTTTCCCTCTTGGCGATTGCTCCGGAGTACCGCAGGCAAGCGCTATCAGCAGCATGAATGCCGTTGCCGTCAGCGTCACCAGTTTCAACACCGCGGGAGTATATCGGGGGGCGTGGTCATAGCTAACCGTCACACTTGCGTATATTCCAGCAGCCCGGCTCGCTACGAAGTACCGGCCAACTTAGAGACGGTCAACTTGGCGTCTGGTCGCGTGAAGACCTCCGGGCGGAGGGCCATCCCCAGCCCCGGCGTGCTGGGCGCTGAGACGTGTCCGTCTTTGACTATGGGAAGTGTGTCTGTTAATTCCAGGTACCAGGTCCGCATGAAGGAGCGAACTGTTTCCTGGATGACTGCGTTGGGCAGGTGCATATCCAGATGGACTGACGCCATCAGAATCGCCGGTCCAACGCAATCGTGCGGCGCGAACGGCAGCATGTAGGTTTCCGCTGCGTAGCCGATCTTTCGTGCTTCGCTCAGCCCACCAACCCATCCGATGTCAACCATCACGATATCGGTGGCGTGCTTCTCCAGCACCTCTCGGAACGACCACCGCGTCGACAAGGTCTCACTGGCGCATACTGGCACGGTTGTTGAGAGCTTCAGCTCGCGCAGCGCGTCGATGTTATTCATGGTGATGCAGTCCTCAAACCACATGGGACTGTATGGCTCGACGGCTCTGGCAATCTGTATCGCGGCGGGCAGGTTCCAGTGATTGTGAAGCTCAAGAGCGATATCCATCTTGTTCCCAACGGCCTCGCGTATCTCACGGAACGGACGCGTACCCGCCTCAAGATCCTGGGCGCTGATGAACTGGCCATTCGTTTTTTCCACGTAGCGGTCGAACGGCCAAATCTTCATCGCTGTAATGCCTTCGGCGAGCAGTGACTCGGCGAGTTCTGCCGGCCGCTTCCACTGAGCACTATAGTCGTCCCACAGGCCGCCATCACCCTCTGCGCTTCCCCCTGCACAGGTGTTATAGACGCGAATACTGTCCCGGAAGCGCCCACCCAAAACCTGATAGAGGGGCTGCCCGACCGCCTGTCCGTAGATGTCCCACAAGGCCATATCGGCGGCCGATATAGAACAGATGTTGACGCCGCGATTGGCCGAGGTCCTTGAGGCCTTGAACATCCCCTGCCAGAGGCGCTCAATATCCAGCGGATTCTCACCCAGGAGCACAGGCGCGAGCACTTCGTCTACGAAGGTGGCCACTGAGTGAGGAAAGTTGGGAGTCTCTCCCAGGCCAATCAGACCCGTGTCCGTGTGAATCTGAACCCAACTAAAGCCCGGGATGTCACCCAATCGCAATGTTTCAATCTTCGTGATTTTCAATTGGTATTCCTTCTGTGCGATGGGTCCATTGTTATGCCTTCAAGATGCCACGCTGCGCCAGCGGCCATGGCGACTACCTCGGCCAATTGGGCGAGGATCTCACCGCCCTACCCGACCGACAGGTCTATCTCGTACTGGTCCATCACGGGGTCGAATCTTGCCTTGAACGCTTCATCAGGCTCGACCATGGGGAGGCGTGGCGGTCCGGCCCGGAATCCTGAACGATTCACGGCGTAGCGGATTGGAATTGGATTGGTGACCCAGAATAGGGCTTTGAATATTGGCAACAGTCGCCGATGCTCTCTGGCAGCCGCTTCAACGTCTCCCTCAAGAATCAGGCCCATCATCGTCTTAATCTGACCGCTAATGATGTTGCCGGCAACGCTCACGATTCCAAAGCCGCCAGTACACATGATTGAAAACGTCTCATCGTCGTTGCCAGACCAGACTCGAAAGCCATCCGGCGCGGCGTCGATTATCTGCGTGATTTGCGTTGGGTCTGATGATGCCTCTTTGACTCCAACGATGTTCTCGATCTGGGCAAGGCGCAACGTTGTCGCAGCGTCCATGTTGAGCGCGGTTCGGGATGGCACGTTGTAGAGCAGTCCTGGAAGGTCGGTTGCCTCAGCGATACCTTTGAAGTGCTGATATAGCCCTTCCATGGGTGGCTTGTTGTACGCCGGGACGGTAAGCAGAAGCGCGTCCACGCCTACCTTGGCCGCCTCTTGTGACACTTCTATCGACTTGCGGTAATTGTTGTCAGTCGTACCGGCTATCACTGCACCGCGATCACCGATCTCTTCTTTCACTTCCGCAAAGAGACGAATCTTCTCGTCGTCGGACATCGCCGGAGCTTCGCCGGTAGTTCCGCCGATTACAAGCCCGTCAGAACCGGAATCCAGCAGGCCTTTCGCCAGCTTGCGAGCCTGAGGGTAGTCAACATTCATGTCTTCATCAAACGGCGTGATCATTGCCGTGAGTAGACGCCCTATTTCAGCCATTTCATTTACCTCAATTGTTAGCGTGCAGGTGCTATGCCGTTGCCGCTGCACCCGGAAGGCGGTTTCGTGTGACTACTTCATCCATAATCTGCAATGCGTTTAGCGCTGCACCTTTTCGCAGGTTGTCACAACTGAGCCAGAACGAAATTCCGCTCTCGTGCGACAGGTCCTCTCTGATTCTTCCAACCTGGACTTCGTCCAGTCCAGCGGAAGTGTGCGGCATAGGGTAGACACTCGCATTTGGAACGTCCACCACCCGCACCCCCGGGAAGTTGCCCAATAGCTCCCTTGCACGCTCCGCAGATATCGGATTCGCGAACTCTGCATGGACCGCTTCTGAGTGGCCAACTGGAACCGGAACACGGACACAGGTTACGGATATAGGGAGATCAGGAAGGTGCAAGATCTTCCGGGTCTCATTGATCATCTTGTGCTCTTCATTTGTATAGCCATCAGGCTGGAAGTCATCCACCTGCGGAAGAACGTTCATGGCAATCTGGTGCGGATAGACCTCAACCGAGACCTCATTGCCATTGGCTATCGCCGCAGATTGATCTTTCAGTTCCTGCAGAGCGGAGGCCCCTGTACCCGTCACCGCCTGGTAAGTCGCAACAGTCACACGGGTGAGCGGCGACTCCGCCTGAAGTGCTGCAAGGGCCATCGCGAGCGGAGTTGTGGTGCAGTTGGGAATCGAGATGATTCCTTCGTGCCATTCAACATCTGCGCCATTCACTTCTGGCACAACCAGCGGCACGTTTGGCTCCATGCGATATGCGCTGCCATCATCGATTACCAGACCACCCCGGCTGACTACCTCTGGTGCGAGCGCTTTGCTCACTGAGGAGTCCGCTGAGATGAAGGCAACATTGATGCCATCAAACGCGTCTGGAGTGGCCTCCACCACGGTCAACACGGAATCACCGTACGGAATCTCCTTGCCAACGGAGCGGTACGACGCCATTGCAACTATGTTCTCAGCCGGCCAGTCGCGATCCTTGAGGAGTTGGAGCGCGACGGTTCCGACTGCGCCTGTTGCGCCTACGATAGCGATACGAATGTTCTGTTCAGTCATGATTAATCCCGGTTCTTATTTCCTGAAAGAGAATTATGGAGCGCGCGAACTGCGCTGTGAAGTGATGAGGTCGCCGGCCAGCGTTCTATGAGATGAGAAGACGCGACCGGCTACGGCTTAACGCCGTCGTCCAGTCCAAGTACCTTGTCGAGTCCGACGACCAGGCCATCCTGGGCCATGACCGCTTTCACCGCCATCAGCACGCCGGGCATGAACGACTCACGGTTTATGGAGTCATGAATCATGGTCAGCGTTTGACCGGTTGCACCAAATACCACCTCATGCCTGGCAACTCGGCCGGGCATTCGTGCGCTATGAACGTTGATGCCGCTGTAGTCGCCACCACGCGTGCCTTCAAGCGTCTGCTTCTCAGCGATATTCTGGGTGAACCGGCCACCGCGTCCTTCAGCCATTGCCTGTGCGATAGCGAGCGCAGTTCCGGAAGGCGCGTCAATCTTGGCCTCGTGATGGCTTTCGATCAGATCTGCATAGTCGAAATAACGCGATGCAATTCTGGCCAGATGAGTCAGAAGTACCGCGCCCATCGCGAAGTTCGGAGCGGATATTGCAGCGGTACCTGCGTCGGTCACCATCTTTTCGATCTCTATCAGATCATCTGCGGAGAGTCCGGTGGACCCCGAAACTAATCGCACGCCAGCGGGAATTGCGGCGCGTGCCACATCCATCGCTCCGGTAGCGTTAGAAAAATCAACAATTACCTGCGGATTTTGCGCGGCTATGACTGATGCAGCGTCCGCACCTAGTGGAACATCATCTGTGCCGGGTGCGAATATCGTACTGCCAGAGGCTGCCGAATCGATCCCTGCAACCAATATTGTTGCGTCATCGGCGTATACGGCAGACATGACAGTCTGCCCCATGCGCCCAAGCGCACCGTTCACCGCTACTGTTATTTGTGATTCGTTCGCCATATTTCCAATTGCCAAGAGAGACAAGCATATAACTTGTCTCTCTTGAGTGTCTGAGGATTGTCTACGGGGTGACCTTAGTCCCGGCGTGGCGGGCGTCGTCCGCCGCCACCACCGCCACCACTTCGGCCACCACCGCCACCGCCACCGCCGTAGCCACCACGTCGGTCGCCTCCGCGGTCGCCACCTCGGTCATCATCCCGGCGGGGTGGTCGACGATCGCGGTCTCCGCCGCCTTCATCACCATCGTCCCGGCCAGCTTTGCCTGAGCGGTCTCCACTGAGGTTGGCAGTCAGGTTGATTCGACCCATGCGGTCAACTTCAATGACTTCTACTTCAAGCTCATCGCCGATTGAAACTTCAGATTCAACCGACTCAACGCGGTGGTCGGATAGCTCACTGATGTGAACCAGTCCGTCCTTGCCCGGCATGAGTTCAACGAACGCACCGAACGCCATTATCCTGACAACCTTGCCCTTGAAGCGGTCGCCCACAACCAGGTCTCGCGTCATCCGGTCAATCTGCTCTCTAACAGCTTCGCCAGAGGTGCCATCGCTAGCGCCGATGATTACGGTTCCATCGTCTGAAACGTCAATTGAGACGCCAAACTGTTCGATCATTCCGCGGATTACTTTGCCGCCCGGTCCGATTACCGCACCAATCTTGTCGGTTGGGATCTTGATCGTGATCATCTTCGGCGCCCATGAGCTCATCTCTTCACGAGGCTCGGAGATCGTATCGAGCATGTGCTCAATGATCTCGAGGCGAGCTTTTTTGGCCTGGGAAAGTGCCTCTCCCATGACTTCATAGGTGATGCCTTTGACCTTGATATCCATCTGGAGAGCGGTCACTCCATCTGGAGTTCCTGCCACCTTGAAGTCCATGTCACCGGAGTGATCCTCTGCACCCTGAATGTCCGTGAGGATACGATGCTCACCATCACCGGTCACCAGCCCCATGGCAATACCGGCCACAGGCTTGTTGATTGGCACGCCGGCGTCCATCAGGGCAAGCGTGCTTCCGCAAACACTGGCCATGGAGGTGCTTCCGTTTGAGCTGAGCGCCTCCGACACGATTCGAATGGTGTACGGGAAATCTTCCTGTGAAGGAATCATTGGCAGAACGGCTCGCTCAGCAAGCGCACCGTGACCGATTTCTCGGCGTCCTGTCCCCAGCCTTCGAACCTCACCAACCGAGAATGGCGGGAAGTTGTAGTGGTGGATGTAGTGCTTTGTTTTCTGTGGGGTGAGAGCGTCCAAGCGCTGTGCCTCACCAGCAGAACCCAGTGTCAGAACACTCATGATCTGCGTCTCACCGCGGGTGAAAATTCCGGTCCCGTGCGCTCGCGGCAGATACCCAACCTCTGACGAGAGTGGTCGTATCTGCTCAAGTGTCCGGCCATCAGGTCGACGACCCTCTTTGAGGATGCCCTGGCGAACCGCTTCAACTTCAATATCGTCAAAAGCACGGTGAAGGTTATTCCCATCGTGCTCTTCGCCGAGGCTGCTCTTCAGCTCATCTTCAAGAGCGGTCAGACGGTCGCGCTGGGTTTGCTTGTCGCCACCTTCGGCCAGCGCGTCGTAGACCCGCGTTCCAAGGAAATCGTTTGAGGCTTTGAGAACGTCGTTGTAAGTGGGGTCTTCTTCAAACACCCACTTCTCTTTGCCGATGTCTGCCTGCATCTTGCGGATGAGATCGACAATCTTGCCGTTCACTTCCTGCGAGAGTTTGAGTGCGTCAACCAGCACGTCTTCGGCAACTTCCTGTGCGCCTGCCTCAACCATCATGATGGCCTCAGCCGTACCTGCGACAACCAGATCGAGGGTGCTCTGCTCGCGCTGTTCGTACGTGGGGTTCACCACAAGCTCACCATCAACGTAGCCAATGCGGCATGCGCCAATGGGGTCGTCAAATGGAATGTTTGAAATGGTCAGCGCTGCCGAGGCGCTGATAATCGCCAGGATGTCAGGGGCATTTTCCATGTCAACCGAGATAATCGTCTCAATCAACTGAACCTCGTGGTAAAAGCCTTTAGGGAACAGAGGCCTGATGGGCCGGTCTGTCAGGCGGGCAATAAGGATGGCGTCAGTGGTTGGCCGTCCCTCTCTCTTAAAGAAGGAGCCGGGAATCTTACCGGCTGCGTACATCTTCTCTTCACAATCAACCGTCAGCGGGAGGAAGTCTGCACCCGGACGAGGTGTCCGGCCCGCGTTGGCGGTGCCAAGCACCATCGTGTCGCCAAGTCTTACAACAACGGCGCCCTGCGATAAATTGGCAACTCTGCCGGATTCGAACTGGAGGGTTTGCCCACCAATTTCTGCTTCATATACGGAAATCATATTCTTCTTTCTTCTTACTTCTTCTGGATTGCTACGTCTTGATGAGGCCCGCGTGTGCAGACATTCAGATGTAGCGAGGTACGCGTGACGAAAACCGACCCCATCAAATGACGGGGCTGGTCTTGTTACTTCCTGAGACCGAGACGCGAAATTAGATCGCGATACCGGGAAACGTCCTGATCGTTGAGGTAGCGAAGAAGTCTTCTTCGCTGACCCACGAGCATCAGGAGACCGCGGCGGCCTGTGTTGTCATGCTTGTGCTCAGTGAAATGTCTACTGAGTTCCCGGATTCGCTCTGTGAGGAGCGCCACCTGTACTTCGGCGGATCCAGTGTCGCCTTCATGAAGGCGGTAATTACTGATAACTGCTTCTTTTGTAGCCTGATCCAATTTAGGGAATTGCTCCGATAGGGAACGGATGCGGGCAAATCATTCGCCCGTGTACTCGTCTTGCCTCTATATATATGTCTTCTATCTGTCGATATTCAGGGGGAAGTATATCACTGCGGCTAGCAAATTCGATTGACGATCAAGTCCATCTGACGGAAGATAGGTTCGATCTGAATTCCAGTGCGGAATTCAGATGCGTGTAATTCGCAATTGAGAGTGATTTAGCAACGTTTTTACCTTGACACGCGTGAAATTCTGCGAATACGATTGCGTGCGGCTTGCGAAGCGTAACGGCTAACCGCGCGCCATAAAATTTTATTAGCGATTCTAGATTCAGGGTATCAATCTGCAGAACCGATACTCAAACACAGGTGCCGAGAGGGGCTGGTCCCAAATGACATTTACCTTGCGCGGTAGGGCGAAACCACTGGTTTTGATCCTCGCGTCAATTAGCCTTCTGGCAGTCGTGGCGTGCTCAGGAGATCCTGGCAACGGTGGCGCTGATGGCGCCCGAGGAAACCCTGGGCGCATTGGAAAAGCTGGCATTGGCGGTGAAGCGGGCGCTGATGGCGTTCAGGGCATCGCTGGTTCCGACGGTCTGGCTGGTCCGGTAGGTGCTGAAGGCCCAACCGGTCCTTCAGGCGCACAGGGTCCCGAAGGTGCGAAAGGCGCAACTGGGGCTTCCGGCTCTATTTCCGCTTCACTTACGGTCACAGATTCTGGAACCGGATATGTTGGCGTGGTTGATCTCTCCAACTTAGGAACCAAGGTTGACGTTACTGGCGCTGGCTTCGCCGCTGGCGAAAGTGTCAACATCTCAATTGGCAGCACGGGTGTTGTATCTGCAACGGCCAATAGTGCTGGAGTAATCTCCGCAATGGGGATCACACTACCCACCTCCCTCTCAGATGGCGACGTGGTCAGTGTTCGAGGCGATGGTAGCTCTGGCACAACTGGTTGGGGCGCGTTGCTTGTAACCAACAAGAACTCAACCAACTAAACCGGTTTATCGAATAAATAAAGACCCCGGACATGCGCCGGGGTCTTTTTGTTAACGCCCAAATAAAGCCCTTTGAACAACAACCTCAGGGAAAATGATAAAAGTGGGTTCATGGAATGAGGGTTCTATTGGCAAGAGTGAATCAAACATTTTCAATCGCAAATAGTGCGCCTTTTATGCCCCTCAATTACCTTGACATGAGAGAAATTTCAAGAATAAGATGGCTGACGGTTCGCAAAGTAACGTGCACTTGTGCGCGTCCTATGCAGCGAGCGTCGGCGTGAAGCGATGATCGAAGAACTCCATATCGCTGGCGCTTATTATGAAAATACACAACGGAGGACAGGGCTCAATGACAGTTTGGTTGCGACAGAGACGGACCGCCGCTCTCGTCCTACTCACCTCGCTTTCTCTAATGGCGTTTATCGCTTGTGCGGGTGATACCGGAGCCGCAGGAGCGCCCGGCGCCCCTGGTGAACCCGGTGCTCCTGGTGCTGCTGGCGCCCCCGGTGCCCCCGGTAATCCCGGTATTCCTGGCCCAGAAGGCGCTCGAGGTGCCAGTGGCGATCAGGGTTCGATCGGTTCTAGAGGAGAAATTGGTCCCACAGGCCCATCAGGATCAGGTGGTGCAGCTGGCGCTGACGCGTCTCTTGGTGCACTGGTGATTCATGACTCTAACGGCACGACTGCTGGTTCCGTAAGAATTGGAAATAGTGTTGACGTTATTGGTGGCGGATTCTCCGGTGGCGAGGTTGTCACGCTTCGACTTGCACATGCAGGCGGCACTGACACCATTGACGCTGGTTCCGTAGTAGCGAACGACAACGGTGCTTTTGCAGCGCTGAGCGTACGGCTACCCTCGGGAATGGCCGCTGGTGATGTTGCGGCAGTCTGGGCCAACGGTGACTCAGGCACGGTTGCGGTTGCTCCGGTGACATTCAACTAGCCGACTCTACATAGACGAAAAAAAGAAGCCCTGGATATCCGGGGCTTCTTTTTTTCGCCGTGAAGCATCAGTCGCCTGAGCCAGGTGCCGTTGTTTCCTCCGGCGTTGGTTGGATGATTTACGGGAACTCCGGGCTTGTGTGTCTATCGGACAGGGCGACGCTGATCGTACTGATCCGGGATATCAGATTCGTCTCCAGGCATGTCACTTTTCCAGGCGCGCGTTGCAGAATTGTGTCCAGTACCTGGAACCTGTTTCGGCACGATCAACTTTGTCTCAAGGCGTGACTGTCATCCCGGACCGCCTACCGGCGTCGGGGATGATAATTGGCATGTGGTTGACGCTGAGATTCCTTGCGAAGGTAACCTGCGGCCAACCGACCAACCGCAGAAATCGGAACCGGGAATCGCCCGCGCAACGCCCAACCAGGCCGCTGCCCTACTTCGAGTCGAGCGGCGCCATCAATCGCCGTACACGGATATTCCTGATGCGTCGGCCCATGGTGGACTCAACCGTGAGCCTGAGGCCATCGACCGTCACCTGGTCACCGGGCTGTGGCATTTTGCCCAGCTCCTGGTAGATCAGCCCGCCAATCGTGTCGAAGCCATCGGCATTGATATCCACACCGAGCTCCTGTTTGAGGGTGTCAAGCGGCATCCTGGCGTCCACCCGAAGTTCCAGGTCGCTCAAACGCTGCATCTCCGGCTCATCGGTATCGAACTCATCGACGAGCTCGCCAACGATCTCCTCAATCAGGTCCTGTACCGCTACGAGTCCAGAAACACCACCGTACTCATCAATCACAATCGCTATCTGCGTACGGCCGCGCTGGAATTCAAGAAGTAGCTGGTTGAGCATCTGTGATTCTGGGACAAACAGCGCCTGGCGGGCGAGTCCCCGAATTTCTGGCATAGGACCTGTCCCGGCTTCCCTGCGGGCTCTGAGGAGGTCCTGGGCATGAACAACGCCAACAATCTTGTCAATGGAATCCTCGTAAATCGGGATTCTGGAGTGACCGTTGTCTATCATCACTCCGGCCAACTCATCCAGCGATAACGAGGCGTCCGCTGCAACCATGTCAACCCTTGGCTGCATGATCTCCCGGATTCTCGCCCGATCCAGCCTCATCACAGCACGGATCATCTCCAGTTCACCAGGATCAGGAGAGATTCCGGCGGCCTCTAGAAGAGACAATCCATCGTCAAGAGCTTCGTCTTCGGACTTCGCATCATCGTCATCCAGGATGCTCTGATGTTTCGAGACAAGCCTGAATACAGGAAACGCTATGAGTCGGTTGAAGAGTCTCCCTATCGGCAGGGAAACAGATCTCGCACGGCTTCTAGATGAAAGATTTGCACGTGCCACAAGCGCGGCCAGGCTCAGGTAGCCGCCAGCGAACGCCAGACCAGCCACGGCCAGTGAGCCGCCGATAGACAGCGAAGTGTCGCTAAGCGCATACGCTACCGAAAATGCCCCCGACACGGTGGTGATGAGGCCAAACGCCCGGGCTGCCGCAGAGATGCCGTTGAAGTCGAGCCGCGCAACTTCCGGGGGAAGAATTCCTCCCTCAGATTCCGCGTCGCCGCCGCGTGTCCAGGCGATTGGCCCAGCGCCATACACCGACGCGATGAACGCGCTCATCAAGTAAACGGCGATAGAAATGCCGAACGAAATCCAGGCCACCCACGGTTCCACGGTCATTTGAGCGCCTCGCTTTGGACCGAGACTAAATAATTTCCGCTGCGACTATCAGCGGGGTCGTCCGAACTACTCATGGCTTTCACCTCCGTGGCTGGCGTCTTCGGAGTTCTCCGAGGTGTGGTGCGGCGCACCGTTACCAGGCTGTTTTCGTGCCGGAACACCAAATACGGTGGTCCCCGGTTCTACATTTTTTGTAACGACGGATCCGGCGCCTGTAAGTGCGCCATCGCCTATCTCAAGTGGGGCTACCAGCATGGAGCCAGAGCCAATGAACACTTCGTCACCAACCGTTATGTGGTTCTTGTTTGAACCGTCGTAGTTAACGAACACCGTCCCAGCTCCAATGTTGACGTTGCCGCCAATCGTGGAGTTCCCTACGTAGCTGAAATGCCCGATCTTGGATCCAGATCCAACGGTGGACTGCTTGATCTCAGCGTAGTTCCCAACGTAGACGCCATCGCTCAGCACCGCGCCGGGACGGAGTCGGCTGAATGGGCCTACCTCGCAGTCAGCGCCAATACGAGCACTGTCTGCGAACGAACTTAGGAACTTGCTGCCCCGTCCTAGCTCGGTGTTATCGATAATCGAGTTCGGTCCGATCACGCAGCCCTCTCTAACAATTGAGTTGCCCCTGATGTGGGAGTTGGGATGAATCACAACGTCCATTTCGATTTCGACTTCCGACCCGAAGTAAGTAGTCGCAGGATCGATCAGAGTGACTCCCATGGACATCCAATGTTTGCGATATCGCGTCTGCAGCTCAACCTCAGCGAATGCGAGTTGCTCGCGAGTATTGACGCCAATGATCTCGATTGGAACTTTGGCGGCCACCGTCACAACTTTCCGGCCTGCGGCTATCGCCATCTCAATGAGATCGGTGAGATACAACTCTCCATTGGGAGCAGGCTGCACGTTCTGAAGACTCTCCCGGAGGAATTCGCCCGGAAAGGCGTACCAGCCCGAGTTAACTTCTGTGAGGGTGAACGTCGATTCATCGGCGTCTGCCTCTTCAACAATCTTCGAGACGGCGTCATCGGAGTCGCGAACAATACGACCGAGACCACCAACAGGTGGAGGATCAGCCGTAACGAAGCAGATATCCGCGTCGGTGGCGCTTGACGCCTGAATCAGGTTCGCAATCGTCTCCGGGTCAATGAGCGGTGTATCTGCGTAAAGAACAAGCACCCTGTCTCCGCTCAATGCGGCCTCGCCAGCCGAGCGTACAGCGTCGGCGGTGCCAAGTTGGTGCTTTTGGCTGGCAAAAATCGTATTCGCATCCACCGCTGCTCGAAACTCTTCTGAGTCAATGTGCTCAGGCTGGACTACCACCGTAACGTCAGCATCCGTGCTCTCGCGTACAGCGGAGATTACGTGGGACAACATGGGTTTGCCCGCGACCTGATGCAGCGCCTTGGGCTTAGACGAGCGCATCCGGCTTCCGACGCCAGCAGCCAGTATTACGACAGACCAATTCACTGGAGATCTGCCTGGTTTTCTTGTCTGGGTATATCTAACATTCCAGCGGTTTCAATCGCGGTCTTAAACTAAAAAACGCCTAATCGCGACTGATTACAGACGCGACAGGCGGTCTAGAAGAACGGTTCCGTTTATGTCTATGCATATGTTGCTGCCATGCAGCGTGTTCAATATTAGGAACGCCCATTTCCGCGTGTCAAGGTAATTCTGTGCGGGTATGTGAGTGGTTTCAGGGCAATTCAGGCCATTGGGGATCTACTCCAGAGACCAGATACGCGCTGTTATACTCGATTGCTGGTTCCGGAGAGGTGGCCGAGTGGCTGAAGGCGCCGCTCTCGAAAAGCGGTATACGGTAACCCCGTATCGCGGGTTCGAATCCCGCCCTCTCCGCCATGCTGAATCCGGAGCCAATTGCGGTAGCGCCGCCAGGTCGTTAGTGATTCTGGCCATTAGGCGTTATATTCGGTCCGGACAATCAATGACTTGACCGAAATTCGCGGAGAGATGCCAGAGTGGCCGATTGGGTACGCCTGGAAAGCGTATGTCCCGGCAACGGGACCGTGGGTTCGAATCCCACTCTCTCCGCCATTCATTCCACTGTGTAACTTGCGGCTAATTTCGCGCGGTAATGCGAGCAATGAAATCACGTAGTTCAACTCCTGAAGATACAAAGTACTGGGTCGCTCTGGACAAAGTGTCCGGGCTCGGTCCCAAGAAGTTCGACGCCCTTGAACGAGCGTTTGAATCCATGGAAGCCGTCTGGTCGGCCGCGCCATCAGAACTATCGGACGCGGGACTCGATCTGGCCACTGCAACGAAAATTGTTCGTGAGCGCGATGCAATTTACCCGGATGATGAGATCAAGAAACTTGAGGATTCTGGCGTCCGTGCCATTCCAAGGACATCAACTCTGTATCCAACACGGCTCGGGCAGATCTATGACCCGCCCGCCGTCATCTACGTTCGCGGAGCGCTCACGGAAGCGGACGGCCGCTCCGTGGCGGTTATTGGCACGCGCAAGCCAACAACACACGGCAAAGAGGCCTGCTATCTTCTTGCAGGTGAGCTAGCTCGTAATGGCGTCACCGTTGTCAGCGGCCTGGCGCGTGGGATTGACGGCATAGCCCATAACGCTGCCCTTGAGGCGGGAGGCCGCACGCTTGCTGTTCTTGGCTCAGGGTTGGACCGCATCTACCCTGGCGAACATATGGATCTGGCTCGGCGAATCCCAGATGCAGGCGCGTTGATCAGCGAGTTTCCACTTGGGACGCGCCCTGACGCCCATAATTTTCCTCGCCGCAACAGAATTTTGAGCGCGTTATCGCTCGGGACACTGGTCATTGAGGCCGGTTTTAAGAGCGGAGCGATGCTCACGGTTGAACACGCTGTTCAGCAAAATAAAGAAGTCTTCGCGGTGCCCGGATCAATTCTTTCTGAGACCAATAAAGGCACAAATTGGCTCATCCAACAGGGAGCAAAACTGGTCACAGGGGTTGACGACGTACTTGACGAGTTGAATATTGTAGTTAAGGGCGGTCAGCTTCCAATGGAGGAGATCGTCCTTGAAAACGACCTAGAGGCAACCGTCCTCGGAGTCATCGATGCCGAACCCCGGCACATAGATGATGTCACCAGAACTACAAGACTTGAGAGTTCCGCGGTTGCGTCCACACTATCAGTGTTAGAAATAAAGGGACTTGTGCGGCAAGCCGGACCAATGCAGTATGTCCGGGCCCGCGAAGTTCGAGCAGTATATGAACCGAGCACAGCCGGTTCACAGGAGAAGTGATCACAGTTGCCAAAAGACCTTGTAATCGTTGAATCGCCGGCCAAAGCACGGACGGTTGGACGTTTCCTTGGCAGTGGGTATGAAGTACTGGCCTCCATGGGACACGTACGCGACCTTCCGTCAGGCAATCTCGGCGTAGATACAGAAAATTCGTTTGAGCCCACATATGTTGACGTAGCGGGCCGCGAAAAAGTCATTCGTGAGATCAAGAAGTCAGCGAAGACCGCAGACAAGATCTACCTTGCGACTGACCCGGACCGTGAAGGTGAGGCAATCTCCTGGCACCTGCTGGAGTCAGCTGGGCTGACCAAGAAGCCGGTTCAGCGGGTTGTGTTCCACGAAATCACCAAGAACGCAGTTGCGGAGGCGTTCGCTTCGCCGCGTGAAATTGACATGCGGCTCGTCAACGCTCAGCAGGCACGTCGTATCCTCGATCGCATCGTTGGTTATCGGCTGAGCCCTGTCCTCTGGAGCAAGATCAAACGTGGCCTTTCAGCTGGCCGAGTGCAATCTGTCGCCCTCCGGCTAATCGTGGACAGAGAACGCGAAGTTGAAGCGTTCAAGCCAGAGGAATACTGGAACATTCACGCTTTTCTCACGAGCCAGGCAACACCTGAGACTACGTTCAGGGCAGCTCTCCAGGCCATTGAAGGCAAGACAGGCCGCGTTCGCGTGGCCAACGGTGAGGACGCCGCCAAGATCGTCGAAGACCTCAAGGCTGGAACGTTTAAGGTCGCCTCGGTTGAAACAAAAGAGAGCAAATCACGCCCGGCAGCGCCATTTATTACAAGCACGATGCAGCAGGAAGCTGCCCGCCGACTCGGTATGACCGCCGAGCGCGCAATGCGAACCGCTCAGGCCTTGTATGAGGGCATCGCCATCGACGGCGATGAGCCGGTTGGCCTGATCACATACACATGAGAACCGACTCAACGAACCTGTCCGCGGAATCGTTGCAAGAAACCAACGCTTTCATCAAGAAGACGTATGGCCCGGATTTTGCCAACAAGCCGCGTACCTACAAGACCAAGAGCAAATCAGCTCAGGAAGCCCACGAGGCGATCAGGCCTACCTCGGTCACTCGAACCCCGAACAGTCTCAAAAGTCAGCTCAATCGGGACCAGCATCGTCTGTATGACCTGATCTGGAAGCGCATGGTCGCCAGCCAGATGACCGACGCGCTCAGCGACGCGACAACGGCTGACATTGACGTTCTGGACACAACGTCCGGAACTGGATACATGGTCCGTGCCCGCGGCAACGTATTGAAGTTTGCGGGTTTCCGCACCGTGTACCTTGAGGGCAAAGACAACGCCGATGAGGAAGACGATGCATCAGGTGAGCTGGTCCCGCTGACGCAAGGCGAGGTTCTAACGCGCGAAGACATCAAATTTGAGCAGAAGTTCACCCAACCGCCACCACGGTTCACGGAGGCGATGCTGATCCGAACTCTGGAAGAACTGGGGATTGGACGGCCTAGCACCTTCGCCAGCATCGTCGCCACAATTGAGCGGCGGGACTATGTTTCGCGAGATAACAAAAGATTCCTTCCCACCAACCTTGGAATGGCGGTGAGTGATTTCCTCACGGAACACTTCCCGGACATCATGGACCCCAGCTTCACCTCCGGTATGGAGGAGAACCTGGACGCTATCGCCCGCGGAGAAGTTGAGTGGGTTCCGGTGCTGCAGGAGTTCTTTGGACCGTTTGATGAGAAAGTTACTTTCACCAAAGAGAACGCCGAACGGATCGACCGCAACAAATTGGTTGAGCCGTCCGATGAGGTATGTGAGAAGTGCGAACGGCCGATGGTCATCCGAGATGGTCGCTTCGGCAAGTTCCTCTCTTGCAGTGGATTCCCTGACTGTCGAAACTCGAAGCCAATTCGCATCCTTGCAGCGGCACCTTGTCCCAAAGACGGTGGAGAGTTGCTTCAGCGGAAGTCTAAGAAAGGCCGCTCATTCTTCGGTTGCTCCAACTACCCGGAGTGTGACTTTGCCACGAGCCGCACACCGCTTGCAGCCCCCTGCCCGGTCTGTGAAGGCATGCTTGTTGAGCGTGGCCGCGCAGCACAGTGCAACGACACCGAATGTGGCTGGCGAGGTCCAAGGCCCGGCGCTGAAGGCACTGACCTTGAAGGCGATGCCGAAGAGTCCGACGCCGAAAGCGAAGCGGAGCCAGTCGAGGCATAGGATCCGATGACGCCGGTCAATCTAGTGGCCGGCGCATCAGTTCATGAGTGGGATGAACTCGTCATTGAGTTCGGAGAATACCTCGCATATGGCCGTCAACTTGCGCCACTCACCGTCCGCAACTACACAACGGACGTAGCGCCGTTTGGTGATTTTCTGGCGAAACGCGGCGTTGAGTCATTCGAGGATATCGACCGCCTCGTAATCAGAGGCTATCTGGCGTGGCTGCTTGAACTCGGATACGTGAAGGCATCCGTCTCACGCAAGTTGTCATCGTTGAGATCGTTCTACGCGTTCATGAAAGAACGCGGCCTCGTTGAGCGTGATGAAACCGACCTCGTTTCAGCGCCCAAATCAGGAGGAAAGCTACCGCCAATCGCCAACGAAGGCGGCATTCAGGCGCTGCTCGAAGCGCCCTCAATGACCACGGATACGGGCATCAGAGATCGAGCGATTCTGGAGCTCGCCTACGCTTGCGGCCTCCGTCTCAGCGAGATCGCGACTCTTGATGTCAACGACGCCGATCTGGAGACCCGCCTCGTCAGCGTCACGGGAAAAGGCTCCAAGAATCGCCACACAATCATGGGCGCTCCCGCGGTCGTAGCCGTAAAGCGATATCTCGATAGCGTCCGGAGCAGAGTTGCCTCTCTGAGCCAGCCAGCGATGTTCCTCAACCGCGGCGGCACACGCCTCTCAGGCCGCAGCATCCAGAAGATCGTCAAAAAATACGCCCTGATCGCCGGGTTAGATCTCGACTTCAGCACCCACACCATCCGCCACAGCTTCGCCACACATCTGCTGGATGGCGGCGCGGACCTCCGAGTCGTCCAGGAACTACTCGGCCACTCCAGCCCCCAAACCACCCAGATCTACACCCACATCTCCACAGCCAGCGCCCGCAAAGCGTATTTGTCGGCGCATCCGAGGGCGAGGAAACGAGTTGATTTATAAGTTAGATCACGTCAGGTTTAGGAGGACGAGTAGCGTGTGGAGTCACGCCTTCTGGACACGATCTTGGAATATCGATAGCGGCTGACATAGATTCCCGCCATCGGAGTCGATAACGGAAGATGGTTGCCGTATATGATGCTCGTGAAATTCACATGTGAGAGCGAAATGATATGAACGTGTTGGCGCAAAAAATATTCAAGCGAATTGGCGAGTTCCGGCACAGGCGAGATGGACTACTGAGATGTCCAAACTGAAGTCATCTATTCCGGCAAAGCCAGAGGTGCTGCGGTGGGCTCGGTTGTTTCGTGGGCTATCGATTCTTGAAGCCGCCTCTGAGCTTTCCACAACCGAGGACGAACTGAGCCGAATCGAAGGTGGGAATCAGCCCGTAACTAGTGATATTTTCCGTCGAATGAAATCTGTCTACAGGCAGACTGAGTCGGCCCTCCTTTTGCCTCGGACTCCCACCGACCTGGATGCCCCTCAGGATTTCAGAACCGTACGAGGGGTGACTCCAACTCTTAGCAGGGACACCCGCTGGGCAATCAGAATCGCTAGACGAATGCAGCGAGAGGTTTCTGATCTTCTCGATGAGGTTCCTGAATTATTTCCGAGTGCCGACATAACAGCCGCGACTATTTCAGACGACCCTGAGGACGCTGCCTCAGTCGAGAGAGCCAAGTTTCCGGTCAGCCTTGAAGCCCAACGAAACGCACCTCTCCACATGAGTTCCTACAGGAGTTGGCGAGCGGCCGTGCAAGAACGTGGAATCCTTGTACTTCAGCAACCGATGCCCTGGGGAGATTGTCGAGGATTCTCTCTGTGGGACGGTGAGCAAGTTCCAGTCATCGTGGTCAACTCTTCGGACACCGCGAATGGTCGGATTTTTACGTTGTTCCATGAGTATGCGCATCTGGCGCTGCGTTCGGCGGGAACCTGTATCGCCGGACCTGGAACGGATGGAGAATCGGTGGAGCCGTGGTGCAATCGATTTTCTGCGGCATTCCTTGTTCCAAAGAATGAGCTTATCGGTTCAATTCAGAGAAGGCACCTCGTTCAACCAGACGATGAGTGGACTGTAAATCAGGTCCGAAATCTGGCTCGTGAATTTCGCGTAAGCGATCTTGTCATGGGGATCAGGTTGAAAGAGACCGGCGTCACCGCCCTATATGAGCGCGCTAAATTCGATTGGTACTGGAAAGATCAGCCGAAGTCGCGTCGGGTCATCCACTCGGGCGATAACGATCTTAAACGCGAGCCTGCCGAGCAAACTTTGGCTAGGAGTTTAGGTTTCGGTGCAATAAAGGTCGTGCTGGACTCAGTTCGCGAGGGTGTAATAGATACGGGTGACGCGGCGGACATTCTTGGACTGGAATCCAGTCGACTTCCCGATCTTGACAATCTCACTTCAGAACATCGGCAAAGGGACAGATTTGCTGCATGAGGCAATTGTCGATGCTCCCGGAAATGGGCATCTTCGCTATCGACGCCAATTGCATAGTTGGACTTGACAATAAACATGTAGTTTTGATCGGACAACAACCTGCTACCGCTGAGTTCACAAAAGCTGAACAAGCGGCAATTTGGATTGGGTTGGAGCAATTGGCCGCGAATGGTCGCCTGAAAGTCATTCCAGCGGTCGCCAGCGAGTTGCGGTTGAGGAACCCGGAAGGCTTGGCTCGCCTGGCTAAATACACGGCGACGAGGGCAGTGAGGACAAACCTTATTCGACTCGAGTATCAGGAATTGATCGATCGATATCCCGATTGGGCGCCAAGGGGAGATGAGAACTGGGAACAGGGTGATCCGTGGCTGGTGGCATTCGCCATCGTTCGGGGATATTGCATCGTCACGGATGAGAAACCAAAGCGGCACCAGCGGGGGCGACGGCGCAATAAGACCAAGATCCCAGATGTATGTGATATTCAATCCGTGCCACATCTGACGCTGCGCGGTCTCGCAGAGGAGCAGGGATGGATCAAATGACGATTCGTTTGCCGAGGAGCTTATTGGCGCGCCATACCCAATATAACAACCCGAACCCAACCGCCCCATCATTCGCACCACTCACCCCGTATCCAGTAATCTTTACGCTCACGATCTCCATTTGCGGCGTCACTGTTCGCCGCGCTAATCACAGGCACATCCAGTGGCACTGATTCTTCTTATCAACGGGCCCAATCTGAACAACCTGGGCAATCGCGCTCCGGAGCTATACGGCTCAACGACGCTTGCCGACGTTGAGGTAGCGGTGACCGAGCGCGCCTCCGAGTTCGGTCATGACGTTCGGGCGTTCCAGAGCAATCATGAGGGCGCAATCGTCGACTTCATCCAGGAGCACGGGGCTGCCGCTGATGGCGTGATCATCAACGCCGGTGCACTAACGCAGGTTGGCTACTCAATTCTTGATGCGCTTCTGGATGCTGGTGTGAAGGTAATGGAAGTTCATATCTCCAACATCCACGCCCGTGAAGAGTTCAGGCGGAAGAGCGTCATTGCGCCGTACGCCGTGGGCCAGATCGCCGGACTTGGATGGCGCGGATACCTGTACGCAGTCGATGGCCTCTCACACGTTTTCGCCCTGGAGACTGATAATTGACCACCGATATTAAGATGGCCACAGAAGGTCGTATCGCCCGACTGCGGGAAAAGTTCGATGACAGCGAACTCGATGCCATCATCATCTCCAACACTGAGAATCGACGGTACTTCTCGGGCTTCAAAGGTTCCGCCGGGAACCTGATCATTTCGCGCGATAAGGCCGTGCTCGCGACCGACTTCCGTTACACGGAACAGGCCGGGCTACAGGCACCAGCGTTTGACGTGCTCCAGATACGCCCGGCACTCGATTGGCTCCACGAGACGCTCTCCGACATGGGCGCCAAACGCATCGGTTTCGAGGCCGACGAGATGACCGTGAGTGGGCACGAACGAATTCGCAAGGCGCTCAACGAGGCCGCGGGCGATGAGACCACGTACACCCTGATTCCAACCAACGGTATTGGCGTCGGTTTGCGGGCTGTGAAAGATGCA
The DNA here is from genome assembly GCA_013204555.1 of Chloroflexota bacterium. Lineage (GTDB taxonomy): Bacteria > Chloroflexota > Dehalococcoidia > Lucifugimonadales > Lucifugimonadaceae > UBA1151. The sequence goes on along the minus strand of JABMNO010000009.1, from coordinate 42,422 downwards.
CAGGAACTCGCACTACTGACCCGCGCAATCGAGATCGGAGACAAGGCGTTCGACGATGTCTCCGCGCAAATCAAAGCCGGGATGACTGAGAACGAAGTCGCATGGGAGATCGAGAAGTCGATCCGCGAACAGGGCGCCGAGTCACTGTCATTTGAGACCATCGTAGGCTCCGGCCCTAACGGAGCGCGGCCGCACCACCTCGCCGCAGACCGCTTCATCCAGGAAGGCGAGCCCATCGTTATCGACATGGGCTGCCAGTATCAGGGCTACTGTAGCGACCTCACTCGCACGATTGTGATTGGCGAGCCTGATGCTAAGTTCAAAGAGATTTATGACATCACCCTTACCGCACAGCTAACGGCCATCGAGACGGTCGTGGCCGGTATGACCGGGGAGGATGCCGATATGCTTGCACGTAACGTCATCACAGAAGCCGGATATGGTGATAACTTCGGCCACAGCCTTGGTCACGGTGTGGGCCTTGAGGTCCACGAAGGCCCCGGCGTTGGCGCTCGCGCCAAAGGCAAACTTGAGGACGGTATGGTATTCACCATTGAGCCCGGCATCTATCTAACCGGCTGGGGCGGTGTTCGAATTGAAGACGTTGTTGTGTTAGAAAATGGACGAGCGCGAGTCATCAGCAAAGCTCGCAAAGTATCACCCTGAGGACGATAGACATTGACCATTAGTTCAAGTGAAATCCGGCGGAATATGACGATTCTCCTGGAGGGAGAGGTTTACCAGGTGCTTGAGTGGCAACACCGCAAGCCGCCCAAGGCTCCGCCAACGCTAACGTTGAAAGTGCGTCACGTCCTGACCGGGAATGTCTACGAGAAAAAGGTCCAGGGCAACCGGTCACTAACTCGCGCTCCGGTCGAGAACAAAGAGATGCAGTATCTCTATTTCGACGGCAATGATTACGCGTTCATGGACAACGAGACGTTCGATCAGTCCACGTTGACCGCCGATCAGCTGGGCGATGCTATGAAGTACATAACCGAAGGCGCTAACGTTGAGGTTATGTACTATGAGGGTCGTCCGATCTCAGTCGATATCCCACCGCACGTGAACCTTGAAGTCACACAGGCCGACCCTGCAGTCAAAGGCAACACTGCAACTGGTGCGACCAAGCAAGTCACCCTGAGCACCGGGCATCAGGTGATGACACCGCTATTCGTCGACGTAGGTGACACCGTCCGAGTAGACACTCGCACCGGTGACTATGTAGAACGCCTCTGAGCGGGGGCGTTTCAACACCTCCACACGTGGCCGAAATTCACGAAATGCTGTTCGCCGCGGTAAAACGTTCTCGCCGTGCGGGACTCTGGACCCCGCTACCTGGACTACTCCACTTCCGGTAACAGATCCACGCAGTTCCAATCGATGATCGCTTGCAGGCTTGAGACCCTGCGTGTGTTCCAGATCTCGCCCTCAGACACTTCCAGATCCAGATTCTCATCACCTATGACGAAGATAGCCAGGCTGCGCAGTAATCCCAACCGGTAGTGCTCAACCAGCTGGTCATATGAGTAGTTATGAACGCCTTTGTCGAGCAGCGCATCCAGGTAAGTGTGGAGCAACCGTTCCTCATTCGCACGGCGTTCCTCCGTCGACAACGCGTAGGGGATCAATTGCGCGACGTCTATCGCCCCGTGCCATCGGCCCACCAGTTGCCAGGTCACTGCTGTGACATCATCGCCGTCAGAATCAAAGTAAAGATTCTCTGGCCGGAAATCACCATGCACCAGCGTCAGCGGACTGGTCGAGTTACGACGCATCATCTCAGCAAGTGAACGCCCGTAACGATCGCCCACATCTTCGATGCCCTCTGGCAATCTACCGGCGAATCGCTCTTTGACTGCATCCCAGCCCGCGCGAAATTTCCGGGGGTAGGCGACAACCAAGGAATTGCTGTCGCCTGAGCCCAGCCAGGAAGTCTCTTTGAGCCTGTCGCTCTCCCACCACTTTGCGTGCATCCCGGCCAGCGCCACCAGCGCCCTGCGTGCCTCGTCAACCGTGCACTCCGGGCTGGTCCCATGCAATCCCACCGGGCCCGGATCCTGCAGCAGCATCACATGCCGGGTCTGAGCCAGGTCCATCGCGCTGTAGTAGCAGGTAAGCGTTCGCATGCCTGCCTCAGGGCCAATCTCCTGGTAAAAGCGGCTCTCCCGCTCATACAGATGAAGGCTTGTAGCCAATGCCTCAGTGGCAGGATCAAGTGAAGGTAGCTTTGCGATGAGGGTAGTTGGCGCGCCTTCTCCACCTTCGCCGTAGTGCGGAGTGAGGCGTGCGAGTTCGCTAACGAATCCCGAGCTCAGGCCGATCTCGGTGATGTCCACACTGTCCACGGTTACGTTTCCGAGGAGACCGCCCTTGCGGAGCGCCGACGTCAGCCACGGCGCTGTGATTTCATCAAATCTTTCGACAATATTGAGGGGGTTGTTCATCACGTCACACCTCCGCACCAGCGTGCTTCGATCACAAAAAGACCATGGCTTGATGCCCCGCATTATCGCGATCCGCCCCATAAAAAGACAGGCCGATTAGAGTCACATTGGCAAACTCCTCGGCAGTCCGGCAGATGGCTGACGGGATTAGTCCAGCCGAGGCGATATTGGGTCGCGCCGACTTGTACTATGCGAATTCGCATATCATTCCCAGCACTATGCCATCTGAGCGTGTACAACGGCGAATAGAACGGCTCCTCGATCAAGCAGAGGAGGCTGTGGACGAACGCGACTGGCCAGTGGTGGACGAGATCGCCCGGTCCGTACTCAATATCGCTCCGTCGAATTCGGACGCACAGGCCTTTCTCGGTCTTGCCGCACCCCACGTCGGAGGTCAGTCCACACCTGTCACCCAAGTTCAGAATGCGCCTCCACCGGCGCGAGTTACCGAACTGGCGGACGGCCCCACCTCTTTCGCCAACGGTCGTTATGAGGTCAAGAGTTTGCTTGGCGAGGGTGGTAAGAAGAAGGTTTATCTGGCGCACGACACCACGCTGGATCGGGATGTGGCGTTTGGTTTGATCAAGGCTGAGGGCCTCGATGCCGCCTCACGTCAGCGCATCACGCGTGAAGCGCAGGCTATGGCGCGGCTTGGCGACAACCCTAATATCATGCCTATCTTCGATCTGGGTGAAGAGAACGGGCAGCCCTTCATGGTCCAGCCGCTCATGGGCGGCGGCGATGTTGAGCAACTGATTGACGAAGCAGACGCAGGCAGGTTGTCCCTGGAACGCGGTCTGCAGATCGCAACCGAAATCTGCCGCGGTCTGGAGTTCGCACACGCTAAAGGCATCATCCACCGCGACCTGAAGCCGGGGAACGTGTGGCTGACCGATGATGGCACTGCCCGCATCGGCGACTTCGGCCTCGCTATCTCCCTCGACCGTTCCCGTCTCACGCAAGAGAAGATGATGGTTGGCACGGTGAGCTACATGCCGCCGGAGCAGGCAACTGGTGGCGAGATCACGGCTCAGGCTGATTTGTACTCACTTGGTGCGATGCTCTACGAGATGGTGACAGGCCGTACGCCGTTCATGGGTGATGACGATATCGCTATCATTGGCCAGCACATCAACACCCCACCGGTCGCTCCCCAGTGGCATCGGCCAGAGATTCCAGCGACGCTTGATTCGCTGATCATGCGCCTCATGTCGAAGAATCCATCGGAGCGACCGGAGTCAGCATCCGACGTCCTCTCCGCCCTCAGTGCTATCAACGTCAGCGAGTCCTCGTTTCCTGAGGCTCTCGAAGGGCCGGGGGCGAGCGGCGCAGGCGCGTCATCAACCAGAGGCTCGCTGGACAGCATGGCCTCCGGTGTCTTCGTTGGCCGCCATGCAGAGACTGATCAACTCAAAGCAAAACTGGAGAACGCCCTCTCAGGCCGCGGCGGTATGGTCGCACTCGTTGGTGAGCCCGGCATCGGCAAGACCCGGACCTCGCTCGAACTCGAGACGTATGCGGGCCTGCGAAATGCGCAGGTTCTGTGGGGCAAGTGTTACGAGGGTGGTGGCGCTCCCCCGTACTGGCCGTGGGTGCAGGCGATTCGATCTTTCGTTGCGTCTCATGAGCCAGAGCAGGTTCGCTCACAAATGGGCAGTACCGCGTCCGTAATTGCAGAGATTGTGGACGATGTGAAGACCAGCCTGCCGGACGTGCATGCGCCGCCGCAACTCGATGATCTAGAATCGGCGCGCTTCCGGCTTTTCGATTCCATTGCCACGTTCTTGAAGAACGCAGGCAACGTGAAGCCAATCGTGTTGATACTGGACGACTTGCACTGGGCCGATAAGCCATCGCTCATGCTGCTGGAGTTTGTGGTGCGTGAGTTGGCATCTTCGCGAGTGCTGCTGGTTGGAACATATCGGGACATGGAACTCAATCGCCGTCACCCTCTCTCCATGACTCTGGGTGATCTGACACGGGAGCGAATGTTTGAGCGGGTATTGCTGCGTGGCCTGACTCACAATGACGTCGCTCGATTCATTGAGCTTGCCGCCGGTATTGTGCCGCCGCGAGGTCTGGTGGACGCCGTTCATGCCCAGACCGAGGGCAACCCGCTCTTTGTCACCGAGACGGTCCGTCTGCTGGTGCAGGAAGGCGATCTGACGCCGGATAGGACGAGTGGCCGTGACTCATGGACGGTGCGTATTCCAGAAGGCGTTCGTGAGGTCATTGGACGTCGTCTCGACCGCCTGTCAGAGCGGTGCAACGCGGCGCTGACTGTGGCCTCTGTGATTGGAAGGCAATTCACACTTGATCAGCTTCGAGCAGTGGTCGATGACACCAGTGAAGACCAGCTTCTTGATCTCGTAGACGAGGGATTGCTGGCGCGGGTTATTGAAGAGTTACCAGCGGAGGTTGGCCTGTATCAGTTCTCCCACGCGCTGGTTGAGGAGACGCTTCGGGAAGAACTTTCTCTTACCCGGCGGGTCCGACTCCACGGCCGGATCGCGCAGGCACTCGAGTCGATGTACGGCGATGAAGCAGATAGCCACGCGGAGCTGCTGTGCGATCACTTCGAGCAGGCGCAGGCCCAACTGGGCGTGGAGCGGCTGGTTCATTACGCGGAGGTGGCGGGAAATCGCGCCCTTGGCTTATATGCATACGAGGATGCGGCGCTCTTCTACGGTCAGGGGCTGAATGCGCTTGAAGATCAGTCCACCAGTGAAATCAAGGCGAGGATTACCGAGGGGTTGGCGCGGGCGCAGATCGTAATTCTCGGAAGAGACCGCATGCAAGACGCGATCGACAACATTCGATCGGCATTCGATGCTTATGTCGAGTTGGATATGCCTGATCGGGCCGTAAGCATTGCCTCAGTTCCAATGCCATCGATACATGGTCCAACCGGAATGGCCGAGCTGCTCGAACGCGCGATCCAGATGGTTGAGCCCGGAACCATTGAGCATGCCCGGTTGGCGATTGAGTATGGCCAGTGGGTATCCCATGAGCGCGGGGAGTCAGAAGCGGGATTAAGTTCTGTTGGCATGGGGCTCACAACGGCCCGTGAAGTGGGTGACAAGAGGCTCGAGTTAAGGGCGCTGATCAAGACCGGTACCATCAACAGCTGGGACATGGCCCTACACAAGATCCAGATGCTGCTGCCAAGGGTCGAAGAACTGTTGGTTGAGGTTGATGACCCTGAGAGTATGGTCGACATCTATTTTGGGATGACATTTCGTTCGTTCCTCTCTGGTGATTTGGATAGCGGAAAAGTCCACGCGGCTAAGGTCACCGCCGCTGCTGAGCGAAGTCGATCCGTTTTTCATTGGACATCTGCGATGACAGCTAACAGTGTGCTGGCTCAGGTAGTTGGAGACTGGCAAACGGCGCGTGAACACATCAACTCAGGGTTGGAGAGGAGCCCGACAGAAGGCAGGCTACTCACCAGTTTGCTCAGAATTGAAACTGCTCTCGGAAACTATGATGCCGCAGATGATCTATTTCGCAAACTTTCGGTTTCTGATGGCGGAGGTTTCGGCAGGCGGTTTGGACTGCTAATGACGCTGGGTGGAGGACTTCATGCTACGCGTTCGGGATCCATCGACGTCGAGGGAGTGCGCGAGGACGCAAAGCGCACGTATCAGAACCGCACGATTGAGGCTAGAACCGTAATGGGGGCACAGAAGGCACTGGTACAGATCGCTCTAGAAGATAAGGATGTGGAGTTAGCTGTCGATCTTTTCTCGAACCCTCGAGTGCCGTGGGAGAATGACACCGCCGTCGAGGGCATCGAACTTGTCGGCCAATTGGCGGCACTGGCTGGTGATTTCGACGCATCCCAACGGTACTTCGATCAAGTAATTGAGCGCATGCGGGCAGCCGGGTATCGCCCCGTGATCGCCGAAGTCGCCGTGGCGTACTCCGAAATGCTGGTTGAGCGCGATGGTCCCGGTGATGCTGAGGGCGTCCCTGAACTTCAGGACGAGGCTATCGCCATCGCAACGGAACTCGGCATGAAGCCACTGCTGGAGCGGGTGTTGGCCCAGCGGGAGATATTGAAGGCGTAGCGGATACCGCACGAGGCGAGCCCACCTGGCTGATTCCAATCGATAAGATTGCGGCAACTCATGTGTTGCTCTTCGACGCCCCTGACCACGGATCGTCGCATCCCGGTCACAGCTGCTGCCGCTACCGCGGTAAAGTGTCCGCAATGACTTCCGATACCGCTCAACAGCAATCATTCACCGTCACGCAGGTTAACGACTATATAAAGTCGTTCCTTGACGCCGACCCCGCCCTCGCCGATATGTGGATATCAGCCGAGGTGAGCAGCGCCCACACGGCCGGTTCCGGACACAGCTACTTCACGCTGCGGGATGAGAAATCGGCCCTCAGCAGCGTCATGTTCCGCGGTGGACGGGGCGCAGAATATCTGAGCGATGGGGCGCAGGTGATAGCCCACGGCCGCATCTCGTTCTACCAGGCGCGTGGAGACCTCCAGTTCTACGTCGACACTATTCGACCCGACGGCGTTGGTGCGCTTCAGGCCGCGTTCGAAAAACTCAAGGAACAACTCGCAAAAGAGGGTCTGTTCGATCTCGACCGCAAACGGCCACTTCCTCGGTTTCCGCAACGCATTGGAGTAGTCACCTCCCCCACTGGCGCTGTCATCCAGGACATCATCAACGTCCTATCCCGCCGATACCCGCTGGCCGAAGTCGTGGTCGCTCCAACGCAGGTGCAAGGAGATACCGCTGCCCCGCTAATTGTGGATGCCATCCAGAGGGTAGACGCGGTTGAAGACATTGATGTGATCATAGTGGCCCGTGGCGGTGGCTCACTGGAAGATCTGTGGGCGTTCAATGAGGAGTCAGTGGCTCGAGCAATCTTCGCTACAAAGACACCTGTCATCAGTGCGATTGGCCATGAGACGGACACAACTATCGCTGACTTCGTTGCCGATGTCCGCGCTCCCACGCCTTCGGCGGCAGCGGAACTCGTGGCGCCCGATCGGCGTGAACTCGCGATGGGCGTCGCTAACTACTCGGAAGTGCTCATAGACGGAATCCAGTACCTTGTTGATGAGCGCAAACGCGGCGTGTCTCTAGCGGCCGACCGGCTATCCGCCATGGCCCCTGACACGAAGCATCCTCGCCAGTTGATAGACGATCTGCTTCGCCTGGCGAAAGCGGCGATCAATCACACCATGGAAGTGAATTCCGAGCGTGTAAACGGGCTACAGAATCAGCTCAGAGCGTTGGGCCCGAGCGAGATTCTGAACCGGGGCTACTCCATAGTTCGTTCAGCGGAAACCGGCAACGTGATCGTCTCAAAATCTGACGCCACGCCGGGCGATCGCCTCAACATCACCGTTACCGATGGAGAGATAGAGGCCGACGCGGTTTAGGTGACACCACGCTCGCCAGCCACAGTGTCCTACTGAGTAGAATGAGTGCAGACATCATCACGCTGAGTTAGGCAGACCATGACCGAGCCGTCAGACAGCACCCAGACCCGTCCTCAGAACGGATCATTTGAAAAAGCGTTCGAGCAGCTTGAACAGTCCGTGCGGAAACTTGAAGCCGGTCAACTCTCACTGGCCGAGGCGACCGATCTATTCGAGGACGGCATGAAGCTGGCAAAGCGCTGCAATGAGTTGCTTTCAACCACTGAGCTTCGGGTGACCCGCTTGCAGACCGCATTCGCGGAGCAGATGCGGCTGGTTGATGATGATTTTGAGCCGGAGGATTAGTCGTGGGCGGCGCTAGAAGACCGGGCCAACCCAGACGTCCGAGCAGGCCGGGACAACCCCGAAGACCAGCACGGCCGGGGCCACCTGGGACACGACGGCCCAGCCAACGGCAACGACCAGCACCACCCAGGCAGGTTCGCCGAACTGTAACTCGTACAGTCACACTGAAGCGTCGGCCCGGCGTGAAGCGGTTGGCGGGAGAGCCGCCGGCTACGCAGAATCCACTCGACCAGATCGTTCCTTTCGACGGTATGTCCCAAATCAATCCCAACCAGGCCGAGCCGCTGTCAATCGGATGGTTCTCCTCCGGCGGCGGTGAGGGTTCGATGGGCATGCTTGAGGCAGCCGTTGACGCGATTGAATTGGGTAATCTCAACGCCCGTATCGAGTTTCTCTTCTGCAACCGGGAACCGGGACAACGGGTAGCCACGGACCAATTCCTGAACTACGCGAAGTCGCATGGAATTAACGTCGTCACTCTCTCGTCGTATAAGTTCAGGCAGGAGCGGACCAACAGGACCTGGGAACAGTTACGGGAAGTCTTCGATGAAGAGGCCATGAAGCTGCTGGCCGGCACCAACCCTAAGATCACGATCGCTGCTGGCTACATGCTCGTGGCTCCGCTGCTTTGCGAGCGTTTCAAGATGATCAACGTCCATCCCGCACTCCCGGGTGGCCCCATTGGCACCTGGCAGGAAGTGACGTGGGAGTTGATTAATAGAAAAGCGACCGAGTCTGGCGTAATGACGAATATCGCAACCAAAGAAGTCGACGCCGGTCCCGTGCTCAGCTACTGCCGTTACCCGATCACCGGTGGCGAGCTCGATTGGATGTGGTTCCGTGCACGAGAGGAAAGTGCTGCCGCGATGAAAGAACGGGATGGTGAGCGAAACTCTCTGTTCACGGCGCTGCGTGCACTGAGCATTGTTCGGGAACGCCCACTGCTCGTCGAAACTCTAAAGTCGATTGCTGGTGGAGATATCGACCCGAATCGGCCCGCCGCCAAGGGCATGCTGGACCTCACTTTGCAAGTCGAGATGGCGATGACCCCTGACCAGGAAGAGGTGTCCTGATCACGCCACCCCAGATATTTCACGTCTGATAGTTCCATGAAATATTGCTACGCACCACGCCGACAAGCCGCATTCCCAGACGTGTATGAGACGTGGTCAGCCACCCCGGCCCAGCATACAGATGCATTCCTGAAACGCGTCGCCAACACCGGATATGACGGACTAGAGATTGGCGCGAATACGTTCGATGCCGCGGGCTCAGACTCAGATGTGATCAAGTTTGCAGATCGTCTCCGCGAAAAAGGCGCACCCTGCGTGGTGGTGCGAGCAGGCGGCTCACTGATGGAGGCGAAAACAGCCTCAATTAATCGCGAGATACTGGACCGCGCAATTCATTACGCCAACCTGATTGGCGCCCGCGTAGTCACCGGAAACATGATGGCGCCGCAACGTCACTACCGAATGACTGGAGATCCATGGGGACGCCCAAAAGCACAGGATGCCAGCCGAGGTTCTCGGTTGCATCTTTTCGACCGTCTCGCCAAAGATCTCCGGGCGGCGTCCGATGCTGCAGCTTCACTGGACATTACGGTATCGCTGGAACTGCACCAACAATCGCCCGTCGATAACTCATGGTCGGCAAAGCTGATTCACGATCTCGTCGACCGCCCTAATTTCGGTATCAACGCTGATCTCGGTAACATCCTCTGGAACTACTATGAGCCTGAGGAATCCGCCGAAGAAGCGGTGGATGTCATCGGGCCGATTTCTGTCTACTGGCACTGCAAGAACGTGGTACGTGTAAGCCATCCTGAAAACCAGCGAACAGTCGCATGGAAGGTCTCGCTGGTGCGGGGGGATATGGACTATCGCTACCTCATGTCAGCGATGATCAGTAGCGGCTACAACGGCTACGTCGCCATCGAGGGCAGCCGAATCGGTGACCAGTGGCACATGGACACCTCCAGCCTCGCGTATCTGAAGTCTCTCGAAGCTGAATTGGCGGAATAGGAGAGACACCGTGGAAAACTGGCAGATGAGCGCGCTCGAAATTCGAGATGGCATTCGATAGCGATCGTTCAGGAGCGTTGAAGCGGTACAGGGCCACCTGACCAGAATAGAAGCGGTCAGCCCAGAGTTACCACATCACTCCGCCGCCGGTGTTGATGTCCTGCCCCGTCATACTGGACGAGTCATCAGAGGCCAAGAATAGGGCCAGCGAAGCAGCGTCTTCTGAGCCTGAGCCTTTCTCAGCGAACCCCTCATCGGCAAGCCATCGACCAGCCAGTACTGCTTTTTCGTTGTGCTGCCGCTCCATAAATCGTGTACGGAAATCTTCTTCGTCGAAGGGTTTATTAAGATACTCGGCTCTTCCTCGTGCTAACTCCAGGCTTCGCTCCTCATGTTGGCCAGGACAGATGGCGTTGACGTTGATGTTGTACTGACCAACATCTGCAGCCAGTGTCCGGGTAAACCCGATCACGCCCATCTTTGAGGTCGCATAAGGTGCGCGATGGGAAAGCGGCTGTTTGCCGGTTGGCGAGCTAAAATTGATGATCTTGCCATACCGCTTTTCAATCATCACGGGTAGCACGGCCTTAGAGCACAGAAAGAGCGAATCAAGGTTCACGTCAAGCGTCTGTTTCCACTCGGACAGACTCATATCCCAAACGTCTTTGGTAGGTCCAGCGATACCAACGACATTGGCCAGGATGTCAACCGTGCCGAACTGCCTCAGCGTTTCCTCAACCATCGCGGTAACCTGATCCTCATTCGAGACATCGGTTTGAAAGCAGACCACCTGGCCACCCGCCTCCCTGATCTTCGAGCCGACTTGCTCTTCCAGCACCTCAACCGGAACAACATCGCAGATGGACACGGCCGCACCCTCTTTTGCAAACAGCTTTGCGACAGCTTCACTGTGGCCTCGAGCGGCACCTGTAACGATGGCCACCTTTCCATCCAACTTTCCCATAAAGGACTACTCCCCCTTCGACCTTTCAGGTCTCAACGATAAGCTGCTGCTGTCATACGTCTCCGCGACGTGCGGGCATGGTACACAAACTGTCTCTGGCCAACAGAGACCACACGCCTGAGCATGAAACGGCCTGATTACCTCGCAGGAATAGCCTCTTCGACCCGCATGACGTGATCCCAACGTTCTGCCGCGATATCCACCATCATCTCCAGGTCTTCAGCTAGCGCGTAGCCACCCACGATGAGTTTCTCAGCCGCGGCTCGAATGGCCGCGAGATAGGCATCACGACTCAGATATCGCTCCTCGATAGATCGCCGCGGGTCACCGGAGTGATCACGCTCTTCCCCGGTCATTGGGAAGAAGATACTCCACCCGGCCATGGGAATCTGCTGCTCCGGTGAGCCTGTATTACCACCGCGTCGATTCCACCCGGCGTGCGTCGCCACTGGCACGCTGACGTCCGGCATCCTGATACCAGCGACCTCATTGCCATCGTCATCAACGGCTGCAACGTAGTGCGTGTACGTTTCGCCTTCTACCGCTGGCCAGCGACCAATCCCGCGCTCCGCATCTGGCCCCATGTCCACGGTGCGCACGATGAACAATCGGTCTGGGTCTGGGCCTTGAACCTCAGGGATGCCGTTCAAGGCATCAAGCGCCACCCTTGGCCGCACAGCCGTTCCATCATCGATACGCGGGTGCGAGCTTGCGGGCGGCTCGACTCCATCGACCACCCACCGGTCCATGTTGATCAGCGACGCCCGCAGTAGCGGCGTGTAATCCAACACACCGGAAGGATAGGCCCCTTCGCTTTTGTCAGCCGGGCTCACCGTCTGTTGAGGGAAGTGGCCCGAGCCGTGCTGAGCGCTTGCGAAGTGGTAAATACGAGTCTCAGGAGCGCCGGGAATATCCTTGCCAGTTGCCGGGTCAATGTGTGCGAACGACGCATCACCGCGCCAGTATTCAGCAGAGCTGTTTGTGTAGATGATCTTCGGAACGTCGCCCTGGCTGCGCAGCCGATCAAGAAGACCGCCAGTCGACTCCGTCAACGGATCATGCGTGGACTCATCGGCAAATGGGAACTTGTGCCCAAACGTAGGCATCGCCTGATCGGATGGCTGCGCAAATCGGAAGTTGAACTGGCCCCTTCTAGCCCCAGCGACATGCGGCAAAATACCGTCGTAGGCGGGTCGACCATCCTCGTCGATGTTCAATCCAAGATAGATATATTCCCGTAGCATGCGCCCGGTCTGAGACACGCCCCACACGTACGAGGCAGCGAACTCACCGGGAGTGGGGTTCGCCTCGGATGGCTCCCTCAAGAACGGCGAGACATCTCTAACCGCCAAATGCCCCACGCCCACAACTGGAGCGCGGTTGGTGGTGTACGTAACGTAGTAATACTTGCCCGGCTCGAACCCATCCGCCATGTGGATGTACTCGGCATCCGGCTCTACACCGGCATCGGTCTCCCTGCCGAATTGCCACTTGTCGCGCGCTATGACCACTTCTGGCCCGTCTTCCCACTCACGCACCGTGAGCCGTGCGCCCGTTTCTTCAGGATATTGCGCCGGATACGGCCGATGTATGCGATTCGCCAGCAAGAACGTCGTCTCAAGTTCGTTGGGCCGAAACTCTACGATCGCCTGACCGGACACTGGCTTATCGCCTGACATCGCTAGCGGAGCTTCGACCCCCATGAGCGCGTCACTGCGATAGACATCATGCTGACAGCCTATTGAGGCGACCGTGAAACCGTGCTTGAAAAGAAACCCATCGCCCGGATGGACATCGCGAGCGGGCTCCACGACTGGCCCGCCGTTGAAGTTGGCAACGATTCGCCGCCGCCCTCGGTTGGGCAGTTCCACCAGGAGGCGTTGAGGCCCGTACGAGCTATCCGCAGGTTGAAGAATGGACAAATCCGCTTCGAACCGGACCAGTCCATCACCGTCGCGTGGCGCAAGTTTCAAATCAACGATGAGTTCGTTCGCACTATTGTTCGGATCAACCGCGAAAGTAGCGACGCCGTCGATCTGCTCGTACGCGCCAACGTCTCCGAACTCTTGCCCGTCAGCGTATGGCTTGCGGCTATGGATATCGAACGCGATTACTGGCAATTGGCTACTCCTGTATCCCGTGGCGCAGAAAGGTGTCCTTCGAGGGCCTCAGGATACGTTTATGCTTGGCCTCACTTGGCGATCACAAGTTTGTCATTACTGATCAACACATTTGTTTGCGCCTAGATAGTCCGCACGCTGCCCCGGACGTAGGCTGCCTCGTCTGAGGCCAACCACACCATGACGTTCGCCACGCCATCGGGCGAAGCCAGGGCTTCCAGCTTGTCTCCAAGCGAACCCTGTTTGCCCGTCGCGTCGTGTACCGCTTCCACCTGAGCGCGCTTCAACGGCGTATCGAGAGCGCCGGGCAGAACATCGTTGACTCGTATGCCGTGCTGGCCCAGGGTGCCATCGAGCACCATCGTAAGTCCGTGCGTCCCGCCCTTGCTGGAGCCGTATGCGTACGAAGATGAACCGCCCAGGACGCCTGCGCCAGATGAGGTGATGATGATGGTGCCATCCGCGGCGGGAATCATGTGGCGAGCAACATGTTTGACGACCAGAAAGGTGCCTTTCAAGTTGATGTCGATGACGAAATCCCAGACGTCTTCCGGGAACTCGTCGATGCTGACGTTTGCACCCTTCAGCACTCCAGCGACGTTGATCAGAACGTCCACTTTGCCACCTAGCCACTCAACCGCCTCATCTACCGCAGACTGGACCTGATCTTCCTGGACAATGTCGACGTGCCAGTACCGGCCTTTGGCTCCCGCGCTTTCGATCTCCTTGAGGGCCGTCGCAGCGTCTGAGTCGTTGACATCAAAAAAGGCGATCTGGGCGCCTTCACTCGCAGCGCGAAGCGCCGTTGCTCGGCCTATTCCGGTCGAGCCGCCGGTAAGAATAATTCGCTTGCCTTCAAGCAGCATTGGATCTCCTGTCTTGTTGAAATCTAACGTGTCCGGACGCTTCCCCGGATGTAGTTGGCTTCGTCGCTGGCGAGAAACGCATAAACCTCCGCCACGCCCTCTGGCGTAACGAGCGAGTCGAGCATCTCACCAAGTCCCTCTTCGTCACCTTTTGCGGCCGCTACCTGCCTCTCGGCGGCCACCTTCAGCGGCGTGTTGACGTTGCCCGGAAGCACGTCGTTGACTCGTATGCCGTGTTCAGTCAGGTGCAAGTCAAGGACCATCGAGAATCCGTGTGCCGCTCCCTTGCTTGAGCCGTAGGCATACGAGGAGCTGCCACCGAGCACACCTGCGCCCGATGCCGTCATCACAATCACTCCCTTGCTATCTCTGAGCATAGGCCGGGAGGCGTATTTGGCGACCAGATACGAACCCTTGAGGTTGATGTCGATCACCGAGTCCCATGTCTCCACCGGATACTCGCGGATATCCACGCCCGCGCCAAACAGCACCCCGGCAACGTGTAACAGTACGTCGATACCGCCGCCGAGCCACTCAGTCGCTGCCTCGACGGATGACTGCACTTCAGCTTCAGACGTCACGTCCGTGTGCCAGTAGCGAGCATTGCCACCATTGGCCGATATCTCTTCCACCAGAGACTGTCCGCCCGTATCGTCAACATCCATCGCTGCCACCGATGCACCCCGCGCAGCGACTTTGATCGCGACTGCTCGTCCGATCCCGGACGCGGCTCCAGTAACAATAATCCGCTTATCTGCCAGCCTGCCATCGGTGCTCATATCGTCGGGGGCCTCGGCTCGTCCCAGACGATGTTGACGTTATCTGAGTACACCTTGAACTCCTTGATGGCGTCCGCATACCGATTTTCGGGCAGGTGTTCTATCAACACGTGTGCGTCAGGTGCGCATTTCTGCATCTCTGTCAGGAAATAGTCGTGCGGAATCAGGCCGCTGCCGATCTCCTCTTCCTCCAGGTGGACCAACAGCTTGTCCATAACCTGGAAATCTTTGGCATGGGCACCCCATGTGACATGTCCTAGCAGATCGAAGAACTCCTGCAGGAACGGCTTGAGTTCGTAGGCTTCGTCAAGGCTGGCGACGAAATTCACAGGATCCTGATTGAAGCCCAGCGCGGGCGAGCCCACGGCATCAATAAAGTCGCGCATTCGCCTGGCTGAGTAGACCGGGCAGACTACGCCGCCCTCTGTCGCAATCTTCACGCCTTCCTGTTCCGCAACGGTGCAAGCCTGCTTCGCACTATCGACGAGCCGGTCGAATACGCGATCTGAGCGATTCTCCGGATGCGGCTGCCACGCCCCTCCGGGATTCAAGCTCCCTGGGCGGAGATAGGTGTTTGGCGAACCCAGCTCAGCAGTCAAACGACACATCTGCTGGAGGAACTCGATCGCGCCTTTGCGTTCGTCCTCGTCATCGCTGACCAGTGCGCCACCGTAGCCGCCATTGGTCTGGCCGATCTCAAGACCAGCCTCGGCAAACTTGCGTTTCACGCCATCGACATCTGCTGAGGTACACGTCGCTGGATCGGTTACGACAAGGTTCAGAGCGTTGTAGCCCTCGGCCTTCGCCGCGTTCAAATCACTCTGGGAATACGAGAGCCAATCGCCTTTGATTCGCCCCGCCGCGCCAAGAAGCACATTCAACCCCTTCTGCTGGTCAATAATGAAGCGGTTGCAGGATACAGCAGGTCACAATCCGAGGCGGGCCCGCTCACTTTCTACCGAACGTCGAACACGCTCGGCCAGTGGTGTTGTGCCTCCACCACCGCCATGGTTCGCACGACCGCGCTCATGTTGACTTTCAATTCTGGTTTTCAGCACACCGAGCCAGACCTCAGTCCAATGAGTGGCCACTTTGCGGACGATGGGTTTGAGTACATGGGAGGTAGGACCCTCTAGCGTCATCGTAGAGCTGAGCACGGTCGAACGGAAGTTGCCATCAAGTCTGAACTCCTGCCTCGCCTTTACGCCCCAGCTTCTGCCCTTCCATGCCCACCGCCGTGCCGAAGCGCTATCCACAATCTCACAGCGGACTCCAAGCATCTTTTTCCGCCACTTGAAGCGGGCCCCAACGGCCTCATCATCAATAAACCATGCGCTTGAAACCTCAGGATGCCAGTCAACCCAGAGGTCCACACGACGAATCCAATGCCAGATCACCTCTGGCGGAGAGAAGATTTCAATCTCCTTATCCACCACCACCGGTGCGTTTCTGAGGATCGTCATTCTCATTGGATGGATCTCAAACTGATGTGCATATCGATACTCATGTGGAGGGTATGTGTGAACCTCTATCTCGTCAAACCAACGCTGCGGAATCGTAGAGTTTTCTAAGAGTAAGATGCAGCCTCTTCAACATGGTTTCGTCCCTCAGACAGAATTGGATCAATATTCCTTCTGACCTTCTCCTTTGAAGATTCGCACAAGGACACACAAATTGGACAGAAAAATGTCATGCCGAACATGACTGACCCGTTTCCCGCGACTCCAGTATCAAAACTCTGGAATGAGCGCGCTGCGGCGTCCTCCGATCAGATACGCCGCGCCCTTGAGAACTCGCAGATCGATGATTCATGGAATCAGATGACAGCCCGATTCGCGCCCACAGCAGAAGGAGAGCCAGAAGATCCGGTAATCACTCTTATCAGACCGTGGCTAGAGCCGAACGATACCGTCATCGACGTCGGCTGCGGCGCCGGTAGGCTCGCGGTGCCACTGGCCGGAATATGCGATTCGATCATCGGGCTCGATCCATCACCTTCGATGCTGGCGGACCTGGCGAAACAAGTTAGCGATCGACAAATAACCAATGTGCAGGTCGATGAATCAACCTGGGAGGAGTGGCCCGAGGAGGCCGCCGACGTAGTGTTGATCTCGCACCTCCTCTATGTAGTTCACCCCATCGAAGAATTTCTGGAGAAAGCACACCGGGTTGCGGGTCGCCGAATCATCGTAATGCTGAGCACAGCCCAGCCCATCGCTTACTTCCATCCGCTGTGGGAAGCGGCCCACGGCGAACCTTGCATTGCGTCGGCAGGCGCTGACGAGTTCCGGGCTTTGCTCGAATCGTGGGGTATCGCTGCTGATATCGAGGCGATGGACTCCGTCATGCCGCGCCCATTCCCGGATGCATCCACCGCCCTGAAACGTGCTGCGGGAAGGCTCCACGTCAAAGAAGGCACACCCGCTTTTGAAAGACTCAGCGACGCGGTGGACGAATCGCTGGTGGCAACTGGAAACGGCAAATTCCGGTTCCGATGGGAGTTCCAGTCCACGCCGTACGTCTTCTCCTGGCGTACCGACACCTAACTGGATGCCGCTGAACCAGTTCACGATGAGCTCGGCGATCGTAATTGCCGCGTCACCGGCCCATGTGTGGGAACTCATCACAGACGCCGCCCGATGGCCCGTTTGGTGCGATATCTGCACTCAGGTGGACTCAGTACCGGAGGCGTGGTCGCCCGGCAACGAGCTAGCCTTCAAACTTCGGATGGCGGGCGTGGCCGTTCCGTTTCACGTCGCTCTAAGCGATATCTTGCCTGAGCGCCAGGTCGAATGGGAGTCAACAAAGTTAACAATCACGGCTACACGTCAGATTTCGCTTCAACCAACGTCAGACGGAGTTGAGGTCATCGATTCGAAAACGTTTAGTAGCTGGCTACTGCCCATTCGGATCGCCTACCCGCGTTTCCTGATCCGAAACATGACCGAAAGCTGGCTTGCCGACCTCAAACGCGAGGCCGAACGGAACCACACTTAAGCCAGATCAATCTCAGCGAGCGACTCATAGGTCGCACCCCGTTGATCCATGATGCTTCGGAACAACACGACCTGCTTCACCGCAAACGTGAGCCCCTCTGGCACTTCCATATATTTGAACGCCGTGCCAGCTCTGAAATCCGCCGGATATCGCGCTTCATTTTGGATTCGACCCACTGTCAGGTGCGGCTCAAACGGCCTCGTTTCCGGCTCAATCCCCGCCTGCTCAAACGCGCCCTGGATACGACCCCGCAAGTACGTGAGCCGTTTAGTCTCGCCACCAATACCAACCCACAACACTTTGGGCTTGCCCTTTTCAGGAAATGTACCCGCCTTCGTCACCATCAGTTGGAACTTCCCGGAAGGTGCAACGGCAATTTTGAGTGCTTTAGCGATCGCAGGGATCATCTCCGGGTCGGTTGGGCCCAGGAACCGCAACGTCAGGTGGATCGACTTCGGCAGGACCCATCGCACAGCATCTTCATGCTGACTCGGAAACGCACGTTGCAACTCACCCAGCTTGGCCTGAATCTCCTCAGGCAAAGGAACTGCGGCAAACGTCCGCCACACTTCCGGTCTGTCAGAGAACTCTTCAGATTTTCTATTTGTCATATAGATACGAGTATAGTGCCCGTGGATGTCGAATACCCTAATTTTCCTACGGAGACCTGGATGCCCAGACTTGGCTTTGCGTCAGAAATAGTGGAACCGTCCGATGACATACGTGCGGCGGTTGACTGGGCCGTCGAAAACGACCTCAGGGTGGTTGAACTCAGCGGCTTCCACTACTGGCCGGATCTCCTCTCGGCTGAGGATGTGAACTGGATGGTCCAACAGGCCGGGGCGCATGATATCGTCTACACAATTCACTTCCCGGTACGAGCAGCGCCATCCGCCCATCACACGGAGCGATGGAACGGCTATCTGGCGCAGATGAAAGAGACGATCAAACTTGCAGGGCAAATCAACGCCCCGGTGATCGTCTTTCATCCGGGCGTCATCGACTGCCCCGGCATCGAGCGTGAAAACGCCACAGAGGCCCTGCGCAAAGATGCTGTAGAAAACCTACTCAGACATTTACGAGAAGTTGAGGGGCTTGCGCGCGACGCTGGAACGGTAATCTGCCTTGAGAATCTCCATCAACGCGCCGGCGACGTGATCCGCAGCTACCAGCACCTCGTTGAAATCGTCGACGTGATGGACAGCCCCAACATCAAAATCACCCTCGATATCGGACATGCCCACATACATGATGGGATTCCCGATGCGATTGAAGCATTCGGCGATCGATTACATCACCTGCAAGTACACGACGCGCTCGAAGGCCGAGATCACAAGGAGATTGGAACCGGGGAGATTACGCCGGACTATTACGCCGACCTGATCAAAAACGAGAAAGTTGGACTCGTTGTAATCGAAACGTCGGCCCGGCGGGGTGGCGTACCTGCGCTTCTCCGGTCACGAGACGTCTTGAAAGCACACTTCGGAGATAGTCTCACTTAGCACGAAACTAGAGGTCATCCTCCCGGGGATTCAATCCTCGTCCATAACTCGTTTAAGAAATCCGTAGAGCACTGGAGTCTCTTCCGGACGCAGATATTGAATGAAGTTTTCTTCAACATCTCTAAACACTGTGGGCCTGACCTCCTCAAGTTTTCGCATGCCCTCTTCGGTCAGCACCACATAGGAAGCCCGACGATCTCGCCGTGATGCCCGTCGAACTACGAGGCCAGCTTTCGTCATACCGTCGATGATCCGCGTGAGACCACTCACACTCACAAGTACCCGCTGGCTAAGTCGAGCATGGGTCATGCGTTGGTTATCCTCGAGCGATAGTTGGGTCAGGACATCAACCCAGACAAGTGAAATTCCGTGAGCATCCTGAACGCCCTTTTCCATCCGCCTGAGGATCGCGGCGTGGGCGCGCAGAAAAATCAGCCAGGTTCGGACTTCAGGTGAATTCAGCGGGATTGTCACAACTGAAGTGTAACACATTAGTTGCATACACAATAGTTGACATTGCAACTAATGTCGTCTATCGTTCGCGCTGAAGGCCGAAGCAAACGCGCGAAAAGCGCGACCCAGCGGTCAAAGCAGAGGAGCGTGTGAGATGAGTTCAAACAACTCTGGAAAGAAGTTTCTGGTAATCGGAGCGACCGGCATCGCCGGTGGAGAGGTGGCGCGTGGACTGCTAGCGCGCGGTGAGTCCGTCAGGGCACTCGCGCGAGATGCGGAGAAGGCCCAGCCACTCAAGGATCTGGGCGCAGAGGTCGCTGTTGGTGATCTGAGTGACCCATCCACGCTCGGCCCAGCTTTCGACGGGATCGACAGCGTATTTTTGGTAACCGGTATCGTGGACAACGCCGCGCAAAATGGCGCCAGTGCAATCGACGCAAGCAAGATTGCAGGTGTGAGCCATCTGGTTCGTTACTCGGCAATTGGCGGCAGCCTGGACTCCCCGGTTGCCTTGGGCAGGGACCACGCTCAGACCGAACTCGATGTAAAGGAATCTGGAATCCCTTACACGATATTGCGCACGCAAACGTACATGCAGAATCTCCTGGTCGCGGCCGCGACTATTGCATCAGACGGCGCGATCCATCTTCCTTACCGGGATGGTCGCGTAGGTATGGTGGATGTCCGGGACATCGGGATATTCGCCGTCGAACTACTCGTTCGTGGGGGCGAGATTGGGAAGACCTACACCATTACCGGCCCTGAATCTATCGACCTCCATCAGGCCGCATCTGCAATCTCCGACGCCATCGGCAAGGATGTGAATTATGTGGACATCCCTCCAGAGGCGGCACAGCAGGCGTTGCTTGGGTTTGGCTTGAGCGAGTGGCTTGTAAACCAGTATCTGGCCTACTTTGAAGAGTTCGCGAGTGGCGCTGCTGATTTCATCTCCGACGACTTCGAACAACTGATGGGTCGCAAGCCGCTATCAGTCGCCGAATTCGCCCGCGATCACGCGGTTGCCTTTTCTGGAGAATCCGCCGCAGTCTGACATCATCAGGTGACCGGTCATGGCGGCGGAGTATGATGCACCCCGCCATGTCCGATCAAACGCATGACCCAAACCGTACCGCCGATGTGCTGATCATCGGCGCGGGCGCCTCTGGTGGCGCGGCCGCTGCATGGCTCTCGGAAGCCGGATTCGATGTGGTTTGCCTGGAACAGGGCCACTGGCAGGATGCAGCCACATATCCAACGGCGGACGCTGATTACGAGTTCAAGCAGATGAGCTCGTGGTCCTACAACCCGAATGTCCGAAAACTCCCCGAGGACTATCCGGTAAACACGTCCGATTCGCCGATCAACCCGGTAATGTTCAACGGCGTTGGCGGTAGCACCATCATGTGGGCGGCCCACACTCCCCGCTTCCACCCCTCTGACTTCCGCGTGAAGACGCTCGACGGTGTTGCAGACGATTGGCCCATCTCCTACCAAGACATTGAGCCGTGGTACGACCTGAATGACGGCATCATGGGCTGTGCCGGAATCGCAGGTGACCCTGCCAACCCGCCCCGCAGTCCACGCCCGATGCCACCTATTCCCATTGGCCACGATGGCGAGATGATCGCAGCCGCATTCGAGCGACTCGGATGGCACTGGTGGCCCTCAGACAACTACGTCAACTCCGTTCGTTTCGGCGAGGGGCGTGACGCTTGCAACTTCTGTGGCCACAACTTGATGGGCTGCTACCAGCGCGCCAAGTCATCAACCGATCTGAACTACTGGCCACGGGCCATCAACCACGGCGCTGAGCTGCGAACTGGCTGCCGAGTTTCAGAGATCACTACCGACTCATCAGGTCGTGCCACTGGAGCGAGGTATTTCGACTCCGAGGGCAACACACAACACCAGTCGGCGCGGTCAGTCATCATGGCCTCAAATGGCGTTGGCACGCCCCGCCTGCTCTTAATGTCGAAATCAGACGCCCACCCGAACGGCCTCGCCAACGGGTCCCGTCTCGTCGGCAAAAACCTCATGTTTCACGCCTTCGCGATCGTGGCAGGAGTCTTCCCTGAACACAAAGAGCCGTGGGTTGGACCACTGGCAAACATCATCCAGTCCCAGGAGTTCTATGAGACCGATCCGAATAACGATTTTTCGCGGGGTTACACATTCCAGATGAACCGGGGCCAGGGACCAGGATGGACGGCCCGAGGGGGATTCAGCGACCGCGTCCCCTGGGGCAAAGACCACCACAGTGTGATGGACCAGCGATTTCGCAATACAGTCGGCTTCGGGATCATTGGCGATGACTTGCCGGAAGAACACAACACCGTCACGCTCGACCCCAACCTGAAAGATAGTTCCGGTCTCCCCTCACCAAAGATCAACTACGCGCTGAGCGATAACTCGCGCCGGATGATGATCCATGCCATAGATAAGGGAACTGAAGTTCTGAAAGAGGCGGGCGCAACCGAAGTCACGGTGGACCCGCTGATGAGAGAGTCCGGCTGGCACCTTCTGGGAACGGCACGTATGGGCAATGATCCAGAACGATCGGTGGTCGATGCCAATGGACAATCGCATGAGGTCGACAATCTATTCATCATCGATGGCAGCGTGTTCGTAACGGGCGCGGCAGTGAACCCCACGCCAACAATCCAGGCGCTGGCCCTCCGAACCGCCGACTACATCGTCAACCAACGTCAGGATCTGAAGGGCTGATGACGTTCAACCCGGATATCAACTTGATTGCCGCTGCGATGGATCGAATAATCCCACCGATGGGCGATCTTGAGGGTGCTGGAGGTCTTGGTCTCGCGCCCGAGGTGATTGAACGCTCGAAAACGGACGACCGCTTCTGGCTAGCGCTTCAAACGGTGTACGCCAGCCTCAACGCTCCAGGGAACTTTGGCATGCTCGATGGCGAACAACAGGACGCAGCGTTATCAGCGATAGAGTCGGAGACGCCAGACGCGTTTGGGTTCTGGCTTGACGTCGTTTATACCGTCTACTATATGCAACCTCGGGTCCACCAACGGCTCGGCTGGCATGGCCGCACCCCACAGCCAGACGGCAACCAGATGCCGCCCTGGAACGAGTCGGTCCTGGCCAACATCCGCACCCGAGCGCCCTTCTGGAAACAAGTGTAGTCAGGTCTGCCATCCGGAGGTTCTCCCGCCCGACGCTGCAACAGCCTTCACGTCGCGCGCTGAGCGGAACCTCCGTTCACTCCTCAAGGTGACTGTGATGGTGTTTAAAGTGCTCATCCCAGGGGCGGGCCTGATCCACGGGGTGACGCGACAGACGGCGGTGAACCCTACGATTTGAAACCATCGGCCAATTGATACTGACCGTTTCGCCTCCTGAACCCATCGAATATCACTTGCCAACTGTTATAGAAATGTAATGATCCCAAGATTGATCGACCTGGGTCCATGCGAAATCATGTGACGTAGCCAATCTCAACTCCGCACTTTGCAGTGGACTCAACATGCCAGAAATCATGCGACGTATACAACCATCACCGACTCCAATCGCGATGCTGGTCGCGATCGTCGCGTTAGCGGCAGTGCTGTTTTCCCTTTCGAGTATCGATTCGGAAACAGTCTCAGCCAGCCACTCAACCCAGGGTCACCTGTCGCTTGCGGGCACACTCAATCTCCAGGCTGTAGTCTCCACCGGAACGGTCGCTCAGATCGCGCCAACGATCACTTTTACCAACATTGGAAGTAGCTCGACAACACAGGTAGCCGTAAACGCAGACGGCACGTACATCCTTCAGGGAGTTCCCGCCGGAACCTATCGCGTCGACGCCGCTGCATCGGGGTTCCTATCGGCACGGTTCGCCACAGTGGCGGTCACCAGTTCGTCCCTCATCCTCCCAGACCACCGACTCACCGCGGGCGACGTGAATGGAGATGGAGGGGTGACCATTCGCGATATCAGCGCCGCCGCCGCATCGTTCGGCCAGGGGATAACTGGACGCACAGACGGCCAGGGACGATTCGTGGATGTGAACGGTGATGGCATTGTTTCCATCCTGGATATTTCAGCAATTGCGTCTAATTTCGGCCAGGCAGGCCCAGAACCATGGGATGGTGCAATCGCAACACGGCGGTTGGCCGAAAAGCCGCCGGTTGGAACCAACATTGGGGTGCTCCGCTACTGGATAGCGGAGACGCCCTTCGTCAACGTCTTCAAAGGGGCGTCAGACTGGATTTCTTACCCGGATGGAGATTCCTCCACATTCAGCGACAGCGCGGTCGTCCCACTCAGGAGCGATGGCTTCCCATCGCAGGTTCCTTTCACTGTTGGCACCAGCACGCAGCTTCACGATGTGCGATCACTGATATTCAGCCAGAGTGGCTGGGAGTGGCCTACTGGCGATTACACGTTTATTTATGAGGGCGATGGAGATGTTTGGCTGGACTACGACGTAGGTTTCACGCAATTCACATCCGCCGGCACGTACACGGTCAACATTCCATCCACCAACAGTTTTGGAATCCAGTTGGGGATCACTCGCTCAAATGTGAACGATGCGGTCCGCAACATTCGACTCATTCTTCCCGGATTCGCTAGCGTTGCGGCAACGCAGCCATTTGATCCGGCCTACGTTGACACCATCGACGATTTCTCAGTGGTTCGATTCACCGAGTGGGCACCCGTCAACGACTCAGCAGATTTTGTTGGCAACCGCGCCACCACAACGTGGGCCAACCGGATTCAACCAAACCACTCAACGCAGGCAACAGAACAAGGCGTGGCCTATGAGTACATCGCCGCTCTGTCAAACCTGGCGTCCGTCGATCCCTGGCTGTCGATTCCGCATCGCGCTGATGACAATTACGTAACCCAACTCGCCACGCTGATGCGCGATTCACTCGACTCTGACCGGAAGGTCTACATCGAGTACTCAAACGAGGTGTGGAACCTGTTCGACTTCCCCTTCAGCATCCAGTATGAGTGGGCGTCACAGATGGGTATCAACCTTGGGCTCGCCTCCTCAACCCAGCCAAGGATTGCGGGGCAGCGATACACCGCCAAACGGTCGGCAGAAATATTCCGGATATTTGAAACAGTCTGGGGTGATCAGTCAGGTCGATTGGTAAACGTACTCGCAGGCTTCACAGCCCAAACCGCCGTCACATCGGAAATCCTTTCGGCGTTCCACCTCGCCCAAATAAATGGAGTGGACATTAACCCAACCAGCGTTGCGGTAGACGCGTTCGCCGTCGGGCCCTACTTTGGCGGTAACATCGCTCAATCAATCTTCGACGCCGGACAATCCACGTCCACTACCGTGAGCCAGATTCTGGATCAACTTGCGGCTGATGTACCGACCGAGGGAATTGCGTTCGCACAGTCCTCCCAGGCGGTCATTCAGCCATACGGAATTCCAATGATCGCCTACGAGGGTGGGCAGTCGCTATGGCCTCTAACGGACGCGTCGCGAGCAGATTTGACCCTGGTCACGAAGCTACATGACGCCAACCGCGATCCGCGGATATACGACATCTACAGAGCTTACTTCGATGGCTGGTACGCGGCGGGCGGTGACCTTTTCATGCACTACAAGCACATTGGCAAGATGGACAACTGGCAGACATTCCCAACGCTGGAGTATCAGGATCAAGACCTGGCGACAGCTCACAAGCACAGGTTCCTGCTTGACCTAATCGCAGAGTTTGAGAACGGAACGCGGCCACTGCCGTAGGCCCAAATCCCGGTAGCCGCCGGGCTTGCCCGGCCCCCGTGCGTTGCTACGGCCACGTGCCGGGTAACCAATACGCGTTCAGTGAGGTATTCAAGTGCCCTTCGAGGGGTTAAATGCGAACACTGAGAATACAGGCGAGCCTTAGACTTCCAGGTCCAGCCCCCTCAGATTCGTAGGCCGCGCCGTCTGCTTGATCGCACCCCGGAACTTCGCCTGCTCATCAGCATCACGGGCTCTGGCCGAGTCCCAGTCGTGTACAGACTGAGCATGTTCTCCCAACTCCGCGCACAGCTCATCCAACGAACCGCCCTCAAGGGTGTGATCCGCACAGATCGCGTGGAGTTCCTCATACGACAGCTTGATCGGCACTGGTTTACTCTCCGAATACGCTGGTGGCGTCTACCAACATCATTCACGGCTTCACGACGCGAGTCAATCTGAACCGTTAGATGCTCAACGGCGCCCACCGTCGCAGACTCGCATTCCTCCATGCTGCTTGCACCTCCAATGGGATACCGCAAATCCCTCTCGCGGGAGACGTGAGACTCATGTTGCGGCCAGTAAACTGCAAGCATGATCAACCAAATCCACACAAGTAACTGGGGTCTGGCAATCCAGCCGTCGCATGAGAATGCAGGATCACTAGTCGCCACGCCGGGTTGGGCATGGTCCGCTCCATGATTCTCTTTGGTTCGTTACTAAGGCGATACCAGGGACTGCATCACAGGAATCCTTACCTGACGCCAGGCGTGATAACCCTGTTCTTAACGGTTTTCCTGGTGCAGGACCTTCGAATAGAGCCCTTGGAAGGCAGCGGATACGAGCAAGAAGATCTTCTTGGCGTACTGCTCGCGTTGGGTCAGGTTTTGCCTTTGCTATTAATCGTAAGGGCCCCGTTTGCTGCGCTATCGGTGATCTTCGTTGCATTTCTTGCCCATGCCAGCCTTGGATTCGACGTGACGTGGATCGCTCAATTCACCACGTTCATCGCGATATATCAAGTCACCAGCGCGACCAACGATCGACAATCGATAGCCGCTGGAGCGCTCACATTCGGAGTCATAATCGCGGTTTTTGGAGTCATACGCGAAGATATTGATTCCACCTTCGCCCTCCTTTTGCTATTTGCCGCGGTGTGGGTGGCCGGAAACGTTGTGAGATCGCGTCGGGGCCGATTGGAGATCGCTGAACTGACCGTCGCAGAGCTTTCAGAAGAGCAGGAGCGCTCCGCGCGTGAAGCGACGAATGAAGAACGGGCCCGAATTGCGCGGGAACTTCACGATGTCGTTGGACATGCACTCAACCTCGTTGTCATCCAGGCTGGCGCCGCTCAACGGGTATTTGAAGCATCGCCGGAAAAGGCGCTTGAAACCGTGAAGTCAATCGAGTCAACCAGTCGCCAGGCTCTCTCAGATGTCGATAGGATGCTGGGAATCCTGCGTGACCCTGACGCCACCGCCGGGGCGGGGCCATCACTTGAGGCGCGTCCGTCCATGAAACGTCTGGAGTCACTGGTCGAGGAGATCCGAGCCACGGGCCAACCAGTTGATCTCACGATAAAAGGCGGTCCCACTGCCCTGGCTCCCAGCGTAGATCTCTCTGCGTTCAGAGTCGTCCAGGAAGCGTTGACCAACGTAATTACCCATGCCGCCGGGGCCAGAGCACAGGTGATGGTTGAGTATTCTGAAAGTAAGCTCAGCGTCATAATCGTGAATGACGGCACCGGAACGGACACACGCGTCAGTCGCCAGAGTGGCGGTCGCGGAGTGGTTGGCATGCGTGAGCGAACAGGAATGTTTGGCGGCGAGTTTGAAGCCGGCAAGACTGAAGATGGTGGCTGGCGCGTCCATGCCACGTTCCTGTCAGGAGGCCTCAAATGACCATTCGACTGCTTCTGGTTGATGATGATGATCTGGTGCGCACGGGCCTGAAAATGATCCTGGACACCGAAGCTGATCTCGAAATCGTGGGAGAGGCTGCCAATGGCGCCCAGGCTCTGGCGATGGTCGATGGACTCAAGCCAGACGTGATCCTGATGGACATTCAGATGCCTGAGATGGACGGCATCGAAGCGACACGTCAGATCAGCGAAAAGTATCCTGATGACGATGGCCCCCGCGTCCTGGTGCTGACGACGTTTGAGTTGGACGAGTATGTTTTCCAGGCCCTCCGCGCTGGCGCAAGCGGCTTCCTGTTGAAACGCACGCCCGCCGATGATCTGATATCGGGAATTAAGCTAATCGCTGAGGGAGACTCACTGCTGTCTCCGTCAATCACACGACGCCTCATCAATGAGTTCGCTAACACCTCTGCCGCACCAACGGGCGTCGATTCGTCTGGAAAGCTGGCGATGCTTACTGATCGCGAGATGGAAGTCTTGCACCTCGTCTCTCGAGGCCTCTCCAACCAGGAGATTGCGGACGAGCTTGTAGTCTCCGAAGGGACGGTGAAGACCCACGTGAAGCGAGTCCTCTCCAAGCTGGAGGTCAGGGACCGTACGCAGGCCGTGATATTCGCATACAACGCCGGAATCATTCAGCCCGACGCCCCCGTCCAGTAGCCGGAGCCTGACGCCGCGCCCCCGGCCAGCAGCACGAGCGCGGCCTAGCACCCCCGATATGTCATCCTGGGCGAAGGCGGCTCCGCTCCGAAGTCGAAGGACCTGCTACCCACGCACGCCGTACCGCCTGGTATCTCCCCAGCGCACCCAATAGTCATCGTTACCTCCCTCCCCACACTCCAGATCTTTCGACTACGTTCCGGCTACCGCCTCCACTCCGCTCAAGATGACATATGAGGCGCTGATGGAGGCCGGCAAACCGCCCCCTCAGCACAAGTAACATCACCGTAGTTTCTGATTCAGCACGTATTCCCTGAGGGGTACAGACCATCCCTCACCCTCACCACAAAGAGCACGATAACTTCATCCCTAAGGGCACTTGGAACACCCCCACGGTGAGACGACCCCATTCAAGAATCCTCCTAACTTGGTTGGCAACAACAAGTCCGCCCAACGGTAATCAAACTAGCCAGGCGGCGAGGGGAACAAAAATGAACGGTAACAACATCACAGGCAAACTGGCGCTCTTCAGTGCCCGCCGACGATGGATCGTACTCAGCGCATGGGTCGTGATCCTGGTAGCGGCCTTCTTCGTCGCTGGAGGTATCGGCGACGTAACTACCAACGACGACGGCTCAAGCTCACAACTTGAATCGGATATCGCAGAGAGGCTCATTAGTGAACACATTAGCGTCGACGAACTGTCGCAAGAGTTCGTGCTGGTCGAGTTCGAATCCGGCACGAGTGACTACGCGGCTAACGAGGCCTTCGTAGCAGCGCTGGTTGCGGACCTGGCAGCCCTCGAAGACGTTTCCGGCGTCGAAAGTTACGTGGACGGAAGCGAAGGACTTGTTACCGCTGACCGCAACGCGGCGCTGGTCCTTACAACCCTTACAGTCCCGGACGAGGATGCCCAGGACGTGATTGAACCTTTGTTGACCATCGTTGAAGAAGCCAACAGCACTGCTGGTTACAGGGTGAGCACCATCGGCCAGGGCAGCGTCGAGACCGAATTCAACGCCCTCGCCAATGAGACTCTCGCCAAGGGTGAGATGATCGGCATCGCGTTTGCGCTGGTCATTCTGCTGGTCGTATTCGGTGCAGCAGTAGCAGCTGGCCTTCCAATTCTGCTCGCCATCTCATCCATCTTCGTCGCAGTTGCGCTCAGCGCGATAGTCGGTCGGGTGATGGATCTCGATACCTTCGTCGTTCAAATCATCACGATGATCGGCCTCGCGGTCGGCATCGATTACTCGCTATTCATCGTGAAGCGATTCGGTGAGGAAATCGGCAAGGGCCTCGACAAGATGGACGCGATCGTAGCCGCAGGCAACTCCGCCGGCCGAACTGTCATGGTCTCCGGCGTGGCCGTCATGATCGCCCTTACGGGCATGCTGATCATGCCCAGCGTTACGTTCCGCAGCTTCGGCCTGGGAGCAATCCTGGTGGTCATCGCCGCAGTTGCAGCGGCAACCACACTTCTCCCGGCCATCATCAGCCTGATGAACCGCCGGATCTACTGGCTTCGCATTCCATTGATCGGCCGCAAGATCGTCGTCGGTGAGGAATCCTCCAAAGCAAACGAAAACGGCGTCTGGGACAAGATCACCAACGCAGTGACGGCCCGTCCGCTCATCAGCGTCATCGTCACAGGCGGAGCGCTGATCGCGGTAAGCGCGGCAGCATTCACCATGAACCTGGGATCCAGTGGACTGAGTTCGCTTCCTGAGGACAGCCCATCACGACACGCTTATGAGATGGTGCTGGCAGAGTTCGGCGATGGCCTGATTACATCCAACATCGTGATTGATGCACAAGACGTGACGATGGCCGCAGTAACAGGCGCCATCGCACAGCTCGAAGCAGACCTGGCCAGCGACTCGTTCTACGGTGACGTCGAAGTAGTTGTCGCACCCAACAACGACCTGGCAATCGTCAGGGCAGTATTGATGGGCGACTTCGCAACCAAGGACGCTGAGGATGCTCTGGCACGACTGCGTGATGAGTACGTCCCGGCAGCGTTCACCGGTTTGGCAGACGTCTACGTATCCGGAAACACCGCCGAGACTGTGGACAACGTAAACCTGATCAAGGCCTGGTTGCCGCTGGTCTTTGGACTGGTCCTTGGCAGTAGCTTCCTACTCCTGATGATCGTCTTCCGCAGCATCGTAGTTCCAATCAAAGCGGTCGTGATGAACGTCCTCTCAGTTGGCGCCGCATATGGACTGTTGGTACTGGTCTTCCAGCACGGCGTTGGCACTGAGCTTCTGGGATTCCAGGAGTCACCGGTCATCGAGTCCTGGCTTCCACTGTTCCTCTTCAGCATCCTGTTTGGACTGTCGATGGACTACCACGTCTTCCTTCTCAGCCGGATCAAGGAGCACTACGACCTGACTGGCGATAACAGGGCATCAGTGGCCTTCGGTCTCCGTTCCACAGCCGGAATCATCACCGGTGCAGCACTGATCATGGTTGGAGTCTTCGGTGGATTCGCAATTGGTGACCTGGTCATGTTCCAGCAGATGGGCTTCGGCCTGGCTGCGGCAGTCATCATTGACGCCACGCTGATCCGATCAGTCCTCGTCCCCGCCAGCATGGTGTTGCTGGGCGATAAGAACTGGTACTTCCCAAGCTGGCTAGAGTGGTTGCCTCGAATCGATGTCGAAGGCGAGAGTCTCCCGGCCGCCCCGGCAATGCCACAGTTGGCACCCGCAGGCGCCGCTGAATAGAACAGCCCCTCAACACCCTCTTAAAAGCGGGCGGTGGGATCAATCCCACCGCCCGTTCGCGTCTCAAATAACCAGCGATCCCACCATCCGTCTTTCCGGCGTAGGCCGGCACGCAGGCACGCAGGCCGTGACATTCGCACCCTTCACGACGATCCGTCCCCCGCGAATGATGTGCAAAACGGGCACTACTTACTCATAAACCGCGTCCAACTGGAATGGATACAACGACTCCCGAACGTGCTGGTACTCGAAAAAACTCAAATCC
The DNA here is from genome assembly GCA_013204555.1 of Chloroflexota bacterium. Taxonomy (GTDB): domain Bacteria; phylum Chloroflexota; class Dehalococcoidia; order Lucifugimonadales; family Lucifugimonadaceae; genus UBA1151. The sequence continues at coordinate 11,242 of JABMNO010000009.1, read as the reverse complement.
GCGGTCGTGACCCCCGGCGTGTTCACCAGGATGATCTCGGCCGAGACCGGCTGATACGCGGCACGTGGTGCAATCACGCCTTTCGCTACCACTACGCGGTACTGCTCCGGAAATATCCCCACGTGGTACATGGCTTCCCGAGACGTGTTCCTACTTCGCAGGGTTGTCAGGAGCAACGTGTGTCCATCGGTCGTATCCAGCCGAACCTCAGTCCCGACGTCGAAATTCTTGAAGCCGCCGTGAATCGCCCTCGTCACGTCGTAATACCCATCTGCAATCGTTCTCACCTTGCCGGTCACGCGCACCGGCTCGCCATGCATCTTGTCCGTCTTAGCGCCAACATCCAGCGTCACCTCGGCGCCAACGCCTGCCGCCAGGCACGCCTGCACAGATTCCGGGTCGTAGAGCGACTGCAAGAAGCTTCTGATACCCATTTTCTGGGCGGCAGCAAGGATGAAAGTGGAATCCGCTGACGCTCCGCCGCCAACGTTATCGCCAACATCCATCAGCACAATCGGACCCAGATCGCCATGCTCTGGATCTTTCTCCGGCATCTGGATCGCGGCTCCGTCGACTGGCCAGTAGTTCAAGACATCGACCGGCTTCGGCCCCACATACCGCTCTTCGGCCATCTGAAGCGCCTCTTCAACACTCGGCTGCACCTCATTCAGACCCTCACGATGCTCCCAGGCTCGGAGCGCCATCCATCTGGCGGCGTCGCGGGCTGCATCCACATCCCCGTCCGCTATAACGATGAACGACATGCCCATCTCGCGGACATCTGAGTACGGATAGCTCTCCGCCACGCTGGTATCGAGAATCCCAGGACGATTGTTGGCCTCAACCGCGTCGTCCATCAGGTTTTTCATCGGTTCCTCGCCGGTGAACTGCTTGACTATGTTCACCAGCATTGGCGTCATCTCAATCCACTGAACGGGTTTGATCTCCCCCTTCGCGGCGCGATAGATGATCTCTGCTGTCTTGCGACCCCGCTGCTTTGGATCCATGTGTGGGTTGGTGCGCCAGACCACGCAGGCGTCCGTGTTCGCAACGGTCTCTTTTGAGATATTCGCGTGCATGTCGAACGTGACGCCAACGGGTACGTCCGGCCCCACGATATCGCGTACCGACGCTGTAAATGCGGCGTCCACGTCCGGGTACTCTTCGGACACGGCGCAACCGTGGTTGGCGAGCAAGACGCCGTCCCACGGACCCTCGTCCCGCAGCATCCCGAATATCTCGTCGGTCAGGCGATCGTAGGCGTCCTTCGTGATTGTGCCAATCGGCCCGGCGAAGGCATACATGAGCGGAACCATCTCAAATCCAAGCTCATCCGCACCCTGGATAAAACCTGCGATTGTGAAGTTCGAATCCCGATGTTCCTCGAACATTTCGTCGCGGCGGAGTGTGCCCGCCCGAAACGACTCGTAATCGGTAGGAACATCCGAAAAGGTATTCGTCTCGTGATAAATGCCAAGTACAGCGAAGCGCAATTCGATCTCCCGTAGCTCTTGATTGTGCGATACCCGGCCATTGGCAGCGCGCAAGCTCGCCCCGATAACGTCGCCGCCGATTATCTCAGCCCGCGACCATTGATGTTGCGCCGACGCCCGCACTGGAGAATTGAACGCCAAGACCAGCGCTGTATCCGATCGTGCGCGTCCATCCAACCCGGGAGGGGCAAGCCCCCTCAGCTACCGATTGACTTCTCCCTATGTCCCCGGTCTAAAGTGTCAGTCATGTACCTGTCCGCACAATGAGGTCGATATTGGCTGCTCGGACACGGTACAGGCCCCAACTGTGCTCTCCCCAATTCTTGCAACATGAACAACCCACTCGATCTGGCCCTCAACAATCTCGTTGGACATTGCGAGGCGGTAGTGAGCGGTCTCGGCTCAACCGGCCTTCTCTCACCCGAAATCTGGACGAATTCACACGGGTTCGAGATTCCATACCCGCATGCGATTACGCTGGGTGGAGAAGACCGATCTGAAGCTCACCTCCAACACATCGCAGAGTTTCTTACCAACCGCCCAACCGCCTCCCCAACATTCGTGGTCGACTCCTACTCAAACCTTGACCTGAAACCCCTTGGCTTTGAGATTTTCTTCTCTGTGCTGTGGACTATGAGGAAGCGTGGTCCAGTGGAGTTGGCAACACCAGACGATTTCGCTATCGGGGAAGCCACAACTCCCGAACAGCTTCGTGAGTTCGACCTCGCCAGTGCCGTGGGCTTCGGTATGGAAGGCGCCCCGATGTCGTATGCCGACGACTTGCTAAACGATGGTCGATACCGCTTCCTTCTGGGGCGATCAGAAGACGAACTCGTCTCCGGCGCACTCACCTTCAACGATGGCGAGTCCGCGGGCATCTACACCCTCTTCACACTGCCACACGTCCGCGGCAGAGGCTACGGCGACGCGATTATCCGTGCGGCCTTATCTAACTCGCCAGATCTACCCGCTATAACGAATCCGTCCGATATGTCCAACAACCTGTTCAGCCAGTTGGCGTTCAGCGAAATAGGAACACGGACCGTCTGGGTCCATTGGCCACGCTGATTGTGTGATCGCAAGCGTGATTCACGCGTTGTATTGCGTATCGGCGGGGTCTAACTAGCCCTCATATCGCACGAATGCTCGGCTGGCGTCGGCTATCGTGGCGTGCTCGCCGGAAGCGACGGACGCGGCGAGTGCTGCGCCCACTGACGCTTCTTCTCCGTAAGCGGTGAAACGCATTTCAGTTCCGAATCGCGCTTCAAGTGCTCCTCGCAACACGGGGTTGAGCCGTAGGCCGTTGCCTGAGCCAACCAGCTGAGTCCGACTCCCCGCTCCAAGATCCACGGCCTCCACGTAGGCTCTGCGCAACTCCATCGCCATGCCTTCGAACGTAGCTCTGGCAACATGGCCGGGGGTGAAGTTTCCCGGACGGAGTCCCGATAGGACGCCGGTGGCTGACGCATCAATGCGCGTGCCAATGAAATACGGAGCGAAATCAGGCGATGGAATTCCAGGATCGGCATCGCCCGCCAGTTCGATAAGTTTAGAGTAGACCGCATCGAGATCAACTGCTGCGCCAAAGACCGATTGGCCTACTTGCGAGTAAAACTCCTGGAGCGTGCGGACGGTCCTGCCGCCCACGACTCCAACTCCGGCCAGCAGGTACCCCTCGCCCATGAACGGGCGAAGCTCAAGCGATCCGTGATCGAGCACCGAATCCGCGTATTGCCCGCTAAACTCCCGCGCAGAAAGCCCGTTGAGATCTTCCAGGTAGACGGTTGCCTGTCCGCCGGTACCAACGTTAACCGCCGTAGTCGCAGCGAAGTCGTCCACGGTGCCAACAAATGAGCACTGATGATCTCCCGATGCCACAGCAATCGGGATCCCGGGGGGCAGTCCGATCTCTCCTGCCATTTCCGGTGTGAGTGAACCGGCACGGGTACACGACTCTGCAAGCTCCGGGAACAACTCATGCCCCAGTCCAAGCGCGTCGATGAGTTGAGAGTGCCAGCGGGAATTGACTACGTCGAACACGCCCCATCCCGCAGCGTCCGTGGGATCAGTGACCGGCTTTTCGCCGGTTAGCTGGCTGACAAACCATTCCGGAATGGTGATCGCGGATAGACCAGCCTGCAGTTGGCTCTGCTCCGCAAGCCAGTGGAGCAGGAACGACGTGTACCCAGTCACCATGGGACAGCCGGTGTTCGGAAGCGCAGGCAATGCTGGAGGCCGCAATTCCGCGCCAATACGCTCGCCAATGACATCCAGCCATGCAGCGCCGTCTTGTGCAGGCTCTTTCAGGCGCTGATCTTGCCACGATATGTAAGGCCCTGAAGCTGCAAGGTCAGCATCGAACAGTTGTACGCCCTGCTGCTGGCCCGTAACGCCAATTCCATCAACCGGGTGGGCGTCGCCAAGCTGCTCAACGAGATTTCGCAACACTCCAACCGCTGCCGCTGTGATGCCAGCGATGTTCCACTCCGAGCGGCCACGGGCGCGATCTGAAGCCGACGTGATCTCGGCATTGTTGGGCGACGACGCAATGTTCAGGACCGATTGGCGGTCACTGTCGATTGCAACACCCGTGATTGATGTGGAACCCAGATCGATTCCGATGTAGACGCCCATACTCTCCGATTCCAGAACTAGCGCTTTTGCGGCATCTTGTCCGCGCAGTCACCGCCGGACACGCAGACCATTGTCTCTCGCAGAGTTATCGTAAGGGACGCCGTGGGCAAGGTCCGCACGCATATCATCCCAGACGCGGAGGCCTTAGCCGTAGCGATCCGGGATGACATCATGACTGCGACCGCCTCGGCAGAAACCACAACGCGCTGGGCCTCGAGTTGTCATTCTGGAGGCCGCCGAAGAATGACAATAGTCGCGTGACGCCTGTCTGGCGGAGCGTCATGGCATGCGTGACGGAGTGCTATTTTTCGGGCGCACTACGTCTACTGGTATACCGGCGAGCCGGCGCTGACATCATTGCCAGCTTCTGTCAGTAGCGCCCGGACGGCCTGCTCCGTTTCGGCGTATGCGCCTTCGCCGATGTGGCGATACCTGAGGTTGCCGTCCGCATCGATGAGGAAAATGCTGGGCCAGTAGTGGTTCCCAAACGCTCTCCAGGTGTGGAAATCGTTATCCTGGACGATGGGATACTTCAGCCCGTGCTCTTCCGCGGCGGCAACAACGTTCTCGTACTTTTTCTCGAACTCAAATTCGGGCGAGTGGACGCCTAGGATAGTCAGGCCCTGATCTGAATACTTCTCGTGCCACGCCTTCAGTGAAGGGAACGTGTTGACGCAGTTGTAGCAAGAGTAGGTCCAGAAATCGATGAGGACGACCTGGCCCGCATCGCGAAGTTGCTTGATCGTTGTTGGCTCAGAGTTCAGCCACCGTTGAGTTTCCACCAGCTCATGCTTGTAATCGCTCAGGACTGAAAGGGTTGGCGTTTCTGGGAGAATCGGACCCTCGGTAGCAACGGCGGCTTTCGCCACTGGCTCCGACTCAATAACAATCAGGGTTTTATCGTCCGAGCCACATGCGAGTACGCCTATCGCCCCAATAGCGCCAACGAATACAGGCAGGCAACGCCACCTAAGGCGCACGTTGGGCCATGTTGTACTTGGGCAGCCGAACGGAGAAGACTGAGCCAATCCCAGGCTTGCTATCAACTGAGATCGTGCCGCCATGCGTCTCAACGATGGCCTTCGCTATCGCCAACCCGAGACCGCTGCGAGCGGATCCATCCGCCGACCGCTCACGCGCATCATCAAGTCGCACGAAGCGGTTCCATATGCGCGGCACATCTTCGCCAGCAATACCTTCGCCAGTGTCGCGGACCGAAAACTCAATCTCATCGCCAAGATCGTTGGCCGTCACCGCCACAGAGCCATCTTCAGGCGTGTGGCGAATCGCGTTCTGAATCAAGTTCATCAGGACTCTACGCATGCGCGCTCCGTCTATTGGAAGCGGATCAAGATCGGACGCAATGTTGGCATCAAGCCTTAAACCCTTCCGCTCTGCTTGCGGGCGCATCCCTTCAATGGTGTCGACCACCAACTCCTGAAGCGGTGTCAACTGGATATCGAGCCGTAGCGCTCCAACGTCAAGCAGCGACAACTGGAACAGATCGTCCACGAGCGCACTCAGGGTCTTCACTTCAGTCAGCAGTCGGCGGTGATAGTCATCGCTCTCCTCACGCGAATCGACCACCCCGTCGATCAGCGCTTCAAGCATCACCCGTGCCGATGCGAGAGGAGTGCGGAGGTCGTGAGATATGGCAGCAGTCAACTGCTTTCGACCTTCTTCGAGGCGCACCTGATTATTCGCAGCCTCCTCAAGAGTCGACGCCATCTGGTTGAAGGCGTACGCCAGTTCACCCAGTTCGTCATTCGATTCAACAGGCACTCTCACGGCGAGATCGCCAGACGCCACCTTTTCCGCGCTGTCGGTAAGCGTTCGAAGACCCGCGGATAGTGACCCTGCGATGCTGTAGCCAGAGTAAAGGCCAAGCAGGCCAGCAAAAACTACGATTGCAATCAGCAGCGGCAGATCATGATCTGCATTGACGAACATCAGGTATGCGATAGCGATGGTGTTGGCCAGCGTGATCACCAGACCCGCGCCCCATGCCACAAGTAGTTTGGGCCTGAAACGCAATGCGGGGAGGAGATGGCTACTGCGCAGCACCACTTCAAGGATTGCGATAGAAATGATCCCGCTCGCAACCAGATAGATAGCGAGATCAATCGTCTCGCGTGAAGATGGCGAAAGCCAGACGAACGCGATGAGAAGTCCCAGAGCCGCACTGATAAGAACGGCGCCCAGTGGGAGGCCCACTCGCTGGACCTGCCGGGAGTTACCCGGTCGTGCGAATCTTCTTAGTTCTTCCATCAGTTATCGAACTTGTAACCAACGCCCCACACCGTTTTGATGTGGCGAGGTCGTTCAGGGTCCGGCTCAACTTTCAGTCGGAGGCGTCGAACATGCACGGTCACCGTGCTGGTATCGCCAATGTAGCTGTAGTCCCACACCTGATCCAGGAGTTGATCTCGACTGAACACCTGCCCCGGATGGGATGCCAGATGAACCAGGAGATCGAACTCCTTTGCGGTCAATTCAATAGATTCATCGCCGCGTAAGACAGTCCGGGAGACCACTGAAATCTTCAGATCACCGGCAGTGAGAGTTGGACCCGACGGGTTGGATTCGGCCTGACCACGCCGCAAGACAGCCTTGACCCTGGCCACAAGTTCTGCGGGACTAAATGGCTTGCCCATGTAGTCGTCGGCGCCAATGCCAAGGCCAAGCACTACGTCAGATTCCATGTCTTTCGCCGTGAGCATAATCACCGGAGTTGCATCGCCGTTCGCACGCATCTGGCGGCACACTTCCAGGCCATCCACTACTGGCAACATCAGGTCAAGGACCACCAGGTCCGCGCCTTCAGACTTCAGTACATCTAGCGCCGATTGGCCATCATGGACAATCCGGGTCTCATAGCCTTCTCGCCGGAGATACTTGCCAACGACTTCGGCAACCGTCACCTCATCCTCAACTACGAGGACAGATCCGGGACTCTTGATGTCGTTTTGTGTCGTGGACATGGTAGAGGCTTCAGTTGGGGGTGAAGAGGGTTCCGCGACCCTCGCGCCGTACGCTGCGCGGATACTTCCGGTAACAGTGTACTTATGGGGCGCCAATTCTGACATTTGGCCGTGCATCGTGATTCGCGAAACCCTCTTCCAGGCAGTCTATTGACCAACTAACGTGACCACTCGGCACACGTCAGGTCGTTCAATAGATGTTGCATAGCATCGCTTGCCGTGGCGTTACAGGTATTACATAAGTATTAACAAGTGGCTCCCTTCCAACGCCTCGTCACGCGCAGACCCCTCACATCAACCCGTTGCCTGTCATCAACCATCAGCGCTATTTTCACCGTTGTGCCGGACCAGCTCGGCAGGTACCGAGGCTTGAGTAGCATGAAGTTTCAGACCCAAACTAGGCCTCACGCTGCTAAAGTTGGCGACCTGTTTGAAAATCAGGTTGAACGAGAGGCCAAAGACGCATGGCAGTCAGAATTGGAACATCCGCGGGCGAGTACGAATGGGCAGACGGCTGGGCAAAAATCCCGCCGACACAATCGTTGACCGATGGCTGGTCACACCACGGCGTTGTGGTTACTGACAATGATGAAGTCATCGCTTTCCATCCCGGTGACCCCGAGATGCTGGTGTTCGATCTTGACGGCAACCTGCTTCGCTCTTGGAGTACCGACCTGAAAGACGCCCACGGAATGGCGCTGGCGAAGGACTCATCCGGCCAGTACCTGTGGACCTCCGACCCCGGTGCCAAGCGCGCGCCTGAGATTGACTACGAATACGGCGCTGGACCGCGAGCGGGCAAGGTCGTGAAGTGGTCTCTCGACGGAAAAGATGTCCTGCGATTGGAACGTCCGGACCATCCTGCGTACAAGGATGGTGAATACTCCCCAACGTCAGTCACGGTCTTCGAGGAGGCCAGTGACGGTAACGGCGATATCTGGTCATCAGATGGCTACGGCCAGAGCTTGATTCATCGCTACGACAAGTCCGGCAACTACCTCTCCACGATTGACGGCACCGAGGGAAGCGGGGGGCGATTTGATTGCCCACACGGCGTGTGGGTCGACTACCGGAAATCCGAGCCAGAACTGTATGTTGCCGACCGCGCCAATTCTCAGATCCAGGTCTACGATCTCGAAGGTCAGTGGAAACGAGCATTCGGCTCTGACTGGCTGACCACGCCAAGCGCGTTCGCCATAAGCGGCGATCTGATGATTGTGGCCGAGCTTCAGGCACGGCTGACTGTGATCGATGGCGATGACAATCTCGTCGGATACCTGGGCTCTGACGATGATGTGCCATCACGTGAAGGTTGGCCGAACGTCAAATCCGGTGACGAACTACCTCGCCGTCCGGAAACATTGTCGGAAGGCAAGTTCAACTCTCCGCACGGAGTCGCCGCAGACAAAAACGGCAATCTCTATGTTCCAGAGTGGCTAATCGGCGGACGATTCACGAAGCTCGTGAAGGTCTAGTCCTTCGACCTAGTCCCGAAGCTGCGCCAGCAAGCCAAGATCGTCGCGGGAGATCCACTCCTCGGCGATCTTGCCGCCGTCAAACCGACTGACCCCAATGCCAGACGACGTAACTGCGCGCCCCGTTGGCGGGATGCCGGCGTACACGCCCTCGTGCGTGCCCGTCATCACCCAGCGGCGTGTCACCGTCTTGCCAGTGTCATTCGCAGGGATCACCGTGGCATCAAATTGCAGGTCCGGGAACCCCGCCCGCAGTGCCGTGATAGCCAGTGACAGCGCGTCGATACCGACAATATCGCCGCCAGGTTGATGCCGCACGTGGTCCTCAGTCACAAACTCACTCAGCAAATCAGGATTGCCCGCATTCCAGATATCCGCCACGTACCGCCGCACCGCCCCGGTTGCCAGCGGCCCCGCAATGTCGCCGTAGTTCCAGGAGCTCCACGGCTCCTCCACAATCAAGCCGTCAACCACCCGGAACGTCGCCACGCCCTTCATGGAAACCTCCGCCCCCGTCACCGGATACGGAAACAACCCGATGTGAGCGCTGTGCGTGCCGCTAAGGGTTGAGTGAACCGTCACAAGCGACTCATTCGCAACAACGTTGTGTACTTCTCGACGGAGAGGAGCAAACGCCGCACGTATCTCACCAACCTGCTCTTTCAGCGCCTCCGGCCCGGCCTCAATCATCCCATGACCTGGATTCGGGCCAGCCGGCGCAATAATCTCATCCGCAACGTCCAGATTGCCCTCAGTCCACACCTCATCGGTGAGTCGACGCACCACGCGAATATTGTCTTCAACCGTCATATCTGAAATCCCCTTTAAATGATGAGTTCGGCGTCTGAATCGACTATCGCGTCAGGTAGATGATCACAACCAGCACAGCCACGACCGTCATTACCACCGGCGTCCAGATAAACAGCGCTCGATCGACAAATCGACCCTTGCTGAATTGGCGACCCTCAACCTCACTCACAGCGGCCTCCCGCTGCTTCCGAGACCGCCGACCCGCCCGCTTATCCCGTCGATTCATGCGGGGCATGATACCGCCACCCCACCTATTCCTGTTCCGTCGCGCGGGCATCCCTGCCCGCACCGTCTTGGTCCCGTCGCGCGGGCTTCTAGCCCACATTGCACAGTGGGCAGGGATGCCCACGCGACGGGCCGGGCCAGACGTAGCATGGGCATCTCTGGTTCTCCTATCGCAGTTCCCGAAGAAGTCGGGGAGCCAGTCGAAGGGCGTATACGAATGGATACGACTCCGTCTCGTAAACCGCCACATGTCATCCAGAGCGGAGGCGGTTTTGGGCCGTAGTCGAAGGATCTGGAGCGGTCGACGTGATGGGGGAGGTTGATGTGGCGTGAGTGATTAGATGGCGTCTCTTGCCGCTGATGGAGATTTCAGATCCTTCGACTCCGCTATCGCTGCGCTCTGGATGACATGAGGCACTGGGGCGCCTCGCAAAAATGGGCGCGTTGAATTGGACTTGGTGCTCTGTCCCTCTTCCTAAGTGCCTCCATGGCAGATGGTGGGGCTGTCCAGACGTATCGAGGCATCCGCATGCACGCGGTGCCTAAAGTTTTTTTGTTTTCCACACGGGCTGCTAAGCAGGCTCCGGGATCAGCTGTCCGCTCGCCGTTTGGCGGGCCGACTTACCTAGTGCGGGCCTTTGCTTTGCCGATCACGCTGCGTGGCATTCGGGTATCGAGCCACCGAAGAGCGGGCAGGATGCCCGCAGTACGGCTGCGGCGTGCGGACGTGGTCCGTGTGGGTGCATTTAGGTCCTATCGGCTGTCCCTTCTATGTGGACATGCACGATCTATGTACGATCCGATTGGTTCCCACACCATCGAAAAGACTAAGCACCTCGCGTGACGCTCCTATCAGCCGCCATGTCGATAAGCTTCCCGAATTCATCGGGATCTGCGACATGGGGGCTGTTGAAAGTCGCTGCATGCGAAATGCCCCTGCGCTCGTCTGGTGGCCCGTTATCCCGATTGATTTCCGATATCTCAGTTATCGATCGAGAACATCACTCCAAGCCACACGGCATATAGACGAGTTTGGGATCGTAGGTAGTTGCGAATGCCCCGATACGTCGGGACAGCCCATCTGCCATGGAGGCTCTCAGGAACCATCTGCCATGGCGGCACTTCTACGGGCAGACCCGGTGTCTGCACGTCTACTGCGGTCAATCGATTGGTGTCCTACCGGCTGATTCGCACACTCCGGTCAGCCGCCGAGGTGTGTGTTTGGTAGGACGTGCGCTTAGCGTCTGATGGGAAGGTGGGTTTGGTCAATGGGTGCGTGTCAGCATGGCCGCTCCGCAACCACTCGTCACCCTGAGGAGGGCGGCTCCGCGCCTGACGTGAGGGCGTCTGCCGGTTGTGACGTTGGAAACGGCACGTACCGCCGAAACCCCTGGGCCGCAAGCAGTTCTGTTGGTTGATGCACCACAGCGCGTTTCGCGACCGGCAGACGCCCTCACGCGGGGCTCAGGGTGACAATTCGCGGTGCAGCGCTGCCGAACCCCCTGCGCCGCAAGCAGTTCTTGTGGTTGATGCACCACAGCGCGTTTCGCGACCGGCAGACGCCCTCACGCGGGGCTCAGGGTGACAATTCGCGGTGCAGCGCTGCCGAACCCCCTGCGCCGCG
>JABMNO010000008.1 GCA_013204555.1 Chloroflexota bacterium | reverse complement strand
TGCGGCTCTCCAGATCGCGTATCGCGTGACCGTCGCCCGCCGGCTCGATACGGGCGTGGTGCCTGGACACCGAGCGATCGTCGATCACCAGTTCGCAATCGGGTTCCCGCCCGATCGTGAGCGCCAGTTCGCCCAGCTCCCTCTCTCGGTCAGGCTGTCCGGCCCGCTGGATTATCAGGGCTGCCATAGTCCCGCCTCCCGGCCGTGGGTGCGGACGGTTCGGAGGCTCTTCGGCGGGAGCCGCCCGTGCGTAGACGATTCAGTCTGCCATGATACTGGCCTCGCCACCCTGGGAGTGCGCCCCAAAACCCGCACGATACAGCCCGCCGTTTCCCACGGCGCGGGGAGCCTCCCGACGGTCGATCTGCTGTCAAACGCGAACCGACCCCGGAGCGGTCAAGCCTCCGAGGCCGGTTTTCGAGTTCGATTCGGTTGGTGGGCGATGCAGGACTCGAACCTGCGACCTCATGCGTGTGAAGCATGCGCTCTAACCAGCTGAGCTAACCGCCCGGCGCAATTCCATTGTGTCTACTGAGCCGCCGAATGTCTAGGTATATCACCCACGTAGTGGCACGTCGCAATATGCCACTACGTGGGTGTGGTCATTCTGTCTCGGTATCGGCCGGTTTTCGAATCCTGACCTGCTTCGCGTCGCAACATACCAACGCCGTGCTCGTATCAGCCGCTCCCACATCGAGGCAATCACAAAGGAATGCCCCTACAATTCAACCCATGTACACCCCGCCTGGCTTCAAGATCGAAGACCCAGAAGTTATCCGGCGCATCGTTGACGACAACGGCTTTGCCACGCTAGTGACGCCGTCTGGCGATGGCGTGAAGGTGACGCATCTACCGCTGCTGTTCGAGCCGTCTGGGGATGGCGGGGTGATCAACGGCCATATGGCGAAGGCCAACGACCACTGGCAGATGTTCGATGGCACGGCGGAGTCGGTGGCGATCTTCCATGGACCGGATGCTTATGTGTCGCCGGAGTGGTACGAGACGCCCGGCGCCGTGCCAACGTGGAACTACGCCATCGTGCACATGCGAGGACCGATCACCCATATTGACGACACCGACTGGCTGTTGGCCCACGTGGACGAGCTGGTGGATTTCCACGAGAACAAGGCGCTCGGTAACGCAGGCACCGGTGCGCCAGAGGAGATCAAACTGAAGTTGATCAACGCAATCATCGGTTTCCAAATGCAGGTCACCACCATCGAAGCCAAGTTCAAGCTAAACCAGAATCGCAGCAAGGCTGACCGGGTGAAGGCTGCCAACAGTCTGGATCAGACCGGCGATCATGGGTCAATGGAGATCGCAGCCATGATGCGGGAATTCGGCTCCGGATAGTTAGGGGCTTCCAGCCCACGCTACTTTCACTCAGCCAAATCGCCGCGGAAACTTCCATTTGGCATCCGTCAGACTGCTAGACTCGACCATATGTTCACTATGCAATGAGCTGCAGGCTTGGAACGAATGAACAGATTTAGCCTCGATGGAAAGATAGCCCTAGTCACCGGCGCCTCGCAGGGAATTGGGCGTGCCATTGCGATTGCCCTCGCTGAAGCCGGCGCAACGGTCGTGGTGAGCGATCTCGCAGAGAAATCGGCACCAGCCTCTGCTGTCTGCGAGGAAATCGCCAATTCAGGCGGCTCTGCATTCCGGCGCGAGTTGGACGTGACAAACGAATCCCAGATCGCCGAAACGTTCGAAGGCGTTGTCGAAGCTCACGGCCGATTGGACATTCTCGTCAACAATTCAGGAATAGCCCGGCACGGCCCCGCTCTGGACATTACGCCTGACGATTGGGATCGCGTGATGAATGTGAATCTGCGGGGGATGTTCTTCTGCGCCCAGGCCGCGGCGAGGTACATTATCGACGGCGGTGGTGGACGCATCATCAACATCGCATCTCAACGGGCCGTGTCAGCCTCGGCCAATAACGCCCCTTACATTGCGAGCAAAGCTGGAGCGGCGGGATTGACGCGAGCATTGGCCCTTGAGTGGGTGAAACACGGAATTACGGTCAACGCCATCGGGCCGGGACCGGTCGAGACCGATATGGTGGCAGGACTGGGCCCGGAGGCAGAGCAGGCCGTCATTAGCCGATCGCCGATTGGCAGACGCCTTGTTCCAGACGATATCTCCGGCGCAGCCGTTTTCCTCGCAAGCCCCGCCGCGGCCAGCATCAATGGCCAACTGCTGATGGTAGATGGTGGGTGGACGGCGGCATGACCCTGTCCGACCAGGGTCGATACGCGTACTCGCCGATCACAGCCCGAGCTGATTACGATTGGCCCGAGGGCAAGCGGCTTGGCGTCTATATAGCGGTCAACATTGAGTACTACAAGTTCGGCGAGCTTCTGGGACATTTGCCGGCGAATGAGACCCCGTGGCCGGGCCATCGTGACCACGCCTGGCGTGACTACGGCAACCGGGTTGGCGTCTGGCGGACATTGAAGCTGCTGGACGAGCTCAACCTCCCAGCCGTCCACCTGACGAACAGCGAAATCTACCGGCACCACCCTGAAATTACAGATGCAATTCGGGCTCGTGGGGACGAGGTGGTCGGCCACGGGCGGACAAACTCCGAGCGCCAGGGAATTCTGCCAGAGGACGAAGAGGCCGTACTGATTTCAGAGGCCACATTGGCGATCACGAAGGCGGAAGGCGCTCCTCCAGGAGGATGGATGTCACCATGGCAATCTGAGAGTCTCGTCACCGCTGATCTGCTCAAGGAGAACGGGTACAGCTACACGCTCAATTGGCCGGCGGATGATCAGCCATTCTGGATGACCACTCGCTCCGGGCCACTTCTCTCAGTGCCGTACCCAATTGAAATCAACGACGCACCCCAGATGCTCGCCCGCCGACATTCACCAGCGGAATTCGCCGACATGATCATCGATCAGTTTGATGAAATGCTGGAGCAGTCCGTGCTCCAGCCGTTGGTTCTCCCGATCTCCCTCCACCCTATGGTGAGCGGCCAGCCGTATCGAATACGTCACCTTCGCCGAGCGTTACAGCACATCGTGGAGCACTCAAGTCGAGATCGCGTCTGGCTAACTCGATCCGGCGAAATCGCTAAACACTGTGCGTCACTTCCAAAAGGCATCGTGCCGGGGAGTTGATCGCGGGCCACGACTGGCGAGGCGAACCACCTAGTGGTTCGCCTCGGACAAATGCGGGGACAGGATCAGAGAAATTTCAAGATATTCGTCTGTATGTCAGGCCCATGGGACATCGATCATTGCGGAATGGAGTTTATCTGCCAGATCTGTACTTCCCACTTCACTTCTCGATGTAATCCTGATTGGTGGCGGTCTGGCAGAAGCATGGACGCGCGGTGGGCAGCACAGCGACATCCTTGTCGGACTGGAGCAGTCGGCAGGATCCAAAGGGGCCGGTTGCTTCTGGAGAGATGGTAGAGGAAAGCCATCTGGCTGATCTGCGAGACCGCAGGCGCATCGACAAGGGACAAGCCTGAGGATCGATCAGTCCTAATTCATCGTGCGCGAAAAATGAGCGCTAGCACGCGGATGATATTGGAGATCACAACCTCATTGATAGCAGTCCGCCTGGCGCAATCTGGGGATGTGCACAAAGCGGGGAAGCTCTTTGCACACCAGGCCGGCATCGAACGCGATCGAGCTTGATTGTGTGCGACGGTCAAATCAAAGAGGAACGATAATGAAGAACCTTTCACTCAGTCGAAGTGACTCCCAGAAGGGAATCACCGGGCTGGAGACCGCCATCATCCTGATCGCATTCGTGGTCGTGGCATCAGTCTTCGCCTTCACAGTGCTCTCGACCGGCATCTTTGCATCAGAACGGAGCAAGGAAACCGTATTTGCTGGTATCCAGGAAGCGCAGAGCTCAATTGAGCCGCGCGGTAGCGTCATTGCCTACAAAGGTATCGAGTCTGGTACCACGTCAACGATCTATATGCTCACGTTTATCGTATCTAACGCAATCGCTGGTGAGCCTGTTGATCTGACGCCCGACTATACTGCAGACGGTTCCGGTACAGATCCGGACGTCTCCTCAGGCGCCGAGTCAGTCACGATCATTTCGTACTCGGACAAGTCCCAGTTCCTGAACGATCTACCCTGGAGCGTAGCTTGGCTGGGCAACAATGACGGTGACACTCTGCTTGAGGATAACGAAAAAGCAGAGATC
>JABMNO010000007.1 GCA_013204555.1 Chloroflexota bacterium | reverse complement strand
CCATGAGAGTCGTCCACCTGCCACTAAAGATCTGTCGTCTGTCCGTCGCTGAAACGTGCTCGTCACCCGACCGCGGGACTCTCAAGTAGTTTCGTAGCTCATCGAAGGCATTACAGAATCGGCTGGCAGACTCGAATCGTTTGAATCCGAGCATCGGGTAGTACCGCTGCTTGATGTGGCGATGATTCTGTTCCATACGGTTGTTCAGATACCGGTTCGTGCGGTGCAGGGCCTTCCGTCCAACAATCCATCGGATAGCTTTCGTATACGCAGGATGCCTGTCCGTGGTCAGGCGAAGTGGCCTCTGATCTGTGTTCTGAAGGAGGCGTCGCAGGAACCGTCGAGCTGCATGCTTATCTCGCTTCTCACTTAGCATCGAGTCGAGCAGGTTACCGTCTTTATCGATCGCTCGGTACAGATAGCACCATCGACCGCTGACCTTTACATACGTCTCGCCCAGGTACCAGGAGAGACCGGCCCGGCCCTGACGTCTTGCACGGAGATTGTTGCTGACCATCGGAGCAAAACTGAACTCCTAGACCCTGACTGTCTCATAACTGACCTCGAATCCGCGTTGAAGGAGGAGTTCAGCAACGTCTCGGAAACCGAGTTTGTATCGGAGTCGCCAGAGTACGGCTAGTAAGACGAGGTCTGTTGGAAACTGCAGGTCGTTGAAGGGTGTTCCAGTGCGGTCATTGAAGTGCCGTCGGCATGGAGTGCAGTAGAAAGTGCGATAGCCCAGTGAGGTCCGGCGTTTCCTTTTCGCTACGTGCTCAGACCGACAGTATGGGCAGGACACGGGCAGGCTCCTCAACTCGTTTCAGACGATGCTACCCTCGATGGAACCTGAGTTCTGACAGAACCGGTATCCGGTACAGCCGATCGCAGCTCGGGATCTCGTGGCGTATCTGCTGGCTGTGACCAACGACGGGGGCGGCGAGAGCCAGATTTACGAGATTGGCGGGGCCGACAGGGTGACCTACCGTGATCTGCTTGCCGGGTATGCCAGTGTCCGAGGCCTTAGACGGCTCATGATCCCTGTGCCGGTGATTACGCCGCGGCTTTCAAGCCTGTGGTTGCGATTGATCACTCCTGCAAACTACAAGATTGGCCGGAGGATTGTTGAAAGCGCCGCTCACGATTCGGTGGTAGCCGAAGACTTTGCCGAGAGGCGTTTCCATATGGAGCCGATGTCCGCAAGCCGGGCCATTTCGACGGCACTGGCAGATGAGCGGGCGAATCTTGAATTCCTCGATTCAAGCCCCGATGGGATAGGTGCCAATACGACAAGGAAGATCACGACTGGTACGACATTTGTGGAACAGCGAGTGTTCGATCTTGATGCTCGACCGGGCAAGGCTTTCGAGACGGTTTGCGACATCGGTGGTGAGAACACCTGGTACTGGGGTGACTGGCTGTGGAAGCTGCGCGGGGCGTTAGACAGGCTTGTCGGCGGGGTGGGGATGCGGAGGCGTGGTGGCCGCGAACGCCAGATTCGCACAGGAGATACGGTGGACTTCTGGCGTGTTGAGCGTTACGAGCCCGGGCACCGCCTGACTCTGCGGGCTGAGATGAAGCTGCCGGGTGATGCGTGGCTTGATCTGCGGGTCATTCCAAACGGAGACGGATCAAGGTTGTTGCAGACGTCCGCTTTCGATCACCGCGGGCTGCCCGGACTTATCTACTGGTATGGGCTGTATCCTCTGCATGCCCTCGTTTTCAGAAACCTGGGACGCGGAATCGCGGCTCGAGTCAATTCGGGATCAAGGAAAGCTGATGACCACAACATTTGAATCCGGTCTGCAAGGCGATCGGTCGCAAGGTCGATTCAGTAATCTGCGGCGGTGGAATATTGGTGTTGGGTTGCTGCATACGGTGCAGGCGGTGGCGATCATGGCCCTTGCGAACGATTTTTCGTTGCCTGTGACGGCGACGTTTATGACTGAGGCACCGGGTGCTGCGCCGCCTGAGCTGACGGAGCTGTTCTCGCCGAAGTTTGCATACGGGGTCGCGGCGTTCTCGCTGCTGTCGGCGCTGGCTCACTTCCTGATCTCGATGCCGGGCGCATTCGAGTGGTACAAGGAGCAGCTTAGGCGGCGGCGCAACTACGCTCGGTGGGCCGAGTATTCGCTGAGCGCCTCGCTGATGATGGTGCTCATTGCGATGCTGACGGGCATCTCTGATATCGCGGCACTGGGCGGAATCTTTGGCGTGAACGCGGCGATGATCCTGTTCGGGCTGCTGATGGAGAAGTACGAGACGCCGGGTGCGCCTTCGTGGATCTCGTTCAACTTCGGGTCGATCATGGGGATCATTTCGTGGGTGCTGATCGGGATCTACATCGTCTCGCCGACAGTTGACGCCAGTCCGCCTGCCTTCGTGTACGGCATTTTCGTGTCGCTCTTCGTCTTCTTCAACATCTTCGCCGTGAACATGTACCTGCAGTACCGGCAGATCGGCCCTTGGCGAGACTACCTGTTCGGCGAGAAGGGCTACATCATCTTGAGCCTGACTGCGAAGTCGCTACTGGCCTGGCAAGTCTTCTCAGGAGCTCTGGCCAGTTAGTTCACAGCAATTTCATGAGCGAGGGCGTTGGCCGACTTGGCAATTCATTTCAACACGGAATCATGGGAGAAATAATGGTTCTAGTTGACCGTCCAAGCTAGTCATCAATGGTTCTGTCAGAACTCAGTTTCCATGGAAGATAGCATCGTCTGAAACGAGACGAGGAGCGGCCAATGTCCTGCCCATACTGTCAGTCTGATGACGTCGCCAACAGGAAACGGCAGACCTCATTGGGTTACCGGAATTACTATTGCAACTCCTGCAGGCGGCAGTTCAACGAACAGTAGAGTCCACGTTCGTGGTGTACGAAGGCTCCCGGTAGTGGCCGGGAAACAAGACCATCGCGTCATCCTTGAATCCGTTTACGAAGGAGGACAACGGTGGGACTCGACGGAGTCTCCCATGCGTCTGAAGCAGCCATCGACCAGAATCGATCGAACAGGATACGGTGATCATTCAAGCTGTCTTTCAACGCCTCAACCAGAAACATCGAGTGAAATGGCTCGATCCGTCTGGTGGTGAGACCGATCACCGTGAATATATTCAGACTCATGCTGGATCTCCGCGACCTGTTGATGTCTTTCGTCAGTTAGGCGGGTATCGAGCATCCCAGATGGCCTGTTTTCGCGACTGGTCGTTTTCTGAACCATCACCGCGCATTGCCGCCATATCACACGCTACTATTTCGATCGTCCCTCGGAGTTCCAGCGCCGAAAGCCAGCGAACCGGGATCCCGGCGACTCCGTGGATCGTACCCAGTATCTGGCCGGTGATACTCCCTGTGCTGTCCGAATCTCCGCCATGACTGACGGCATTGATGACGCCATCCTCAAAATTACCTGCGGTCAGGGCGCAATAGAGCGAGATTGCGATCGCCTCTTCTCCTACCCAGCCTTTTCCGAGCTGTTCAAGCAGCGAGAGATCAAATGGTCCGAGCTGGGCCAGGTTGATCGCTTCCCTGATCAATCTGTCGGTATCGCCTCCGCCCGTCCGGGCACGGAGAGACGCATCCTGCAGACCCTGACCCTCGGCCAGGGCCTTGATCAGCACAGCCAGGTATCCGGCCGGCCGTTGCCCGTCGGGGTGGCCGTGTGTCAATCCGGCGGCGTCTGATCCTTCCTGCCAGATCTGTTCATCATCCCAACTCGCTGCGAAACCCGCCAACCCGATGGGGGCAACCCTCATCACGCCTCCGCACCCCTTGCTTTCAGAGACAGCGACTCCAGTTCGAATCCCCTTCAGGCAGGTCTCGCCCGGTGCGCGCCGCGCATGCAACTCAGATTGATCGAGCAGAAATCCGCTCATGACGATATCCCTCAAAAAATCGTCGTTTGACCCGATGTTGCGACGTCCGGGAGACACCGACTCACCCTGAGTGCTCAGCCACCTGATGTAGGCGTAATCCATAACCTCCCGAATACTCACAGGGCCTCGATCACTGGCCGCGTGCTGCGCTCGCAGCAGGGCCTCGGCAGTAAAGAGAGTCATTTGGGTATCATCGGTAATCGCTCCGATGCGGCCATACTCAGGAAGAAAATCTCTTACCCCCTTGGGGTGCCGAGAAAATATGTTCTCGGTTGGTGAGAACTCAACCGGAGCGCCTAGCGCGTCACCAACGGCGCCGCCAAGCAGACAACCCCGAAACCGGTCCTCAACCGTAGCGACGGGAATCTTTCTAATCTCTTCATATGAAAGAGGGAACTGAGGGTCGCGTTCTGAATTGATCTGGGGGTTACCACGTTTGCTGAGTCCCAGAACGTAATTCTTCTGTTCCGTTGTCTCAATTGCTCCCGGCCTTGCAGCGCGAACCTCGGAAATCGCGTCGTATGGGTCCATTCCCATCTCCACCAACAGTTGCGCTGCCACCGTACCGGTCCGTCCGAGACCACCTCTACAGTGCAGGACAACACTGCCCCCACCGTTCAGGATCGCGTGAATTTGTGGCCCATCAACGCGCCACTGATCTGTGAAGCGTGAATCAGGCGGTTTCACATCTCTGATTGGCAGATGAAACCACTTCATTCCTTTAGATTCGACTGCCGAACCAAGTCCGGGTACTTTCAAGAGTTCGAACTCGTGGTCTTCGATCAGAGAGATGACTGCTAAGGCGCCCCAGGCAATGGCCGCATCGAGATCAAGATCCAGGTCTCGTTTCCATGCACCGGACATCGCATCGAGATCGGTCTTACCCGGACAGAACGTCATTCCAATGAGGCCGGTCGAGGGCGTAGCGCGAACTGATTCGATTTTGATCGGATCGGTCTGGCTGGTCCTAATGTCCACGTATTGGTCTCCAGTGACTCGATGAGTTAGACCGTTCGTAAATATATACCTGACGTATCGCCGTGAACGGTTCTGTCAGAACCGGTGTGCGGGACGCTATATTAGTGCGGGACAGGTTCAGAATGGGCGGTGGTGCTGTTAACCAACCGCAAACACATGTAAAAGGAGTGAGCGCTATGCGAGGGATCGGAGTAATCGAGTTCGGGGGCCCCGAGGCGCTCCAAGTTGTCGATCTTCCTGAGGTTCATGCCGGGCCCGGAGAAGTGCGCATCAAGGTGCACGCCGCCGGAGTTAACCCAACAGACACCGGACTACGAAGCGGGTCCAGGGCTGCGGCAATGGGGGAAGACCCACCGCCGTATATCCCCGGCATGGACGCGGCTGGTGTCGTCGATGAAGTGGGAGCCGATACAGAGACGGATCTCGCCGTCGGCGATGCGGTAATGGCAATGGTGCTCCCAAAGGCGAGCCACGGCGCCTACCGGGAAAGCATCGTACTGCACGCCGATTCGGTAGTTCGTGCGCCGTCGAACGCGTCGCACGTCGAGGCGGCTACTCTTCCAATGAACGGGCTAACAGCACGTCAATCGCTCGATCAACTCGCACTGCAGCCGGGTCAGACCCTGGCCGTCACGGGCGCCGCGGGTTGCTACGGAGGCTACGTCGTGCAACTAGCGAAAGCAGATGGGCTTCGCGTCATCGCCGATGCATCTAGCGATGATGAGAGTCTGGTTCGCAATCTGGGGGCCGATGTAGTGGTCGCCCGGGGAGACGATATCGCAGCGCAGATCCGGGAGGTAGCTCCCGATGGTGTCGATGGCCTTGCGGACGGTGCCCTCCAGATGGAACTGGCGGTAGGCGCCGTTCGAGACGGGGGCTCTTTCGCCTCAGTTCGAGGTTGGGACGGTAACGGCGAGCGCGGTATTTTGTTCCACAAGACTATGGTGCGGGACTACGACCGCAGAGCAGACCTACTCGATCAGCTCCGGCAGCAGGCGGAGGCCGGGGTCATCACGCTTCGTGTTGCCGCGTCGTACACGGCGGAGAATGCAGCGGAGGCACACCGTCGCCTCGAAGCCGGAGGCACCCGCGGTCGCTGTGTGATCCTCTTCTAGAGCCCAAGCAAGCCTCTATTTATGTGCGGCATCCTTCACGATCTCAATTGGGGGGTTCTGTCACTGCCTTCTACGGTGATGATCTCCTGCCGGTATCGGCAGGAGGTCGTTCAGGTGGTGTCCTCCGCCTTGAGAATGCGGCGCCAGTGCCGATGCGTCTCTTCGGTCGTGAGCCGTCGGCGGCCTCTGATGGGATTCAAGTGAGCTTCACCAGCGCTGATCCACTCGTCCAGCAGATACTGGTCTGGCTGTTCGATATAGTCCTCCCAAGAGATTCGATTGAAGTATGACCGGATCGCCCGCCTCCGGCTGGCTCTAATCTCGATTTTCTCTTTATCGGTCTTTGCGGTTCGAATCATCGCGGAATGACGTCTTCCCGGTTGGCTGATTGGATCTTCTTGCAAGCGGAAGTGACAAACCAGATGTGCGAACGCCCTCCGGTCATCGGCACCACCGTATCCATCCCAGTCCTGGTCATAAAACCCAATGTAGTTGCACTGGTATGTTCTGTCGCGAGGTTCCATGTATGCGTTGTCGATTATCTGGTGGCACAGCTGGCAGATGATGATTGGTTCGGTACGCTCGAACTCAGCTTCATATTCCTCTCCAAACTCATCCCAAGAGAGCTCCGTAAACTTGGCTACTGGTGTATCCATCATGCCGACCAGGCCAAGCTCTGCCCAGTATGCGACGCGGTCACCTTTATCTTCGTAGAGAGCTCCTCGAAGAATTGAGTAGATAAGTCGATCGCTGCACCCGACCCTAGACGCCATCTCGGAAACGGGTCTGCCTGCCAACCAGGAGATGAGGACTCGTCTCACATAACGAATGTCCTCGATTGCGCGATGTGGTGCGTTGCGCTTCTGAGATGGAAGAAAAGAACCCTCTCCCAGCCATCCAACGGTATCTAGACCATCAAAGATTTGCGTCATCAAGTTCTCAGGACTCGTTGCAACCTTGGGTGCGAGGCGCTTCCTGGTTGGAGGTGCCTGAATTCGCTCCAATATCTCGTCAATAAAGGACCACATAGCGTATTTCCCTCGGTTTCTGCAGGTGCTCCACGCGCGCCCGCGTAGGGGCACCCTTAAAGAATCGAAATCACCACGAAACGGACACGAATTCAGTACGAACGCACTACGAAAGCGTCAGGAACGTCCTAGGAACGAATTCTCTTCACCTTCGTCACTGTTGCTCCACCAGTATGGGGAAGGTTTTGGGACCCGGTAAGTGTCCAGCGGTCAACGGATCGACGACTCCAATGGCTAGAAAACATTCTCCCATCTCGTTATAACCACCCATATCTCAGCTGGCGACGAGTTCGAGTTCACCGTTCTCTGAGCAATGCCTTGATGAAGGGCGGATTTGGCCAGGTGAATTATTGGGTAACACAATGGAATTCTCAGATTAATCGGTGTGCCGACAACACCTGCTCGATCAGCAGGCGGTCACTTGGATCCCGAAGGAGAATGCATCACATGCACGGCGGATGACCGAGATTGGCAAAGAGATCTCCGATACGTTGCAAAATAATGGAACTCTGTAGCGAAATTATTCGCTCTCAATGTGCTGGCATTGTGTATCGATACTGAGTGGGCTTGAGCCCTTGCCCCGGCTTCCATGATTTCAGTCGAGTCACCTTTCCTCCAGACGGATCCCGTTGGCCTTTCTTCCCAGACATTTTTATTTCTGACAGAACATAGAGATCCATTTCGTCGGAATGTGATTTGGCGAACTCCACTTCGTTCGATGTCAGAATTACCGAATGGCCCGGTCCAGTGGTGCCTTTTACTTCAACGTGAAGTTTCTTTCCGCCCTGGGTGCAAAGAATGTCATAAGAATGATCCCCTGAAACATCGCAAACACTCCATCCTTCCAACGTGTACTCGGCCATCGCTTCAGCCATAGCGTGCATTTCAACGGCCTTTTTCTCTACGGTGCTCAGGCCAAACCCCTGGCCACCTATTTTCGTGGGGCTCGCTTCGTCGGCCGGATTATCATTTGCCGACTGGATATAGGTCTCATCACCAGGGATGCGTTCGCGTATCGCAGCCTGCAAATTAAGATCCTTGATGGGGTATACCCATTGCAGACGTCCCCAACCACCTTCAAGTTTCCACTTACCAAACCAAACCCAAGAAACTGATTTCGTGTGAGGCCACCCCAGATCAGTTTGATATCTATATGCTCCATCATCCAAGACGCCAATCCCGAGAGCGGTCTGTCCATCGCTAGCAACCACGATATCGCCCTGCTGAACTTCATTTACGAATCTCAACAATGCTCCAATCTGCCTCCCAATGCTGATATCTTCGGCTTCAGGATATGAAGTCTTCATGATAGATCGGAGCTGCGGTGTCGACTTCGTCAGGCCAGCGAAAACATCCAAGCTCCCAATCGCACCCCAGCCAACTGATACGTGATGCCCATCCTTCATCTCATCCCAATAAGTTTGCCGGGTATCTTGATCGCGAACGCCGATACGGAAAATATTCAAAACAGTTCCCTTCGGTATTCACACTTGTGATCAATTTCAGACCATAAAGCGGCAGCGGATATTGGTTACTTGAATTGTATGGCAATCAGTTCAGCATCGAGCTCAAAAAGTCATATGAATTCTCGAAATTTGAACACTCGATATCCAAAAAGGAGGGTGATGACTGCGACTAGAACGATCCACTCGAACGTATCTGGTGAATCGATGTTATTGGAGCCGGTGACCAAGACGATCCCAGACATAGCGAAATGGACAGCGCCGAGCAAAATTGAGGCGTGCCCATGTCTCAAATAATCACCCCGCGCCAAGTCAAATGCATGTAGCAAATCCCAGACCCAATAGGTGAGATAGATAAATGCTGCGACGCCCACCATCCCCTGAATCCCGCTCACCTGCGCCAACAGTAGCCAATAGGCGATCACTACTGCAATATCGAGAGTGAATTTGATACTTCCAGCTTTAGTCCTTAATGTATTGGGATGGCGGTCCAGCGCCTTGTGGTACCACAACCAACTCAGGGTTAGCATCGCGAACCCGTAGCCGTAGAGGAGCGCTGAGTAAGCTACAGAGACACCTTTGAATTTAGACGTATCTTCGAACCACGACTCTGATCCGACTTCTTCAGGCCAAGTCCGATCACTACGGCGAAGAGGGGATCAATGAAGTCGATGGCAAGTGTCGAGCGACCATTCAGGACATCCGGTCCAAGCTGTGGATTTTCACCTCGGCATCCGTTAGCGGCGGGGCTGGTCTGAGTCTTCTGCCATAGTCATCTCGGTTTTACCACCTTGCAGATTCGACCACGTTCGTCTGAGTTCGTGCTGGGTCTCCGAATTGCCTGCTAGGCAAAATCTACTCCTCAGCTGCTTCTGACGCGCCCCTCGGGTCGGGCACTACATTCGACACTTGCTCCCTCGCCCCGACGTGTACCCACATATTTTGGTCGCGCAGTTCTATTTGCCCCTGTTGACGAAGTTTGAATGGATCATGGATCGCATCAACCATGTCGGGGTTGACCAGAACGTCGCTGACTCTAACGATGATGTAGAGAGACCCATCTTCCTCACTGCATTCCTGAGCTTTCTCCCACTCATTGATGGAAATTTCGAAGGGACCGAGCGCGTCACCTGATGACGATTTGACTTCGATATAGCAGGCAACATCAGACTTCCTGCCAGAAAGATTTCCTTCACCATCCCGATAGTAGAAGTCGTAACCGAGGCCATCGTCTCCTGAGCCGAGCCCATATCGCTCACGGTTCTCGGATCTCCACCCTGACTCATCAAAGTCCGGCAAGCGAGCCTTGAACAGCTCGTACACATAGGCCTCTCCGATGAGCCCAACCAATTCCCTATCGACGCCATCGCTCCGATTCTTGTGCCCTCCGTCGCGGCGACGACGGCGGCGATTGCCGGGTTCTACATTGATATCTTTTCGGGCGTCGGACAGTCCGAAATCGAACGTGCTGGCATCCGCCGCGGAGCCAAGATCTGAACCAAGCTGACCAGTTGAGCCTAGAAACAAATCGTCTGCGACTTTTCCCTCGGTATATGTGGAACCTAAAACGGTGATCACCTTGGGCTTAGGTTTTGGCCTAGCAGGGTGCTGAAAAACTCGCGATT
>JABMNO010000006.1 GCA_013204555.1 Chloroflexota bacterium | reverse complement strand
CATTTAGCCCTTCCGAGTGATCTGCTGATGACAGGGTAATAGATTCCGCCGCCGCCGCCATGTGCATAGCCGTGTCCAAATCCATCTCAAGGCCGCGATACATCATCATTTTTGCCAATCGATGTGCAATAGGAGGCCCATCGGCGATTTTTCTTGCCAACTTCATCGTCACTTCTTCAAGATCTTCCGGCGATTCAAGCCGGTTCAGAAATCCCGTGTTGTAGGCTTCTTCCGCTTCCAGAAAATCTCCTGTGAAAAGAAGCTCTGCTGCCTTGCCTAATCCCAGTAGCCTGGGATAAAGCCATGTTCCACCATATCCGGGGAACAGCCCAATACGAACAAATGCAGACATGAATCTCGCTGTGGATGATCCTGTGCGGATATCGCAAGCGCAGGCGATATCGAATCCCGCTCCTACTGCCGGACCGTCAACCATCGCGATCGTTGGCTTTTCCATCCTGTGAAGGCCAAGAATCACACGCTGTGCGCTCTCAAAACCCCGTCGTAACCCCTCAGTCCCTGCCTCACCAAGTGCATGAGGCCCGGGCCGCTTGCCACCCAACATTTCATCGGTATCGGCACCGGCGCAAAACGACCCCCCGCTGCCTGTGATGATGACGACCCGAACGTCATCCTCTTTCCCAAGCTGCTCTATAGCGGTGCCCAGGGCTTCCAGCGTCGCACCGTCCATTGCGTTGCGACGCTCTGGTCTGTTCAACCGTATTGTTGCAATGGAATCTGTTCGTGCGATCAGCACGGATGTTTCGTGACTTGATTCCGTATGGGCTTCGCTTTCGAGGTCTGGCATGCCTCAATTGTTACATGCATGGCCAGTGAAATCAGATCGAAACCCACGAAGAACTAGCTCGCTCGGGGTAACTCCGCCTGCTCAGCAACAATCTGGTGGGCGTCATGCTCACGATCAAGGGCTTCGAGCTCATCCTGAGAGAGGTTTCGCTCAGCTGGCTTGCGGTAGTTCCATGCCTTGCCACACTGTAAGCACTTCATGAAGCCGCCGTAGGTGTCCCAATCAAGCTGCACATCGCCTTCACATCGTGTGCAACTTTTTAGATAGATCATCCCCGTTCTCCTATCAAAATATTCGCTCTAGCCCACCCTGTCCGTTCCATGGGACTAACCTATGCCCGCCATCAATACCTAAGAAGGAGGGTTTACCGAACTCTTGATTACGTGCCTACTGCCACGCCCTATTGGTTTTGAGGCCCATGCGAGAGAAGGCTGGTTGCCCCCATCACGCGTGTTTCTGCGAGTAAAAGAGCACTACTCCCCGTATAATTTGGTCGTCGCAGGATCCTCGAATTCTGGCGGCGGTAAATCGGTGTTAGCGACCCCAAGACGCCATGGAGACCGAGTTGGACGTATATCTGAGTTCCCCCAGAGGATTCTGCGCCGGTGTGGTGCGCGCCGTGGACATCGTTGAGATCGCCCTGGAGCGGTTCGGTGCCCCTGTGTACGTAAAGCATCAAATCGTCCACAACCCTCACGTTGTTAAATCGCTTGAGAGCAAGGGCGCCGTCACGGTTGAAGACGTGGATGACATTCCAGAGGGATCGAACGTCGTATTCTCGGCACACGGTTCAGCTCCTACGGATTTCGAAAAGGCCCGTGCGCGCAAGCTGAATGTCGTCGACGCTACCTGTCCGCTGGTAACCCGCGTTCACAACGAAGCGAAAAAGTACAGCCGAGAAGGCAAGCACATTGTCCTTGTGGGCCATCGCGGTCACCAGGAAGTTGTTGGAACGATGGGCCAGTCCGATATGGCACTCCTGGACGAGCGTGAAGAGTTCCACCTGCCAGACTGGGACAAAGATGAACCTGTGGCTGTTCTTACTCAGACCACGCTGTCCGTAGATGACACTGCGCGGGCTATCAAGCAGGTGCGAGAGAGATTCCCTGAAGCGATAGTTCGTAACGACATCTGCTATGCCACGACCAACCGGCAGGAGTCAGCCAAGATCGTCGCCAAAAAAGTTGATATCGTTCTTGTGATTGGTGCTCAGAACAGCTCGAACTGCGGACGCCTTCGGGAGGTGGCCGAGGCAAATGGGATCCCTGCGTATCTGGTCAATGGGCCAGACGAGATCGACTTAAGCTGGTTTGATGGCGTCGACAACGTCGGAATCACTTCTGGGGCGTCTACTCCTGAGGTCATGGTTCAGGCGGTTATCGATTGGTTGGCACCAACAAACGTATTCCCTGTTGGTGAGCGTGAAGAAGACATCACTTTTGTACTTCCAAAAGAACTCCGCTAATAATCGAAGCATCCATCGAATATTCGGCGACTAGCCGGGAGGCAATGCGTTGCGCGTTACTGAAGTCGAATGCCTCATTCTTGACGGGACGTACCCGTACGTAATTATTCGGACGGATGAAGGAATCTCTGGCTACGGAGAGACATTTCGCCGAGGACCTCACGTTCAGAAGTCGGCTATCGACACTATCTTCGCCCCGCTCGTTATTGGAAAAGATCCGTTCGACACCGCTGAGATATGGGATGCCATGTACTCTGCGGGCAACGTCGCAGGGCCATCTGGAGCACTCCAAACCGCTGCAGCGGCGATCGATATCGCACTCTGGGACATCAAGGGAAAGGCCCTTGGCCTCCCGCTCTACAAGCTTCTGGGCGGCAAACGTAAGGACAGGATCAGGGTGTACGCCAGCTCCCTCCGTAGAGACTTGATGCCGGTAGAAGAGGCCAAACGAGCCGCAAAATTCCAGGAGCAGGGCTACACCGGCTACAAGATGCACTCCGCAGTTCCGGGAGCTATCGACCATCCGGACGACCGAACGGTGGATCACGTCCGTGAGATGCGTGCAGCGTGCGGAGACGATTTCGATATTCTGGTTGACGTCAATGGCGCGTACTCACTTCATTACGCCATCGAAATCGGCAAGCAGCTTGAAGATTACGGCGTGTTTCACTTTGAGCAACCGCTGCCAATATGGGACCTCGATGGTATGGCGTCACTTGCAGACGCCCTTACCATCCCTATCGCCGCGGGCGAGACCTCATACACACGGTGGGAGTTTCTGGAGCTGGTCACGCGTGGACGCCCTGACATCGTGCAACCAGACGTCATCAAGTGTGGCGGCATTAGCGAGTTGATAAACATAGCGGCCATCGTGAACAGCCATGGCAAGCCGATGACCGTTCACAACACTCAGCCCATCATTTCAACGGCCGCACACCTGCACTGGATCTCCGGTCGTAAAGACGTGCCGTACGCCCAGGAATACAACATCGAACCGATCTCGATCAGGGATGACCGACCAATCCTCCGGGAACCGCTTCAGGTCGTGGATGGGTACATCACGGTTCCAGAGAAGCCGGGGCTTGGTCTGGACTTTGATGAAGATGCGATGCGCTGGTGGTCTGAAAACACCGGTAAGCCCGGACATCAGAACTGATACGACGACCAGAATGTTGGCGAGCCGGTTGGTCATTCTGCCCGTCCTATCCGTCATGCTTGGATTTGCCATTGCCTGTGGAGGTTCAACGATAATCGGGTTAAAGACGGCGCCACCTGTGTTTCTAGAACACCCGGATTGTCAGGAGATCAACCGGGTGCAGTTGCCTGTTGAAAACCTCAGGTTTTCATTCGGAGACGAAGAGTTTGAAGTTGAGGCTGAGATCGCCGACAACACGCTGCAGCGCGTTCAGGGCTACATGTGCAGGTCGGAAATCGCTGAGGGCACAGGCATGTGGTTTGAGCTCCCGGCAGAGAGCACAAATGGATTTTGGATGTTCAACACCTACGTGCCGCTGGACATAATCTACTTTGACGCCACAGACGTTGCCGTTGATGCGGTCACACTGCCACCTTGCCCGCGACTGGGATCCGAGACAGATAACGCCTGGCGAAGTCGATGTGCTTCTGAATCGGAGCAGTTCGGTTCCTCCAAGTACCCACACCTCAACGTGCTGGAACTTCCTGCTGGATGGTTAGCCTCACAGGGATTCAATCTCAAGGACGCACCTGAAAATGTCATGCTTCAAAGATGAATAATGACCCCAACATGCACCCTGTTGTGCTGGTCATCTTTGATGGTCTTGGCTATTCGCAGTCGACTCAGATGATCCTCGCGAGAATGATGGTCAGCCAGCTTTCGCCCGATACGCTGAGTGATCTGAGCCAGGCGCTGGCAATGCCCTCTTCGAACGCGGGTATCGGGCTCGAGTCAGCGATCGAATGGCTGATGTTCCCCAATCATGCGGAAACCGTGCCAGATGGCATGACGACCAGTGACGCGCTCGCCCAGATCAATCTGCTGTCCGACGCCCACGCCAATCTAGGTGACGATGCCCGAAACGAGATCGCGAGGGTGCGTAGATCCATCGCACTGAAAGAGCGCTATGTTCCGTGGGGCACTGATGCTCCAAACCTGACATCTGCGCGAAACCGTAACTTGTCGTTTCCGACACATGCTGCGGGCCAATATGTCGGGTTTGAAGATTTGGATCCCGCAGTGATGGGCAATTCTGACACCGGCCACCAGCAGATTAGCAATATCTGGGTCGCGCCCCAGACGCCGCTCGAAATCTCTGACGCGATCAGTTCAGGGCAGTTTTTTGATAATCCCCAGTTAAACGAGGCAATCGACCGTGTGGCGACGTCTGGAAACCTGAACTTCCGGTTCCTCCTCTCAGGAACGAGCGGGGCTGATGGGCGTGTTCACAGCGCGTGGAACCACCTTGAGGCGTTCCTGGAGTTAGTGTTCCTTCGACACCAACTCCCGCCTTCCCGCGTCCGGATGGAAGTAATTCTGGATGGGCGAGACTCTCCGGCCGATTCCTCAACGACTCGCAACGAAGACGGAGTTGGTGATTATCTTGGCCAACTGGCGTCGCTTCTTGGCAGATACGACGCTCAGGAGTGCGTTGCATGGGTAATCGGCAGAAACACCGCTATGGACAGGGACTACCGCGAGGAAAACACCTGGCGGACGTACCGAATGCTCACCGCGGGAGAGGGAGAAACCATTGGCAACCTCACAGTGCTCAGAGACCGTCTCGATGAATTCCACGCGGACGGACGATCCGACACAGAAATCCCTCCAATGGTTGTTCCTGACCCTAAAGGAAAGGTCAGAGTCGTCGAATCTGGAGATACGTTCCTCAATCTGAACTTCCGTGCAGATCGCCAACGAGCAATCTCGGCAGCATTACTTGGAGATCGAGCCTTCCTGTCCCGCGAGGGGAAGGAGCGAGACCGACCCTGGGACATGAACTGGATGCAGGATGATCTCAACCTCCACGTCACCGGACTGGCGGAGTACCATCCGGATCTTGAGGGTTCGGGGATGACCGTTGCGTTTTCCACGGGCCCACAGCCAGGCAATATATTTGCGATGTTCCCGACTCTTTTCCCTGAGGGGACGTACTCGTTTGTTGGGGAAAGCAACAAGTCAGCGCACGTTGGCTACTTCTTGCGTGGACGTCGTGAAACACCCGATTTTGAGTCCGTCGAATCACGCAAAGTTATTCCATCGACCTCAGACGCGGATGGAGTGGGGTCTGACGCCGACTTCTGGAGGACACCGATGATGCGAGCCCCCGAAATTGCGGACGAAATGGCCCGTCGCATTCAACAATCGGAAGGCCGACTGTTGGCATGTAATTTCTCGAACTGCGACATGATCGGTCACCTGCTTCCGGGCCACTTCGAGGCCGCCGTGGCGGCTTACGAGGCGGTCGACGATGCCATCGGCGTATTGCTGGCCGCCGCCGAGCAAGCTGGATCCGACGTTATTCTCACGTCAGACCACGGAAATATCGAGGAAAACAGTCCCGCGCACTCTGCCAACAAGATACTGACCACGGTGATATCCAACGGCGATTCGATCGTCCCGATCTCGGAAGTCGCGTACGAAGCGCGGCTTTTCGATATTCCATGGACGATAGCGGCTCTCAACCGTGTTGATCGCGAACTTGCAGCGCTATCACTGAGCGTGCCTGGAAGACCATCCGATCCGCGGATGGTCGGTAGGCCTCTTGTGGCAGTCTCCACGTAGAAGACTGGAGAACTGCCTCAATGAAGAGTCGCACCACACCGCCGATAATCGAACTGTCGCGACAACTCTTCCGACGTTCAACTTTCACTTCGACCCCAAACATCACCCATGATTGTGATCCCGATGCCGAATACTGATTCACAACCTGACTCGGGGTTGGATACCGAGCGCGCCTCACTTGTGGGGCGTATCGCTGCGGGGCTCGCCCACGACTTGAACGGTCCAATTGGTATCGTTCTGGGGTTCAACGATCTCTCAAGAGAATTGCTCTCATCTGCTGATGAGAACACGGGACTCCCGGCGGACGATGTTGCCCGGGTATCCGAGTGGATGAACCTGGTAGACGGTGCAGCAAAACGGGCCCGGACATTGACGCAAGAAATCTGGGAATTTGCAAAGTCATCTCCCGGAGAGATTACAGAGTTCGATCTCAACGAGACGATTAGTCTGGCCGCCCGCCTCGCTACCCCGGCACTTCGCAACTCCGGCGTTGAAGTACCACTGGAATCCAACCAATCTGATCAGCCCGTACTGGTGTCTGCCGATAAGTCGCTCACGACGCAGGCATTTGTGGCGCTATTGCTTGATGCGCCTGAGTCATTGCCCGCTGGCGGAATAGTTACCTGGGAAATTGAACCGAGTAACACAGAAACAGTCATCACCTTCTTCGCCCACGGCTACGATGAGGCCACTGGAGATACCTGGCCAATTTCGGATCAGGCCGCTACCGCGCTCAGTCTCCAGAATGCAACGGTTCTCGCCGCCTCCAAAGGTGGCTCAGTAGTAGTTTCACTCTCAACCCATTAAGAATCATCCGAATTGGGTAATTTGCCCCTACTTCCCATTTCAAACGCTTCCCTAGCATCGGGTACGATATAGGCGTTAGATAGCAAAGGGAGCAACGATGCCCGACGACAATATTCGTGTGCTAATGGTGGATGACCATGAGCTCATGCGTCAGGCCTACGGAATGTATCTGGATAACGAACCAGATATCGACGTAATTGGCTACGCAGGCGACGGCCAAGAAGCCATCGCTATGACGGCGACTCAGAAACCCCATGTGGTCATCATGGACGGCAAGATGCCTCGTCTGAATGGCATTGAGGCAGCCGCTGTAATTCGTGAACGCAGCCCGGAGACCGGGATAATTCTGCTTTCTGCCTTTGACGATGATGAGTTTATGCGTGATTTCCTTGCGGACCCAAAGGGCAAGGCTTATCTCTTGAAGCACACATTGACCCGGCTCGCAGACCTTGTCCAGGCGGTAAAAGATGTCGCTGAGGGCAAGACGGTACTCGCTCCCGATATCGTCAAGAAGCTGGCTGGCGGAGGACAATCCGGCGAAAGCGGATTCCTGTCTGAGATGACTGAGCGCGAGCGCGAAGTACTCTCATGTATGGCACGTGGCGCCAATAACGCAGCAATCGCCGAAGAACTCTTCATCCAGCCACGGACCGTGGAACGGCACATTGGCAGCATCTTCTCCAAGATGCGTTTGCAGCAGCAACCCAGCGCCCACGCACGGGTAAACGCTGTTCTGTTCTTTCTAGCCGAGACCGGGAAACTAACGCAAACCTAGTTTCCCGGCCGCCGGCCTCTAATTTCTGATCAGCGTCGTACCTACTGGATGATAGTGCCGCCGTCGATCACCAGTTCCAGTCCGGTGACGAAACTCGACTCGTCGGAAGCAAGGTAGACCGCGCCCCAGGCCATATCTTCCGGGACTCCCATTCGTCCCAGAGGTATGAGTCCTATCCTGCGTTCTCGTTCTCCGGGCATGGCGTGCAGTTCTTGCGTCATTCCCGTGTCGGCGAAGCCTGGATGGATCGAATTGACCCGAATTTTCTCAGGCGCGTACTGAATCGCCGCCGCCTTCGTCAGAGTCCGCACTGCGCCTTTGGCTGAGTGGTATGCCGTCCCACTGCCACTCCCCACGATTCCGAAGATTGACGACGTGTTGATGATTGACCCACCACCGCGCTTTCTCATCTCCGGGATTGAGTACTTCATTCCCAGGAACACTCCCGTTGCATTCACGGCGTGCATCGCGTTCCAGATTTCTAGCGTCGTGTCCTCTACCTTTTTGCGGGAAGCAGGAACGGACATTCCGGCATTATTCATTGTGACGTCAAGGCCACCGAATTTTGAAACGCTCTCTTTTACAGCCGCCTGCCACTGATCTGGATCAGAAACATCCAGATGAATGTAGATGGCCTTACCGCCACCCGCATTGATCTCGGCTACGGTCTTCTCGCCCAATTCATCGTTGATGTCAGCGACGATGACGCCAGCCATACCTTCGTCAGCGAAAAAACGTGCCGTTGCGGCGCCAATACCGGACGCGGCTCCCGTGATCAGTCCAACTTTGCCTTCTAATCTCATCTCAACGGGCCTCTTCTCTCATCGGTTCATTCCTGGTTCATCTAATGCTCAGGGGCGGAAATCATACCGCGGGTTCACATACACTCACTTCATCCGTTGGACAGAATAGCCCAGCTCGGAGCAAATAATCGATGCCGACAGCGTTTAATTCAGATAAACACAAGATCAACATAAAGGGTCTTCGGTGGCGATGCGACCCCGCAACTCTGGGGTTTGAATGTACAGATCAGCTCACGCCTCCCGAAGGGTTTATTGGCCAGGAAAGGGCAATCCAGGCCCTTGAGTTTGGACTGGGCGTTGACCGCCCTGGATTCAACGTATTTGTTACGGGGCTCACAGGGACCGGCCGCACGTCGATTATCGAGTCCCATCTTGATCGCAAAGTTGCCCTGACTCAAGGAATTGGCCTGCGCACTGCGATCTGTGACTGGGTATACGCATACAACTTCGCTCACCCTGAGCAGCCTCAGACGTTTCGGTTCGAGAGCGGCAAAGCTCGCGAATTTGCCACGGAAGTATCATCCCTTGTTGAGGCGCTAGCTGGAGATTTGCGGGGTGCGTTCACTGGCGACGCATACAAGAACGAGAGCACCGGAATCCGGGATCGACTTGCTGAAAAGAAGCAGGCAGCTTTTCGGAACGCAGAGAACTTTGCACTGAGTAAGAACTTCACTCTTCAGCCCACCACGTCCGGCATCTCCGTAATTCCCATTCGCGACGGCGAGCCGCTGGATCAACCAGCGATTCTAAAAATGAGCGATGAGGAAAGAAAACAGTTTGACGATTCCAGATCAGAAGTTTCTGACATCGTTGCCGAAGCCATCGCCGAAAGCCAGATTCTGGACGCCGCCGCGTTCAAAGAGGGCCGTGAACTAGATCGAAAGGTCGCCGAACAGGCTGTCGCTACCCCGTTCAAGAGAATCTCTGATCAGCACGTAGGCCACGAGCGTGCTACGGCCTTCCTGGACCAACTCCGCGAGTACACGCTCACTCATCTCCAGCAGTTCTTTGCCCGCCCGGAAGATGAGACTGATCAAACAGGTAGCGCAGGACAGACGCCGACGATTCTTGGACAGTCCTCTGACCCGTTTCTCCCGTTTCAGATCAATGTATTCGTCGATAACAGCGACACCACCGGCCCTCCCGTGATTGTTGAGGACAATCCCACGTATCCAAACCTGTTTGGGCAGATTGAGCGCCGACCTGTTCTGGGCACGTATCAGACAGACCACATGATGCTCCGCGCCGGGTCAATCATGACTGCGAACGGTGGTTATCTGGTTGTGCGTGCCAGGGACGTTCTGAGATACCCCGGCGTGTGGGAGGGGCTGAAACGAGTATTGCGAGGTGGAGAGATCCGAACGGAAGACCAGGACAGCCTGCCGCTCCCAGCACTGCTCCCTCAAGGTCTTCGCCCGGAGCCGATTCCCGTAAACCTGAAAGTGATCATAAGTGGGGATGTAGACGCTTACAGGCTCTTGTCGACCTACGATGAAGAGTTCTGGGAAATGTTCAAAGTGCGAGCAGATTTCGATTACCAGATGGAAAACTCCACGGAGAATGTGGTCGCTTACACGTCACTACTCTGTGGAATGGTCCAGGATCACGATATCCGTCATCTGACCGGCCGCGCTGCCGCTGAGATTGTTGAACACGGCGCTCGGGTGACAGCCGATCAAACCAAACTCTCCACCAGATTTGGTCAGATACGTGATCTCATTTTGGAGGCGGACTACTGGGCTAACCAGGCCGGAGAAGAACTCATCGACGATGAACACGTTTTGATGGCGATAGATCAGAAGATCTACCGCTCCTCACTTGCCTCTGATCGTATTCGAGACATGCTCATCGATGGCACGATCATGGTCGATCTGTCAGGAGAGCGAGTTGGACAGGTCAACGGGTTGGCGGTCTATTCGATGGGTGATGTGTCATTCGGCAAACCTTCTCGCATCACCGCCAGCGCGTTCCTCGGGTCACCGGGCGTAGTCAACATTGAGCGTGAGGCCAAACTTAGCGGGAGCATACACGATAAAGGCGTTCTAATTCTCTCGGGCTACCTCGGCAACACGTTCGCCCGTGAGTTTCCGCTCAGCGTAACGATAAGCGTGGCCTTCGAGCAGGCCTACGGCGGCATCGATGGCGATAGCGCTTCATCAACTGAGCTTTATGCCATCCTCTCCAACCTGTCCGGTGTTCCAATCAAGCAAGGTATCGCTGTGACCGGATCTGTGAACCAGTACGGAGAAGTACAGGCCATCGGCGGAGTCAACGAGAAGGTCGAAGGATATTTCGATCTGTGCAGAGAGGCTGGAGCACTGGGACCAGAAGTGGGCGTGATGATACCCACCGCTAACCAGTCAAATCTCATGCTTCGACATGAAGTGCTCGACGCCGTTGAAGCCGGTCAGTTCGCCGTCTACCAGGTGAGCACGATCGATGAAGGTATCGGCATTCTCACCGGAGTTCCGGCTGGCAACCGAAAAAAGGACGGCACATTCCACAGGGGCACCATCAACCATCTGGTGAGCGATGCGCTTCACGAGATGGCCCTGAAGGTGAAACAGTTTGGCTCGAAAGACTAAAACCGCGCTGGGGAGAATGCTTCCAAGCTTAGTTCAGATAATCCCGTCGTTATCGATTTTGCAACTGATTCTGCCACAGCGAGGGACTGCATGATTCCTGACCCTCCCCCTCCAGTGGCGATCCAAACGCTTCCAGAACCGTCAATCTGACCGATTATAGGAATGCCATCCTGCGATACTGGCCGGAAGCACACGGTGTGCAGGATCAACGTCGAATTTTCGATCTCAGGTAGCACCTGTCGTGCGTTGGCGAGAAGAATGTCTCTGGACTCAGGCGTAGGAGTTCGGTCGAATCCAACATCCGCAGCCGTCGCTGCTGACCAGATCTGACCATCCTTTTTCTGCACCAACGAACTTGGATCATGCAGGTGTACTTCCAACGGACCAGATTCGAGTGGACCAAGCCGGAGTATCTCTCCTTTGGACGGGTGTATGGGAAGTTCAACCGCCATCAGATTCGCTATCTGCGACGACCATGGACCAGCCGTTATCAGAACTCGGTTCGCCGAATACCTGGCGCCACTGGAGGTTTCCACTTCGACGCTGTTTGCATGGACGTCGATACCTGTCACTTCACCTGACTGGATTGTGACTCCCACTTTCTCAGAGCAAGCCGCCAGAGCCTGAACGTAGCGCAATGCATCAATGAAGAATGGCCCGTCAATCAGTAGACCACCCCTTTCCGGACTACTTGCGCGTGGCTCAAGTTTCCGGACCTCATCTACGTCCAGAAACTTCGGCTCATATCCAAGCTCTACCCAACCAGCGGACTGTTCCTTCAACTCATCCAACTGCACATCTGAGTAGATGAACTGCAGCGTAGGCTGCTGATCTAGCTGAAGATCAAGGCCTGATATCGACTCGATCTCAGGGATGGAGTCGAGCAGAAGACGATGGCCACGCAGCCCAAGTTGGTTCCCCGCCTCAGCGCCCGACTGTGAAGCGTCAACCGACGACCCAACTTTGTACTTGGCTCCTATTCCACCCAGTAGCGGATCAATGCGTCCAAGAGCGAACCCGGATGCCTGCGTGCCAATCCCATCACGCTCAAGCACCAGCACGGATTGGCCGGCCGCTGCCAGTTTCCAGGCACATGCGAGTCCGTACGCACCTGCGCCGATTATCAGGACGTCATGTGCCCCCATGAAGATCAGTCCACCCTAGTCAATTGAATTGTTCTTCACGACGTCAGGATCTAGCTCAAGCCCAAGTCCAGGTCGGTCCGGGTATGGTGACCACATGCCATTTACCGGCTTTGGGAACTCCGTATACCAGAGCTCGTCGTTGCTCTCCACGCTTCCCAGGTACTCAACAACCTTCAAGTTAGGCGTTGCGCATGCCGTGTGGAGGTGGATGAGTTGGAATGCGTGCGGCGCTACGGGCAGATTGAATGCATGCGCCATATGGGCAACCTTCATCCACTCTGTAACGCCACCCACACGGCCTATATCCGGCTGGACGATATCTACCCCGCCAGCAGTAATCAGGTCTTTGAAACCAAACTTCGTGTACTCGTGCTCGCCAGTGGCAACCGGGATGGTTGTTGAACTCGCCACTGCCGCCAGTCCTGCAATGTCATCAGCCAGCACAGGCTCCTCGAACCATCCAACGCCGTAATCCTCAAATTCAACTGCCATGCGGATGGCCTGTTTGGCGTAGTAGCCATTGTTGGCGTCGACGAAGATTTCAACATCGTCTCCCACCGCCGTCCGCACGGCGTCCAGGCGTTGCAAGTCTTCTCGTTCACTGTGTCCAAAGTCTTTCCCCACCTTCATCTTCACGCGGGGGATACCTCTGTTCACGTAACTCATCTGCTCCTCAACCAGCTCATCTTCTGAGTAGTTGGTCCAGCCACCGCTCCCATACACGGGAACAGTGTCAGTGAACGGCCCCAGAAGCCGGTACAGGGGCAGACCGAGCGCCTTGGCCTTCAAGTCCCACAATGCGATATCGATTGCCGATACGGCTTGAAACGCTATTCCTTTACGACCGTAACCACGAACACGCCAGAACATGTCGTTCCAGATCTTCTCTATGTTGAACGGGTCCTGTCCTACGAGTAGGTCTTTCAAGTTGTCCTGAATCACAGAACGTGTCGCCTTCAACCCCGCGGCGGTTCCCAGTCCTTCAAATCCGGCGTCAGTTTTGATGTGAACGAATAGCGATGACGAACCTTTTGCACCGGCGGGAGGAGTTGGAATCGTAGAGTCCTGGGCGACGAATCCATCAGGATTGAACAAGATGGTTGTTGTGACATCAGTTATTTTCATGATTTGACTCTCAAGTGGTGATGTGGCGCAAATTGGTGTCGCGGCGCTGAGTATAGCCGTTCCATATCGAGCTCGAATCTGATTGACTGAGCAGGTCCAAAATCACCACCCCAATTAGTTAGACGGGAGATCACGCAGTGTTTGGCTTACCAGGCCGGATTCGCCGTGTTTCCTATGGGTGGTGGGTCGCCGTCACTGGCGGCCTCAATATGATCTTCACATCCGGGCCAACCTTCCAGGGCTCCAGCGCCATATTCCTGGCGGTTGAAGGTGAATTTGGATGGAGCCGAGCCGTAATTGGTGGTGTCGCTTCATTTGGCCGATTTGGCGGTACTCTCTTTGGTCCCCTTGAGGGATTCCTGACTGATCGCTTTGGCCCCGCAAAGATGATGTTGTTCGGGATGACAGGCGGTGGCATCGGGTTCATCTTCCTATCGCAGGTACACGGCATCTTTACCTACTACGCTGCCTTCCTGCTTCTCTCACTTGGGTTCAGCATGGGAGGGTTCGTCCCCTCGATCGTCGCCGTGAACCACTGGTTACCCAAACGGCGCGCAACTGGCATAGCAATTGTGGTCGGTGGCAGTAGTCTCGGCGGCCTGGTCGTGCCTGCTCTGGCATGGGGGATCGACGCACACGGTTGGAGAACCACGGTGTTCTGGATTGGGGTCATCTCAATCGTAATATCCCCGTTCTTCTACTGGGCGCTCAGCCGGAGAGGCTCCGGTTCTGCCCGAGAACTAGCACACGACCGCCGAACATCAGAAACGGAAACCGAAAGCGATCTGGCCGGTTCTGACCTGGATTTCACGGCCCGTGAGGCCCTCAGAACTCGAGCATTCTGGGTAATCTCCGGTACACATTCGCTGGTGAACTTCAGCACAGCGGCGATTTCAGCTCACCTTCTGCTCCACTTGAATGACGTAGGGATAAAACCAGTCACAGCGGCGACAATTATTCCGGTTATGGCGGTTGTGGCTTTTACATTCCAAATGGCCGGCGGATTTATTGGAGACAAGTTCCCCAAACAGTATCCGATCTCAATTTTCACAGCGATTCAAGGCATTGGAGCACTGATCCTTGCGTTCACCACCAACTACCCAATGGCGATCTTGTTCGCGATCGTCTGGGGCATAGGCTTCGGTGGCCGTACGCCCATCTTGCACGCCATGCGAGGCGACTACTTCGGATCAAAGGCTTTTGGCACGATTCTCGGGCTTTCATCCGTGATGATGGGCGCCTCAATGTCAGCGGCGCCGTTCGTCGTGGGCCTGACATTCGACATTCAGGGAACTTACAAAGGTGCGTTTATCGGGCTGGCGTTCCTCGCCTGGGGAGCGTCCATTTTGATCCTGTTCGCGACCAAGCCAATGCACCCTTCCCTCCAGGAAACCGCCGGTGCTCCTCCGGCGATCACGAAAGCATAGATCTCAACTCAGCTAAACTCGCGGCTTCCAAACTCAATTGCGTATGGACATATTTCAACGTGTCTATGCCTGTGAATTCAGGGAGATTGCGGGTGAGACTTGACGGCAAAGTAGCAATCATCACCGGCGCCGGGGCTGGCATTGGACGCGCAAGCGCCCTCAGGTTCGCCAGCGAAGGCGCAACCGTATTCGCTGCGGATATCAACGAAGCCGGAGTTGCTGAAACAGCGTCGCTTGCGGCGTCGATTCACGCACACACCGTGGACGTAACGAATGGCGATAGCGTTCGAGAGATGGTCTCGGCGGCGGTTGAGAGATTCGGGCGGCTGGACATCGTCTACAGCAACGCCGGGATTATGCGAGATGGCAGCGTGATCGACCTGTCGGAAGACGATTGGGATGCTATGTTCAACGTAAATGCCAAAGGCGCATTCCTGTGCGGCAAATACGCAATCCCCGCTATGCGTGACTCCGGTGGTGGATCGTTCATCATTACTGCATCGGCGAATAGCTTCTACGCTGAATCCGATATTGCCGGTTACTGCGCCACAAAAGGTGCAGCGATGCAGCTGACGCGCGCCATGGCGATTGACCACGGCGATGAAGGCATCAGGGTGAATTGCATCTGCCCGGGCTGGATCGATACTGATATGGCAGCACCGTATCTGAGCGAAAATCCTGAGGGGCGCACATTCGCAGGCAAAATCGCGCCAGCTGGCCGCATTGGAACACCCGAAGATGTCGCTGAAGTCGCTCTGTTCCTCGCCAGCGACGATTCATCGTTCGTGACCGGGTCTGCGTACAACGTAGACGGCGGTTGGACCTCCGGCATGACCAAAGCGATTGCTCTCATCTAACAGCCGCCAGAGAACCCACTCATGAAAATCACCGATCTCCAGATCGACATAGTCGAGCGGTCGATGCCGGTAACGCCACTGGCCGATCAGCGCTCACACATTGGCGGCGATGTTGAGAGCGCGTTGCTGCGCGTAATCACGGACGAGGGCGTTCAGGGAACTTGCGCAATTGGCGACGGGACGAACAACGTCGATAGAGGCCAGATCGACCGCATTCTCAACGTTCTTAAGCCAGTAATCGTTGGACGAGATTCTAGCGACCGTGAGTGGCTGTGGAACCAGTTGCCATCACTCCCCGGTTACTCCCCTGCCCTGTATCCGGCCTACTCAATAGTGGACGTCTGCCTCTGGGACATCGCAGGGCAGGAAGCTGGCATGCCGATATACCAGATGCTGGGCGCAGCTCGAGAGTCTGTTGACGTGTACGCAACGTATCCACCGCGCCATGATAACGCCGAGTCATATGCCAACGAGGCCTCGTATCTCATGGCTGAAGGTCACAAGGCTTACAAAATTCACCCCGGCACGATGAGCACCGCCGGAGTCATCGAGATGGTCACAAAGGTTCGCGAAGTAGTTGGTGACACCTTCACGCTCATGCTGGACCCTAATAACGGATACAACCTCACTCAATCACTAGCGATTGGCGCTGCGTTAGATGAGTTGGGCTTCTACTGGTTTGAGGATCCGGTTCCCTGGGAACGATTCCAGGATATTCAAAAGCTCACGAACACTCTAAAAACACCACTCTGTATGAGTGATCAACCCGGTTTTTTGCTCACTCAGGCGGGTGAGTTCGTGAAGACCGGACGAGTAGCACTTCCTCGTGGAACTACGCGCAAACTCGGCATCACCGGCCTCAAGAAACTGGCGTCGCTCTGTGAGGGCTTTGGGGTCAATTGCGAAATCGGAACTACAAAGAACTCATCTCTGGACGCGGCCAACTTGAACGTAATGCTATCGATTGAAAACTGCGCCTACTTCGAGTGGTGGCTTCCCAAGCACTCGGCACAGTGGGGATATGCGGAAGACATGCAGCCAGATGATATGGCGCAACTGCTGGCGCCCAGGCTGCCGGGGTTGGGGTTCGAGTGGGACTGGAACTGGATCAAAAACCACACAACGGCAACGGTTACTTGATCATCAATCTGATCCGTCGCTCTCCGCACGCCCGTACCGTCGGTGATAACTTTTTCGGCACGATGATTTCCAGAGCCTCGAATGCTTAGCCAACTCTTTCCTTATTCCGCTCGCATCGCGGGAAGCAAGTACTACCACTACGCATGGCTGATCGTCATGATCGCGGCCGTCGTGGAGATGGTAGGCGCAGGACTGCGCGCTGCATTCGGAGTCTTCATAGACCCGCTGGTTCAAGAGCACGGCTGGTCTAACAGTTCAATTGCCATCGCCTACGCTCTCTCGTTCATCGTGACCGGCTTCTTCAGCCCCGTCTCTGACCGTCTTGCCGGGAGATTTGGGGCACGCAAAACCATGCTCCTTGGGGCCGGATTCTTTTTTGTCGGGATGCTTGGCACCGCGGCAATTTCATCAATTTGGCATCTCTATCTGGCCTACAGTCTCGCACTGGGAATCGCTCAATCTTTATTCCTTATTCCCGCGCTTCCTGCCGTAACAATCTGGTTTAAACGAAGTCTAGGGATTGGTACTGGAGTTCTCTGGATCTCATGGGGACTTGGCCCGGTTGCGGGCGTTCAGATCATGTCTGCGCTGATCAATTCCTACGGCTGGTCCACGGCGTTCGTAACAGGTGGATTCGCCGGTACAGGCGTGATCCTGTTCACGATGATGTTCTTCAGGAATAGTCCGGCCGACGCGGGCAAAAAGCCGTTCGGATGGCAAGAGGGAGATCTGGACACTATCAGCGCAGAAAAAGCATCCCCCATTATCAGAGGGAAATATGTCCACCACATCAGGGCTACTAACTCTTTCTGGAATCTGATCAACATTCATTTTCTTGGCTGCGTGGGACACGCGGTGATCCTTGTGATGATCGTGCCCATGGGGATCCATAAAGGCCTGGACGCGAACGTAGCAGCGGGCGTTCTGAGCACACTCGCTGGAGTAAGTTTGCTTACCAGATTTATGTTGCCAATTATTAGCGACCGAATTGGCTCCAAGCCGATCATGTTTGTCTCCTACTTGCTCCAGGGCTTCACGGTCCTCTTGCTGTTGGGTGCCGACTCAACTCTGGCGTTTTACGTTTTCGCAGTGGCATTCGCGATCGGATATGGCGGCGAAGGCACAATCTTCCCTGTGATCAACCGTCAGTACTACGGACAGGCTCCTCAAGGCCCAACTATCGGATGGCAGCTATTTGGGGCGAATCTTGGCATGGCACTGGGCGGCGTGCTGGGAGCGTTCTCATTCGACCTGACCGGCTCGTACACCACGGCAATATGGCTATCGGCCGCGTTCTCTATCGCTGGAGCACTCTCAATAGCGCTGCTGCAGCCCACGCGGAGGCTTCTCATTCCAGATTGGGATAAAGAGCCTGACAACATGCGAATAGTTCCAGAAGTGCCAATGGAGTCAGCGGCTGCCGGGACCGCCGCCGGCGGGGATTAGGCGTTGAAGCTCCCGGGGTATCTGAGCGTGGCCATCGGCACGGTGATGTTCAGCCTTTTCGGCGCCGGTCTCGGCGCGGCATGGAGCGGAGTGGTCTTCGGAAACTCCTACGTGCGTGGTGCAATCGCAGGCGGAATCATCATCGCCATGTTCGCCCTGCTGGCCGGCACGGTCTGGAAGAAACGATTCGTCCCGCTGGGGCTGCTGCAGATCGCATCGGAGTTCCAGCGAACCGGTTCGGTGACGCAGACCCAACTCCAGGACATCCACGCGCTTGCGTACCGTGGGTTCGCTACGCTGATGACTCCGATTTTGATCGTGACCGTAGTGGCGGTTGGGATCGCCGCGATCATCCGTTATCTCTAGTCGAGCCGACCCAGCTTACGCAGGATATCGGCCGCCATCGGGTAGACATTCCCATGCATGCCCAGAACTGAAATCCCCATGCCTGCAGGCAAGTACCCCGCCGGATAAAGATTTGGGACGTCCACTGATTCAAACGTCGCCGGATCGACCGCCATCTGCATGAGTTGTAGCCGGTAATTATCGCGGCCCTCAACCATGGTCAGTGGCCCCAGACTGCTGAGCAGATCATAAGCTGGTGCGCCTCCGATCTCGACGATCACGTGATCCACTTGAACGGACCCTCCATCAAAAAGTTCAATGGTCTTGTCATCGTTAAACCGCACTACTTCGTCACCATAATGGCGAATAAAGCGGTCGGTTTTTGTTTTGATGATCTCGTTAATCCGCTGGTAGTACGGCAAGTGCTGACTGTCATTGATGAGGCGAAGATGCGTGGCCTCATCGCCGCGCATCACATACGTTACGGCGCGTCCTGCGTCGAATAGCTCTGTCACTGCCCAGTCAGCAGACCTTCCGCCTCCAACGACCAACACACGCTCCTCTGGATGATCGTCCCAGTGATCGTAATGATGGCTTACGTATGGCAGGTCATCCCCCGGCACACCAAGCGATCTCATTCGCACTCGGGGGCCTGCGGCGAATACAAGAAAATCACAGGAGTATTCCGATGTGGGCTCAATACCGTTCTTACTGACTTCGACGCTAAATCGACCATCGTCAGTGCGGCGAACACTGCTGACTGAGTGGCCGAAC
Source organism: Chloroflexota bacterium (assembly GCA_013204555.1). Taxonomy (GTDB): domain Bacteria; phylum Chloroflexota; class Dehalococcoidia; order Lucifugimonadales; family Lucifugimonadaceae; genus UBA1151. The sequence goes on along the minus strand of JABMNO010000006.1, from coordinate 11,194 downwards.
ATTCCGCGCTCGGAAATGCCTGTCTTCTCCGCGAACCAGTGGAAATACGGAACAAGATCCTCCTTCTCGATTAGCGCGTTTGGATCAAGATCGCGACCGGTTTCCTCAATGAAGTCGTCCAGACGAAACGGAGCCATCTCCATCCAGTGGCCCGGCGATAGCGTGACCTGGTTGCGGGGCACATCATTCCAGAGACCGCCCGGCGGTGACTCGGAGATCATCAGCCAGTCCACGGGCTGGACCGGGTGGAAATCGATGACCCGATCTCGCTTACCGCGATACTCGTTCGTAGGGTGATGGAGAATCCGGAACAGATCGAAGGGCTTGATTCCCGCCTCAACCATGCTTTGCATATCTACGCGGAGGAGGTCTTCCCCATGCTCCCGAAGATGCTCTCCGATTCCGTATGCCGCAAACCGGGGCGGGACATCTCCCACCAGATGTGGTCGCCATCCCTGCATCAAAGCACCAACGCCAAGACCGCCGGGACCAGCGCCAATGACGATCACGGAAAAATGTTTGGACGAGGACACTCGCTCTCCAGTCAAAGCGTGCTAATCATTCGGTTGGCGCCACGCGAAAGAGTATCCTAAGCCCGCTTCATCCTGACACAGAATTCTGAAAACACCGCCGGAGGAAATCAATGGCCGCTCCCATCGTCAAGAAAGTGGAAGTGAACGAATTCACGTTCGAGCTTAAGGACATTGGCTCTGAACCTACGATTGGCATTCCAATCTACGAGCCAGGATCCACTCGCGTATCGTCGGCGATGGCTGTTCGGATTCACACCGACACCGATATCGTGGGTGAGTACGTTGGGGGAAGTAAAACCGAGTACTCAGCGTTTCCAATGTTCATGCGCTCCGTTATCGGTCGGAGCATTTTGGCCAGGGAAGCCGTGTATAACGATGCCAAGCAAGCGCTGCGCCAGCACGCACGCATGGGGATGTCGCAGGTCGATATGGCTCTATGGGACGCCGCCGGAAAATACTTTGAGACGCCTATTTACCAGCTACTTGGAGAATATCGAACCTCCTTCCCCGCTTACGCCTCCACTTACGTTGGCGATAACGCAAAAGACGGCCTGAGCACTCCTGAGGCATACGCTGATTTCGCAGAACAGTGCTACGACATTGGATACCGTGCCTACAAGATCCACCCATGGCAGGATGCATCACTCGATAAGCAGATAGCAGTGGTCGAAGAGGTGGGCAAGCGCGTCGGCGACAAGATGGACCTGATGCTAGATCCATTCTGCGCGTACAAAACGTTTGCGGACGCTGTAAAAGTCGGTCGAGCCTGTGATGACTGGGGATACTACTGGTATGAGGATCCGTTCAAAGATGGCGGAGTCTCTGCGTTCGCCCACCGAAAGTTACGCGAACTGATCAAAACTCCCCTGCTTCAACTTGAGCATCAACGAGGATTGGAGCCACACATGGACTTCATCCTCGCCGACGGTACGGACTTTGTGCGAATTGACCAGGACTACGATGGCGGAATCACCGGTGTGATGAAAATCGCTCACGCCTCTGAGGGACTCGGTCTGGACGTCGAACCACACGGGCCGGGCGCCTCTCGTCGACAGTGCATGGCCGCAATGCGCAACTCCAACTACTACGAGCTTGGACTGGTACACCCAAAGTGCCAGAACTTCGTCCACGCCCCAATCTTCCTGGATGGGTACAACGACGATCTGGAAGGCATAGACGAGAACGGCCATGTTCAGGTCTCTGATGGGCCGGGTATGGGCGTGGAACTTGATTGGAAGTACATCGAGTCTCACACGATTGACCACGTCGTCTACGAGTAGGTCCAGCAACTCACTCATCAGTCAGCTCAGGGAACCCGCTTGATGGGAGTGGGCGAACTGGCCGCGCTTTGCGGAGCGCTTGGCTGGGCCATTTCTGGCGTCATAATCAAATCGGCAACGATTCGTGTTCGGGCGGTGCGGATAAACGCCGTCTACATTTTCATCGCTGCCAGCATGGGACTCATTGCGGCCGTCGTCTCAGGCAGATTTGATGAGATATTTCAGATCAGCAGTCGCGACACGGCGCTATTGATTGGTGCGGCACTGATTGGGAGCACCGGAGACGTCGCGATTCTTCGCTCCATCACCATTGGAGATCTTGGCCGTAACTTCACCACGGCCACGGCGATTTTTGTCGTCGCCACGGCCCTGGGCGGGTGGCTGATCCTCGATGAAAGCGTAAGTGGATTCGCATGGGGAGGCGGGCTTTTCATCCTGATAGGTGTTTATATGACGAATGTCACCGCTGGGAGCCGCGTGAGTCGGCCCGTCTTCTCTGGCTGGGGTGATCTCCTGTCCGCCCCCGCGCTCGCGGTCTCAGCGGGCCTACTATGGGCCATCAGCCTCCTGATGTACGACGAAGGACTGCTGGCAAACAATGTCTTCGCAGCCAACGGCCTTTCCCATCTCGGCCCGCTTGTCATCTATGGCCTGGTCGTCATGCTCTGGGCACCGGCACGCCCACTACCAATCCGAAGAGGCGACGGACTGCGCGTCCTCATCTCTGGCCTTTTCTTTGGCGCATCAATCATCAGCTTCATCGTAGCGGTCGACAGATCACAGGCAAGCTCCACTGCCATCCTGATCAGCAGCTCGCCGCTATTCGTGGTGCCTCTCTCCATCGCATTCCTTGGAGAAAAATTGACGCGTCGCTCCGCTCAGGGCGTGGCAGTGACGCTGGTAGGCGTGTTCCTGGTGGTGGGGTTGGGTTAGCGGCTTGCCCCGCCTCTTACGCACCACGTTGCGATGTCCGCCTCCCCAACTGTGGGCAGGGATGCCCACGCGACGCCAATCAACCGCGCGTCACCTAATGATGAGACGTTCCGCCGTAGTGCGCGGCCAGTACGTCCTCGCCCCAGTCGTTCTCGTAATCACGGAAGACTGAGTGGATGTGATTGGCGCCGTTCTGGGTGTTGTCGTATTCGATCAAGAATGCCTTGCCCTTGATGGCGTAGTAGTGGCCCTGACCGGGTGTGTCCGGGCCTGCCCATGCGAACGTCACATCGTCGAATCCGGCTGACTCGATCTTGCCCCAGGAATTTGCAGCCAAATCGTCTGATGCGCGATTTACGTAATGCCTCATTAATTTGACGAGCTGTTCACGGGAGTCTGCGTCCATTTGTGAGTACGCAAGGCCGGCGGGTGTAGCTGCGGGGTCTGCCGTCCGGTAGCTTTTCGTCAGGATGTCCTGTGGCGTATCGCCGTCCACGATAGCGATCGACCGATGATCTGCATTGAATCCAGTAACAATCGAGCGTGCGATATCTTCTTCAGCCGGGAGGGTACGAAGTCCTTCTCGTTCGCCGTGCCGAATTTGCGCGGGGTTGGCGCCAAAGAACAGCGGGTTGGGCGTGACAAGCCGACCATCAACAATGGTGTAGTGAAGGCACACGTGGTGGCCGCCCACTCGCCAACCCCAGGGAGCGTCTCCGCCGGGCTCGCCAAATACACTGAACCAGTATCGTTCCGGGCTTCGGGTCCACGGACTATCACTGTTCTCGGCAGCTTCCGACTCACCAAGCTCTTTCTCAATTGTGATTATCTGGTGCGCCGTATCGTTGCCGGACTTTGAAAGGCCCGTCGCCATCAGATCAAATGCGATCTGGCGCTGGGCGTCATCCATGTCCATGATCATGAGGCCATTACGGTCGACGGGGGTGTAGTTCCAGACGTAACGTTCGTCACCCGAGAAATCGAATGTAGCCATCTCGCGCTGGCCGGATGAGAGTGCCTCCAGGAATTTCTGGGCTGCGGCACTCATACGAGTTGCAGCTGCCGGTGCGTGGGAGTGCTGGTGTTCAGATGCGGTTGTCATTTGGCGTCTATCTCCTTAGAGCATGGGAGTTCTGGAATACGAGGTGACCATTAGTTACCCCATGCATTGAACAATTTCATCACAGTACCGCCCATTAGCCACACCCGCTGTTCATCTGTCAGTGAGGGCGTCACATGGTCAGCAATCTGCCAGCCGCGAGCATACCCGCATTGGGCCACCACGTGCGGAAAGTCCGTAGCGAACATCAGCCGTTCCACTCCGAACGCGTCGATCAATCCATGAATTGTGTCCGACATGTCTGTATATGGCCATTCCGACTCCGACGATACCGGGAATCTGGACACTTTTACGTGCATTTTTGGGTGTCTGGCAAGTGCCAGCAACTCCTTGAGTTCCTGAGTCTGTCCGGGTTTCACACTGCCGAAATGATCGATGATCGTTCTCGTCTCGGGATAACGAGAACACAGAGCGTTAACTTGCCCGAAGTGCGATGGTTCGATCAGGAATCCTGCTACCAGCCCTGTTTCTGCACAGAAGGACATGAGTTGGTCACCAATCGGCCCATCCATTGATTGACCGGCCGGCCATAGCCCCGGGTTGATCCGAACTCCCTGATATCCATGCTGGTCTTTTAACACCTGCAGCGCCGCAGTCGGATCGTCTGCTGCTGGGTCTGCCAGTGCCATTCCCACAAATTTATCCGGGTACTTCTCCAGCACATCGTTTACGTACGAGTGATCGAACCCATGATGTATCGGCTGCACGATAAGGGCGCCATCAACTCCCGCGTCGGCCTGAAGTTCCAGCAAGAACTCAGCATCACCTCTGGCGATTCCATCTGGCGTGCCGGGTAGGTATGGATATCCGGCCGGGTCGCCACTCCAAACGTGAAGATGTGCGTCGATCTGTTTCATGGAATGTGTCTAAAAACGTGATTTTGGCAGCGGCGCCCTATGTTACTCTGCGCCAGAATTCACTCCAGACAATCAGCACGAGCAGGCAAAACCCTCAATGATCAAACTGAGCCTCCAGTCACTTTCATACAGAGATACCTTCAAAGCCGGAGAGATCGACCTCGAAGGAATCATCGAGAAGGCTTACGAGTACAAGATGGATGGAGTAGACATCCACTTTGCCCACTTCGCATCAACTGATGACGACTACCTTGAGCACATTCGGCACCTGTGTCTCGCCAGAGGCCTACACATCCCCTACATAGGCATCAGCAATAACTTCCTCAAGATCGGCGACGAGTACGACGAGCAGATCGAGAACTGCGAGAAGTGGATTGATGTTGCCGCACGAATGGGCATCCCAATGGTCCGGCTCTTCGGTGGGTGGCTAAATGAAGGCCAGACTGAAGAAGACGCATGGCCACAACTGGTCGACGCTACAAAAACGGTGACTGCGTATGGACGCTCGAAGCACGTCGTCTGCGCCCTGCACAACCACAATCACGGATGCATCCCCGCAACCGGAGAACAAGTAATTCGGATCCTCGATGAGGTGAACGACGAGTACTACTCACACATCCTGGACACCGGCCAGTACCGAGGGTCACCCGGCGCATCGTTCGGTGAGCGTGGCCAGGAAGATCCGCAGTACAACTTCTACGGCAGTATTGAGACCAGCGCACCGCGAGCGGTTCACGTCAGGGCCAAGATCTATCGCATCGCATCCGGCAAAGAGGCATGGCTCAACTACGAACGCATCATGCCCATCCTCAAGAACGTTGGCTACAACGGCTGGATGTCGCTGGTGTTTGAAGGTCAGGATGAACTCGACGAGCCGGCAGCAGTTCCACTGGCGAACACCTACCTGCGCGATCTTCTCGCCCGGCATGAGATGTAGTCAGGCATGACGATGAAGATTTACATGCAAACCCTGTCGTTCAAAGACAGCGTGCCGAAGGGAGAATACGACCTCTTCGAGTTGATCTCGATTGCGAAAGATCTCGGCTATGACGGCGTCGATCTGGAAGACCGTCAATTCGCGTCAATAGAGCCTGAGTACCTCAACCGACTGCGAAAGCACTGTGATGACCTCGGCCTGCCAATTGGCTACATCGGAGTAATTGGCGGCTTTGGACAGGGTATGAACGGCGATGATGAAGGGCACGCGGCGGCAATCCGCCGCTGGACAAACGTATGCAGCCACATGGGGATCCCGTACATAAGGCTAATAGGTTGCGCGCCTGAGAAGGGCGAATCTGACGAAGACGCCTGGCCGCGAACTCTTGATCGATTCAAGACGGCGGCTGAATACGCCGGATCAGTAAACACGAAAGTCGGCCTGCACAACCACAACCACGGCATGTTCCCGGCCACTGGCGATCAGATCCTGCGGATGTTGGACGAGGTAGATTCGCCGCATTTCACACATATTCTTGATACCGGGCAATTCCGAGGCGGGTTAGGTGCCTCTGGCCGCGAAGATGACCCCGACCGCGAGTTACACGATCCCTACAAGTACATAGGACAGTCACTTCACCGCGCAGAGATGGTCCGCACAAAGATCTACAAGATCACCAGTGGCGAAGAAGAGTGGATTGACTACCGGAAGATCTTCACCATCCTCAATGACGGTGGATTCGATGGCCCGATATCAGTGGTCTACGAAGGCCGTGATGGCCTCCCATCCATGGACGCCATGCGCAACGCCCAAAAGTTCCTGAGTGGACTACGGAGTGAGTACGGGCTCTGAGTCGCGGGGAGCCGAACTAACAAATACGTAAGGGCCTTCGCAACGCTGTAGGAACTCACTAGAGGCGTGATCTTCTCGCCCTCGATATTGGCCACCGGATGTGCGAATTCGCTCTCCAATTTTCCAGACGACCGGGGTATCCGAATCTGCCAACTCTAAATCGATGATATGTACCTCATCGCCCGCTCGCGTTATCTCGAAGACATCCTTTTGCCAGACAATTGCCTCGCTCAAAGAATCCGGATACGCGTCCGGTACGATCCTCAAGCAGCCGTCATGTTCGACTAACACACCGGTCACCAACGCCATAATACGCGTCGTAACTATGAGGTCATCGAAAACTACCTTTGTCGTTTCAGCCGAGGGCGACTCCGATGGTGGGTCCAGATCTCCCTGCCCCGTATCGCCGGAAGCGCAACCAGCGACAATCGACACGAGAATCACGATTGACCAGCAGAACAGGACGGCACGCTTCAATCGGAACCTTTCTGATCTCTCTCCGACCGCGAACAATTCGTTCAAGTGGAGCTACCTCACCGATAACGATGCGATGCTGATTCCGTTGACGGGGAGCTTAGCAACACTCGCACACCAAAATTGCATCCATGGAGTTCGACTGTATCTGTTGGAGTGTCCCTCGGCCACATTATCTCGGCCAAGGTGATCCCTGCGATCTATATGGCCGATTGCCAGAATGACTTCAGTCTCACAATCGGGAAAGATTCCTGGAGAAGATCACGCTGGCTGGATACAAAAAAGCCCCAAATGGCCTTGATGAATCCTGCAACAGTCTGAACCTTCATGATCACCTTGTCTGGCTGCGTAGAACCACCCAGAAGATTCTTCGGGATTCCGCACTCCCTCTGGGTGAAACAGCTCACTTACAGGAATTTTAAGTTAGTGATGATTTTCACAACAGATGTGATTTCTTTCACATTACCCTCACATTCTCCCTCTTCTACACGCGTATTTCTCATGTCTCCGTACGTAGGCTATGGGCATAGCAATTGAACAACAACAAAAGTTCAGTGCCCCCGAAATAGTGAGCAGCATAACAAGTTCACAGACGGGGCCTGAAAAGCAAATACCTCAGGCAACGGAAGCTATAAGCAGCATTCCGCATGCGGAGGAAGGAGGACTTCGATGACACGAATAGGAAAGGTAAATTTGATCTCCATGGCGGGACTCGTCCTCGTGTTTGGAGGGATCATTGGAATTGTGCTTGGGGTGTTTCTGTACGGTAAGGCCAATGAAGGGTTAGCTTCTTTGGACAAGGTCTACGCGGTGCAGGGTCGGATGATGTCTTATGACGCAGACGGTAACTTTGTCGACCGTGGAACGATAGAAGGCGGAAACGCCATTCTCTCGCTTCTGGAAGATGACTGGGGTTTCCCATTGAACCGAGGCAAGCTTGATCCTAACGACCCACTTGTAAACACACCTGACGAACTAATGGTCCAGTACGCGATCATCAACTACCACACCCTGCACGGGACGCAGAAGGTAGTGCTCACAGAGGATGTGGAGTACAACGGTGAGCTATTCGAAGCTGGTACATACGACGTACCGGTAGACGGCAAATACTTCTCTGACCTGGACCGAAAGCACCCGCTTGAGGGACCTGTGCGGACACAGGCGTGGAGCCCGCTGGCTTACGGCTTGCTTGGACAGCTACTTGGAGGCGTGAACGCTGACTACCAGGCTGGTATGGCGCACTTCATGTCATGGAGCATCTTCATGGGACTCGGATTCATGTTCGCTGTCTCAGGAGTGTTTGTGACGGTAGGCGGATTCCAACTGAACAAGAAGGCGGAAGTTGGAGCTGAAATCAAAGCTCAAATAGAGCGAGAGGCCAGCATCCCAATCGCAAGAGCGGTTCCGATACCTCACTAGATGAACTGTCGAGGCCCCTCCGTCCAACCCAGGGCGGAGGGGCCTCCTGGTTTAATGGACATTTCACCTCTCCCGTCCACCAGAGGTTGTCATTGACTTACCCCTGAACCCGGTGCCAGTCTCTCGATGCTATGCTGACCGGCAACAATCCCTACACGAATGCAGAGAGAAAACATTGAGTAAGTTCTACGACAACGCCATCCTCCCGGCCGAACTACGCCGCAACTACAACGTGTATGACCGAATCTCCGAGTTGGGCATCGACCTTGGCTCCGACGATGACGTCGTCATCTCTCTTCAGGGTCGCAACATCGCCGGGTGCGTGTTTCATGAGAGTGGAATCGTCTACCTGTCAGGCATCGGTATGGGCGATATGCAGATGAACGATGACCCCGATACCGTGGCTCACGGACAGGACGCAGGGAGACAGTGCGCGGAGCACCACATCCGAACCCTCCACCATGCAATCTCATGCGGCGGCGAAGGTGGCGACCTCAACGACCTCATCTATACGGTCAAAGCTCTCGGAATGGTTGTTTCTACCGACGTGAAGTTCAACTCAGGCCCTGCGGTGGTCAACGGGTACTCGAATCGATGGCAAGACGTGTTCGGCGGTGGCACCGGCCACTACGCGTCAGATGGCGCCGACGCTGGCGGATACGCCGGAGTCCACACTCGCAGCGCCATAGGCGGATTCACGGGTCGATTCTCTCTTGAGCCCGAAATGATCGTAGCTATCCCGCCGGAGTTGGCCCGAGAAATTATCATCAATCGCGGCTGGATATTCCCGCTCATTCCATCCATGTACGACAAGATCAAGGGCAAGTAGATCGATTGACCCTCGTAAGCGTAACTGCGTAGCAGCGCTTCCGCCGCCACATGATCACAAGGGCCTCCTCCGGGAGGCCCTATTTCTTTTCCGCCACGTAGAGATACCGATGCTCGTTCATGACCAGTCCACGCGCGGGTAAGAGTCAGAAGCCTCTCGCCTTCTCCCGTGCCCAGATCAAGCAGACAGATCTCACTGGTGAGGTGAGATCGGACCGCCGCAATATAGTCAACCGGAATCGATTGCCTGAACATTTTTGCAGCGAAAAGTCCCAGCCTCATTTAGGCTGTACGTCCCCGCGGAAGGTCAGAAACTCTTCTCTGTCCGTCATCTCTATCAATATCGTCTCCCAAATTCTGGAGTCCAGTGAATGATCACATACTCGAAGCAGCTTCCAGTCGTTGCGGAACCAGATGTCCTCGTCTGCGGCGCTGGACTCGCAGGTATCGGGGCGGCTGTCGCAGCGGCGCGCGGCGGTGCGAAAACGATGGTCATCGAGCGCAACGGATTCGCCGGTGGGTTCTTCACAGCCAACGTTGGATCAGCATTCGATGGTTTTGTGGACGAACGAACTGGTGCTCCGGTAGTGGGCGGAATTGTGTTTGAGATGCTTGAACGGATGGGGGTAATCGAGCCTGGAAACGGTCGAAATATCTCTTACAACGTGAACGGAGACTTCAACTTCGTTGCTATGCATCCTGAGCGGGTCATCCCACGTTGTGACCCAGAACGTTTCAAGCGGGCCGCTGACGAAATTCTCGCTGAGGCTGGGGTGCAGGTTCTGTTTCACACTCAAGTTGCCGATGTGATCTCGAATGACGGCCACGTTGAATCAGTTATCGCCTCCAACAAGTCCGGGCTGATCGCAATCGAACCAAAAATTTTGATTGACTGCACGGGCGATGGCGATGCAGCCGCGTGGGCAGGAGCGGAGTTCGAAAAGGCAGAATCGTTGCAGCCAATGAGCCTGCATTTCCGAATCGCCTACCTTGAGCCCCACCTTGATCTCCGCAAACGCACAGCCGAGGTTCTGAGCCGCGAATTTGAAGCTGGGCGTCTGGGCCTTTACGCCGGTCCATACCCGGCGACCTTCTCAGGCCGTGATATCTACTTCAATGCCACCAGAACGCCCGGTGATAATACCTCTCCAGAGGATTGGACCCAGGCCGAGATCAACGGCCGCCACGACGCGTGGACCATGTTCGAGGCGTGGAAGCGCGAACTCCCCGAATTTGAGGACGCCTACTTCATGACGAGCGGCCCGGTGGCGGGTGCGAGAGAAAGTCGACGCATCATTGGCGATTACGTGCTCAACGAATTGGACGTGGCTGAGGGCAGGCGAAAGGAAGATGTCGTCCTGATAGGCGCGTGGCGAATGGACCAGCACCCGGCCGACAAGCCTGGCTACCACGACATTCCGTGGATTCCGCCGTACGACATTCCGTACGGCACGCTGCTGCCAGTCTCGTTCGACAACCTCCTGGTGGCTGGTCGCTGCCACTCCGCCACATCTGCGGCGCTGTCATCTAGCCGGGTGACCGCAACGGCCATGGGAATGGGCCAGGCCGCAGGAACGGCCGCAGCACTCGCAATATCTGCGGACCAACCACCTCGCGACGTCAATGTAACCGCCATTCAAGATGCGATCATCGCCGCCGATGGAATCCTGGAACCACCCGAAGCTGGAGACGCCGAGGTAGGAAACCCAGACTGGTAGTCAGGCGTCTCTCCCCGGTAGCTGCCGGGCTTGCCCGGCCCCACGCTGAACGTGGGCATATATTTCATCGAGCAGCGAATACTGCATGTTGTGGTGGCGGGGCTAGCTCCGCAGCTACCAAAAACAGTTCGCACGTTATATCGGTGTGTCGGACGAAGAGTTTCCGGAGGCCCTCGGAGGGCACCCTTCCGGCTTGCGACGAAGCGTAGCCACCATCTCGCTCTCGCCGCGTCCCTGGTAGCT
>JABMNO010000005.1 GCA_013204555.1 Chloroflexota bacterium | reverse complement strand
TCAGCCAGTCGGTTCTGCACAGCATTTGATGAGTTACGAAATTATTTGAGGGTCCGCGTCATAGACGGTGAGCATGTCCCAGCAGACGTTCGAAGGAAGATATTCACAGACAAATGGTCGACTCTAATGACCGAATTGTCTGCCTAAATCCTGCTATTCATTCTGTATTTGAGCCGACCTGATCGCCGAGGGAGCGCTGAGTTCTGACAGATCCGAATCGTAGACCTACGACACCATAAACGGCCTACTATGGCCGACTCAGGGGTACATTTTTACTCCGACGCTTACAGTCAAGGTCACTTGCCGCGAATCCGAGATAATAAGTGGGAGCGCTACAGGGGGCGGGTCATCACCACGCCCCAAAGAGCAAGTTATATATTTTGATTTGGGAAGTCCGTGATCGGATTGCATGGCGCTTACCTCCACACCCCTCGCACGGGCGGAGCGTCAAAAGGAACGGAGCAGTTCCAGAGAAGTTTTCTCGCGTACCGCCGACATGTACTGATCTGGTTCCGATGGGCGCGATCCCAATCGTCTTTCTGCTGCCTCAACAATCATGGTCAACATCGTTGGATAACTTACTCCCGCGATGAGGCACATCTTGGCGAGATGACCATCCCAGCACCATCCGGGATTAGGGTTTACTTCAAGCAAACGCGGCGTTCCATCCGCATCAAGCCGCCAGTCAAATCGAGCGTAATCACGGCATCCCAGTCGCTCAAACAAACGCATGGAGGCATCGCTCATTTTACGATGTGTCTCTTCTGGCAAATCGGCCTTAATCGTGACGATATTCCAGTAAGGGGAGCCGGGATCCCACTTCGCTTCGTACCCACAAATCCTGGGCAGTTCGGGCGGGACCGCGGAGTAATCCTCCTCAGTCGCGGGCAAGATCCTGAACCCTGAGCCAAGGTTGCCAATGATGCCGAGCGATAGATCTTTACCAGTAAGGAACTGCTCCACAAGCACCGGTCGATCAGCCCCCAACCGTTTTCGCACCTCGGCCAATGCTGCTATGACCTCTTCTTTGTTGAAAGCCACACTATTCTGGGTGATGCCAATTGATGAGTCACCGCTGTTTGGTTTCACAATTACCGGGAAATCGAACGGAAGATCGATAGAAAGATCATCCGGTGACACGAACACTCCTTCAGCAACAGGGATGCCAATCTCGCGCGCCGCTCCTCGTACTAGAGACTTGTCATAGCAATATGCCAAGCACTGGGGAGCGGCGCCCGTATAGTCCAAATTCAGTATTTCGAGCATGGCTGGCACGTGAAGCTCAAGCCTCGCATCATTTCGGTACCCCTCATCGCAGAGATTCAAGACGAGATCGCCTGGCTTGACTCGTTTGAGCAAATCGGCTTGTAAGGTGGCGTGGTTATCAAGATACGAAGTCTTGGTGCCTTCAATCTGGGCCATCGCTGACTTCAGCAAGCTGATGGTTTCAAAGTCGTCCTGGTCCCAAACACCACCGGGTTTCACTGTATCGCTTCGTCGGGGATCCCCCTGAATAACGAACACCTTGCGCGCCGCGGTCACTGCTTTATTCCGACTTGGACTCCACTGCTTTTCGATGAGCCCGGTCATTACTATCCGGTGGCCCATCATGCCGGTATCCTGTGCCTTATCGGATTGCGGTGCATGTTCGCCGTGAAATTGGATTTCTGCGAAGCCAACCTCGGTTAACTCGCGCTGCAAATCTGCCCGATCATACAGTCTCTCTGAATAAAACTGGTCTTCGATAACGCCATCGGAAATATCAGAAATCATCTCGCGTGAGGTTAGCGTCTGCCTATCTGGGGTGAGTGAGCGTTCACGACAAACGAATTGATGGGGGCTGATCCACTCCCATGAGCGGGCCACGAGATTGTTACGTACGAAATTGGCGTCCACTACGTCGACCAGAAATCGGCCGCCTGGTTTGAGCACTCTACCCACTTCCCGTAGCAGCTTCAGATCATCTTCGGCGGTCTGGAAATATCCGAATGAGTTGCCTACAAGCATGACGCGATCGAAATTGTCGGTCGGGTACGGGAGCCGTCGGGCGTCTCCTTCTCGGAATCGCACTGGGTCTCCGGCGGCGCGTGCGGCTCGACGTGCGCGCTGGATCAGGTACCTGGAGCGATCAAGACCCTCAACACCTGTAAACCCACGGTGAGCGAGTTCGAGGGCATGTCGGCCCTGTCCGCAGGCGAGATCAAGCACCGTGTGGTCTGGCTCGATCTTCAACGCTTCGACAAACATGTCTGTTTCTGCGCTGGTAATCTCGGGATCTTCGATCATGTCATGATCGGTCAGGATGTAGTTCGAGTTAAAGAGTTTTGCCCACCAATCGGGAGAAACATGCTCTTCGAGGCGTGCAACCTGTCCGAACGCCGATCTTGCGGACCTGGCGCGTTGAGATAGCTTTCGGGATTGGTCAGGAGTTGAAGTTGGAGTTTTCAGGGTCATATTTTGCTGTGGAGCCTTCTGTGCCCGTGATCGATTTGCCAGTTATCGGTTCGAAGAAATCGGCAGTGTAGTAGGACAGCGCTCGAATGCTGTAGGCGTGCTGATTTGGATGGGAATCAATCGCTAAGGTATTGGGCCAAAAGCTTGGTTAAACTGGGATCTGCCTTGTCAGCATTTCCGCGCGAGACACCACGATCCACCCTAACACTTGGCGGAGCACACTAGGAAATTCAAAGCGCCATTTTCTCACTCCGCCGATGCTATGACCTGGGTACCGGGCAGTCAATGATTAGCCTTGTCTAATGACACATGAGCCTGAAGGGTCGGGCGTATTTCCACACACAGGTGAGTCTGTAGGTTCTGCTCAGGAGTTGGGATCATCGGAGGATGATCGTGACATTACAGACTCAAGGACTCCAGTCGCTGGAGCAGGTTAAAGCCTTCCCTGACGGCGCCGACGGTTACGGTTTCATCGCCCAGACGCTCACCCGGTTCCGCTACCTTGGTTCCGTCAGAACTCAGGTCTCTTGTCAAAGTTAAGCCGCGTTGAACCGCTATCGGACCTCCAAATTATGCAATCAACTCCTCAATGAGAGTCGTCCATTTAGTTCTGAAGACCTGCCTTCTGTCCGTTGCTGAATCTCGCTCGCCTCCCGACCTACCAACCCTCAAGTAGTTTCGTAACTCGTCGAATGCTGTGCAGAATCGACTGGCTGACTCGAATCGTTTGAACCCGAGCATCGGGTAGTACCGCTGCTTGATAT
>JABMNO010000082.1 GCA_013204555.1 Chloroflexota bacterium | reverse complement strand
CCAGCAGCCTGGCAGTATCTCGCCCAAAACGAAATCAGCCCCGCAGCCAATTCAACGCGCCCAAAATCCCAGTATGTCCCACGCACCTCGGAACCACACGTAGCGGCACATTGCATGTGCCCCCCCCCCCTCGTCCCTTCTCCCAAAAGGTGAAGGGACAAGGCTGCGCTATCGTCGGCCGCCCGCCATTGCTTCCGCCTCCGGCAGTCGCCGGAGCCACAGCATCGCTGCGGCGCCGATGGCCGGGCCTATCGCCAGCATTGCGAATGCAAGGCCCCAACCGGATGCGTCCACTATTATTGGAACCAACCTGATCGTAACCGCCGTAAGAGCGAATCCGATGCCTGTCTGAAATGTCAGCATCGTGCCGCGATACGCGGGGTCGCTGAGCTCCGTCATAGCGGTTGAGAACTGTGCTGAATCGGCAATTACGGCCGCACCCCAGACCAGGGCCAACAGAACTATCAATAGAGACATCTCAGTTGGGATATAACCAATAAATAACGCTAAACTACCAGAAATCCCCATCGCTCCGGCGGTTACGTAGGCTCGGCCCCAACGTTCTGCCATCAGTCCCGCTACAAAGCTCGCGATTGCTCCAGCTCCGAAGACTGCGAATGCGAGAGCGCTGGCGAGTTCAAGGCGATCGCCAATTAGCGGCCTGCTGCCAACTACGGCCAGTAGAAATGCACCTATCCAAGCCCACATGGCGTATAGCTCCCACATGTGGCCCAGATAGCCAATTAGCGTTAGCCGCTGAGCACGGTTAGTGAAGAGCCGGAGCATGTATCGGGGCGCGAACGTGGCACCTTTCACGTCGTGTGGACCGTCTGATACGAGCGTCCACACCATCAGACCACCAAGCACCGACAGTATGGAACTGCCAATGATCGTGGCCTCCCACTGGTCGCTGAATAGCGATCTCAGCAAGTGCGGTGAACCTGATCCAATCGTAAGCGCCCCGACCATTGCGCCGAGCGCTATGCCTCGCCCTTTGATGAACCAGCCGGAAAGTATCTTCATCCCCGGCGGATACACGCCGCCAAGGAACATTCCCGTGACGAACCTGACGAGAATCACCGCGGTGAAATCATCAACAGGAATCACGAGGACATTCAACGCCCCGGCTGCAATCGCAGCGACTCCATAGAGGCGACGTGCGGGGATCAGATCGGCCAAATTTGTCAGGGCGATGAGTACAGAGCCTGCAACAAACCCCATCTGGACGGCAATTGTCAGCCAGGCAATATCGCCGTCGCTAAAGCCTTTCTCGGTCTCAAGTGCAGGGGCAATAGCGTTGGTACTAAACCAGACGGACAGCCCAAACACTGTGGACGCCGATACCAAGAACAGCGCTCGTTTTCGGGCGCTGCTCTCAGTGTCGATCAATTGATCTGTCGTGTTCGGGGTAGAGGCATCCATGAATCATAGGATGCAAAAGATGCAGTGATGAATACTGGTATGTCTGAATGCTTACAGTTCCATCTCCGTGGAGAGCAGTGCCAGAGCCTCGTCGATTCCGGTCACGATCTCATCCACATCACCATTCTCGATTATCAGTGGAGGCCCCAGGGTTATCGAACTCGCGCCCGGCCGCAGGATCAGACCACGATCCTCGAAGGCCCTGGTCAGCGAAACTGCAACGCCATCTGATGGTTTGAACCTTTCCTTTGATTCACGATCCTTCACGAGGTCGATTCCCAGCAGGAGGCCGAGACCGGTGACGTTGCCGATGATGGCGTGTTTGCTCTTGAGCTCAGTGAGTTGTTCCAGGAAATATGCGCCAACATCCCGGGCGTTATCGACCATATTTTCTCGTTCGATAATTTCGATGTTCTTGAGGGCTGCGGCAGCGGCAACCGGGTGGCCGGAGAAGGTCAGGACGTGCTGGAAGAATCGAGTATCCGGCCCTCCGGCGAATGCGTTGGCAATGTCCTCACGGGCGATGCTTGCACCAATTGGCAGGTAGCTGGAAACAATTCCCTTTGCTACAGACATGATGTCCGGTACAACGTCCCAGTGCTCCACCGCGAACATCTTTCCGGTTCGGCCGAAGCCGGTGATTACCTCGTCAGCGATCAGGATCACTCCATATTGATTACATATCTCACGGAGTCGGGGCCAGTACTCATCACCGGGAACTGCAACTGGAGCAGGGACTGAGACGGGTTCTGCAATAATCGCTGCAACTGTGTCTGGCCCATGAAACTCAAGAAGTTTCTGTATCTGGTTCGCACACAGTTCGGCGCACTCCTCTGGCGTTTCACCACCCATCTCACACCTGTAAGGGTAAGGCTGCGGTGCGTAGACCATTCCCGGATACGCAGGTTCGTAGTCGGCCCTCGTGGAACCCTGTGATGAGCCTCCCAGCCACATCGTCAGGCCCAGAGCGCCGTGGTAGGAATCCTGTCGGCTAATCACCTTGTAGCGACCTGAGTGACCGGCACGCCGGTAAAACGCACGAGCGATCTTTACCGAAGTCTCATTTGCTTCTGAGCCGCCGCTTGCGAAGAACGAACGGTTCAAGTCACCGGGAGTCATCTCCGCGAGCTTCGCCGCCAGTTGCGCCGTGGGTTCTGCGGCCGTTCCCTGAGGGAAGTAGTGTAATTTCCGCATCTGCTCGGCCGCCGCATCCGCGATCTCATCCTGGCCATATCCTGCATGAACAGACATGTATCCGCCGTTCACGTCTAACCAACTACGCCCTTCGGCATCAATTATTCGTGCGCCCTTGCCGGACACAGGGACAATGGGATCCTCTTCGGCGAGCTCTTCCCACCCACGATTGTGCATCCACAGGTTTTCGACGATCGCTTTTCTTGTTTCCTGAACTGAACTGCCTGGCGTTTTGGTTGCCACTTAACCTGCTCGATTGACTGATAGATAGGGGACGCGTCTGCGATCTTGAGAGATAAAGCGTCTGCGGTCAAGCGTGTGACGAGATCGAAGCGGATGGTGGAAAACACCTATGCGGCTTCTGAGATCAACCTATCGGAATCGGTCGCCACATCGACTAATCTCGAATTGGATCAATACTCGAGCCCGCCGCGACGACTGGAACGTTATGGACCAATCGATTGTTAAAGCCATCCTTGCTCCGACCAAACTGGCCTGGAAAAGTCAGCTTGGCCGTGATCTTGACGCGTCTTATGGCATCAATAAGTCCAACGCAGCGAGATTCCCCGGCGCCATTACGGCGACGATCGCCTTCAGTGGAAAGCTGGAAGGCAAAGCACTGATCGTGCTCAGCCGCGCCTCAGCGAAAAACGTTGAGGGATTGTACGAAGAAGCCTTTGACGAAGAGCTCACAGAGAAGACCATTTCATCGGTCACAAAACTGTTGGGCACGGTTGTGGTCAATATCCCAAAGTTACTTGCCATCGGTGGCTATGAATGTACCGCCGAACTCACAGGCGTCGCAAATACCACTGACAAAGGCATCTCAAACGTTGACGAGTGGGCGGCCGCGGCTCGCCTGAAGACATCATCGGAATTCGATCTTGGCGAAGACACCGATGAGATTTATGTTTGGGCTGATGTCGAACACGTCGAAGACTCCAATGATTCGGACGCTCTAAACGGCGATCAAAAAGAAATCCTGAACGGCATCCGTGATGATCTTGATTCGATGCCAAGCGGCAGTCTGTACGAAGGTGACATCACCGGCCTAACCGTGGCAGAAGCCAAACGGGCCAAGCTACGTGGGGAGGTTGCCGGAGGGAGCGTAGTCCGGACCATCGAAAAGATGGTGGACGACGAAATTCACGTTCTGCCAGAGGTCAAAGTTGGCATAGTCAACGTCGAGCGTCTGGAACTCGTAGGCCCTGATGGAAAGAGTCGCACCGTTCTTGGCACACTGGAAGACGGGTCTCCGTTTCTGTCCATGGCGGATGAAGAAGGACATGTCAGGACAACGTTCCGATTGGATGAGGCAGGCAACCCTAGTCTCATATTTGTCGATGATATTGGAGCTGAAACCTGGATTGCTCCCCGCGATATGGCGCCGATAGTTGAGCCTTACTATCCGCCGCCGCCAGTTGCACCTCCACCAACGGCTCCACACGGGGGGCCGCCAAGACGTCGGCCACCACCACCACCACCACCGGGGCGTGGTCGTCCTCTAAGAGGCGGACCGCCGCCGCGCCGTGGCGCTCCCGGCCAACGTCCGCCAGCACCTGGTCAACGTCCTCCACCGGCAAGAAGACCAGCTCCTCCCGGTCGCCGTCCCGCACCCGCCGCAGGACGCCGCCCTGCGCCTCCTGGCCGCCCCAAAGGCCGCTAGCGAGTCTCGCTCCAACCCATGTTGGGGACCGTTAATCGTCATTTCTAACGAGATGACGCACTGTGAGTGTTGGCCCTTCCACCCGCTGGTTGAACTCGCGCTGCCATCGCATGATCAGGATGGGGTAGAGCATTCCTCTGCGCCGGTATAAAGTTCCGCTCAGCAATCAAAATGAGCGGAGTGGATACCTTCCAGCCGCAGTGCGAGGAGAGCCCCCATGAGAGCAGGTTTCGGCCAATTCCATTCCGCCACCGCTGAGTATCTTGAGTTTGCCGCTCAATATGGAGCGACGGACATTCTTCTTAACACTCCTGACTTGCCCGGCGGCAACGGCCGCTGGGAGTTGCGTGATCTGGTGAAGTTGCGGCTGTCCATTGAGCAGTGGGGCATGAAACTCTCAGCACTGGAGAACGTTCCCACCAGCTTCTATGAAGACATCATGCTGGGCGGCCCAAACCGTGATCAGCAGATCGAAAATATGATCGCCACCGTGAGGAACATCGCCCGCGCTGGCATCCCAATCTTTGGCTACAACTGGATGCCATCACACGTCTGGCGAACACCACCAGAGGTCATTCGTGGCGGAGCGATCGCTACTGCTTTCGACTATGAGTGGTCGAAGAAGATGCCGTTCACGCATGATCGCGAGTACTCAGAAGAGGAGATGTGGACGAACCTGGAGTACTGGATCAAGATCATCACGCCCATCGCAGAAGAGGAAGGAATCCGGCTCGGCATCCACCCCTGCGACCCTCCAGTTGAGAAATTGGGAGGAATCCCGCAACTCTTGCGTTCGTTCGACGCCTACAAGCGGCTGACCGAGATCGTTGAGTCGCCATCAAACGCAATTGAATTCTGTCAGGGCACATTCTCGGAGATGGCCGATTCCGCTGACGGCGGAATTTACAGGACCATTGAATACTTCGTTGAACGCAAGAAGATTCTGTATGTCCATTTCCGAAATGTAAGCGGTACGGTGCCTAAGTTTCACGAGGAGTTTGTGAACACCGGCTACGTGGACATGTACAAAGCGATGCAGATCTACAACAAGCACGACTTCGATGGCTTCTTCATTGACGACCACGTTCCGCATACGCATCAGGACACTGCATGGGGCCATCGTGGACGCGCATTCGCTAACGGCTACATCCAGGCCATGATCGAAGCCGTGCAGAAGGGCGGATAGGGGACCATGCGAGTCGGTTTTGGCCTGGGAGACGTTGTAACACCTGAGTATCTGAAGTACGCCGCCCAGTTCGGGGTGACGGATATCCGGGTAGGCAGAGGCGCAATCCCGGCGAGAAACGGACGCTGGGAACTCCAGGACCTGGTGAAGCTACGTCAGTCGGTAGAGCAGTTCGGACTCACCCTGACCGCAATCGAGAACGTCCCGACTGCCTTCTACGACCACGTCATGCTGGGCGGCCCGAAGCGGGACGAGCAGATTGAGAACATGATCGCAACCGTCCGCAATATGGCGCGGGCGGGAATTCCAATCTTTGGCTACAACTGGATGCCGTCAAACGTGTGGCGAACCCCTTCTCAGTACATTCGCGCAGGCACAGAAGTGACCGCGTTCGACTATGCAGTCGCGCATGAATCGCCACTGACCCACGACCGTGAGTACACGGAAGAGGAGATGTGGGAGTACATGGAGTACTGGATTAAAGCCATCACGCCCGTCGCGGAGGAAGAGGGTATTCGTCTGGGAATCCATCCGTGCGATCCACCGGTCGAGTCACTGGGAGGCATCCCACAGCTACTGCGTTCGTTCGATGCCTACAAACGCCTGACCGAAATAGTCGAATCACCCTCCAACGCCATCGAATTCTGCCAGGGGACATTCTCCGAGATGGCAGACGCCGCGAACGGCGGTATCTACGACATGATTCGGTACTTCGGGGAGCGCAAGAAGATACTCTACGTCCACTTCAGGAATGTATCGAATCCGGTGCCGAAGTTCCATGAGGAGTTCATCAACACCGGCCACGTAGACATGTTCAAAGCGATGCAGATCTACAACGAGGTCGGTTTCGACGGCTTCTTCATGGACGATCACGTCCCACACACCCACGGCGACACAGAATGGGGCCACCGAGGACGCGCATTCGCCAACGGGTACATTCAAGCGTTGATTGAGGCGGTACAGAAGCAGGCGGTGAGGTAACGGCATCTTTTCTCGAATCTACTGATTTCGGCGCCACCGGCCGTACCGTCAGCCGTCTTGGCTTTGGTGGTGCGCCCGCTGGTCTGACGAACTACCTTGGTCCGTACTCGCCCGGAGATAGCTCTCAGCGCTCCGGTGTGATCGAGGCGATTCAGCGGGCAGTTGAGCTTGGAGTCACGTACTTCGATACTGCCGCTGCTTACGGTGCGGGCGAGAGCGAGCGAATCTTCGGCGAGGGACTTGTAGGTCACGGCGATGATGTTTTCATCGCCACCAAAGTCGCCCACGAGGAATCAGACGTTCGAGGGTCCGTTCAGAGGTCGCTTGAGAACTTGAATGTGGACGCACTCGATCTCGTTCAGATCCATGGCGGTGATTACACCACCGAGCAGACCGATCAGATTCTCGCCTCGGGCGGCATGCTGGAAACGCTTGAGTCGCTTCGAAACGAAGGCCTGATACGACATCTGGGATTCACGTCAGAAAACCAGAACGGAGCGGTCTACCGTTTCATCGAGTCAGGCCGATTTGACGTGATGCAGATCTGCTACAACCTTGTCCACTTGCACGCCCACGATTACACGCGACCTTTCGGCAGTCTGGTGGCGGCAGAAGGCGCCGGAATGGGAACCGTGACGATGCGGACGCTAACGTCCGGTCTGTTCCAGCGTTGGATGAAGATGGTGCGCCCCGAGGACGATTTCGACTACTCTCCAGCGTTGCTCCAGTTCGTGTTGTCAGACCCGCTGGTTGATGTGGCATTAATTGGGATGCGCACGCCAGAGGAGGTTGAAGCGAACTTTACCGTCCTGAACGATCTCGATGGGCGAATCGATATCGAAGAGATGCACCGGAAGTACGTATGAGGGTTGGACTGGGGCAGTTCAACGCGCCCACTGCCACGTTTCTCAGGTTCGCAGCCCAGTACGGGGCGAGCGAAGTCCTGCTAAACAGGGCGCAGATTCCGGCGACGAACGGCGTGTGGGAACTCCATAACATCGTGGAGCTTCGTAACCAGGTTGGCCGGTTTGGTTTGAAGCTGGGAGCACTCGAGAATCTGCCTCTTGGCTTCTACGATCACATCATGATGAACGGCCCGCGCAGGGACGAGCAGGTCGAGAAGATGATCACGACCGTGCGCAACGTAGCCCGGGCAGGTGTACCGATTCTTGGTTATGGATGGAACCCAACACAGGTGTGGCGAGGGCCAACTGAGGTAATCCGCTGCGGCGCCGAGGTTACGGCGTTCGACTACGAGATCGCGAGACGCTCTCCCAACACGCACGACCGTGAATATTCCGAAGACGAGATGTGGGAGAACCTGGAGTACTGGATCAAGATCGTCACCCCCGTCGCAGAGGAAGAGGGCATCCGGCTGGGAATCCATCCGACCGACCCGCCGATATCGCCGTTGGGCGGGGTCGCGATGCCGCTACGAAGTTTCGCTGCGTACAAGCGGCTGACGGAGATCGTCGACTCGCCTTCGAACGCTATCGAGTTCTGTCAGGGGACCTTCTCGGAAATGCAGGGTGAAGACGTCTACGAAATGATCGAATACCTCAGTACCCGCAAGAAAATCCTCTATGTTCACTTCCGCAATGTGTCAGGGCAGGTGCCGAAGTTTCACGAGGAGTTCATCAACACTGGCTATGTAGACATGTATCGTGCGATGAAAACGTACAACGACGCTGGATTCGATGGGTTTTTCATAGATGATCATGTCCCTCACACGCACGGCGACACTCAATGGGGACATCGGGGCAGGGCGTTCGCAATGGGGTACATGCAGGGAATGGTAGAAGCGGTCCAGAATCAGGCCAAAGCAGCAAACAGGAATTAGTCATGAAAATTACAGACGTTCGTCCAATCGTCACGATGCCCATAGAAGGGCTGCCGTGGCTATTTGTACAGGTCGACACTGATGAAGGGGTCTTCGGACTTGGCGAGTGCACCGACTATGCGGTCAATGGTCATCTCGTTCGCGGTCTTGAGGCGATCAAGAGCACCGTTGTCGGCATGGACGCGGGCCAGATTGAGAACGTATGGCAGACGATCTTCCACAGGTTCGATGATCTCAACGGGCGCGGCTACGTCTCACATCTGATCAGCGCCATTGATATTGCGCTCTGGGACATCAAGGGCAAAGTGCTTGGCGCTCCAATCTATGACCTGCTTGGCGGCGCCGTCCGGGACCGTGTGCCGTTGTACACCCACATTCAGGATTACAACTCTGAGGCTGGTGGCCCGGAAGCTGCGGCCAAAGCTGCACGGAAGACCAAGGCTGATGGTTACCAGGCGATCAAAACCGACCCGTTCCCGACGCAATCTGATCCATCAGCAGGATTCTCTGGTCCGGCGGAGGTTGAGCGCCTTACCCCGGAGAATATTCGGAAGTCGGTTGAGTGGATGGACGCAGTTCGCGCAGAAGTCGGCCCGGACTTCGAACTGATGGTTGATGCGCACGCTCGATTCGACGTGGCGTCGGCAATCGAGGCGGGCAGGGCGTTGGAGCACGTGAACCTGATCTGGCTAGAAGAGCCAATTCACGTTGAAAACCACAACGCGCTTCGGCAGGTACGTGAAAACGTGAATCTCCCGCTTTGCATCGGTGAGCGTCACTTCACACGCTGGGATTACACCGAAATACTGGCCAACCGGCTGGTCGACTACATCATGCCGGACGTGGCGTGGTGCGGCGGAATTAGCGAGCTACGACGCATCGCTGCACAGGCGGAAGTCCAGTACATTCGCATCAGTCCGCACGACGCACTGGGACCAATATCGATTGCCGCAGGTTTCCAGGTCTGCATGACCACGCCAAACCTTTACCGGCAGGAGTGTTTGCATACCTGGTTCCCAACGTTTGAGAAAGTCGTAACTCCAATGTTCGACGTTCGAGAAGGCGCTATATTCCCCAATGGACGGCCGGGACTGGGCGTCGACTTGAATATGGACTATGTTGAGAAATACTTGGTGAATCCGGATACGCGCGAATACCTAAATCTGGACAGCGGAAACGATCAGGATGCAACGGGCCAGTGGATCCAGGATTAGGATCGGTCCCTTCTCCTTCTGGGAGAACGCTGCGCTCCATAAGGATCGCCCTAATAGTGCCCCTGCCACAGGTGGCATGAACAGAGGAGATCGACCAAATGCAGGATAGAACTGAGCATCCACGGGACGAAATGTGGGGTGTCATCACCCTAAGCCTCTTGCAGTCTGAAATCGATAGGTGGAAGACACCCCATCTTTCAGAAGGTCAAACTCTGCTGGAATATGAAATGCACCAAGAAGAAGTCGAGTTGAGTGAGACCGCAAGACTCTTTACTTTTGACCCTGCCAACGCAGTCGCGGAAAAACCTAAAGACCGACTTGCCACCAAGGGTTCTGTCAGAACTCAGGTCTCTTATCAAAGTTAAGCCGAGTTGAACCGCTATCGGACCTCCAAATTACGCAGCCAACTCCTCCATGAGAGTCGTCCACCTGCCACTAAAGATCTGTCGTCTGTCCGTCGCTGAAACGTGCTCGTCACCCGACCGCGGAACCCTCAAGTAGTTTCGTAACTCGTCGAAGGCATTGCAGAATTGGCTGGCAGACTCGAATCGTTTGAACCCGAGCATCGGGTAGTACCGCTGCTTGATGTGGCGATGATTCTGCTCCATCCGATTGTTCAGATAACGGTTGTGCCGGTGCAGCACTTTGCGTCCAACGATCCATCGAATAGCTTTGGTATACGCAGGATGCTTGTCCGTGGTCAGGCGAAGTGGCCTCTGCTCTGTGTTCTGAAGGAGGCGTCGCAGGAACCGTCGAGCTGCATGCTTGTCTCTGTGCTCGCTGAGCATCGAATCAAGTAGGTTTCCATCTCGATCTATGGCTCGGTATAGATATCGCCAACGACCACTG
>JABMNO010000081.1 GCA_013204555.1 Chloroflexota bacterium | reverse complement strand
TCCA
The DNA here is from genome assembly GCA_013204555.1 of Chloroflexota bacterium. Lineage (GTDB taxonomy): Bacteria > Chloroflexota > Dehalococcoidia > Lucifugimonadales > Lucifugimonadaceae > UBA1151. The sequence continues at coordinate 57,038 of JABMNO010000081.1, read as the reverse complement.
GAGAATTCACCTCAAACGCAGAGCGGTTGGCAGAGCTTCCCGGTTATCTTGACTACTACAATTACACTCGGCCACACGGCGGTATCAGTGGAGCAACGCCAGCCTCAAGACTGTAAACAACGTCCGTGGGAGCTACATCTAGACGACACGATCTATATCCACGGCTCCCCGGCAGCAGGAATGTTCAGGAACACGAAGTCTCCCGCTGTTTGTTTGACCGTGACTCATGTCGATGGAATCGTCCTTGCGCGGTCGCTGCTTCACCATTCGATGAACTACAGGTCGGCAGTTGTTTTCGGCAATGCCGAGAAAGTCGAAGACCCCGAGGAAATCCTTGTCGGATTGAAGACTGTGACTGACAACATCGTGCCAGGCCGCTGGGATGACGCTCGCGGTCCGAACGAAGCCGATTTGAAGCAGACCGACGTGTTCAAGCTTGAGATTGCGGATTGCTCCGCGAAAGTCCGCACCGGACCACCCGGCGATGATGAAGAGGACTACGAGTTGGATATCTGGGCGGGTGTGTTGCCGTTATCGCGAGTGCCGGGTGATCTGATCCCTGACCCAAGGTTGAAGGACGGGGTGGAAGTGCCAGATTACCTCGCGCTCTAGATAGGACGCCTCGCAATGCTGAATGACTGACCCGTTGGGCCGCCTTTCGGTTGGGTTGCCAACCAGAGTGCCAGCGGAGCTACATCTTCGGGTGGTTTGACCCGTTCGCTGGCAGCAAACGTCGGCGTCTCACCAACTTTCATCAGACCACGCGTGAGGAAGGTTTCAACCGGGCCAGGAATGAGCTCGTTCACGTCGATATCGTGCTGCCAAACTTCCATGGACAGTGACTGGGTGAACATCCACATTGCAGCTTTCCCGACGCGGTAGACACCCGGCCCCGGCGATCGGCCCAGGTTGGAACTCATGTTGATCACCTTGCCCCCGCCAGTCTCGATCATGAGCGGTAAGAGTTCCCGTGAGACGAAATAGGCACTGTAAAGATTCAGTTCAATTCCGCCCGTCCACACTTCGGGGTCGCTATCCAGGATTGAGCGCTGATCCAGATTCCCGCCAGCGTTGTTGACGAGGATGTCCAGTCGGTCGAATACGGCTCGAAACGCCGATGCCATATCTTTCACTGCATCGTAGTCGGTCACATCGCACGCAAGACCGATAGCGCTGCGTCCATGAGATGTGACGGCACCCACAACTTCATCGAGTTGCGATTGGGTGCGTGCGACGACCGCTATGTCCGCTCCTGCGTTGGCGTATGCGAGCGCGATGGCCCGACCGATGCCGCGTCCGCCGCCTGTAATGAGAGCTACTTTGCCCGCGAGGGGCTGATCTGAGCCAGTCAACATGAATCTCCTACCCGGCAATGGTGTGGTTCTTGCGATGGGGTTCCCCCACCGCGCTAGAGCGGCCGCCTAGCGATGCTGAACGACTGACCAGTTGGTCCACCGGGCGCTTGAGTCGCCAGCCAGATCGCCAGCGGCGCTACGTCCTCGGGTGGTTTGACACGCTCACTTTCTGCGAATGGAGGCGTGTCTCCCACTTTCATCCGACCGCGAGTCAGGTAGGTAGCAACCGGTCCGGGTATGAGTTCGTTCACGTCTATGCCGTGTTGCCAGACTTCCATGGATAGCGATTGGGTGAGCATCCACATCGCTGCCTTGCTCACCGGGTATACGCCCGGCCCCGGCGTGCGGCCCATGCCAGAGCCAATGTTGATCACCTTGCCGCCATCGCCAGAATCGATCATGAGCGGCAATAGCGCCTTCGATACGTAGTAGACACTGTGGAGATTCAACTCCAACCCGGCGACCCACTGCTCAGGATCGCTCTCCGACACGGACCTTGTTTCAAGGGTGCCACCTGCGTTGTTCACGAGAATATCGAGGCGCCCAAACTCCGCCCGACATGCTGCGGCCATTTCGACAACAGCCTCATAGTCGGTCACGTCCGTGGCGAAGGCTGCCGCCTTCCGGCCCTTCGCGGTGATCTCGCTGGCTACCTCGTCAAGTTGCGACTGCGTGCGCGCTACGACCGCTATATCGGCGCCTTCGTCCGCGTAGGCCAGCGCAATGGCACGGCCAATCCCGCGTCCGCCACCAGTGACGAGGGCAACTTTGCCCGCTAGTGGCAACTTTGAATCAGTCATGTGAGTTCTCCTACCACGCGATAGCGTGGCCATCACGCCGAGGGTCCGCCGCCGCCATGTATACGCCGGTTTCCGGGTGTACCTGGATCATTCCGGCGCTCCCAATACCTTCCCATGAGCCGATCATCTCAACTTTGTGGCCGCGCTTTCGCAGGCCATCGGCAACATCATCTCCAACGCGGCGTTCCATGCGCAGACTCTCAAATCCCGTGTGCGGGTAGGTCGACTCCATACCCGACTGGTAATGGGTCCAGCGGGGTGCTTCGACGCACTCGCTGGCCGTGTAGCCGAAGTCGAGAGCACGAATGAGCATCTGGAAGTTGGTCTGCACCTGCGTGTCGCCACCCGGCGTTCCGCAGATCACGCGCAACTTGCCGTCTGGTGAGAATGCCATCACGGGGTTCATTGTGTGACGCACTCGCTGACCGGGACGGAGCGCATCGATGTGATCCTCATCGAGGTGCCAGTACGTCATGCGGTTGTTCAGCAAGATCCCGGTCTTGCCGCCGATGAGCGCCGAGCCAAAATTGGTCTGAAGGCTCTGGAGCTGCGATACGGCGTTGCCCCACCGATCGATCACACAGAAGTGCGTCGTGCCAGAAGTGCGTTCGGTGACCGACTTCCACTGCCGTCGGAACCGCTTCGACTTGTCCGGTCCGGCGTCCTGGAACGCCCATGGATCGCCCTCGCGGACGGACATCGCCTCTGCAGCGGCCTTGAGATCGATATTCCGCGCCCGTGAACCTGCGAAGTCTTTGCAGATGAGACCTTCGATCGGCACGTCAACGAACTCGGGGTCGGCCATGTACGCCTCGCGATCCGCGAATGCCCGGCGCTTGGCCTCAACCATCACGTGAATCGTCTCGGCAGCGTCAGGCCCCCAAGATGGGATGTCGTACAACTCTGCCATATTCAACTCTTGGAGCAGCACGTGTCCACTGGAGTTAGGGGGCGCCTCATAGACCGTGTTTCCGCGATAGGTGGTTGAGATTGGATCTTGCCAGCGGGTAGTGTGTCGAGCGAAGTCTTCTTCGCTCAGCACTCCACCCAGTTCAGTCACCTGGCGAACGATCTCTCGTGCGATTGGTCCTTTGTAAAACGCGTCAACGCCATCAGTGGCGATGAGCTTTATCGATGCCGCAAGATCAGGGTTTCGCACCACCTCGCCAACGGCCACGAGCCGACCTTCTGGCGCATAGACTGCGCGGGTCGATTCGTAGTCAAGCATCGGCGTCTCGGACTCGAGCAGGCGTGCCACGCGATGCGACGTTGGTACACCGTCTTCGCACAGCTCTATGGCGGGCTCAAGACACTGGGCGAGTTTGAGCGTGCCGTACTTCTCATGGGCCGACAGCAAACCGTGGACGATGCCGGGTACGGAGATTGAAAGTGGGCCTTTGGCGGGGATGCCGTCTGCGTAGCGTTCGCGCGTCGCGGCCAGCGGCGCTGCGCCAGTGGCGTTCACGAGCTTGATTGACCCGGTATTAGCCATGTGAACCATCATGAACCCATCGCCACCGATACCGGACGACTGCGGCTCGGCAATCGAAAGAGCGAACCCAATCGCGACCGCTGCATCCACCGCGTTTCCACCCGCCTGGAGGATGCGCATCCCGGTCTGGCTTGCAAGCGGATGGTTTGCCACCACCGCACCATGCACCCCCATAACATCCGGCCTGAAAGAGTCGGAATGAACGCCGTGAGGCGAGTTCTCAAGAAGCGGCGGTAGCTGGTCTGTAACCAAGTTGATGTCTCCCGAGGGGGTGGTAGAAGGCGGAGTCTAGCATTCGGTCATGTGCAGGGACTGCGCCAAAGCACTTCCGACGCCGTGTCATCCAGAGCGCAGCGATAGCGGAGTCGAAGGATCTGAAATACTCCACTACCAGAAGAGGGAACATGGATGCGCTCGGGTGACGGGTACCAGATTCCCTATCGAACCGCTCTAGATCCTTCAGCTTCGGCGCAAGGCCGCCTCCGTTCAGGATGACATAGTGGGCGGCCGCGCGTTATCTTCGGTGTGGTCTCTCACTCGGCGTATGACAGGCATTCCTGAGTTGCCACATGGGGGTAGGGCGGCGGGATGTGAGATTTCCTGGCCGCCCTTACATTCGCCTACAGTCGCTTGAACTTCTGGAGTCTCTGGCCTTCTAGGACTTCGCCTACGTAGAGGTCGCCGTGCGAGTCGCTCCAGATGCCGTGTGGCGCGAAGAACATGCCCGGCTCGTCCGTTGGGAACCTGCCCCAGCGTGCCTTCACGTTGCCGTGCAAGTCCGCAATTGATATCCGGTTGCGCAGTTCCGCCACGTATGCCACGTCATTGCTATCAATGTAGACGTCAGTTGGCTGGATGAAGTCGGTCCACGTTTCCACGTGCCTGGCGTCAAGATCGAACACCTGCACTCGGTGGTTCTCACGGTCGGCCACGTACACCAGGTCTTTGTGAATCCAGATGTTGTGTGGAAGATTGAAATCGCCATCCCAAACGCCGCCCTCCCGCTCGGTCTGACCCCACGACCACTTGTACTCGCCATCGGGTGAGAATACGTGGACGCGGTTGTTGCCGTATCCGTCTGAAATATATAGATCCCCGTTGGAGGCCACCGTTACGTCAGTCGGGCGGTTGAACGGCTCATTCTCGTGCGGCTCATCAACCACACCAAGCGTCCGGATATGCTCTCCAAAGCGCGTGAAATTCTTTACCGTGTGGTCGCCTGAGTCAGCCAGCCATAGCGTGCCGTCATTACCGAAGCACATGCCGTGCGCGCTTGGAAAGTGACCCTCGCCTAACGACCGCTGGAACTCACCATCACGATTGAAGACGATGATCGGATGCTCTGAGCGGTTGAACACATAAACATCGTCATTCTCGTCCACGGCAACCGCGCCAACCTGCGTAAAGACCCAGCCATCTGGTATCTGCGCCCAGTTCTCGACTAGCTCGTACCGGAAATCTCCGCTGCCTACTATTACCGCCATGATGAATCCGCCTTCCTGATAGACATCCGATCGCCCTGATCGCAACCCGGATGTGTGCGCGATTGAACTGGCGCGGCAGTCTACCTGATTTCGGGGTCCCCCTTTAGATCCTTCCTCTCCGCTGATGATCGCGAGCCAATCACCAACCGCGCGAGCAAGAGACCATCACTCCCTGTTGAGTGAAGCACTAATCCTCTTCGTGTGAACGTGGCGAGTGACATGGGAGAAGGCAGGTAGCGCCTCCGCCTGAGGGAGTGTCCCTCTACCTTGGCGATCGGTTTACGTCCGAGATACGCGCGAGGTCTTACACGTTGGTTCGGATATCTACCTCCCCTAGGTGACAGTCACCCTCCATGTTGATGTCGTTGTTATCCACCAACTAGCCGCCTACTGCGCGATTCATGTTCCGGCCTGAAGGTCTTACATGGTTTGTGGATAGCCGCACGACGACGTGCTACGACGAGACGGCGACTCAATTGAGACAAGAGGGACACGGATGGATGTTGACAGCAAATGGGCGAGCAGGGGTGGTGGGCTGGTAATCGGCGCCCTGCTGTTAGGTACCTACCTGCTGTTGGCCGTCGGATGTTCTTCAGATTCTGTCGGTGCCTTGGAAAGTATCCAGACGTCACGGTCGGAGTCAGAGACTCCGCTGACGCTACTAGCCTCAGGCGAAACCAACGGCATTGAGTTGGGCTCGTTGGGTTCCGGGAGTGAAGCTGGGCATGGCTCCGGCACCACTTCTAAGGCGCGATCAACAGCGGATCTCAATCACAAAAATGCCATTGAACTCTAGGGGAAATGGAGGGATGGCCGTGCGGGGTGATATCACCATGCATCATCATCCCAATAGCGGCAGAAAAGGAGGGGATACCTTACTCAATTAAGGGTGGTTACTTCCCTCGCTACATAACAGATTACTTGCACTCCGATGTCGTTGTTATCCACCAACTAGTCGCCTAATGAGTGATTCATGCTCCGGTTTGAAGGTATTACATGGGTTGCGGGCAGCCCGTACGACGCTGTGCATGGACGCATCGGCGACTCAATTGAGAAATGAAGGGACACGGATGAATATTGATAGCAAATGGGCGAGCAGGGGCGGTGGGCTGGTAATCGGCGCCCTGCTGTTAGGTATCTACCTGCTGGTAGCCGTCGGATGTTCTTCAGGCTCTGCTGATGCCTCAGCAAGTAGCCAGTCATCACGCTCTGAGTCGAAAATTCTGCGGGCCCTGTCGGCTTCAGACACAACCAGCAGCAGAGAGTCGGCCTCACACGAGACCGCGAGTGACGCCGGGCACAGCACGAGTGCCGATTCCGAATCATCACACGAGACAGCTGCCGACGGGCAAGCAGCAGTTGTCAGTCACGAGACCACCAGTGACACGGTTTCGATATCCAATCCGGTTCATTCAACCGCCAGCGAGACCAGTGATCACGCTGACACCGCAACGGAGTCCCATGCCACCACGGATGTTGGAGGCGATTCCGCCGAAACCACAGAAGAGGCTCACGCTTCTGGAGGAGAGATCCACTGGGGTTACACGGGTTCTAATGGCCAGAACTACTGGTCAGACCAATCGGCTGATTACACGTCCTGCGTAGATGGTTCGGCCCAGTCGCCGATCGATATCAAGGATGCACGGCTGGCCGATCTTGAAGATCTGGAGTTTCACTACAGCCCGTCAATGATGACGGTGGTCAACAACGGCCACACAATCCAGGCCAACTACGGCTCGGAGAGTGGCGAATCGAGTTGGATGGTTCTGAACGGGAACGAGTACGAACTGCTCCAGTTCCATTACCACCGGCCCAGTGAGCACACCATCAATGGCCACCAGGCCGCAATGGAGATGCATCTCGTCCACAAGGACGCTGAGGGCAAGCTCGCAGTGGTTGGGGTGTTGTTGGAGCCGGGAGCGCACAACACGAGTCTGGATCCGATCTGGGACGTGTTGCCAGATCACGCGGGAGATGAGGTCACCGTTGACGGACTCTTCGACGTGAATAAAGTGCTACCGCAAGATCGCCGAACCTTCCGCTACCCGGGGTCGTTGACGACGCCTCCATGTTCAGAAGGAGTCAGCTGGCTTCTTATGAAGACACCGGTCTCGTTATCGCAGGCTCAGGTAGACGAGTTCAAGGAGCATTACTTCTTCAACGCTCGTTACACGCAGCCTCTCAACGGACGTGAAATCTTCGAGGACATTTCCGTGGGCGACTAAAACTACTGACAGACCAGACACCAACATGTGTTCGGAGGGTTTTCGGACACAAATCGCAAGCAACAAATTAGGAATCGCTTAGTAGGGCCCCCGACACACGAAGTCGGGGCAGGGGCAATAGCAATGAAACTGGATATTCGGACCAAATTACTGGGAGGCTTCGGCCTGGTCGTAGCTCTGCTGGTAGCAGTGTTTGTGGTCGGCTTTATGGGGCTCAACTCAGTGGGTAACGCAACGAACAAAATTGTTCATGAAGAGATGCCACAAGACATTGGTGTCAGAGAGCTCGAAGTTCTTGTAATGGAACAGGTTTCTGATTATTCGGACTTCGCAATAACGAAGGACCCAGAGGGTCTGGTGAGCATCGAGCACGAGACAGAAGCTGTTTTCGACCACGTTCTTGAGCTGGAAACAATGTTTGCAGCTGACGCAGAGTCAACTGACCTTCTATTCGCATTCGCTGAGGGGTACAACGGCTTCCTCACAGAGGGCGAGCGCTTTACGTCTCTGGTTGAATCAGGCGCCGCAGATGAGTTGATTATTGAAGAACTGCACGCACTGGGTGAAGAAGAAGTTCTCCTTGAGGCAGAGCTTAATGCTCTTACCCTCCACGTGGAGGAGCAGATCGAGTTGGCGGTACAGGGCGCAGAGTCGACACGCAGCACCGCAACAACGATCTCCGTCATCCTGTCGATCGTGGCTGCAGCGGTAGCTATCGCAATAGGATTCTTGCTATCACAGAGCATCTCCAAGGGTGTCAACCAGGTCGGTGAGGCGCTAAACAAGCTCGCCACGGATATTCTGCCACGTCTCCAAACTGTGACCGCAGCAGTTGCAGACGGAGATCTGACTATCAAGTCAAACATTCAAGTTCAGCAAGTAGATGTGAAGTCGAGTGACGAGATTGGCGCAATGGCGAGGTCTCTGAATCTCGCAGGTGACGGCATCAGTGCCGTTGGGCAGAGCATCGACGAAATGGTCGAAGGACTCCGCGGAGTCATTGGTGGTGTCACAAGAGCAGCGGGAGGCGTCGAACAGGCGAGTAGTGAGTTGGCTTCGGCTGCCCAGCAGGCAGGCGAGGGTAGTGACGGTATCGCTAGCGCAGCTCAGCAGGTTGCATCGGGCTCAGAAGAGCAGAGTCAGACTGTTCAAGAGACGTCTAGGATCGTTGACGAGCTCGCCTCAGCCATTGCTTCAATCGCAGACGGTAGCCAGCAACAGGCCGAAAGCATTGAGCAGGCGTCTGGGATTGTCGCCCAGGTGTCACGGGCAACCAGCGAAGTTGCCAACAACGCTCAGGAAGCGACCAATGGTGCCCGCGCTGCAAACGAAGCTGCGGAAGGTGGCCTGATAACCGTTCGTGAGACTGTTGAAGGCATGGTCAAGATCACATCTGCGGTAGAAATGGCCGCAAAGCAGATTGAGTCTCTCGGTGAGCAGTCTGCTGAGATTGGAAAGATCGTCGGTGTGATTGACGATATAGCGGCTCAGACGAACCTTCTTGCTCTCAACGCAGCAATTGAAGCTGCCAGAGCCGGCGAGCAGGGACGTGGATTCGCTGTAGTAGCCGATGAAGTTCGCACTCTTGCCGAGCGAGTGACAGACGCTACGAAAGAGATCAGCGATCTCATCCAGAACGTCCAGAGCGGTGTGGAACAGTCTGTGCGTGCAGCGGAGCAGGCAGGTGCTGAGGTTATTTCCGGTGCTGAACTGGCTGAGAAGTCAGGGCAAGCGCTGGAGGATATCCAGAAGGCTGTATCTGGAGTGACAAGTCAGATCGAACAGATCTCAGCGGCGTCAGAAGAAGTGTCCGCATCTGCTGATGAGATGGTCAGGACAATTGATACCGTAAATGAAATCACCCAGCAGAACACAGCAGCCACTGAGCAGATGTCAGCGGCAAGCGATGGCGTAAAGACGTCGGTAGACGGTATATCGGCGGTCACTGAGCAGGCCAGCGCAGCCGCCCAGGAGATGTCCGCCTCAAGTGAAGAGGTCGGTGCCCAGGTGCAGCAGGTTGTTGCATCTTCACAGGGACTTTCCGATATGGCGACATCACTGCGAGAGATGGTGTCCAGGTTCCGAGTGGAGCCTGCTCAGGGAGGCAACGCTCCAGTTCCCGGTATCTAGCCCCAAGCGCACCCGCCGCCACCCTTTCGGCGGATGCGCACATCGGCCCCTCTTTCTACAGCTCATTGCAGTTGAGCCTGAAAGAGGGGCCGAGTCGCGTCTGCCTGGGGTCGCAACTTGTCGGGGCGCCGCGATGCGATCAGGATGCGTCCCTGGCTCGACGGGCACGGCGCGTCATCGGAAGCATGTGTTGCCTGCGGGCGTCTCACCCATGGACTGAAAATCAGACCACAGTATCAAGCTGTACGAGCAAAAGTTCATCGCAGCGTTTGACCATTTTCAACCCGGACTTTGTTGCAATAAGCAGCGATGCGAGCGGTCCACTTGCTCTTAAGTGGTGTATTCCGCCCCCGGCCATAACAGATAACCGCCACATCACTGTCGTCGTTAGCCATCAGAGTGTTGAACTCAGCGCGATTCGTCACAGGGGGTTAATGGGTTTAGATGGAGTGGCGTGCACTCCGACAAAGGGGGCGGCGTCGCTACGCGCAAAGTAGAACGAGAAGTCAGTTGAGGCAGCGGGCGTGAGTTGTGAAGAGTTCGATCCCTTCCTAGCGGGTGCTGGCGCGCTGGGCGTCTTCCGTCACCGGTGGCACATGACTATTTATCGATGACTTCGAACCGAGCCCCGACGCACGACGTCGGGACAAAGGAATTGGCAATGAGACTGGACATTCGGGCCAAAATGATAGGGGGCTTCAGCATCGTTGGAGGCCTGATGATAGTGGTGTTCGCGGTTGGATTTTTGGGACTCAACTCAGTGGGCAACGCCACAGACAAGATCGTGAACGAGGAGTTGCCGCAAGAAGAGGCGATCAGAGAGCTTGAATTGCTCGTCGTTGAGCAAAAGGCTAGTTTTGAAGGCTTTGCGATCACAAAGAATCCGGAAGACTTGACGGTTATCGAGCACCAGACCGAAGCCGTCATTGATCACATTGCTGAGTTAGAAGTGGTGTTCAAGAACGATCCAGAGTCGACGGTCCTTTTGACCACATTCGCGGAGGAGTACAGCAGCTTCTTTGCCCAAGGTGAATTATTTGTGGACATGGTTGCGAACTCTCACATGGCCGAGCATGTGATCAGAGAGTTGCAGGGACTCAGGGAAGAGGGAATTTTACTTCGGGCGAAGCTTGAAGAGCTAGCCGTCCACAACGAAGACCAGATCGAGTTGGCGTTTTCAAACACTCAGTCATCACGGGCCACAACCACGACGGTCTCAATCATCCTAATAATTGTTTCGGGGGCAATAGCCGCAGCTATCGGCTATTTGATTTCACAGAGCGTCTCGAAGGGCGCCAATCAGGTTGGCGATGCGCTAAAGATGCTCGCTTCGGACACTCTTCCACGTCTTCAGGCTGTGACTGCTGCGGTCGCAGATGGAGATCTGACCATCAAGTCAAATATTAGAGTGCCGCACGTGAATGTGAAATCAAGCGACGAGATTGGCGCAATGGCGAGGTCTCTGAATCTTGCTGGTGACGGTATCAGCGCCGTCGGACAGAGCATTGATGAAATGGTAGAGGGACTGCGGCAAGTCATAGGAAGCGTTACCGGAGCCGCAAAAGGGGTGGCGGATGCCAGCGGTGAGTTGGCCTCAGCGGCGCAACAGGCAGGCGATGGTAGTGACGGTATCGCTGGTGCTGCACAGCAGGTGGCATTCGGCTCCGAAGAGCAGCGGAAATCAGTTGGAGAGACCTCCAGTATTGTTGATGAGCTGGCGTTAGCCATAAGCGCAATTGCTGATGGTAGCCAGCAGCAGGCCACAAGTATTGAGCAGGCGTCAGGGATTGTTGCCCAGGTATCGCGCGCCACCACTGAAGTAGCAAACAGCGCCCAGCAGGCCACAGACGGCGCTCGTTTGGCCAACGAGGCAGCGGAAGGCGGCTTCGCAACAGTTCGTGAAACTGTTGACGGCATGGCAAAGATCACATCCGCCGTCGAATCGGCCGGAAAGCAGATCGAGTCTCTTGGTGAGCAGTCGGCTGAGATCGGCAAAATCATCGGCGTGATTGAGGATATAGCGGCTCAGACAAATCTTCTGGCCCTCAACGCAGCAATAGAAGCTGCTCGGGCCGGTGAACAGGGTCGTGGATTCGCAGTAGTGGCGGACGAAGTCCGCACCCTTGCTGAGCGGGTAACAGACGCTACTAAGGAGATCGGAGATCTCATTCAAGACGTGCAGGCTGGGGTTGAACAGTCCGTGCGTGCCGCTGAGCAAGCTGGCGCGGAGGTACTTGCCGGATCAGGATTAGCTGAGAAGTCAGGGCAAGCCCTTGAGGAGATTCAGGAGGCAGTATCTGGTGTGGCGAGTCAGATTGAACAGATTTCAGCTGCAGCGGAAGAGGTGTCTGCCTCCGCTGATGAGATGGTCAGAACAATTGACGCCGTAAACGAGATCACCCTGCAGAACACTGCTGCCACAGAGCAGATGACTGCGAGCAGTGAGGGAGTAAAGACGGCGGTTGGCGGGATCTCGGCGGTCACCGAGGAGGCCAGCGCCGCGGCCCAGGAGATGTCGGCCTCAAGTGAAGAGGTCGGCGCCCAGGTGCAGCAGGTGGTTGCCTCATCACAGGGACTGGCCGATATGGCCTCGTCCCTGCGAGAGACGGTATCCAGGTTCCGTCTGGAGTCTGGTCAGAGAGGTAATTCGCCAGTAGGCGCGACCTAATTTCAGGTGCCCCCACCGTCCCCATCGGCGGGGGCACCAATTCCTTCGCCAGCGGGTCTCCCGCACGGTTGACGTCAGGGGAGCAAGGGCAAAGCCCCTACGGATCATCCCCGTAGCGAGACAGCGGCATCCTGTGGAGGTGTCATCAGGGACGCGAAGACAACGCCCAAAAAAATGTCATCCCGGACCCGGAGGCCTTAGCCGAAGCGATCCGGGATCTCAGCATCAGTTGTGTCAACGGTCAGTAGATATGGATCAATTAGACGCCGCATGCCGCATGTGGTCTGGAGACAACTAACCTCATTCCAGTGCGGGACCGAGATCCCGGATCGCCAAGGGCGTCCGGGATGACATTTGGGTAGGTGGGCGTGTGGGATGACACGTGCGCGAGCGGTGTGAGGAAGGCTGGCGATGGGGTTTGTTCACATCGGGTGGTCGTCTGAGACGACATGTGGGATGGCGTCCAATGTCAGTCCGCACAATTGCCGCTAACCGATCTCCCCCACCGGGTCGTCTCGATGGTCGGACAGGTATTTCCGCATGGCGTCCAGCAACGTCACGGTAGCCCGAAGCGTCGTCATGCGGTCGGAGAGCAGGTGCTTCCCGGCAGCCCGCGCTCGTTGTTCGATGCCCGCGTGCGCATCTTTGACCTTCTGGTGATTCGGCTCGCCCGGTACGCCGAGTGAGGCGGCCATATCGTTCTGGCCGAATGTCACGCAGTGGATGCCATCCACCGCGACGATGGCATCAAGATTATCGATTGACGTCTGGCTTTCGAGTTGGGCGATGATGAAGATGTTGTCGTTTGAGTCCTTGATGTAGCCCTTGTTACCGCCGAACTTCTCCTGCATCGTTGGCTGGTGATCATAGTAGTGACCACGTCCTGGCCCCCAAGACCGCTTGCCAGCCGGTGCGTACAGGCATGAGTCTGCGAGAATCTGCGCCTGCGGCCCTGTCTCCACGCCTGGACCCTGGATGCCCTGAACGCCGCGGGCCAGGTACTGCTTGATAGGCACCGCATCTACCACCGGCACTCTTGCAGTCACCGACATTCCAGCCGCATTTGCGACACGGCAAATCTCATCGATCTCCGACAGGTCGAAATGCCCCTGCTCGCCATCAAGATCGACACCGTCCATACCGGCGAGAGACGCAAGCTCAACAAGTTCAGTTGAAGGAAAGTGCATCTGAAGGAAGTGCGCCTTCCGGCCCTGCCGGTTGGCCTCAAAGATCGTATTCGCTGGCAAGAGCAGACTCCGTACGCGCTGAATTTATCGATAGGCGTGGCGAGTATATCGAGACACGACTATCTGCGTGCAGATGGATCCGTCGGCACGGTTGAGAAACATCACGTCACCGCCCAGAAAGTCCTGTATGCCCGCGTGCTCTACCTGAGCGACACGAACTCAAGCCCGGTGGCGCTTGCCACGGCTTCGTTGACCACATGGCCTCGATGAACGTTCACACCTCGAGCAAGTGATAGATCATTGGCAGCGGCCGCTTCGATACCCCTGGCAGCGATGGCGCTGACGTATGGCAGTGTTTCATTGGTGAGAGCGAACGTCGATGTGCGTGGCACGGTGCCAGGCATGTTGGCCACGCAGTAGTGAATCACGTCATCTACCGTGAAGACCGGATCATCGTAAGTTGTGGGGTGCGAGGTTTCCACGCAGCCGCCTTGATCGATGGAGACATCCACGATGACTGAGCCGGAGCTCATCGAAGGCAGCATGTCACGGGTAATCACGTGTGTCGCTTTGGCGCCGGAGACGTAGACGCCACCAATTGCAGCGTCAGCGTCGTAAACGGAGTCCGCAACCGCCTCGCCGGTGGCCAGTACAGTTCTCAGACTTCCTGGATAGCCGTAAGCCAGGAACTGACGCAGCTTCCCCGGATTCCGATCTAGTAGCGTGACGTCGGCGCCCATGGCCATCGCCAGCCGGGCAGCATTCTGTCCCACGATCCCCGCGCCGATTATGCAAACCTTTGCGGGGGGAATCCCAGCTCCTCCAGATATGAGCACGCCCTTCGTGCCGTTCGGGTAACGCAGGTAAGCCGCTGCGGCGTGAACCGCCAGTTGCCCCGCTATTTCACTCATCGGTGCAAGTAGCGGGAACGCTCCGGAGTCGGTTTCGACCGTCTCGTATGCCACCGCGGTCACACCGGACTCGCAGAGTTGGCTGGCCAATCCCGGGACGCCTGCCAGGTGCAGGTAGGTGAACAACGTGAGGTCAGAACCACGGCCATCAAAATACTGGTACTCGGCCGGAAGCGGCTCTTTTACCTTTAGTAGCAACTCGGCAGCATCCCAGACTCCGCCAGCATCCTTGACCACCGTCGCACCCGCAGTAGAGTAGTCATCGTCGCTAAATCCGCTACCGATTCCAGCCATAGATTCGACATATACAGCATGACCGTCAACAGCCAGTTGCCCCGCACCAGATGGCGTAAGCGCCACACGGTATTCGGCCGTCTTAATCTCTCCAACCACTCCGATGTTCACGATGACTCTCCAACTGATGGGGGATTCCAGTACCACGCAACGTCAATCATATTCGTCAGCGATGCCTCGTGGAACTTCAGACGCAGCGATACGAATCAAGCTGGATGTAAGACGAGCGCGGTAATCGCAGTGCTACCCGGGAGTGTGAGTATCTCATCGCGGGTCCATGTCGCCGAAGTGAGCCAGCGTCATTGTCAGTGCGGCGATGCTCGCGGTCTCTGCTCGGACGATGCGTGGACCAATTCCTGCGATTGTCAGTCCGGCTGATTTGGCGCTGTCCACCTCATCTGAGCGGAAACCGCCTTCCGGGCCTACAAATAGGCTTACGTCAGCACCGTCGTATCTACCAAGTGCGTCGCGCAACGATAGCTTGTCTTCAGCCTCCCACAGGAGGATGCCGGAGTGGCCGGCACTAACCACCGCTTCATTGAACGTCGATGTTGGGGCGAGTTCAGGAAGAATCGTGCGGCCAGACTGTTCAACTGCCTCAGCCATCACACGTACCCACCGGGTGACCCTGCTATCTGACGGTGGTCTGGCGTTTGTGTAGGCCGAAACGAATGGCACGATGCGATGTACGCCAAGTTCGGTGGCCTTTTGGAGCATGAACTCAAATCGATCGTACTTGATCAGCGCCGCGTACAACGTAACTTTCGCCGTTGGCTCTGGGTCGCTTTCAACCGTGGACATCGCGTGTGCCACGCACTGAGTGGGGGACACTTGCGTGAGGCTTGCTGTCCACTCACCGCCAACGCTGTCCAGCAACCTGACCTCATCACCGTCGTGAAGTCGGAGCACTCTCGCAATCTGATGCGATATGTCAGAGGGCAGGATGAGGTCCATGCCGATCACCGGCGTCTCAGGGACGATGAACCTGTGCATGGCTAACCTGAGCGCGTTGCGATGACTGCCATCCAGTCTCCGCTCTGTTGCACCTTGCTAAAGCCGAATCCAAGTGCCATGTACGCCTCTTGAACTTCGGGAAGTCGTTCCTCCATGAATCCGGACAGAATCAGTCGTCCGGAATCGTTTGCCGCACGGGTAAGTTCAGACGCTAGTTCAATGACGATTTTGCTGGAAATGTTGGCGAACACCAGGTCGAACGTTCCTTCCGGAGCAAGATCCGACGGAAGACTCTCAAGCCTGATGGTTGCTCTGTCCCCCACGCCTGCTCGGTTCAGGTTTTCTACGCTCGCCTCAATCGCCTCGTTCTCAACGTCAAGGCCAACGGAGGATTTCGCTCCGCAGAGTAGCGCTGCGATGGAGAGAATACCTGAGCCGCAGCCCACGTCGAGGACCTTCTCGCCACCGGAGACTTCATCTTCAATCATCTGCAGGCATGTTCGGGTCGTCGGGTGCTGACCGGTACCGAAGGCCATTCCGGGCTCTAGCGGGATGTGGATGTCACCCGGTCCGGGTTTTTCTGTTGAATTGGCGGGTGCGATGAAGAGTCGTCGTCCCACGCGAATCGGTTCAAAGACCTGCTTGCGCCAGTCTTCCTCCGCCACAGAGCGCACTTGAAGTTCCGGCAGTTGGTAGAGGTATGAGATCAGACGAAGGCCGACCTCTATCTGGTTAATACGGTCATCGGTAGAAGCGTCGTTGCTCAGATAACAGCGAACCGTGACGGGCGCGTCTGGATCAGGAGTTTCACCTTCGTCAGGGTTATAGCCGCCGCGTTCTTCAATGGCCACACCGCCGTCCGCATGTCGGCCAAACAGGGCGTAGAGGGTCTTGGCGTATTCACCCGGCGCGTCGATGCTCAGTTCGGTCCATACGGTACCGGGACGGGGACTCTTCAAGTGATCAACACTTAGTCACTTAGCGTGGCTCGCCGGAAATTTTGTCTTTGATTTTGCTGAAGAGACCGCCATCGTCGCCATCTTCACTCTCAAACGTCTGGTTCAACTCTTCCAGTAGTTCGCGCTGCCGTGATGACAGTTTCGTTGGCGTAGCAACGAAAATCTCGACGATCTCATCGCCGCGCCTGCCAGAGTTGACGTCCGCGATGCCCTCGTCCTTGAGCCTGAACGTACGGCCAGACTGGGTTCCCGCTGGAATCTTCAGCTCTCGGACGCCCTGGAGAGTTGGGACCTCCACGGTTGCACCAAGTGACGCTTCAGCGAGGTTGACTCGCATTTCGAAATAGAGATCATTGCCCGAACGATTGAAGTACTCATGCTCGCGAACGCTGAGATAGACGTACAGATCACCGCTTGGAGCACCTGGTTCACCGGCTTCACCCTCGCCGCGAATCCGCATGCGGGTGCCGTTATCCACGCCAGGCGGGATGGTCACCGAGATGCTGCGCTTATTTCGGCGACGGCCCTGCCCGTTGCACTGCTTACATGGTGTGCGGACCGTTCGCCCGTCACCATTGCATGTGCTGCAGGCAGTGACCTGTTGGAACTGGCCAAAAATATTCTTCTGGACGCGCTTGACCTGCCCTGAACCTCCGCAAGTCGAGCAACGCTCAACCTCAGTGCCCGGCTCGGCGCATGAACCACTGCATCGGTCACAGGTTTCGACCCGCTCCATAGTGATCGATTCTTCTGACCCGAATGCGGCTGATTCAAAATCGATTGCGACTTCGTATTCCAGATCGCGGCCTGCTCGGGGACCAGACCTGCCAGAACCACCAAAGAAGGCGTCGAAGATGTCTCCGAATCCGCCAAATCCCTCGAATCCGGAAAAGCCCTGTGCTCCGCCGTTCTGAACGCCGGCATGGCCAAATCGGTCGTAGGCGGCTCGTTGTTCTGTATCACTGAGAACCTGGTACGCCTCAGCGACTTGCTTGAACTTGTCGCCAGCGTCCGGCTCATGATTGCGGTCGGGGTGGTACTTCAGCGCCTGCTGGCGGTACGCCTTTTTGAGCTCCTCAGCGCTGGCGTTACGCGCCACCCCAAGGACATCGTAGTAGTCGGCTTTAGTTGCCATGAGAGATTGAAATACCGTCCGGTGAACTTGCTACTGGGGTCATCTGCCAGCCCCAAAAATCGTCATAGCCCCTAATTATATGATTTGGAGCGGCAGAAAAAAGGTGGTTTCTTACGCGAATGCGACGGGCTCGGTCAGATCGCTCATCAGATTGGCGGTGTGGTGAACTACCGGCATGGCAAGTTCATAGCGGAGTCTCTTCGGTCCAACAATGCCCACCGTGCCAAGTGTCTCGCCCTGTGATCCATACCTGCAGACAATTACGCTGAACTCGTTGAGCTGTCCGTGATCCATCTCAGAGCCGATGAACACGCCAACGGTTCCATCTTCCGGAGCGCTGGCCGCAAGGTCGGATAATGGCTCCTTATCGTCAAGGAGATCAATAAGGTCGCGTGCCGTACTGTTATTTGAGAATTCTGGCTGGCTGAACAGTTCAGAAAGTCCGTGGAACTCAAACTCAGGTACAGATTTGGCCTCTTCGCTACGAAGAAGTCCAATGGTGCCACCAATTACGTCAGACTCAAGTTTGTCCACGCCGCGCGGAGCGGTGCTGACTATCTCTCGGGCCGTCTTATCAGCCACCACGGAGGCTACCCGGTTTCGAGTGCGCTCAAGTTGCTCCGCTGGCGTAGGGCTATCCAACCGGACCATCAGCTTATGTACGGATGCTCCATGCAAGATCAACACAAGCAGTGCGGCTGATTCCTGGATTCGGACGAGCTCAATTTGCTTGACTCTGAACGTCTGCGTCCTTGGAGGGGAAACAAATGCAAGGGTGCCGATAAGTTCTGAAAGCGTGGCAGACGCCGTCTTTGCCCACTCTTCAACTTTCTGCCGAACTGCTGCGATTTCGATTTCCAGGGTCTCGCGCGCTTCCCCCGGCGGATTGTCTGTGCTGGGCAACGCTTCAACAAAGAAGCGGTATCCCTTATCTGATGGCACGCCACCAGCGGAGGTGTGTGGACGGAGGATGAAGCCGCGGTCTTCCAGCGTCCCCATCTCATTGCGGATGGTGGCCGGGCTGACGTTCAGGTGAGGATTCTTTGAGAGGGATCGTGAGCCAACGGGAGATGCCGTCTCGATATAATCCCTCACGATGAGATCGAGAATTTGCTGTGTTCTGTCAGTCAGGGTCAACAAGTTTGAGTCCCGAATCTTGAACCGCTTTTGCGCGGGCAGGCACCATTGACACTATGTAATCACAAACCCGGCAACTGCGTGTGGAGCTTTTTAGCCACTGTTCCTCAAATTGACGGCCAACTTAGCACGTTGCTAGAGTGATGATATCCCCATAGACATACCTGTACACCCGTCGCGCGCACATACTGTGGTGTGTGGACTAAACACCCTCGCAATAATTGCAAATCAATTGAGCACCAGATAACGGAATAAATGGACATACGCTGGCAAGGCCAAACTACATTTGAAATCGCAACAGGCGACTCACGGGTTATTTTTGACCCATTCCCCGGCTCACCCGGACCAACACCAGGTTGGGAGGGCTCGCTGGTTATCACCAGCAGCCGCCCTGATCTGGAGCGCATCGACCCCAATGGCATCGATCCGGCGGCGTTCATCCTGAAAGGACCGGGTGAGTACGAGATTGGTGGTTTGGCACTCAAGGGAATTCCCACTCCTCGGAGTGAGGAAGGGACTGACCGGGCTATCAATACCGTATTTGTGCTTGAGACTGAAGGTCTTTCAATCTGTCACGCGGGTCAGTTGAGAGATCCAATGTCCTCACAAACGCGGCAGGCACTGGGGGCAATAGACATCCTCATTTTGCCTGCGGGTGGTCAGGGGACGATCGGCCCTGAAGAGGCAGCATCGATCATACGTCAACTCGATCCGAAGATCGTGTTGCCGGTCTACGGTGGCGCTGAGCCCGGGGCTCAGTCTGAAGATGCATTGAAGCGCATGATTTCTGAGATCGGCGTTGAGGCGGGAGATCCAATTCCGCGGCTCAACGTGACGCGGTCTAATTTGCCGCCGGAGATGCGCGTCGTGCTTCTGCGACCTACCGCCCGCTAACTAAACGTCCTCGAATCTTCCAGATTTCGAGGACCGGTACGCTGCGTCCAGCATCTCGATCGCCTTCATGCCCACCTCTCCGGGCGCGAGGTTACTGGTCGTTTTGCCAAGAATCAGGTCAACAAAGTTGTTTGGCGGACCTGAACAGTCGTACTCGCCAGCACTTGCATTGAGATCCGACTCATAGTGATTGCCATCGTCTCTCAAGACCTGGAGACGTGCTCGTTCAAAGTCCAGACTGAGCACGCCTTCACTCCCAAAAATCCTGATATCAAGCTGGAATCCTCGGTCAGCAGGTACGGTGCCCGCGCCCGAAAATGAGCCGATAACTCCACCGTCGAACTCAACGCTCAGTGCGTCGTAAAGCTCCACCTTTGAGGCGGGCGCAGACATGACAGAGAAAACCTTCTTTGGACTCAGACCTGTCAGCCAGTAGAGCAATCCTGCGGAGTGCGCCATTTGCGAGTATCCGTAGCCTCCGCCTGCGACCTTCGGATCGGCCCACGTAGATGATTCTGGCGGCATGAACATGTCGGCCATGTGGTATTCAAAGTCTCCACCGGATAATAGTGTCCGCAGCGGAGAGGCCATATGACACTGAACGAACTCTATTGATCCAATTTCACCACGGTCCATCCGCTCTTTCGCTTCCTGAACAAAGGGAGAGTAGTGCCAGCCGTGCGGCATAAGCAGTTGAACGCCCTGACGCTTCGCCTCGGCTACAAGTTCTCGGGCCTGATCAGCGTCCGTGGTCAACGGCTTTTCGCACATCACATGCAAGCCACGCTTCAGGGCCGCAATAGCGTGCTCGTAGTGGAATCCGTGCGGTGAAGCGACGATCACTCCATCCAGGTCTGGGATATCCAGCAACTCCTCAAAATTTTCCGTCGCAACCTCAAAACCGAACTCACTCTTGACGCGCTGTAGCTCGTCGGCGCCAATCCGGCATACAGCGGTGAACTGCACATCTTCGCGATCGCGCAAGGCTGGCATGTGATTGGATGTAGCCCACCAACCAGCTCCAATGAAGCCAATCCTGGCAACTCGTGATTCGGTCATAGATGTCCCTGCTACTGAAGATTTCAGATTTGTGACGATTCTATTCGACCCGGGCGGCGAGTTGGCGATACCCTTTAGGCGAACCTACAGCACAGAGATATTATTTCGACTCATGTCGAATCAGGAGGGGATCTTGGAGCAACGTCCGCTTGGTACCAATGGACCGTTGGTTTCAGTGGTGTGCCTTGGAGCGTGGCCGCTGGGCGGCGCGATGGGCGATATTTCCGACGAGCAGGCCATCGCGACAGTTCACGCCTCAATAGAGGCGGGCGCCACTTTCATAGATACGGCGGAGGGGTATCGCACTAGCGAGTCATTACTCGGCAAAGCGTTGCAAGGCAAACGCCAGGACGTGTTTCTTGCGACTAAGCTCACTGGCGATCACGATCTTGATCACATGGCAACTGCGATCGATAATAGCTTGCGGAACCTCAAGACTGATTACGTCGATCTTTACCAGCTACACAGCCCCAGGCCAGAGACGCCAATCAAACAGACCATGGAAGGCCTGTTGGCGCTCAAGGACGAAGGCAAGATTCGGCACATCGGCGTCTCAAACTTCTCCGGGCAGCAACACAGGGATGCGGCGCAGTATGGCCTGATTAGCAGCAGTCAGCCGCGCTACAACATGCTCTGGCGATACTCCGAGACCGAAGTTCTGTCCGCCTGTCTTGACCTCGGAGTTGGGGTGATGGCGTATTCCCCGCTGGCGAAGGGCATGCTGACGGGCAAATACCGTCCTGGTCACAGGTTCGCTTCAGACGATGAGCGATCCCAAAAGCTTGAATTCAAGGACACTGCATTCAACCGCGCATTGCCAACCGATGCGCAGCTTCTTGGCTGGGCCACAGATCACGGCCGATCAGGTGGCGATCTGGCTGTTGCATGGACGCTGGCCCATCCGGCCGTGTCTACTTCGATAGTTGGAGCGAAGACGCCGGAGCAGGCGATTCAGAATGCCAGGTCAGGTGACTGGAGACTTTCTGAATCCGATATGGCGGAACTTGCCGCAATTCTTGGAGATTTCAACCTGGATGCCTAAACACCGTCCCGGCCGAAATCGGCACACCGTTGAGGGCAGGCGCGCCGTACTGGAGGCGCTACGCTCCAGTTCCAGGCTTGAGCGAATTCTCATTCAGGAAGATATTGAGCACGGTCCTCAGATCACGCTAATTGTGGAGGGAGCGCGAGATCGGCAGGTGCCGGTTGAAACCGTGGGGCGCCGGGCATTAGATCGGGAGTCAAACACAAACAAGCACCAGGGTGTGATCGCGCTTGCCCCTGACCCGGATTACGTGGCGTTGGACAGGCTGCTGCTCGACGCTACCGGCGGTCAGCAGCCTGCGCTGCTCGTCGTGCTGGACGGCGTTGAAGATCCCCAGAACCTCGGAGCGATTGCTCGCTCGGTGGACGGAGCAGGCGGGCACGGCATGGTCATTCCAGAGCGTCGCGCGGCGGGGGTATCACCAGGGGCGATCCGAGCTTCCGCTGGTGCGCTGCAGCACGTCCCAGTGTCCAGGGTGGTGAACCTCTCCCGGGCCATTGATGAGATCAAGGCGGCGGGGGTGTGGATCGTTGGTCTTGAAAGCGGTGTAGGGCAGACCTACACGGGGGTCGATATGACTGGTCCCATAGCGATAGTCATTGGATCAGAAGGGGATGGAATGTCGAGGGTCGTCCGCGAAAAGTGCGACTTCTTCGCCTCGTTGCCACAAAAAGGTCAGGTCGAGTCGCTGAACGCCTCTGTCACCGCAGGAATCATGCTCTACGAAGCCGTTAGGCAGCGCTCCGCCGGTGTTGGGGACGCCGATAGGACCGCCGATTCCCCGGAATGATCGCCATGACCCACGGCATCTGTCGATTCTGAGACATCACCACGCGTCGTAAGTCCTATTTCCTAATCTCGTTTTGGGCCTGAGAGTGGAGGTCACACACAACGGGGAGAATGAAATGAACACGATGCAGAGCGATGGCATACACGATGATGATGCGGTTCAAGCAGAGCCCCGCCTGTCATTACCTGAGCTTCTGACATTCTGCCTTCCGGTTCCGTTCGACGGATTCGTCTTCTTCGAAGAGCAGCCAACTCCAGTCTTGGCTGCCTAAACTCGGGAAAGCTCAGATACAACATTGATGAGCGGTTCCCCTCGGTGGAACCGATCAATGTTTTCGGCGACGATTCTCGATCGACGTTCTGAAGTGCCGTACGTTCCACCAGATATGTGCGGCGTCATCAGGACGTTGTCCAACTCATGGAACGGATATTTCGAAGGCCGAGTCGTATGGTCGTTGGGTCCTGATGGGTAGGTCCACCAGACATCAATCGCTGCCCCGCCAATTCGTCGGTCACGCAACGCCTCGTACAGCGCCGTCTCTTCGATGATGGGCCCCCTGGCCGGATTGATGATGTAGGCGTCAGGCTTCATCAGCGAGATTTCATGCTCGCCCACAAGCCCCTCGGTGCTCGGCAACTGGGGAGTGGTCACGGCAATAAAGTCGGCCTCGGACATAAGGTCGCCTAGTTGGCTCTGATCGCCAACCCATGCAAGACCCATCTCACGTGCTTCGTCTGCAGATGGCGGGGTTCTGGTAACCGCAATAAGCCGCATATCGTAGGCCCGCGCAAGTTTGAGGACGCGTCGTCCAATGTGGCCCAGGCCAATTACGCCCATCGTTCTGCCAAACAGTTCTCGGTAGGGTGGTCGGCGGAAT
Source organism: Chloroflexota bacterium (assembly GCA_013204555.1). GTDB lineage: Bacteria > Chloroflexota > Dehalococcoidia > Lucifugimonadales > Lucifugimonadaceae > UBA1151. Next base: position 33,642 of record JABMNO010000081.1, on the reverse strand, counting down.
ATCCACATCCCCCAATCGTTCTGTCGAAGCAGTCGGTCGGCCTTGAGCACTTCGTGGTCAAGCACCTCTGCGGCCATCATCACCCATTCCGCAATTGGCGCTTCATGCTCATAGGCATTCACCACAACGCACCCTTCCGGAACTGCGTCAGATGCGATCTTCTCGAAGCCAGCCGCGGGGAGTGCGATCATCTTCAGACTATCTGCGGAAAGACCCATTTCACGAGTGAATACAGCTCCTACAAGCACATCCTGGCCGGTCAGAGCCTTGACGATAGCGGCCTTATCGTCCGGGTCCGCGTACGACCAACTGACGGGTGCCGTCACGATGTCTTCTAACGGTCTGTGCGCTCCAGGTTCTGCCGCATCTTGTTCTCTTAATCCATCTTCTATATTGGGTGGCCGAGCCATCTGAAGGACGTTGAGAGGGCGGTCAAAGGCCTGCGAAATCAGGTCGAACACTCCTGTATTGAACTGCCGGAATCGGGTCGGGAACGTGTAGCATAGGCCAATTCATGCACACTGGTCTTGAGAATGGGACCACGTACGCGGTGCGGTCCGGGATCCGTCGCTGCGCATCACACAGTAAGTATGACTCAACCTATAACGCCAATACCGACTATCGCGCCTTCCGACAATTACAAGTGGAAGGCGTTCTCAGTGATGGCGTTGGGACTCTTCTTCGGCGTCATGGACTTCGGTGGGACAGGCGTTGCCATCCCGACGATCGCCGATGAGTTCGGGCTGGCGCTAGGTAAGGCGTCACTCATCGCACTGGGTTTTTCGATCGCGATTAGCGCCGTCTTACTCCCCGTGGGTGGCATCTCAGATCTGGTGGGTCGTAAGCGGTCGTTTATTGCTGGAGGAATCCTCTACTCAATTGGCGCCGCGGGAGCCGCTGCCGCACCGGAAATTTCCTTCCTCGTTACTGCTCGCATCGTCTCTGCCATTGGTGCGGCCATCGTGATGGCCAACGGCATGGCGATTGTGGCTGTGGTATTTCCGGCTGAAGAGCGCGGCAAGGGAATGGGCTTAATTACCTCGGCCGTTGGACTAGGATCAATTGCTGGTCCCCTAGTTGCCGGTTCCATGGTTGATACCCTTGGTTGGCGATCATTCTTCGTCCTCCTGGCAATTGGGACCGCCGTATCAGTTACATGGGCCGCGATTATCCTGGATGAGAGCAAGATTGGGATGCCTCGCAAAGGGTCAGTGAGGGGCTACGACTGGACTGGGGCGGTGATATCCGCCGTTGCGCTGACAACCCTGATACTGGCTGCCACATTTAGCACGGATCTACATCCCCTAATCATTGGTCCGGCGTTTGGCTTCACGGCTATCCTCCTGTATCTATTCATCCGGCGAGAGTCCCGAATAGCGGTTCCGATGTTCGACTTGCGGATGTTCAAGAAGACGCAATTCTCTTGGGCCATCACCGCTCGATTCCTGGGATTCGTGGGAAGTTCACCGTGGTTTTTCCTGATGCCGTTCTATTTGCAGGGAGTTCGTGGGTACTCTCCAAGCGAAATGGGGCCGATATTGATCCCCGGCGCGGTTGGATTCGCGATTATGGGTTCGATCAGCGGGCGATTGTCCGACAAGATCGGCGTAAAACCGTTCACGGTGGCGGGTTTGACCCTCGTCACGCTGTCTGGACTGGTGCTGGCGTCGCTGAATGAGGAGTCGGAGCTTTACATCATCATGCCTGCTCTTCTCGGAACCGGCCTTGGTATGGGGCTCTGGGTCGCCCCAAATATGAGTGCGGCGATCAGCGCTGTTCAGTCCCAATCATTCGGGGTCGTATCCGCATTTATTAATCTGGTGCGCAACACCGCCTCAGCAATCGCCATCGCAGTCGCGACGGCCATCGTGGTAGGAGTAATGACCTCCAATGGCCTTGACGCCGATCTTGGCGCGATCAAAGACGGGGGCGGGGCAGAGGAGAAAGCAGCTTTCGTCTCTGGGATGCGCATAGCATTCCTTGCCTTCGCTGGAGTGTCATTCCTTTCGATTATCGCTGCCATGAAAACCAGAAATCCGGAACTGGCCTCTCGCGGGCATGCCCATCGGACTGCTGCTCCGGCCGTTGCAAACACCCCCACCAGTAACGACTACTCAACAGAGAGCCAATCGTCCTCGGGGCACACCGGAGACTGAGATGGGACAGCTTGATGGCAAGGTGTCAATCATTACAGGTGGCGGAAGTGGCATCGGGAAAGGGATTGCGACGGCCTTAGCTGGTGAAGGCAGTTCCATCGTTATTGCCGCCAGAGACGCCGAACGACTCACTGCGACCGCCAACGAGATCACCGCATCAACCGGTTCTGATGTGCTGACAGTGCAGACTGACGTGACCGATGAAGCGGCCGTCAAGCGTCTGTTCCAATCGACCATGGAGCGGTTTGGCAGATTAGATATTCTCGTCAACAACTCTGGCCGGTTCGATGGTGGACGTATCGATGAACTCACGCTGGAGACGTTTGCCGGCGTCCTGTCCGTGAACGTTATTGGGCCGTTCCTCTGCACGCGAGAAGCCTTCAAGATCATGAAGGACGCGGGCGGCGGAAGGATCATCAATATCGGCAGTATCGCCTCAAATCGAGCTCGGCAGTTCTCTGCGCCCTACACCACCAGCAAGCACGCCCTCTGGGGTCTCACGCAGTGCACAGCGCTGGATGGGCGTGAGTTTGGTATCTCATGCGGTCAACTTAATCCGGGCAACGTTGCTGTCGAACGCCGCGTCGCCTCTGGAGGTAGTCCTGCCAGCGGGCTTGATATGGGGCCAGAACCGCAGGTGGAAACTGCGGACATGGCAAGAGCCGCGCTCTACATGGCAACGCTACCGCCAAGCGTGAACACGCTGGAGATGAGCGTCCTCCCCGTGGGGCAGCTATACATCGGTCGAGGGTAACCCGGATCGCCGAATGATTAAGGCTGTTTCATTCGACGGCGATGACACACTCTGGTCGTTCACTGGTATATCCCGTGATGCCATCCGCCTCACGCTCGAGTTTCTCGAAAAGATAACGGGATCACCATCTCCTCTCAGCGTGGAGGAGGTCATAGCGATCCGAGACGCAATCGAACTCGATGAGGGGCCGATTGGACTCAATATCACCGTTGAGGACATCCGCCGGAAGTCTTTTCATCAGGTTGCGGGGATTGCCGGTTTGGATCCTCAAAAAGATGGTAATACCCTCACTGATTACTATTTTGAAGTGGTTCGTGAGGTTGGAAAGCTATTTCCGGAGGCTGAGCCGGTATTGGCAGAGTTGAGCAAACGTTTCAAGGTTGGCGAGATAACGAATGGCAACAGCACACCAGCCCGCTTCGGATCCGACGCACAATTAGATTTCATCGTAATAGCGCAGGATATTGGCCTGTTCAAACCGGGTCCGGAGATTTTTGAATTCGCGGCCAATCTTGCCGGATGCAACATCACTGAGATGATGCACGTTGGGGATTCCCTGACCAATGATGTCCAAGGAGCCAACAGCGTTGGGGCGGTGAGTGTCTGGCTCAATGCCAATGGAGTTGAGAACGAATCTGACATTCAACCTGACCATGAAATCCGGTCACTGTCTGAAATTCCAGCGATCCTGGATGGGTACTAAGGCATAGGCCACGAAGAGACCTGATCTAGATAGCGAAAAGCTCGCTCGCGAGTTCATCCAGAGTGCCGATATCTTGCAACGGGAACATTGCCGCGATGGGCTCAAATACGTCCATTGTGTGATGCTGGGCAAGACCGACCGCCTGGCGGTGAAGCGCAAGACTGAGAGCCTTGCGAGAAAAGTCGTCATCGACCGGCCAGTTACTGGCCTCCAGGAACACCTTCAGTAGCGCCTTATCGCACCCGAACATATCGCGATAGATCTGGATAACCTCATAGTGCCGGTCGGCCACCATGGCGTCACCCCAGTCAATGATCCCGGTGAGGCGACCGTTCTTAACGAATACGTGAGCCTGGACGATATCGCCGTGAGTGAAGACGTTATCGAAGGGCCCGAGCCGAGTGAGGTAATCGTCTATCTGTTCGGTCAGATGAGGCGGTAGCGAACTTTGCTTAGCGGCCCCTGTGATGTTCAGCGTCTGCCAGTCGGCATGTGTGGCGACTCCCAACGGTTGAAGCGCATGTATCCGGCGTACCTGCGTCCCCAACTCCGCCGCGATCGAAGGCATTTGTTCGGCTGACAATCCGGCATGTCTTGCAGCTACTCCCGGTACTCGGGTGGAGATCAGGTATGGCCATGGGGCGTTGGCGTCGTCGTACAACCGCCCCTCCGCCACCCGGCTGGGTGCTGCGATCTCCGGGTCGGTTGCGAGCAAGTCTTGAGCGGAGCGCTCGGCAGCGACGCTAGCGCGCCACGACCGTGAGAAGCCAAACATCTTCACAACGACGTCGCCACAGAGGAATGTCGGGTAGGTCGGGTTGAACCCCGCCTTTGGCTCCAGTCCAGCGTCGGACAAACCGTGTCGTCCCAAAATCTCGTCAACGTACGGCCACCAGAATTCGACATCACCAAGAAGCGAAACGTGCTCCCGATGTGAGGCAAATCTTGGAGGTGCGATCATGACGCAATCGGAATCGACGCGATAGGCATGACGCCGTTATTCGCTATGAAAAGTAGCCCCGTGTAACGTCACTGAGTATTCCGTGATTCGTGTTCGCGTTTGCTTTCGGCGGTCCATCGGGAGCTGTCCATGCGGCCTTTGACGTAGCGGTAGTTAGCAATGTCCGCAAAGACACAAAAGCCACCCACCAGCACAAACGCGAAGCCTCTGCTTACGATGTCCAATTCGAACCACGCGGGCACCAGAAAGCTGATCGCGACGCCATGGAAAACGGCGAGAATCAAGACAAGCAATACGGCTACAACCCACAGAACCGCCATGCCAAGGCGATATTCAAATTCCTCGCCATCAAATCGCATACCGTTCCAGTCCAAAACGGCTTCACTATTTGTTGATATTTGCGCCGCTTTGCATGGTCCAGAGCTTACCAGTTCTGGACGGAACCATCTCTGCGGCGAAGGCGGGTGGTGATCCAGTCGTCCGGATGCATCGGGCTGTTGGCAATGGCGTCTTCGTCAACGTCTATACCAAGCCCCGGCAGGGCCGGAACTTCCATTCGTCCGCCCCGTGCCCTGAAATTACCCGGGTAGAGTTTGTCGGCCTCCAGTTCAGCCTCCTCGGACCGCTGGAACATCTCCAGCCATGCGAAGTTGGGGGTGGCCATTGCCAGGTGTGCGCTTGCGGCCGTGTTGATGGGGCCAAGCGGGTTGTGTGGCATCAGGTCTATATAGTGAGCTTCAGCCCAGCCAGCCACCTTCTGAGCTTCTGTGAATCCGCCAACGATTCCAAGGTCCACGCGTGCGTAGTTGGTCAGCCCTTTTTCGATGAACGGCAGGAACTGCCACTTTGAAGAGAACTCCTCGCCCAGCGCGAACGGAACCGGAGTCATCTGGCGTAGCGCCTCGTATGCGCCGACAGTCTCGTCGCGAATGGGCTCCTCCAGGAAGTCCAGCGTGCCGGGAGGCATCGACTGACAGAACGTCGCGGTTTCCGCAACGCTCAGCCTGTGGTGGTAGTCGATCCCGATCCTGATCTCTCGGCCAAGTTGCTCGCGAGCCCGGATCAGGGCGTCAACTTGCAGCGGGATATCCAGGCGCGGCTCGAAGATATTTCCCTCCTCGAATTCGGGCACGACTCGGAGTCGCATGCACTCCCAACCATCGTCAGCCAGCGACTGCGCGCTTGCCAGCATCTCCTCGGCGTCTACACCGCTTGTCGTGGCGAAACACGGAACCCACTCCCGCTGTCTGCCACCCAGAAGTTGGTACACAGGGACGCCCAACTTTTTGCCAATGATGTCGTACAACGCAATGTCTATCGCAGACATCGCGCCAGTAACCACACGGCCTCCCTCGAAATACGCCGATCGGTACATCTCCTGCCAGAGCCGTCCAACTTCCATCGGGTCCTTCCCAATCACCCACTGGCTCAGGTGATCCACCACCCCCTTCATGCCAAGCTCGCGCCACGCAGTGCCGCCCTCACCCCAGCCATAGATCCCTTCGTCGGTCTCGATCTTGACCAGATAGACGTTCCGCCACACGGACCATGCCGGGTAAGACTTGATTGCTGTGATCTTCATGAAAGTTGGTTCCTATATCAGGGTTGAATGATCGTCTACGCGTTCGTGTACGAGCCGTCTTCGCGAATTAGCCGTGGTGGCTCCCAGTGCTCAAACTGGTACGCCTTGAGTGCGTCTTCATTTACGTCTACGCCAAGGCCGGGTTCAGTGGGTACCGGGTACATGGCGCCTTCTAGCTCGATCTGGTCCGGGAAGATGTCTGTGTTGGTGCGACCGTCGTCGCCAAGCACGCCTGCTCGGGCTTCCAACCAGGAGAAGTTGGGAACCGCTGCGCCAAGGTGGACGGAGGCCGCCGTGCAGACCGGGCCAAGCGGGTTGTGCGGCATTAGGTCGATGTAGTGCGCCTCAGCCCAGCCCGCTACCTTCATCGCCTCTGTGAAGCCGCCAACGTTGCAGATATCGACGCGAACGAAGTTAGTCAGGCCGCGCTCAATGTAGGGAAGGAACTGCCACTTTGAGGCGAACTCCTCACCGATGGCAAACGGGATGTCCACCATGGTGCGAAGGACCTCGTAAGCCTCCGGTGACTCGTCCCGGATTGGCTCTTCAATGAAATCGAGCGTTCCCGATGGCATCTTGTTCATGAACGATGCCGATTCCGCCACGCTCAGCCTGTGGTGGTAGTCCACGCCCAGGACGACAGTCTCGCCAAGCTCTTTGCGAGCTTTGGTGAACCAGTCGGCGGTGATGCCGATGGACTCACGCGGCTCAAATACAGCGGGATCACCTTCGCCTTCACCTTTGGCGAACGACAGCCTCATCGCTTTCCAACCTGCGTCGATCAGCGTCTGCGCCTGCTCAATCATCTCGTCCCCGGGAGGTGCCTGGGTAGTGGCGAATCCCGGCACGAAATCACGTTGTTTGCCACCAAGGAGGTCATAAACGGGGACGCCAAGCGCTTTGCCTTTGATGTCATGCAGTGCAATATCGATGGCCGATATCGCGGCAGTGAGAACCCTGCCTCCCTCGAAATATTGACTTCGGTACATCTCTTGCCATGCGGCGCCAATCTTCATTGGATCGCGGCCAACAAGGAAATTGGCGTAGTGCTTCACAGCGCCATCTACCGCCAGTTCTCTGCCTGAAAGCCCAGACTCGCCCCATCCGTAGATGCCTGAATCGGTCTCTACCTTCACTAGCATCTGATTTCGTCGTCCAACCCAGATTGGATATGGCTTGATGTCTGTGATCTTCATTTCGTGGTCTCCGGTGGGGTTGAGCGATTTATGAGATTGCTATCAGGTGCGGTATGTTCGCACACCCCTCTTGCTGTTGCTGGTTGGTCCCTCCCCATGGGTGATACCCCACAGATACTGCGCGCCGTAACCCTCCTAGTAGCCCGTTGGCGTACGGACGACGATTTACCTACCGATACTTCATGATGTGGGCAAACCGGGGAGCCTCCGATGTCAGTGGCACAGCGCCTGTTCAAAAATCAAAAACCGTTCATTGGCTTAGCGTTTCCACTGGCCGCCATGGCCATTGCTCTTCTGCTGACCTCTTTGAACAGCTCGTCCGACGTCAACTATTTTGAATCTCAAATGTCCATCACGTTCGATAGCCGCTTGAACATTCCGACTCCGTCTATATCCGAGACCAGGATTCAGACGGTTACGACACAGTCAGATGGCAGCTTCCTGAGCAACGAAATCGACCATGTGGCATTTGAATTCAAGGCCCCCTTCTCCACCCAGATATCGGAGAACGGCCGGACGATCACGTTCCTTGCGAGGGATCACAACGATTCCACCACGGTCTCGTTTGTCGAGGCCGCCGCTAATCGGTTTGTTGCAAAACGATCTGAGTTGGCTCTTTTTTCGACGCCCACGAGCACCGTCCAACTGGGCGGTATTGAGGCCGCCGGCCTGAGGATTGGACCATCAATGCTCGGCCTCATTCTGATTGCGGTACTGGCGATCTTCGCGGCTGCAACCCGACAGTCGGTTCAGCCGGTGTCTATCCGCACCGTTGAGGATCGGACTTCACTGAGTTCACGCTCTGGGGATGATCTGAGAATCTAGGATTTCCATGCCGAATCCCGGAGCATCCGTCGGCGTCACCTCGCCGTTCACCGGCATCGACATTCCGGGAATCGGTCGAACTTCATCGAGAGGGATTCCGGGCGCCGTGCCAAGCCAGTACTCAGCCATCGACGACTCAGGCATTGCATATGCGAAGTGCTGTCCCCAAGGAGTATTCGCCCCACCGTGTGGAACGGTCTTGATGCCAAATGCCTGAGCCAGAGTGTAGATCTTGATCGCCTCAGACAGACCGCCGCACCAGCTGAGATCAGGCTGGATCACGTCTACCGCCCGATGCTCTATGAGCTGGCGGAACGGGATTCGCGTGTGATGATCTTCACCGGTGGCGATGGGTATCCATGTGATGGCTTTCTTAAGCTGAATGTGCCCCTCAATGTCCTCCGGGATTAGCGGCTCCTCAAGCCATCTCAACTCGTACGGTCGTAGCCGCTCAGCCAGCCGGATGGTGAACTCCACGTCGTAAGACATCACGGGGTTGATCATCAGTTCACGATTACGGCCAACGGCATCTCGCGCCGTTGCCACTTTTTCCTCGACCAGATTGAGGCCTTCAATACCCATTTCGTAGTGGGCAGGGTTGGTAATTTTGAATGCGGTGAAGCCCAACTCCTGCGACCAATCGAGATCGTCGCCAGTAGCGTAGAGGTGTACGGAGTCGCGGCTTGGACCGCCAATGAGCCGCCACACCGGTTGGTTCAGAACCTTGCCTTTGAGATCCCAGAGAGCGATGTCGATGCCGCTCATTGCCACGGCTGACAGTCCCAGCGAGCCAAATCGCTTTGTTGAACGCCACATTAAGTCGTTCAGATACTCGGTAGCGAGCGCATCACGACCCTCGAGAAGGGGAGCGAAGTGGGTGGAGATGAGGGCTTCTACGGGCTCGCCAAAGCTGCACCGGCCAAGTCCCCAGGTCCCGTCATCGGCCACCACTTGCACCCAGACTGGCCGACCACCGAATCCGGGTATTTCAGCGGGCACGGCATCTCGCCACTCCGGGTACATGCCCATTGGTGACCCGCGTGGCGCTTCCTCATTCCAGCTTGGCCGACGCTCTTTGGTGCGCGGCTCAATGGCTGGAATATCCAGTTCGACAACTCGTATGTGTTTGATCTTCATGGTGGGAAGATCGTGACGGTCTCAGGCCACGGAGTCAAATCAGGCAGAAGCTATGCGGAACGCCTTGCCTTCCGCCTCTTTGACCTGCCCACCGCCCGGTCATGGGCACGTTCGATCTGGGCACTGAGCGCTCTTGCTGACTTTACCGCTCGTTTTACGCGATGCTGGATATCTCCGGCGTGCCATGGCTTTGGAACGAAATCACGGGCGCCAATGCTCATGCAGTTTTCAATTATGTCTCGGTCCGTGTTTCCAGTGACCATGATCACAGAGGTTTTGCGAATCTCACCATTGCCCTTGATTGTTCGCAATACCTGAATCCCATTCATCCTTGGCAATGTCAGGTCAAGGAGCACCACATCAGGCTTGTGCTCCATGACAATCTTTTCAACTTTGGCGCCGTCAGACGCCTCAATCGTTCGGAATCCTGCCCTCTGCATGCAGTCGACAAGCGGCAAACGGGCATACTCTTCATCTTCAACCACGAGAATAAGCGCCGAGTCGGGATCATCAGGAGGAGGAATTATCGCGATCGGGATAATATCTGGCACCTTGAACCTGCCAGTTGGAGCAAAGCTGATGATCTTTTTCTCATTGCCGGTGTCTTTTTTACTTGGGACGAAGACACCACGTCCACTTGATGATTCTCCCTCGATAGCTGCCTCTGGACGAGGGGCCTCAGGCTCGACATTTGTTGATGAACCATCGTCATCTTCGTCCGGATCATCATCCTCAAGGAAGATTGACAGATCGGGGTCGCTGCTTGCAGCCGGGGTGGGATCAGGAGTTCGCTCGCCATCAGGGTCGATAATTATTCGTGTTTTATCCAACGAACCCATAGCGAACTTGACGCGCATCTCAATTTCGCCATCCTGCCACGGCTTCAGGATGTAGTCCGTAACGTCAAGCTCTTCTGCCCGGTCTCGGTCAGACGCGCGGCCGCGCACAGACACAATGATGACCGATGTGGTCATCACCGAAGGGTCCTCACGGATCAGTTGTAGGACCTCCAGACCACCCATCTCTGGCATTTCCAGATCAAGTAGCAGGATATCCGGCTTCTGCGTCCGGACTTCGCTTAGCGTTGATGGGCCGTCCTCCGCATAGAGAACAGTGTGGCCCTCGGCTTCCAGGAGACGCCCAATAGCGTCCCTGACTTCCGGGTTGTCATCTGCAACCAGGATTCTCCCCATATTTGTGTAGGCAGGTCCCAGCCCCAGAACTTTGCCCAATGCCCCCGTTCTTACTTATGCAGCTTCAGTTGATTTACTTCTGGCGCGTTGAGTTTGGCCAGCCGGTGATTGTCTCCGGCTCGATCGATTTGATGATCCAGAGCGGCCGGCTGCTCTTTGAGATGGGCTAACACCAACACCTAATCGCCGTTTTGCACGCAGCACGGCTCGTTCGGCCTGAGCCGCCCGAGCGCGTGATGCCTTGAAGGCGCGGAGCACTCTGTTCTGGAGATCACCGGTGTGCCAGGGCTTAATGATCAGATCCCGGGCGCCAAGGGTCATGGCTGCGGCATATCCGTCCTGGTCCGCAGTGGCGCTGGTCATGATTATTGAAGTCATCCGAGTTTCAGGATTGCCCTTTAGCTCCCGAAGCAGTTGATAACCATCCCGGCGAGGCATGTCTGTGTCCAGCAACACCACATCGGGTTTCTCGCTGACGACTCGTTTGCCAACTACTTCGCCGCGATCTTCCTTGAGGACGATATATCCAGACATCTCCAACGCCAACTGGATTTTGCTCATCTCTTCTTCATCGATATCAACGACGAGAACAGTTGCATCTCCACGGTCGGGAGGTTTGGCCCACTGTTTCTCTTCGGTGGAAACCTCTCCGGTATTTGAGTCAACTTCAGATTTCATGCCCACCCAGCGACCAGTTTCGTGGTTGAGCTTCTTGATCTTGAGGTCCTTTTCTGAACCTTCCTGCAGATCAGCTTCGGAGTATTTAATTGAGATCTTCGCTGGCTTGTCCAGCTCTACACCTTCCACCGGAGCACCGGTGCGGTCGGTGAAGGTCAGGTCGGCTATCGTCTTGCCCATCTTGAGGCGGAGAGTGGCGGGAATGACAGGCTCGTCTTCTGATACCCGTTGGGCGTCAAGAGCCATCGACTCAGGCACTGCGCCCGCAGGGAGATCAACGCGGATGCGCCCATCGCCGGACATTACACGCCCGCCTTCAAGCGGCGTTATGACGTCTGTTGCGCCTGAAGTACGCCCAACATGACCTTTGTCCTCGTCTGTCTGAGATGGTCCACTCTCGCTCGTGCCGGGGGAGTTGTTTTTACGTCGGTTGACGTCAGTTGATCCCCTATCAACACCTTCGGCTGTTGATTGATCCCACGGGACGGCTGGAACCATCCCAGCGCCTTTGAGCGCCCACTTAACCCGGAGCTCAATCTCGCCATCCATCCAGGGCTTATTGATGTAATCCACCACACCTAGATTGACCGCTGAGTCTCGGTCCTTGGGCGCACCTTTCACGGTGACCATGATTACCGGGAGGTTTGCCGTGGCGGGGTGTTTGCGAAGCTCCTCGAGCACCTGGATGCCATCCTTTTTGGGCATCACGTTGTCTAGTAATAAGACATCGGGCTTATCGGAGGTAATCAACTCAAGCGCAGCGACGCCATCTTCAGCCTCGATCACTTCGTGACCATCGGCTTGAAGAAGCCGCGACAGAGATTCGCGGATGCCAGGTTCGTCGTCTGCGATCAGAATTTTGCCCATGGGGGTGGCAGTTCCTCAGTTGATTCCGGTGGCGATGCACCGGGTGGAGTGAACACAGAATCCCATCCGCATTGATGCGGGTGAAGTTCTTGCTCTTACTCAGATTGATATCGCTTATCAATCAAGTTTTGCAAACGGACGCTGTCACCACAACGCGCCAAAGCCCATAGCGACGGGTGGAAAACCCTCACACCCAATGCGGCCTTAGGCCTCTCCCACGTTGGGACATCAAGGACCATGCCCACCAACGGGAAGCTCTGTTAGGAGTCCGCTTAGTCTGGATCATCCGGGATCACTTCAAGCCGCGTGGTCTCTGTATCATTTCTCAACTCATCCAATACAGATTCTCGTCTAGCGTTGACCTTTGCGGCTTTCCCAACTGGCCCCCGTGGCTTTCTCTTTGGCTTACCGCCCATGATCTTTCCCAACAATATGGACAAGACAAAGATGACTCCGGCGCCGATTGCGAACTGAAGGGCCTTGCTGCCAAAATCGTCTTTCCAACGTTCGGCAATTTCAACGCCGCGGTTGATGGCCACAATAACAAGATCGATCGTCGACTGGCGATCCAGATCCTTCGTGGCCGTAACGATCAGTTCATCAATCCCGTCTGCGGCGAACCTGTCATATACGGGGGCTGTGGCTACCCAGATCGCTACTCCGGAGATCAGCACCGGGAACATTGCCCACCTCAATCGTGAGCCCCAGTTTCGGCCACCCAGGAACGCTATGAGGAGCAGCACGAAGCCCGGCAGGATAAACACAAGCATCCATAGGTCCCGGCCTCGCCCTATCCCATCCCTGATCCTATCGAAATTGGCCTGCTGTGAGGCCCGTCCCTGAAGAACCCGCTCCGTAAAGTCGACCTGAGTGAAGACCTTATCGTCGTCAAGGTTGTCCCTGATTACCTCGAGATCATCCAGCGTGAAGTCTGAGTTCTGCTCGGCGATATCCAGTCGAAGGTCTGACTCTGTGTAAGTAAATCCATCGGAAACCCAACGGCGGATGTCGTTGATCGTTTCAATTGACGAATCACCCACCAATTGGGTCAGATCATCTTCCGTAAACGTAAATGAGGCAGGGATCTGACTGACGATTAGATTCTGAATCTCATCCTCAAACGGAGCCGCAAGAGTGTTGATCAGGAGAGATCCGCTGACTCCCCCGGGAACGCATGAAGGGAATGACCCCAGTTGAATATCACTTGCAGCCGTAAGCGCCGCGGAGACAGATGTACAAGCGGGAATGTCGTCAATCAGCGTGGTCAACTTTTGGACGGCCAGATCAATCAATTCACTGGCAGCGGTCGCTGCGCGCTCTTCAAGGTCGACCTCAATTGCCAGCGAGTCGCTCTCTGAAGATATGTAGGCAGAAACGTTATCGATAATGTTATTGCGCTGCTCTCTTACCCAGGGCGCGGGCGCAACTGCTTCAATAGCGTTCTTGATGTCCTGATCGGATATCTCAATTCCGTGTGAGACCTCTGTGAAAGAGCCCAGAGCTTTTTTGAGTTCTGGCTCAATCAATTCATCGAACAGGAATCCCTCGGCGTTTGCTTCGTCCAGTACATCCTTCAGCGCCTGTGTCACACGTGGAACACGGTCGGAGAACTGGATTGTGATCGTGAACTCTTCGTCTGTGCGCGTCAGATAGTCGGCTACAGCCCGCGATGCTGCTACAACCTGGGTCTCAATCCAGTCTGGGGGGGCGATGTCTTGAGCGATCTCAATCGCCCGTTCGCTCGTGATCGTCAGCTCTAGACCCTGATCCGAAAGTGACTTAAGAGCGTCTTCAAGCGCGGGGGCTAGTACGGCGTCCGTCAGGCGTTCGCCAACCTGTAGCGCGTCCAGCCTGCCCTGCAATAGATTTGGCCACTCTTCCACTCGGGCTTCAAGCTGAAGTTGAATAGCAAATTCATCAGTATCACCGGTTATGTAAGGAATGAACTCATCAATAACGTGTTCAATCCGCCATTGGAGTTCTTCTGGGGGCAAGAAATCGCGCAGCAGTCCAACAATCTGCTCAGCATCCTCATCCGGCCTTATCTCAAGATCAGCGAGGTCATCGTTCAAAAAATCTTCAGGATTTTCCAGAGCATCAGCAATTAGCGGAATGGCAAGATCGTCATAGACGAAGTTGTAAATATCGCTCTGGATTAGCTCGGTTTTAAGTTGAGCGGGGTTGCCAATGGTGTTCTGAACCTGCCCTATTAAAAGCGTGGCCAAGAATAACGCAAAGAACACTACCATCAGAACCACCGCAATGATGCGGCGCAGAAAAATCAGCATCTAGCCCCTCTTGCATACCAGTCGCAAGACCCCGTTAACAGTCCCCAGCACGCACCGCGGAGTCTAGCATGTGCCTCACGTGATCTGGGCATAACCTTGGAATCATGCACCAGTGATATCGTTATTTCCGCTGTACAGGCACCAGAAGCAATGGCGGATAATCCGCACCAGAGGACATACTTCTTTCATATGGCATCAATTGATCTTTCCGGAAAAAAAGGCGTCGTCTTCGGCGTCGCAAACCAGCGATCCATCGCCTGGGCGATATCGCAGAAGCTGGTAGACGCTGGAGCCGAGCTGGCATTTACTTACCTGAACGACAGAATGAAGAGTTCCGTTGAGAAGACAGCGGCTTCACTTGACAACCCATTGCTGGTTGAGTGTGATGCTACCGACCCTGAACAGGTCAAGAAGGTCTACGCGCAGGCCGCCGCCCGCATGGGCAAGGTGGACATCGTCGTTCACTGCATCGCATTCGCTGACCGTGATGATCTGGGAGGTAACTTCTCCGCAGTCACCCCCCAGGGCTTCCGGACCGCGCTGGAAGCCAGTGCCTACACGCTCATCCCGGTCACTGCAGAAGCAGTTCCGTACATGCCAGAGGAGGGCGGCTCTGTCGTTACCTTGAGTTTTGATGCTGCAGGACGGGTCTACCCCGGCTACAACATCATGGGCACTGCGAAGGCAGCGTTGGAAAACGAGGTAGGACAACTTGCCAATGAGTTTGGCCCAAAAGGCGTCAGGGTAAACGCAATATCTGCTGGTCCACTGGCCACATTGGCTGCCCGCTCAATCCCCGGTTTCAACACCATGCGAAAGGCGTTTGAAGAACGGTCACCGCTTGGTCGTAACATCACTCATGACGAGGTAGCCAACACGGCCCTGTTCTTATTGAGTGATCTCTCTTCCGGCATCACGGGTGCAGTGATCCCGGTGGATGCCGGCTACACAGCAATGGGGATATAAGCCATGTCAGATATGACGATTTCAGAAGGTATGAGCGCCGAGTTGTCCAGCATCGTGGAAGCACAGCACACCATCAACCGCACTGGGAAGCCAGATGGCGATGTCCTCTCAACGCCGTCAATGATCATGCTCATGGAGCAAGCGGCTATCGAAGCGATCGACCCAAACTTGCCCACCGGCAATGCGACAGTTGGATTCCACGTCGACGTAAAGCATTTTGCACCAACTGCCATCGGAGCAACGGTGACAGCTAAGGCCACGGTGACCGGCATTGACGGCGTCAAGATCTCATTGGACGTATCCGCGTTTGAGGGCGACAAGCAGATTGGCGCCGGCACACACCGCCGAGCGGTTATTTCAACCGACTGAGTTTCCAGTCCCGATCAGCCGAACACCGAGGGAGCTAAAGAGGCCGCCTTACGCCCTCTTTGTTCCGCCGGAATGAGCCAATGCAGAACTCATTGCCCTCCGGGTCTGCCATCGTCACTCCGCAGTGCCATATCCTCCGGTTTACTGTATGACGCGGCGTGTATTGAAGCGCGGTGGAACAGTGGCTCAGTTATGTAGGTGATCGCGAATTGCTGAATTCACACGAAAGTGGCTGAACCGGTATATGTACTGCCAGTGATGCTCAATCAACATCGGGTCTTTGCCGATGAGGTATCGACCGAACTTCTCAATCGCAGCCCCGGACGCCTCCAGAAACCCCCACGCGCCAGACTCGCCAAGCCCAATGATGCCCTCATCGGTACGAACCTGCACCAGCAGGAACTTGTCCAGAAATAGCGGTTCAACCTTTGTGATTTTCAATGCATGTGCTCCAGTGGGTGAATGGCGCGAGTCGCACACATACTAAAACTGGCGACCATGTGGCCGCCAGTCATGTTGACCCTGCAATGTTGATCAGGGCGTAGGCCAGAGGACCGGTTCAGTGACTCCGTAATTACCGAGCGCCACGTTTACATCGATCGTGTCCACCTCTCCATTCGCATCAATGTCTACGAAATTGCCGGTTTCGTCTTGCCTGTGGGACTAGCCCGGAGATATCGGCGTCGGCAGTTGGATTCTAAGGATTCCAGCCAGCGTTGCGAGCTCATTTATTCGATGGATTGGCACATACACGAAACCAAAGTTAGGGACGTTTTCACTATAAAAGACTTCACCTCCCGCATCTTCAATAAATCTAATAATGGAATCCAGGGTTTCAGCCGTTCGATGTTCGCGGTCTGTGAAAATGGATACCGCAATTGACGTTCCTCTGTAATCCGATGCTAACGCTGCTGCTTCCTCGGGCGGCATGACGCTAAGCTGTCGGATCAGACTCGGTACGCCACCGGCAATGATGGCTGTGGGCGGTGGAGGTGAGTTTGATCCTGAGCAGGCGGCGATCGCGATGAAAACTACGAACGGGGCAATGAGCCAACGGCTGACTCGAGTGAGGCAGGTTTTTGTCCATCCTCTATCCATCAAGGGAATGCTCCAGTGTGGTAGCAGCGCCTGATTGTCGACTTATAGAATCGTCCGCTGAATACGACAATACGCCATTATCAAAAATAATTCCAATCTTCAAATAGGAAATGGCTATCTATACGCCGATAGTTACGGCCTCAACTCCATAAGCAACAACGCGAACCGTTCTGGATAAATTCAACGTCGGCAACTCAATCGTGGATGGCTCGAATCTGATCGACGGTCCATCCGCTGAAACTGAAGGCTGCGAGGTCCCGGTGCCGAACACCGACGGAGCTAAAGAGGCCGTCTCACGCCTTCTTTGTTCCGCCGGAATGAGCCAATGCAGAACTCGTTGCCCTCAGGGTCTGCCATCGTCACACCGCCGCCTGCACGTGGCTCGCTGAGCTGAGTGCCACCCAATTCGATGATGCGTGTGATTGCCTCATCCACATCGTCCACTTGGAAGTCGAAGTGGATCCGGTCCTTGATGGTTTTGGGTTCCGGTACCTTCTGAAGTGCCATGAGCACGCCATCGGAAATATTTCCGATAGTGAGCCATCCACCGCCGCCTCGCGCTGGCCCCGGTTCCTCACCGATCATAGCGCGCCAGAACTCGGCCTCCCGTTCAAGATCGTTGACATCGACCGTTACCGCTCCAATTTCAACGATACCGCCGCTCATCGAGAGCCTATGCCAGCTTGAACTTCGGCAGCGTGATCTCGTCCGTGATCTTCTCAAAGACCACCTGGACCGGCATCCCTATATCGAGGTTCTCAGGCTTGGGATCAACACCAACGATGTTGGTTGGAATCCTGGGCCCATCATCCAGCTCTACAATCGCTGTGATGTATGGCGCGTCTGGACCGAAGCCCGGATGCGGCGCACGATGGACGATTGCGAAGGTGTAGATGGTGCCTTTGCCGGATGATCGAATCCAATCGGTATTCCGGGAGTGGCAGTTCGGGCAAATATCCCGCGGGTAAAAGTAGGCCTGCTTACAGTCCAGGCAGCTGCGCAGCCAGAGTTCCTCACGCCGTGCGGCTTCCCAGTAGCGTTCGGACTCGGGCTGTGGGACGGGGATGGGTTTCGCGTATTCGGTCATGATTAGTCCCTCGAAAGAATTACGGTGCCGGTTGATGAGAGATTGCCGCCGGTGCCGTGGGCCATCGCTAGATTGCGATTCTTGATTTGCCGCTCTCCGGTCTCACCTCGGAGCTGGCGAACGGCTTCAATGACGGTGAATATTCCGTACATGCCCGGGTGGGTGTAGGAGAGGCCGCCGCCGTTAGTGTTGAGCGGGAAGTCTCCGCCGGGGGCGGTGCGCTGGTCTGCTACGAAGTCCGGCCCTTCGCCGGGCCCACAGAATCCAAGGCTCTCCAGCGTGACAAGCACCGTGTAGGTGAACGAGTCATAGATCATCGTCAGGTCGAGATCGCTGTGTGTGATCCCTGCCATCTCAAGCGCCTGAGGACCCGTATGGCGGCCAAACGGCAGCGTGAGGTCCTGCATCTGGGAGATCATCGAGTGATCGTGACCCTCGCCCACGCCCAACACCTTCACTCCGCCTTTGCGGGCGTTCTTCGCCCGTTCCGGAGTGGTGACCACTATGGCTGCACCTGCGTCCGTAACGAGGCAGCAATCAAATAGATGGAACGGCCAGGAGATCCAGCGTGAGTTGTGATAGTCGTCAAAGGACATGGTTTCATCGTGCATGTAGGCCATCTCATTCATATTGGCCCACTTGCGAGTGGAAACGGCGATCTCAGCCAGCGCCTGTCGGGTTCGGTCTTCGCCGTACTCGTGCATATATCGGCGGGCGGCCATTGAGTAGGAGACAGGCGGTCCCAGGATGCCATATGGTGCTTCGTACTGCGCTGCCGGGAGACCCCGGTTCATCGCTGCACGCGCTCGGTCAGAACGTCCAGACTGGCCGTGGGTGATGAGAGCAACTTCACAGTACCCGGCCTGGATGGCGGCCATTGCGTGCGCTATGTGGATCACGAAAGACGACCCACCCACGATTGTGCTGTCTGTGAAGCGTGGCTCAATGCCCAGGTACTCAGCAACGTCGTAAGTGGAGTATCCGGCGGTAAGAAATCCATCCACATCGCTCATAGGTATCCCAGCGTCAGCCAGAGCGTTGTCAGCGGCCTCCGCATGCAACTGCAAGGCCGACCTGTTAGGTAACTTGCCAAGTCGATCTGACTCGGCCACGCCTACGATTTCAGCGGAACCCGAAATCGCTTTGAGCTTTGACATCACGGGCATGATTTGATCTCCATATATCTCGTTGGCGGTGGAATTGCGTTACTGAAGCGGGGAGTAGGAGGTGGGTGTGAGCAGTTGGTTCCGGACGTTCTTTACGATGATGCCATTTCGATGAGATTCTTCCACTATGCCCGGCCAGTCAGGGTCAGCACGGAAGTTGGCCCACGCTTCCTGGCGTTGACCGGCATCTTCAAACGCGACCATATACGTCAACTCCTGGTTGCTTTCGCCAACCTCTGTTGTCCAGTAACCAATGTTCTTGATCCCGTGCTTCTCGAACAGTGCAACCGTGTGGTCACCGAATCGCTTAACGATCGCGGGCAGCATCCCCGGATTGCATTCATATACCCGAAGTTCGTACAGCATTCGTTGTCCTTTAAACCTGAGACTGCGTTGGGCCGCCGATTCTCACCCCGACGAGGAGTGTAGTCAAGGAAGAGTCGATTTCAATCTCCGATTCTCCCCGGCGCTACCTTCTGAATGGAATGTTCGGCGTCGCTATCCTGGTAATGGACTCCAGCCAGTTCAAATTGCACAGTCCCGGACGCGGCGAGCGCGCTCCCAGAACAAACGTCAGCCTTCCATGCTGTCCCGGACTGATCTGGTGGCAGGCATGCTCAGCCGATCCAAGCATCCACGTGCCTCTCTGGGCACGCGTACAATTGCGACCGCACCAATTACACACCCGAACTCACGCAGGACAGATATGAGCAACGTCACTATTCGCGACATCCGCGTCATCCTTACGGAGCCGGATGATATTCGGCTCGTCATCGTGAAAATCGATACCAGCGAGCCCGAGTTATATGGCATTGGTTGTGCCACGTTTACCCAGCGTCCCAGCACGGTGAAAGCTGCGGTTGAGGACTATCTCGCGCCATTTCTCATTGGGCGTGACGTTGCAGACATTGAGGACATCTGGCAGTCGTCGTATGTGTCGTCTTACTGGCGCAACGGACCGGTCCTGAACAACGCTCTCAGTGGCGTCGATCAGGCCCTCTGGGACATAAAGGGCAAGATGGCCAATATGCCGGTCTACGATCTGCTTGGCGGGAAGGCCCGTGACGCTGCTGGCGTGTACGTACATGCATCGGGCTCCGATGTGGTGGCGATTGAAGACCAAATTCACGCATTCATTGAGCAGGGCTTCCACAACGTTCGTGTTCAGATGGAGACGCCCGGCCTGACCTCCAACTACGGAGCTGGTAAGGGGTCTTCCAGAGCCGATGAAAATTCAGGAAAGCCAGCAGAGTATCTGGGGCCAAGGTGGGTAACAAACCGGGTACGTGAGTTCGATCCGAACAAGCGTTACGCCCACCCCGGCGGCATCTTTGAGCCCAAGCCGTATATTCGCAACGCGCTGAATCTGTTTGACCACGTGCGTAACAAGGTTGGTTGGGACTTCGAGATGCTGCACGACGTTCACGAGCGCATCCCACCGATCCTTGGCGTCAAGTTCGCCAAGGACGTTGAGCAGTTCGATCTGTTCTTCCTGGAAGATCTGTTCTCACCGGAAGATAACGAGTACTTCCGCATGGTGCGAGAGCAGTGCGCCACACCGATCGCGATGGGTGAGCTCTACAACAGTCCGCACGAGATGATCCCAATGGTGAAAGATCGCCTGATCGACTTCATGCGGGTTCACATTTCGCAGATTGGCGGCATCACCCCGGCGAAGAAACTCGCGGCGCTGTGTGAGGCGTTCAACGTCCGGACAGCGTGGCACGGACCCGGTGACACATCTCCGGTTGGTCACGCTGCGAACCTCGCCATTGACCTGAACGTCTGGAACTTTGGAATCCAGGAGTACGCAATCTTCAAAGACAGGACTAAGGAAGTCTTCCCGGGCTGTCCAGAGGTTCATGATGGCCACATGTGGAGCAATGACAAGCCTGGTCTGGGTATCGATCTCGATGAGGAGTTGGCCGCCAAGTATCCGTTCAAGGAGCGAGAGTTTGGCGGCGCATGGGACACTCCGCGCCGCGCTGACGGAACAATGGTGAAGCCGTAGAGAGGTTGGGACATATGGCCAAGACGCCGCTAAAGCCAAACGTCATCCTCATCAACTGTGATGATCTTGGCTATGGAGATCTCGGTAGCTACGGATCGAAAATCAACCGCACGCCTGCCCTCGACCGAATGGCCGAGGAAGGTATGCGGTTCACCGATTTCTACATGGCTTCGCCCGTGTGCTCGCCGTCGAGGGCGGCAATGATGACCGGTTGCTACCCACCACGGGTTGGTTTTGGGGCATTCGATGGGCGCGTGGTGCTCTTCCCGGGTGACGGGATTGGCTTGAATCCACAGGAGATCACCATCGCGCGGCTGTTGAAGGATGCCGGATATGCGACCAAGCTCGTGGGCAAGTGGCATTGCGGAGATCAGGAAGAGTTCCTCCCGACCAGACATGGATTCGATAGCTACTACGGGTTGCCATACAGCAACGATATGGGCATTCAGATTGACGATGAGTCCGCCAGTCCAGAGGCTGCTGCAATGCGCCGTGGCCTGCCGCCTCTGCCTCTGCTTCGAGATGAAAAGGTGATTCAGGAACAACCAGACCAGAGCGCTCTCACGGAACGGTACGTGGAGGAATCAGTTCGGTTCATTCGGGACAACGCAGCGAGTCCGTTTTTCCTCTACCTCGCACACATGCACGTTCATCTTCCGCTGTACGCGCCAGATCGATTCATCAAAGAGTCTGAGAACGGCGCCTACGGCGCGGCGGTTGCCAGTATTGATTGGGCAACCAGCGTGATCATGGATGAACTGAAGCAACTGGGGCTGGACGAGAACACGCTGATCATTTTCACGAGCGATAACGGTTCAAGACTTGCCGGCCAGGGCGGAAGCAACGGCGCGCTGCGCGGCCAAAAGGGAACTACGTGGGAAGGCGGCCAACGTGTGCCGTGCATCATGCGTTGGCCATCCGCTATTTCCGCTGGCGGGGAGTGCAATGAGCTGAGTTCCGCCATAGACCTGTATCCAACACTGGCTGCACTTGGCGGCGCGGACGTCCCGACGGACAGAACCATCGACGGTAAGGACATCAGGCCACTGATGTTTGCTGATCAGGCCTCGGGCTCCCCACGCGACGAGTTTTTCTACTATAAACAGAACAGCCTGGAGGCGGTTCGGGACGGTAAGTGGAAGCTCCACGTTCGGAAGGGTGATGAGGAGATTCAAGAGCTTTACGATCTCGCGTCGGATATCGGGGAGACCAGGAACCTGTTCGATGCTCACCCTGAAGTAGTAGCGGCGCTAACGGCCAAACTAGACTTGTGCCGACGCGATATTGGCGATGAGGCTACAGGAATTGTTGGCGAGGACATCAGGCCTGCCGGACGTGTAGACAACCCGGACACCCTGACTCACTACGACCCGGAGCATCCTTACATCATTGCTGCTTACGACAGCAAGGAACGAGGCTGAGCAGAGTCTGTTCTTTTCGGTCGCGACAGGACAGGGCCAGGTTTAAAACCGGGCCCTGTCTGCCTGGTAACTATCTAGTTTGCGAGCGTGAGATCGGGATCTAGAACGTCGATGCCCTTGCGTACTTGACCAAGAATGTCGGCGAGGTGCTGTTCTAGAGCAAACAAGCGCTCTCGAGAGTACTCATCGGCCCCTTCGCGACGATTCCGAACCTCAGCGTCTGCCGCTGCAATTTCTCGACCAATCTTGGCGTCGGCTTCGGCAATTCTGCTGCCGGCCTCTTCCTCGGCCACATCGATGATCGCTCGGGCCTTCTCTTCAGCTCTTGCGATGATCTCTTCGGCGGTCCGCTCGGCGGCGTGGAAGACTTCCGTCTCCTCAATCATTCGGATGGACTGCTGCTGGGCGGCTTCCATCGCTGCGGTCGACTTCTCTTCCGCAGTCTCTCGAATAGTCGTCGCCTCTTCGTCTGCGTACTGGCGCATCCGTCGGGCTTCGAGTTCAGCCTGCTTGAGGATTCCCTCTTTCTGACGAATGATGCCCTGCGCTTCGGCGATCTCTTCTGGCAACTGCGTGCGCAGAGTTTCAATTAGCCGTGACGTGTCATCGATATTGACCAGCCGACGTGACGTTCCAGGGAGTCGATTCCCCCCAACAAACTCGGCCTCCAGCTGATCAACAAGTTCAGATATGCTCATACTTCCCCCTCGTTCCGTAACCACTAATGGAACCTTATTTATCTGGAGACAGTTGTCTCCCATTTCCTGGACTAGCTATTCGCCTGCGCCAATCGTTCAAGCAGCGCTTTTTCAACGTGAGCCGGGACGAAACTTGAGACATCGGCTCCCAGACTCGCGATTTCCTTGACTCTGGTGGAGCTGACGTACTGATTGACGAGGGAAGAGATCAACATCACCACCTCAATCTCTGGCGCCAGCTTCCTCCATACAAGCGCCATTTCGCGCTCGTGTTCAAAATCGAGACCGATACGTAGGCCTCTGACGAGTACCCCTGAATCGATACTCTCCGCAAATTGCACGGCCAGACCGCTGAACGGCATGACCCTGATGTTTGCCGTGCCTGACACCGCCTCGGCGAATAGTTCAATGCGCTCTTCGGTGTTGAACAGCAACGTTTTCGGCGGCGATTCATAGACGCCAATCACAACTTCGTCAAACAGGTGAGCGGCGCGGACAGCAACGTCCACGTGACCGTTCGTGGCGGGATCAAATGTGCCCGGAAATACTGCTCTGTGAATCTGACTTGCCAACTTACTAATCGTCGTTAGATTGGACGGTGAAGACGCTCAGTCCTGTGTCTCCATATTTCCGCTCTGTCGACTTATTTAGTCTCCCGTATCTGTCTTCCAATGATGCCTTGCTGCTGTGCTCCGCAAAGACGATGGCGTTTTCGGTTGTGAGATCGGGGTCTGATCCAATGTGGTCAAGCACGGGCTCATATGCCTGGGACTTGTACGGCGGATCTATAAAGATCAAATCGTAATTGCCTTTGAGGCGCTCCCACGACGATTCCGCCTTTCCACGATGGACGTTTCCTTTGTCTCCGAACCCCAGCCTTTCCAGTTCCTGCTTTATTGCACTGCAGCGTTTCGCATCAATCTCAACGAAGTCGCTGTAATCGGCGCCTCTTAGCAACGCCTCAATGCCCAGCGCACCGGAACCTGCGAACAGATCCAGCACTCTCATGCCTTCCGGTCCAGCCGGACCCAGCATTGAGAACATAGCGCCCAGAACCCGACCCATCGTGGGACGAAGGTCTGTTTGGCGTCCGCGTTGGCCCCCGGAGTTTCGTCGTAGCGGCATCTCGGCACCTGCATCGCGAACTCCACCGGACCGACAAGGAAACACCAGCGAGCCCGATTACTCATCGACTTCGCCACCATTATTCAGATTCGGGTCCTAAATCCCCAATAGTCACCCGATACGCGTTTTGTGTGATTTCGGAAGATTGTTGGAGGGCGAGTGGGTGTGGGGGTAGTTAACTCGCTCACGCCATTTGGTTTGCATGAGGTGGGATGGCGAACATCGTCATCGAGGACGCCGATACGCGATAACGGATATTGGTACGTCCACAGTCAGGGTCTATCTCAGTGCACGCATCCATGTGTCCCGGGCATCTCCGCTGAGCCTTCGATTCCGGGATGACGCAGCGAAGCTAGTAGGTGGGGGCAGGTGTGAAGTGAAGATGGGCAGGTTTGAAACCCGCCCATCTTCACTTCTAATTCCCATCAACGTGGAGCGCGGTCCACTACGATACTAATGAACCGTCCACTGCTCGACTTCAGCGTGATCGATCAGATCAGCCAGCTTCGCAAACGTTGCCTGGAACGCCGGGTCGCTGCCCAGATCGGCCATCACGTTATCAATCATCGCGTCCAATGCAGCGAGACTCTCCGCCTCAAACTCAACCACCATTCGGTCTGTCCGACCGCTCTGGTGATCTGTAAGAACGCGCTGAGTGAGTTTCGGCTCCTTGGCGCTGATCAGGCCATACATCTCATTGGCCCACTCAACCAGCGCGCCCGCAGTTCCAACCTTGCCGTAAAACACTCGTCTTTGAACAATTGCCACTGTGACACCTCCGAAATGACCAACAAATTGATGAGCCCGATATTAGTCGCGCTCCGACAGATACTGCAACGCCAGCGAAGCGTTGAACGTTACGAAAAGAGCCCTTTGGGTTCTGGTGAGTTGCCGTCTTTCGACCTCAGCAAACTTATCTGGCTTGATGGGCAAAAGGGGTCTAGTGCGTGAGGCATGGCCTGGCGCGCTGATGTGGGCGAGGCGTGATTATGTTGGGCGCGTGCCTGGGTCCCGGACATCTCCGCAGGGCCTTCGATTCCGGGATGACGGTGGTTGCGGGGTGCGTGAGACAAACCACCACAAACATGTCATCCCGGACGCCGGTAGGCGATCCGGGATCTCAGCGCCAGATGACGGCCACTCGTGATCAACCGTGACGGGCCCAATCTGCCGTGGGATGGTGCCGGGATATTGTCAGCGCCTCTTCACGCCTATCGGCGGTTGACATTTGTTAGTGCATGAATAACCTTCCTTTATAGGAGATTGCGCAGTCACATGCGGTATGTGATGAGTAGAGCGCAACAATCGGGAGAGAAAAATCACATGGCAATCAGACTCGGCAGTCAAGTACCAAATTTCCAGCAAGATTCCACAGAAGGCAAACTAGACTTCTATGAGCACCTTGGCGATAGCTGGGGCATTCTTTTTTCGCACCCGGCAGACTTCACGCCGGTATGCACTACTGAACTTGGCGCAGCATCAGGTCTCAAGCCCGAGTGGGACAAGCGGAATGTGAAGGTCGTTGGCCTCAGCGTCGATCCACCAGATTCACACATGGGCTGGGCGAAGGATATTGAAGAGACGCAGGGGCACGCGCTCAACTTCCCGCTGGTGGCCGATTCCGATCGCAGCGTTTCCACGGCCTACGACATGCTGGATGGTGACGAAGCGACGGCGACAGTGCGCTCGGTGTTCATAGTCGACCCCAGCAAGAAGCTGCGGCTTACCCTGACATACCCGCCATCAACTGGAAGGAACTTCGCTGAGATTCTGCGCGTGGTGGACTCACTGCAACTCACGGATTCTCACAAAGTAGCCACGCCGGCCAACTGGCGTGATGGCGAAGACGTGGTAGTTCTGCCAACTGTCTCAAACGAGGACGCAGAAAAGATGTTCCCGAAGGGGATTACCGCAGTGAAACCGTACCTGAGAGTCACCCCTCAACCGAACAAGTAAACTCGACGGGCCGCACCAATCGTGTTGGCGCGGCCCGTCTTGGCTCTTGAAGAAGGAGGGCAGAGTACTTTGACCGCCTGCGCGAGCTGGCGGCTGCAACTCACTTCCTCAATAGACGACTATTTCCGCTTTGATGTCAGGGTTCAGCGGATCTACGGCCTCGAATATTCCTCTATCGGCGGGAACGAAGACTATGAGGTCCCAATCTCCTGGATTGGCGTGGGCATGTACCCAATCGCCGGTCGGGCAGATACCGGTATCAGATGTGCAGACATGATGGCTGACAAGTTCTCCGGATGAGATGAAGTAGCTATCGTCCGCATCCGCGTCGCCCATGTCCTCAATGGGAGCGGTTCCCGTGTCTGAATGATCGGCCATGGTCATGGGTTCGCCGGAGACGACGGTCCCTTGCTTGGCGTACCAGAGCAAGGCGTCCGTCTCAAGCTCTTGGATGTGGAAATGGTGCTCTTGAGCTCCCGTATTCCGCATTACTAGCGCTATCCGCTGACCGTAAGGGATGGTGATCGATTTCGGTGACGAGCCTTCGTCAGTCAACTCGACCTGCACCACGAAGTCGCTCGCAACCGACTGCTCGGCCAATTCTGCCTCGCCTGTGTGAAGTCCATCGATCTGGATCAGACTCCGCAGGAATTCGTCCGAATCGGAGAAAGCCGCCGTAACGTCTCTCGATTGCACTGTCTCCGCGTATACGAGCGGAAGATCCCAATGCAATTCATTGAAGCTTGTTTCATTCTCCAATTCACCTTGAAATACCAGCTCCAGTGAACTGGTGTCAGGTCCAACAAGAGGCTCGTCATTGGGCCCATTGAGCGCGTAACTCACCACCATCTCCCGGTGGTGGGCGCTTGAGATCCCTACTGAAACACTCTGGGGTTCATATCCGCCGACCCCATCTATTTTCAGCAGTGGTCTGGGCGCGTCCACGTCCAGATCTTCATGGGCTTCCTCATCCACGATGAAGATCAATGATGGTGAACCGAGGTATTCGTCTGGCACTGGCTCGCCTACCCCGGCGTAATAGGCAGAGTTGGCCAGCGTTGCCTTGATTGATGGGGACACCCCCTCCGGCCGTATCCCGAACCGGTTGAGCGCCCTGAGGACGTCCCCGGTCATGATGACGTTTTCGACGATCTCACCGTCGACCGAGTCGGGCACCACCGGAACTTCGCTCACTGCCTCGTCGATAGATGTCTCCTTATCGGATGGAACATTGAGAGCGACGATCGTTTGAACGCCAGAGCCCTCTTTCAACGCGGATTCGTTATTTGCCTCACGCACTTCGGAGACCCCAGAAGCACAGGCCGACATCAGGACTGCGAGAGCGATCGGGGACAGGTACAACAGGGTCCGCAAACGCGAAAAATATCCCACGTTGTAGCGCATCATTCAGCACCCAAACTGGTACTGGAGAACGGCGACAAAGCGCTCACCGTAAGTTCCTTAAATCCGTTTGGTTTCAATTAAATACGTCCCGTCGGGCGATTGATGAATTTCACCTGGCAGCGGCATTGGTTTCACTGCCATTACCTCTTCGCCTCATGAACCCTAAAAGTAAGCTGGCTACTACTCTGGAGCAGTGGATGTGAAGAACACGTGGTGGATGGACCTAACCGATATGAGGGGACTGTGAATATCGTTTGTCACTATCACCAATTTATTAGCCGCCGCCGGCGGAACCAACGTTGCGGCAAAACGTAAACCCGACTGTCAGCGACCCAGGCTGGAATTCGTTCAAGCTTCGCTCCGTCAAGTACTGGCGAGAATTGGCACGGGTGGGTATGTGCTAGACCCACAGATCACTAGGGCATTGGCACTATGGTTTTGGAGATTACCGTCGGTTACGGTTTGGTGACTGTAGAAGCCAGCACTCGATACGAACCGTGACAGTGAAGCGATACAGTCCATTCTGTTCTCGGATAGCGACAATCTTGGAACAGGGGCGAAACGTGGGGCCACAATCGAGGTTCCACATCGCTCATTAGCTGTGGATTAGAAAGCCTGAACAATTGGTAGATTTTGTTCCAGAAGCCGCTCTAAAAGTTGTTATCGCCGATGATGCTGAAGAAAAAATAGAAGCTTTTCAGGCGTTGCTCGCTGGGTACGTTGAGTTGGACGCTATTGGAGTTACATCCGCCGAAAAGTGCATCTCCGTTCTGCAATCTGGAGGATTTGATGCGCTGTTCATCAGTCTCGCGATGCCACATGCGTCGGGATTTATGGTGTTACGAGCAATTTCGGGTGGCTCGCTAAAACGCCCTCGTTTTATCGGTGCCATATCGGAGTGGAGTGACGTTGATAGCGGGCGATTGGCAGATGAGAACGCAGATACGGACGTGGTCATCAACAGGCCGTACAACTACAGCCAGATCCAGGCTGTAGTGACTCAACTTGCAAGTTCAACATTAGAAGATGACCTGCTGGAAAGCCTGTTCGCCTGAACCCGGTCGTTTCTCGACCAACCTG
Organism: Chloroflexota bacterium; assembly: GCA_013204555.1. Taxonomy (GTDB): domain Bacteria; phylum Chloroflexota; class Dehalococcoidia; order Lucifugimonadales; family Lucifugimonadaceae; genus UBA1151. Next base: position 4,921 of record JABMNO010000081.1, on the reverse strand, counting down.
ACCTGCGGCCTTATGCTCTGTACCTGCAATTGATCAAATGGGCGGGGTGCATGGCGAGTCAACTATCTTCTCAAACCATTGAGGTCGCGGATGTCATCGCAGCCAATGAGCTATTTCACGATCGCGGTTGGAGCGATGGGTTACCCATCATCCCCCCAACTGCCGAGGCAGTGGAAGAGTTCCTAATCGCAGCCGGATTGGCCGCAGATGAGGTCCTTGGCGTAGAGCCTGTCAAAGGTGGAGTCGTCACCGCAGAGAAGGCCGCCATCAACGCCGTCGCAGCCGGCTGCCGACCCGAGTACATGCCAGTTGTAGCAGCGGCAGTTCGTGCCATTACAACTGAGAAGTTCATGCTCCATGGCCCAACTGTAAGCACGATGGGCGCGGCGGTGCTAATGATCGTAAACGGACCCATCGCCTCCGATCTCGGCATGAACAGTGGTACCTCCGTGTTTGGGCCAGGCAATCGAGCCAATGCCACCATTGGCCGGGCCGTGCGTCTGATCCTGATAAACGTCCTTGGCACTCGGGCCGGAGAGTTGGATAAGGCCACCCTGGGCCATCCTGGAAAGTACAGCTGGTGCATAGCGGAGGCTGAAGATAGATCGCCGTGGAAGCCACTTCATGTTGAACGAGGTTTCGACGAAGGCACAAGCGCGGTCACGGTAGTCGCCGGACTGAGCGGACTGCAGGTGGGCGAACATGCCGCTAACACGCCGGAGGGCATTCTGGATTCGTTCGCTCAGCGCATGTACGCGCTGGGGCCTGACATGAAGGAAGTGGTACTAATCTTCTGCCCTGAACACGCTGACTTCTTTCAGAAAGCCAACTGGAAAAAGTCACAGATTGGCGAGTACTTGCTTGAGCGGACACGCAAGCCTCGGTCTGAATGGGCTGGCTTCGGGTTTCCGGTTAACTGGTTCCCAGGCCAGGAAGATGACATGGTCAGCGCAATTGAATCGCCCGAATCGGTCATGTCAGTTGTGGCAGGCGGCGATGGCGGCGCCTGGAGCATGATCATTCCCACATGGTCGTTCGGGGCCAAGACAAGATCTGTAACCCACCAGATAACTTAACCGGTACAATTCCGGCTCAGGAGCACCCCATGACACTCAAGATTCTTGACCCAACGTACCAACCGGCGATCAGCGCCCAGGGCATGGCTGCACGCCCGGAGACCCTGACCGGCAAGCGAATAGGCCTGCTGTCGAACGACAAGCTGAATGCCGAAGCCCTGCTGGACGCGATCCATGAAGTTCTCTCCGACACTTTTGAATTGGGTGCTCCGGTCAGGTTGAATCGCGGCAATGCCTCGGCACCTGCCCCAACCGAGATGCTGGAAGGCATAGCGAAGGAAATTGACGTCGCACTCCTTGGAAATGGCGACTGAGGTAGCTGCTCGTCGTCCAGTGTGTACGACTCAATTGAACTGGAAAAGCTCGGTATTCCTGCGATAGCCATCTGCACAGATCCATTTGAATCCGGTGCCAAGGCTATGACGGAGTTAGGCGGAATCCCCAACTACCCATTCGTACTCATCCAGCACCCCATCGGAAGCCTCACACCTGAGGAGCTTCACGACCGCGCTATGAAAGCAGCACCGCAGGTGCTCGGATCGCTACTCGCGAGGCCTGACGAGGGGTAGCGACCGGCGGTTCGTCCGGTCGCGTGGGCATCCCTGCCCACCGAGAACCGCGGGCTGGAAGCGTGCACCACAGGACGGTGTGTGCATCTGACATCGCGTGGCCATCTTTGCCCATGCGAGGAACGCGAGCTGTGACCCTTCGGTGGTCAATCCGCGTAATCAGGTCCGCTTTCGGCGGTGGCTCGCGCTGCAGAGATGCCTGTGGCACGCACGGGCCGAGAGCGCCCGGCCTAAATCGGAGCGTTTGGCGGTGGCCAACCGGGCTTGAAGGCCGTCCCGTAGATGTGAGTTGGATTGAGGATGACTGCCACTCGCTTGTCGTCATCGACGAGACGGTCGTACTCATCCCAGTCGTCTGTCCGCTTGCGGGTCATGGCGCTGTATATCTCGCGGCGAGCGAGGCGGAGCTCTTCGGCGTCGGTATTGCCTGACCACGTGAGTTCAGCCCTGCCATCGAAGACGAGGAATCCAGACCACCAGTCGGCGGCTGAGACAAGCAGCGAGCAATCGCCGTTGCGGAGCAGGTTCTTGAACTTGATCCGATCCTCTGTGATCGAGATTCCAATGCCTCCTCGATGGGGCCGCACGGTGACGATGCTCATCTGAGCCTTGCCGTTACGCCGGTAGGTCGTGAGCACGCCCTGCGGATTATCGGCAACAAACTGTTCAATCTTGGGGTTGAGCGGCATTGGATCGCCTCGCGTGATTCTGATGTGATCTGGGTTGGAGTTGGCAGTGTACGTGACGCAGTGATATCGCCAACGTTATGATGCCGATTCGCCTGTAGGTGCGGAATCTAGGGCGCTTGCAAGAGGCGTGGTCGCAGTCGTCTCTATTGCCAATACCACTCGACAGCCGTTGTTGAACTGGTGCCGGGAGCAGGGATCGAACCAGCACTCCTTTTACGGAAGCGGATTTTAAGTTCCGAGATATTCGTCCGGTCGGTGACATCTGATGCCATTTCAATCGCCAACAGCAGGCGATCACTACGCTGGGTGCCAGCGCGTTATGGCCAGTGTCAATCCTCCCGTTAGCAGAAACGTTAGCAACTTGCGAAAAGGCTACCTAAATCGATTGGCTGTGAATGTCGGATGTATTCGAGGGGCTTCATCCGAGGCAATTAGGTGCTTACGCCTTCAATATCTCTCGCTGCGCCAGAACGCGCTCCAGCAGCGGTTTCATGCCGAGTTCTGTGGCGATGGCGATGGCTTCGTCCTGAAGCTCGCCAGCCCGCTCACTATCACCATCGCCACCACGCTCCAGCAACACTCCGGCAATCTCATACGCGTGCCAGGCGATATTCGGGGGACGGTTGGCTTTCCGTGCAAACGACAGGCCGGATTCAAACCACTCCAGCGCTTTTTCAGAAAACTCGCATGCAGCGGCAAGCCTTCCAATGGAAAGAAATGCTTGTTCAGCCCCGCGCCCAATCATGTCACGGTGCCGAAGTTGCTCAACCTCGTTGTAGAGATCTACCATCTGCGCTGAACTCAACTCATATGGAGCCCGCCGTACTCTCATCAAGTCTCGGCTTGTGTTGGTGCTCGGCGACTGGTGAATGGTGTCATCGATGCCATCAGTCTGCTCAACCATCTCTGCAATCCACGTCTCATCACCGGACAGCTCTGCAACTTCCAACGCCCGCAGGCTGGCGAACCCGTGTTCATCTTGACCGGTCAACTGATCGCTGTACTTTCGGGCTTCAGAAAAGTTTCCGGTTTCCGCCTCCACCATCGCGAGCGTCGAGATCGTTCGGCTATCCTCGGGGTAGAATTCCAGTGACTCCAACCCGTATCGGCGGGCAGCATCCCAATCGCCCCTCGCACTCAAGTTGCGAGCACCCGTGCCACGTACCGTTGACATTCGCTGTCGATCCCCGGATCGATCGGCGAGTTCAATTGCCCTGGAGCGGTACAAATCAGCCTGCTCTCGGTCTCCTTCAAATTCTGAAAAAAGAGACAGCGACACATTCGCCATCGAAAGACCAAGCGGGTCATCATCATCACGCGCAATATCAACGGCTGCTTTGCTTCGTGCGAAAGCGGCCTCAAAATCCGATCCCCACTGTGCAGCCAGCCCGGCGTCAGTCTGGACACGAAGCAAAAGCTGGTGATCGTCGTTGTCCAGCGCAATTCGCTCAGCCTGCTCAAATTCCGCGAGTCCATCCGCATACCGATCGCGATACATCGAAATTGAAACTCCGTGACTACTCAGGAGTTGCCCATGTTCCGCAGTGTTTGGAACAGCAATTGCCATCGCTCGTTCCAACAGTGGCAGCATGGCGACCTGTCCAACCCCGGAAACAAAGTTGTAGCTCCCCACCTCAATCATCCCGGCGTGGTCGCCCAAAACCTCGTACATCTCAAAGGCAGCCTCAAAATGCCCAATAGCAACGTCAAGATTCCGAAGCCCGCCATTCGCCTTGCCAGTCATCAGGTGGAGCTCTGCCACTTCGACTGAATCCACGCCGTCAGAACTGCTCTGAAGTGCTCGACCACCGGTATACGCGGCCTCCTCAAACGCGAACAACCGAAGCGCTTCCTTCACCGCAACCGACCCGTACTTGATCAGTCGATCAGACCCCAGAACAATCTCCGCCTCAGCGAAATGCTCCACCAGGTCGGCCGCATGCTGGTCGGCTTTGTCGCCGTAGAACTCCTCCAATGCCTCCGCAATTCGCGCATGCAACCTCACCGTCCGGTTGGCCGAAAGCTCAGAGCTAAGCGTCTCCTGCATCAACGCATGCGCAAACTGATATAGCCCAACCTCAGATGGAACCTCTTCGATAATCCGAGCCTCCAGTGCTTCATCCATTACATCCAGAAGCATGTTCTCCGACGCATCGTCTACCAAGTTCATCAGCAGTCCGAACTGGAACTGCCGCCCAACTACCGACGCCATCGTCAACACCTCATTGCACCGCTCGGAGAGTCTGTCCAGTCTCCTGCCAATAACCTCCCGCACACCTTCCGGTATCCGAATCTCCCACGAAGAGGTTCCGCCCTCTGTCTGGGCCCCAGATGTGATGTCCCCTTCCTGAATCAGGAGTCGGACTGTTTCCGTGACGAATAGCGGATTGCCCTCTGTTTGTGTGTGTACGGCATCCACCAGCGCACTTGGCGGATCGATGCCAGCTGCCACTTCAATGAACCGCTGTACGTCATGCTTCTGGAGGCCACGAAGCAATACCCGTTCAAACAGACGCTCACGAGATAGTTCACCCAGCGTGATCGATAACGGGTGCCTCCGATTGAGTTCCATATCCCGGTAGTTACC
>JABMNO010000080.1 GCA_013204555.1 Chloroflexota bacterium | reverse complement strand
TCCATGGGCGCAGGAACGCGGCGCACAGCGGATATCGGAGATAACAGGGATCGCGATTTCGCCATGAGATCGCTGGTGATCGGTTAACCGGGGCTATCACCTTCCCGGACTTAGAGATAATCTCCCGCTATCGTCACCGGCGCCAGCAGTACGCCGCAACATTCGGGCTCATGGTGTGCACGTTGTCCAAAGTATCCTGAGGTCCTCGAAGGGCACTTTGAACATCGGACATTAGCCACCTACTAATCCCCTACTGACCTCGTTACCACCAATAGCAGCCCGCCCGCTACGGCTAGCAGTCCAGCTATCGTCACCAGTGAAGTTACTTGTGCATCTCGCTGTAAGTATCCTGAGGTGCCTGCCATGAGTTCAGTCAGATGGCTCGAAGGGGCACTTACAGCGAGACGCAGAAGGTCTAGTTACGCCCCCACCAGGCTCGGCACCACCGCCAGCAGAACGCCCGCTACGGTCGCCGTGCCAATTACGCCCGCAACGTTCGGGCCCATGGCGTGCATCAGGATGAAGTTCTGCGGATCTTCCTTGGTGGCCATTGATTGGACCACTCGCGCCGCCATCGGCACCGCCGAAACTCCGGCTGCGCCAACCATGGGGTTGATCTTCTCTTTGCTGAACACGTTCATAAGCTTGGCAAGCAAGACGCCGGACGCTGTGGCGCTCATAAAGGCAACAAGACCAAGCACAAAGATACTGATGGTCTGCCACTTGAGGAACACTTCCGCCGGCATCGTGGCTCCCACGGTCAATCCAAGAACGATGATTACGATGTTCATCATCTCGTTCTGGGCGGTGGACGATAGCCGCTCGACCACTCCCGATTCCCTGATCAGGTTGCCAAACATCATCATGCCAACCAGCGGAGCGGCTTTGGGTACGAGAATCGCTATCAGCACCGTTGTCACGATTGGGAAAAGGATTTTCATTCGGACGCTGACTGGCCGGTTGCTGTACGGCATTCGAATCAGACGCTCTTTTTTGGTGGTCAACAGCTTGATTATCGGCGGCTGGATGAGCGGTATCAGCGCCATATACGAGTAAGCGGCCACCGTCGTAGCTCCAACGATGTCCTCAACTTCCAATCCCACCGTGGAATGACCGATTTCACGCATGCGCGTTGCGATAAATATGGTCGTCGGACCGTCTGCACCGCCGATGATTCCAATTGACGATGCTTCAAGCAGACCGAAGTCGAACACTCCCCACATACCCAGAAGTACTGCGCCTATCAGGGCAAAGAACACGCCAAATTGAGCTGCCGCGCCAAGCAGAAACATGCGGGGATATGCGAGCACCGGTTCAAAATCGGTCGCCGCCCCCATTCCCAGGAATATCAGTAGCGGCAAAACGTCCGTGATCAGGCCAACCTCGGTCGTATAGAACAGGAATCCGCCGATCTCAGCGTCGGTCGCGGCTTTGGTGAATTCGCCAAGCGGAAGGTTCGCGAAAAGTAGCCCGGCAGAGATTGGGACGAGTAGTAACGGCTCTTTTTTTCGGGCGATCCCGAAGTACATCAGGAAGGCAGCGATACCCCACATGACGACCATCTTGGGATCATCACCAATAGCGGTTATGCCTTCCCAAATTCCTGAAAAATCATCCATGGTTCGGGCCTAACTCAGCTCGACCATGGCCTGGCCGTGGGCGACGGCATCACCTGGCGAAACGAGAATCGCGGCTACGGTCCCGTCTAAAGCCGACGTTATAGTCTGCTCCATCTTCATCGACTCCATCATGATGACGCCCTGTCCCGAAGTCACAGAGTCCCCAACGTTCACCAGCACGCTGATGATCCGTCCAGGAATTGGCGCGTTGATCGCCCCCGGCGAACCTGACCGTGCTACAGATGGAGCGGCGGTGGCTGCCGACGGCGCTCTTGGCCTTGCCGGTGCGGGTTGAGACGGGCTGGCCGGTGCGGCCGATGATCGGTTTGAGTCAGCCGGCAACGCCACGGAATATGTGGTGCCGTCAACCGTCACGTCCACCGGAGACGTTGCGGTGTCGCCAACTTCCACGTCGTACTCGACGCCATCAACGGTCAGCTTGAAGCGTTGCGTCATCTTGAGACCCTGGACGGACGGTCCATGCTTCGTCTGCGTCCATCGGAGAGCCAACTAGATGCGGGCGCGGTAGCGCCGCGCATCGGCGGTAAAGTTGCCGCGGACCGGGTGCGGGAGAGTGCGATTCCAAGAGCGATGGCGGCCACCTGCTTGCCGTTGAGGCCGGCTGATGCCACTTGCCCGGTGGGGGTCGTTGCCGGTGCCGCGTCAACTTTCGCCGGCATCGTATCGTTGCCGGTCAGTCGATCAAGAAGGCTGCGAACTTTGTCCGAGTTGTCAGCGCCACCCATCAGCATTGCAAGAATCATCAGGGCCACGAGGACCACGAATACGACGCCCATTCCCACGCCAGTGACAATTAGGGCGTCTATGAGGGTTTCTGAGTCAGACGTGGTTTTGGCTCCTCAGTCAAAATGCCGGGTTGGATATCGAGTGCGCGCAAGAAAGAAATGATAGCAGCGCCCAGACCCGTTTATTCGATATCTTCAATCGCCACGGTGTGCCGAATGCCATCCAACTCAATCTGAAATCGCTCCATTGATTGTTCCCCGGCCAGGAGCGGCGCATGAACGCGGTGCAAATCTGAGTCCACCAACAACTCAAACTCCCGCACATCGGAAGAGATCAGAGTGGCGCTCGTGATTAATGACTCCCGCTTTCGTAGCAGTGCAACCGCTTCTTCTCGGTCGATCGCAGTGAACTGGATCTGTGCGCCGGGGGCGGACTGGGCGATGAGGGGAAGGTCTACCGTAGCAATGACAGCGATCTTGGGGTATCCGCCAGTAGTCTGCCGGTCCGACATGAGGATGATTGGCTTGCGATCACCCGGTATCTGAATGCTGCCTGTGACCACAGCGTCTGAGACGATGTCATAGCTATCGTTAACTGCCTCAATATCTGGACCGTCCAGCCGTACGCCCTGCCGGCTTGAACGATCAGTCACGGTGAAAACCTCACCCAGCAACGTCTGTACTCCGGCCGCGGTGAAGTGGTCATCCTGCGGTCCCATCACAACCCGCACAGACTGTGGACTTTGAATGGATTCTGAGGCGGGGAAATTGAGAGTGACTCCAGATGGAACATCACGGCCAGGCTCCAGTGCTGACAGCTCATCACCCACCCTCAACGCTCTTCCATCAATGCCGCCAATGCGAGCGGGCCGGTACGTCGAATATGAACCGAGGACTTCATCGCAATCAACACCGCCAGGCAAGTGCATATAGGAGCGAAAGCCCGTGTTGGGGGCCGACATCGCGATGTGATCATCCTTGGCAGCCAGATAGATTGTGTTCAGTGCGACTGGCGTTCCGTTCAGTGTCGGGTTCAGATCGGCGCCGCTGATCACGAATGCGGTGGTGGCCGTGAAACCCGCGGCAAACCCGCCAAACGTGATTTCAACTGCCGCATCACCGAACTCGTTGCCCAGCAGAAGGTTTCCCAGCCGAAGGGAATCACGATCGCCCGCGCCAGACGTGGAGATGCCGTACCGCTGGTATCCGAATCGCCCCAGATCCTGGATTGTGCTCATGAGTCCCGGCGACTCAATGCGCAGCACGCTGTTCGTCACGCGGACGGCCCGTCTGCGGGAATCACATACTCACCCGCGGTGATCTGCGTTTTGATTTTCTCGATCTCATCCGCCGTCTTCGACTCGAACCTGATGAAACTGCCGGGCTGAATTGGTACCGGTGGGGAAACATTGGGATCAAAGAATTGAACCGGCGTGAGGCCGATCAAATTCCAACCGCCCGGAGACTCCATGGGATACACGCCGGTTTGCGATTCAGCGATGCCCACCGCGCCTGCTGGCACACTTATTCGCGGAGTTGCGAGTCGCGGCGTGGCAATGCGTTCGTCCATACCGCCAAGGTACGGAAATCCTGGCAGGAAGCCCAGCATGAAGACGCGGTAGACGCCGGAAGTGTGAATGCGCACCACCTCGTCCGGAGTGACGTTGTTGTGCTCCGCCACCCGCTCCAGATCTGGACCTCCCTCACCGCCATACTGAACAGGCAGCGTGAATATAAGGGGCTGCCTCTCATCCGTATCGGTTGCGCTTGAGCGCGAAATCGCCCGACTAATCGCCGACTCCACATCGACATGACTGATTACCAGTGGGTCGAAATTGACCAGCGCTGAGCGGTACGTTGGGATGATCTCCCCGACGCCAAACGTTGAGTCCAATTCAAGCGCAGCGGTGAAATCGTAAACAGACTGGTTAATGTCTGCATCCACAGCGTCACCGAACTCAACGACCAGCGCTGAGTCTCCCGCATTGAGGATGCGCGGGTAGTCAGGCATCAGATCAGGCGACGATCTCCGACATCGGCTTCACCTCAACGCCTTCAGCGTCGAGAGCCTGACGGACTTTGATGGCAATCTCCACAGCACCCGGGTTATCGCCATGCAGGCAAATGGTGTCGGCAACGAACGGAATCTCATCGCCATTGACCGCGGTGACCTTGCCCTGAGTCGCAATCTTCACCACACGCGCCACCACCTCATCTGGATCATGAATCACAGCACCCGGCTCCGAGCGTGGGACGAGTGTGCCCTCCGGCGTGATAGCGCGGTCAGAGTACGCCTCTCTTGCCACACGGACCCCCGCTCCCAAAGCCAGTTCCTCCCACTTCGAACCAGCGAGCACTACGTGAATTAACGATGGATCGAACTCGTGAACAGCGTCAATAATCGCGCCCGCTTCTTCGGCGTCCACTACTGCTCGGTTGTACATGGCACCATGCGGCTTCACGTGCTGCAGCCCACCGCGGCCGGTAAATGCGGACAGCGCTCCCACCTGATATGCAACGGCGTTTTTGACTTCCGAGGGATTGAGACTCATTGCTCGACGGCCAAATCCTGCCAGATCCGGGTAGGCCGGATGGGCTCCCACCGCCACGCCATGCGCAGCCGCAAGCTCTACCGACGCCCTCATCCAATTTGGGTCGCCCGCGTGGAATCCTGTGGCGATGTTGATGGACGAGACGTACTTGATGATCTCTTTGTCCAGTTTCATCTCATACGCGCCAAACGACTCCCCCATATCGCAGTTGAAGTCGATTACGCCGGTTGGCTGCGCCTCTGTCACATTTCTCCTCCGACCATAAGTCCAAACAATTCGGGAGATTACTCAATCTGGCACCGTGTTCGCAGAGTAGCACAGCGGAGTGCTGAGATAGACTCGCCGAATGGCCAGGCTGATCAGATTACTCGCGAATTTCGATACGGAATTTTTGCGAGTATTGCTGCGTCAGCAGATGTACCTGGACAAGAGACGTGTTCAGGCAATTGGCGTGGTCATAGCAGTCATTGCTGGCGCCCTCATCCTGGTAAGAGCAGGCACAACTGATCGCATTGACGCCACCGACTTTGATCAGGCGGATACTGTCGTTACAGAACAACGGGCCATCGAGATTGCGTTTCAAGAAGCCCAAAAACTGGGCCTGGTTGACGCGCCAGAAGCCTGGCTGGCGCGACGAATCAGTTTTGGAGAATACTCAACTCTTGCCGGAGATCAGGCAAGGGCATTTGCGGGGACTCCTGATATAAGTCCTACCGCCGTCACGTGGGTCATATCCATGAACGGTGAATGGAGCACCCCGCTCCTTGGTGACTCAGTAGTCAACTTCGACAACATCGTGGTGGTACTGGACGCTATATCCGGCGAGCCTCTTCAGGTCGCAACATACTTCGAACAGTTTGAGTCAGATGTGCGCCTGCCGAGATTATTTGACCCTGCCGAGCCGTGCGCTGAAAGGGACCTGGGCGTCTTCAAAAAGATATTCCGATCAACCTGCCCATGGCCCGTACCTGGGGAGAATAAGTAGGGGATTTTTTCGCTCAAATTTGCCCCGACACTCTTGACTTCGGCACACGCCCAAACCGCGTCGTTCTGAGCGGAGTCCCAACGGTAGTCGCGACGGAGTCGAAGAATCTCAGCGATGGTTGAGCGAGGACGCGTCATAGAGCCGTTGAGTGCTCGCCACTCTCGGATCCTTCGGTTTTGTCACTCCCGCGGAGCCGGGCTTGACGCCACTGAACCCGTCAAAGTGCCCGGCCAAACACTCATCTGACATCGGCGCTCCGCGTTGATTGAGGCGCTTGGTGGGGCAAGCCCCACAACTACCGGGCGAATGACAACCACGTCAGGAAGATGAGGGAAACCATCCTGAGTCAACGGCACGCCGCCCTTCGGCGTCACCAGCCGCCTAGACGGTCTCCTTCACAATAACTATGAGGCCGATAACGATAATCGCCACCATGACCAGCATGGTCAGCGAAAGGGCTGTGTCTTTTCCGGTCCAGTTAGAACCCATAGTTGCTCCCAATATCTTGGCGTTGTTGTGCTGCGACCCTATTCTCTCCAATCGCGAGCAGAATGAGAATCCCCACTTTCCGCAGTTCCTCTACTTTCGGAAGGCCAGACCCGCTTCGCGCATACTGACAAACTTCTGGCGGCCGATAACAACGTGGTCTACAACTTCGATATCAAGGATTTCGCCAGCTTCAATCAAACGCTCCGTCATCGCTACATCCTCGTCACTCGGATATGGGTCTCCTGAGGGGTGATTATGGACTATCGCGATGGCCGGGCAGGTCCAACGCACAGCCTCGGCAAATACCTCCGCTGGCCTCACCAGCGCTGCATTGACGCTACCCACGTAGAGGTTGTGGATGAGGACAACTCGGTTCTTTGTGTTCAGCAGGATAATCCGGAGATGCTCCCGCTCCAGACCGCTCATCTCCGCCATCAAGAGACTTGCGATGTCCTCCGGAGTTTCGATTGCCGCCTGATCGTCGTTACGTACAGAAGATACCCGTTTGCCCAGTTCAATACCCGCCAACATTTGGCAGGCCTTGGCGTGCGATAGCCCGCGCTCTGAGATGAGCTCCGGATAACCGATGCGCGACATTCCGGGCAATCCATCGTATTTCGAAAGAATTCGAGTTGCCATTGCAAGAGCGTTCTCCCCTTCGAGGCCTGTCCTGATGAGGATTGCCATCAATTCAGCGTTGGTGAGGGCTTCAGCCCCCTGCTCTTTAAGCCGTTCACGAGGACGGTCCCGCATCGGCATATCGCGCATTGCTGGTGCCTTTGGCGGAGGCCCGTGCCGGTACTCCTCTGCGACCATCGTCACTGCTGTCATATATTTTCCCTCAATGGATATTGGCAGGTTTCAAACCAGCCCATGGCATCACATTATTGGCTCAGAACACCGATATATCGACGAGTTATACGGTGTTGCCGTTGTATCTCATAGAGCGGCGTGTCGCATTGAGGCATAGCGATATGCAACGGAGGCGGCAGACGCCCGATCAAATTTCAAGTCCCCGACCAAAGGGACTATTGCGATTGTCGTGCGACGACGGATCAAAACATGAGACGTTTTGGGTATTTTCACCCATCGTAGTTTCGCCCTTGGTCGCTTATTAGGACCCGGCGAGTGACATAGGCTGATTTTGCTCAGACATTTATCTGGGCGATAGGACATAGCGCCGAAACTGGACTGACATGGCGAACATCCTTGTTATTGACGACGACACACATGTGCGCGTTGAGGCATCTCGTTTCCTTGAGGGCAAGGGGCACGATGTAACCTCAGCAGAGAACTGTAGGGAGGGGGCGGCGGCGATAAGCCGAATGAACCCCGATATTGTGCTTCTTGATCGTCAACTTCCAGATGTAGATGGCCTGATGCTTCTGCAAAAGCTGCGCAACAATCCTCCAACGGCCAAGTTGCCCGTGATCATGTTGACCGAGCGCGAAACCGCAAAAGAACACGGTGAAGCATTAGCTCTGGGCGTAGTTGGATATGTTGGGAAGCCGCTTATCGTGGAAGATCTTGATCTGCCCGTAATGATGGCACTGAGAGCACGTGGAGTCGTGCCAACGGCGTCACGTGGACAGGCTCCGGCGCCAAACCGCCAGCAGGTCAAGATCAAAGGCAGCGTAATCGTCTTTGAGCCTGATGATGATGAGTACCGAACCATTTCCTCAGTTCTTCAGTTCACCCGGTTCCACCCCCGCAGAATAACGACAGTCTCAACCGCCCGCCGCGAATTCGTTGAAGACCCGCCTCGGATGGTGATCCTTGGCCACGGAATCGCGCGTGACGGTCAGAGACTTCTGCGAGACATCTCCGGCTATCCCGGATCTGAAGATTTCTCCATCATCCCTATCGCGAATCCCGAATATCCAGGCACCTACTCCAACGCGTTCAGTATGGGTACACGTCAGGCCGTTCAGGGTCCCGTTAGCACAGAGGAACTCACCGTTGCCGTGGACCGCGCTTGGGACGCGTATGTTTCAAAGGCCAAAAGGGCCGCTACGCGAAATGCTCCGGCTCCGGCCATGCGTCCACGCCGCCGGCGCTAGTCCAGACTCAACGGCGTCGTTCCGATAGATTGGTCCATATCAGCCAGATGATGGCTCCTGACCGGTATCGCCAGGGCTAGTCCGGGCAAGCCAAGTGACTGACGGGCCGAGCCTCACGCAACGGATTTGCGTGAGGCATAACTATCGACCTACACGCCATCATTCGGCAAAACTACCGTTTCGCCGGTTCTTATGGACCGTGTTACTGCGTCTGTCCACTCCATGTAGCGCACACCATCGTAGAAGGTGGTGTGTGTAACTGGCTCAATACCTCGGATGGCGTTGATGAACTCTTCCTCAACGCGCCACCCACCAATCTTGTCTGCGGCGGGAGTCACCGGAGAAAGCTCGCCATCACCTCGTCGGGCTGCAGATAGCTGGAGTCCGCCAGTCGCGGCATCGCCGCCACTTGCGATGTGGATCGTGCCCTCTGTGCCGTGGATGAAAATGTCCACCCCGCGGGCGTGACCAAGTACGTTAGACAGGGAGTAGCGCATCTGTCCGCCAACCTCCATCTGACAGAGAACATCAACGTGGTCTGGAATGGTCATAGGCACGCGATGGCCATCATCGTTGGTGCGATGGTTCACAACCGTCTGCGCAACCGCTGATACCGTGCGAGCGGGGCCAATCCAACGCATCATCGCCTCGTACCAGATACCCATCGCCATGATGTTGTTACCGGAGAGATCGCGATCCTGCCTCCAGTGCAGAGGGGTGCTTGAGTCCGGGTAGCCGGCTCCCTGTGCAATGGCCGCGTTGAGTGTGATGAGCTCGCCAATGTACCCGTTACCAATCATGTCCTTGATCGTCGCGTCGATACTCAACGTGTGAGGTGCGGGAACAATTTGCGCGATTTGGCCCGGGTTGGCCTTGGACGTGTCCAGCATGGCGTGGGCTTCCAGCGAGTTCATCGCCATGCGCGCCTCACACAGGACGTGCTTCCCAGCGTCCAACGCTGCGATAGTGACCGGGGCGTGGAGGTAAGGCCATGTGCCAATGCTGATGGCGTCTACTTCATCATCGTACACAACCTCTTCCCAGTCGCTGGCAGCATTCGGGATGTTGAACTCTGCGGCAGCGCGCTGGCTCGATTCAAGCGATCGGTTGGCGACGGAGATGATCTCGACGCCGTCCTGCGCGTTGAGGCCTGGCACATGCCGCAGTCTTGTGTTTCCGCCCGCTCCGACGAGTCCAATTTTGATTGTGTCCGCTGCCATTATTTGTTCCTTTTCCGGGCCAGATGAGTGCGATATGAAGGCCAAAGCCTATCGCTATGGGTCAAACGTGTCGAGATCGCTTATTCGCGGCGTGCTAGCATCGATTATTAGACCACCGGAGGACCGCAACATTGATCGTCGCAAAAGACGTGCAGCTAGAAAATGAAGAGATCGTCATCGCATGGTCAGACGGCCACGTTAGCCATTACCCGCACCGTGAGGTGCGAATCGATTGCGCCTGCGCTGGCTGTATAGAGGAGATGACGGGCCGACAGATACTTGATGTCCTGTCAGTACCGGCTGACGTTTTTGCGGTCGATTTCCTTGAGGTAGGAAGATACGCCATCCAGTTCGCTTGGAGTGACGGCCATTCCACCGGCATCTACCCCTTCACGATGCTCCGCAAAATCTGCAAATGCGGCGATGACCACTCCAACGAGCAGCCCTCCCCGGCACAAAGCCCTCGCCGCGAGGGGCGGTAGCTCCAGGGCTCGCCCCGCCTCGCCGGGGCCGTCGCGCCGATTTGAGAAAAGTATCCTGAGGGACCTGTCCTGAGGCTCTCGAAGGGCTCGCAGGGCAATTTTCTCTGAAGCGGTGAAACATCGCTCTCTTCCGCATTACCGAAACTTGGGTTTCAATGGCGCTGATAACTCCGACATGTAGTATCGTGCCGCACACCAAATTCCATTCCGCCCAGGAGCCGCCACGATGGTCAAAGAAAAGGTCAAATCAAGAGTAGCCAGTCGCGTCCCAACGCCCTGTGCCATGCCAAATGGCCTCCAGTGGTTTGAGGGCGAGTTGTACGTTATGGATCAAGAGACTGACGATGTCTGCGTGATCGATGAGTCTGGAAACCTGATTCGTCGCATCGGGACTCCAACTGAGAACGGCTCCGGCCTGTCCGTCGGCGGCGGGTATCTGTGGACGGCGTCGAATGGCAACACCACTTCCCGCCCCTATCGCAGCTCTGATACACACCTCGGCTACATCTATCAGCTAGACCTTGAGGCCGGCGAGCCGGTAAACCGATTCAGAACACCTGATGGGCTGGGCATCCACGGCATCGAGTGGGACTTCAGCCGCAACATGCTCTGGGTAACAGCTACGAATCCTCAAAACATCGTGCTGGTGGACGCGCTGGGCGATCAGAGCGTTGTTCACACCATCCATTGCGAGCTAGAGCGCCTGCACGGACTGGCGCTTGAGGGCGATTCGATCTGGTGCGCACACACGACCGACAACGTAATTGTCCTGTACGACGTAGAGAGCGGCGCGGAGCAAGACCGCATCACAATGGGCCCAGAAGACCCGTTTGTACACGGGCTATCCAAGAAAGACGGCGTCCTCTGGTTCGCAGACGCCAACTTCGCCGGTGTTCGCCACACGGGAACGCGTGGCGAACCCGCGATTGGGACGTTAACCGCCCCGTAGGAGATGTACCCCAGCGGTTGCCGTGGGACATCCTGCGTTCTCATGTTTGGACAGGATTGAAACTTGCCCGAACCATTCGGTGGGCGGTGGCCGACCGGGAGTCGTGCTGTCGGCATGGACGGATACCCACATCGTTTGTAGAGGCACGATACAACGTGCCTCTACGGATTGTCCGGCTATGCGCCCAGCAGCTTCTTCGTGGTGGCGATTACGTCCTCCTCATCCGGGAGGAAGAGGTTCTCCAGGTCACGGCTGTACGGGACGGGGGTGTGCGGGCCGGTTACTCGCTTGATCGGTGCGTCCAGCGAGTCGAAAGCCTTTTCGGCAATAACTGCCGCGACTTCGGAGGCCATTGAGGCGCGAGGGCTGTCTTCGTCGACGATCACTACCTTGTTCGTCTTTGCCACGGAGTTAAGGAATATCTCCTCATCCAGTGGCGAGAGGCTTAGCAAGTCGACCACTTCAGCCGAGATGCCTTCTTCTTTAAGTCGATCTGCGGCGTTGTTACAGACCTCGGTGGTCCACGACATACCTACCAACGTCACGTCTGTGCCCACACGCGTCAGTCGGCCTTTTCCAAGCTCTATGGTGTACTCCTCATCAGGCACGAATCCGGTGAGGTTGATGAGCTTCTTGTGGTTGCAGACCATCACAGGGTCGTCATCTCTTATCGCCGCAGCGAGCAAGCCTCGCACGGAGTAAGGGTCTGACGGCACGACTACTTTGATGCCCGGCAGATGCGCCAGTATCGAGTAGAAGTTAGATGAGTGCTGGGCCGCGTGACCGGTGCCACCTCCAGAGCGGGCGAACATGGTCAACGGAATCTTGGTCTGTCCACCAAACATGTAACGGCTCTTGGAGGCGTTGGAGACAATCTGGTCAAACGCTACTCCAATGAAGTCGAAGTACATGAGGTCGACGACCGGCCTGAGGCCAGTTAGTGCCGAGCCAATTGCAGCGCCAAGGAAGCCGGCTTCGGAGATTGGCGTATCGACGATTCGCCTCGCGCCGAAATCCTGGATCAGCCCTTTGGTGGCGGCAAATGGGCCACCCCATGAGTCGATGATTCCCTGGTCTTCTCGACCGGGGCCGCCAGCAACGTCCTCACCAATGATGTAGACATTCTCATCGCGATTGAGCTCATCCCTGAGTGTGCGCTGAAAAGCGTCCCGGTAGCGTTCTTCGCGCCCGGGCACTTCCGTTCCGGGGCCAAGTGGGTTTCTAGATGCGGTTGTCATATTGAATTGATCTCCTGAGAAGTGGGATAAAAACGTTTAGCGGAGGCCCTGGAGCGGGTTTGAGTAGTTCACGTAGACGTCCGTGTAAAGCTCCGATGGATCCGGCATGGGACTATCAATGGCGAACTGGACCGCTTCTTCTATCTCAGTTTCGATGGCGTCTCGGATGGCCTTGAACTCAGCATCTTCCATGAGCCCCTGTTCACCTACGGTCTTTTCAAAGTGGGGAATGGGATCCTTCGCCCGCCAAATATCCTCTTCCTCCTGATGACGGTAGGTGTGGGGAATATCAGCGTGGAAGTGACCGTGGTATCGGTAAGTCTTCATCTCAAGAAGCGTTGGGCCTTCACCGGCTCTGGCGCGGGCTATTGCCTCTCCTGCTGCCTCGTAGACTGCCAGGGCATCCATGCCGTCCACAACGACGCCCGGGATCGCGTAAGAGGTGGCACGGTCTGCGATGTCCTTGACCGGCACGGCGTACTCGACCGATGTCGACTGTGCGTAATGGTTGTTCTCACAGGCAAATATGACCGGAAGCTTGAAGACCGAGGCGAGGTTCACACTCTCGTGGAAGACTCCCTGGTTGGTTGCGCCATCACCAAAGAATGCGACTGCGACTCCGCCGGTCTGCTTGTACTTGGCAGTGAATGCAGCACCAACGGCAAGAGGGATGCCAGCGCCGACGATGGCGTTGGCGCCAAGCATGCCTTTTGAGAAGTCCGCAATGTGCATGGAGCCGCCTTTACCCTTGCAAAGGCCAGTCGCCCGTCCGAATATCTCAGCCATCATGCCTTTGGTGTCTAGCCCTTTGGCAATGCAGTGACCGTGACCGCGGTGTGTGGATGAGATCCAGTCTGTGTCAGTCAGGTGAGCGCAAATACCAGTTGGTCCGGCCTCTTCACCATCTGATGTGTGAGCGACGCCCATCGCATTGCCTTTGGCTGTCTCCTCAAGGAGTCTCTCCTCGAAGCGCCGAATGCGGTACATCGTCTCGTACATCCAGCTGAGCTTTTCCTTTGGAACCGCCATCAAATAATGTCCTTCTGTTACGACTGGTGGCTACGATTCGGTCCTGATAATTCTCATCCGGTAGTAGATTGATCTTCCGGTCGAGTTAACGTGCGGCGTCGAATCGTAACATCGCGACCGGACTGTATAAAGAAGTTTTATGTAATCGGAGTGACGCCATGGATCAACTCTGGGTTGAAGTTGAGGAGAATCCGAACAGTGAATACCTTCCGATGCGGGTGTTTGAAACTCAAGGCGAAATACTTGAGGCCGACTCGATAGTGGTCGAGGGACTTACACCGGGCGGCAGCGCGGAAGTTATCGTGGGGTGGTCGTCTGCAGGTGATGGAACGCGAACTAGAGTCCAGTTCGCTGAGGTAACGGATTCTGGCGCGGCAGTATCGGTTCTGGTCGTAGGTGGTGACTATGGCCTTCGAATCAGGCCGGTTACTTCCAGCGGTCCGTGGGATCTCGGTAACTCAGATGAGCGAGGAGAGCCGTATCTGCTCCTCCCGCACGAAACGAAGATCAGCCCGGAGACGCCGTAGGCAACGGCGGTTCCTCTTACTCGTTTGGGAAAACTAGGCTCGTGGCGGGTTCTTTGGCTGGAAGATTGAGCCTTCACCCGGAAGATCTGATGCAACTATCTTCTGCTTGCGACTCTTGAGACCCGGGATTCCACCCAACAGCGTGAGAGCTGCAACTGCGCCAGCCGATCCCAACGCCGCAACGCCGATGAACTTCTTGCGGCTCATGCCGGTCGCGTCTGATGACTTATTCTCAGCCACCGTTCCTCCAGATAATTCATGCCCAGTGGCACACCCCGATTGCTCCGGGGTACGCACAATTTGGAGCTACCAATAATTTGCTCCGATGATGATAGCGCGATGCTCAGCACTGTGCACGACCGTGCGATGGCATTTTGAGAGTTGATTATTACGCCTTCCGATAATCAAAGGGCTGTGACGCCGTACTTCGGATATGCACAGGATGAATGAACTGGCGGTCGCCGGAACAGAGCGGGTAAGGCGTTGGCGCCTGTTCCCTTTTATGCTGGGAAACAAACCAACGGTTTTTTGGCCTCATATTAGAGCTAGTTTCCATCTGGAATTGCCTTGACACTCCAATAGGCAAATGATAGTTTTCACAATCGTTAGATCGGGGGTCAGTGATCCCCGGTTTCGCGTTTGAAACAAGCAATGATTGACCTAACCACGGGGGGCCTGACTAGCGGATGGATCTCATCCCACTTACCGCTGAGCAGTGGGGCGATGGCGGAAATGCAATTAAGCTTCTCTGGCTATCTCTCCTCTTTGCTGTAACAGGCAGCGGATCATTCGTGACGGCTCACGCCCTCATCCCGTCGGCTATTTCAACGGGCCATATCCCGGAAAAATTTAGTCGCCTGCGAATTCCTCTGTATGTGCTGGGCATCATCGCCGTTGTGGCGATCGCGGTGAACGTTGTGCTGATCATCGGCTACCTCGGTTACATCGAAGACGTTTATTCCCGTCGATACCGATAGGTCCCCGTTTTGTCCCCGAAAAAAACAATTAGGACCCGATCAGCTAATGTTGGTCGGATGCTGAAAATGAAAGACGATTGAGTACAGCTCAAACTGATCCGCCTCCCGCAAAGAGCGGAACCCCAACCTGGGTCAAGGTCTTAGTTCCGGTTATCGCGACCGGTGGCCTTGCCGTCACTGGAGTGGTGGTTGCCATCCTTGTGTTTGTGCTTACCGCATGGCTCAACCTTCCCCTCCCCGTATTTGGGTTCGATGAGCCACCGGAACAGCCAATCGCGTTCCCGCACACCGTGCATGCTGGCACCGACGTACTCATGGATATCAATGGCAACCCACGTATTGCCCCCGACAACTCACAGCTGACCGGATTAGGTCTGGATTGCACGTTCTGCCATCGAACGGTCACAACCTCCGGTACTGCGGGCGTCCCACCTGTACAGCTATGCTCCTTCTGTCACCGGGTGGTGGGCTCGGAAGACCGTGCGGGGCTGGCACAACTTAGAGATATCACGTTCCTTGAACCGTTCGTTGACGCTATCAACTGGCAGCGCGTTCATCGTCTTCCGGATAGCGTTCGGTTCGTGCATGATCCGCACATCCGGTTCCTGTCCAATCACCCGGCCGCAATTGGTAACAATGACGCGGTCACCGGTCTGGCGTCTGTAAACCCGTCGCAAGTCTGCTCAACGTGTCACGGCAGTGTCGCCACCATGGAAAAGGTGAAGCAGGTGGAGCCGCTTAAGATGGGTCAGTGTGTGAACTGCCATCGCGATAACAACGCTCCTGTTGACTGTTCAACCTGCCACTTCTAAGTCTGGAAATTTAGTGAGTTCAATTACCAACATGACGGATCAGGTCTCAAGAAGAAAATTTCTTTCGATGGTGGGCGCATCCACCACCGGGGCTGTTTTGTTCGTTGCCTGTAGCAGCATCCCGGATGAAGAATTCATCATCCAGGCCCCCGTTGAGTTGCCGGAAGACCTTGTTAAAGGGCGGGACAACTGGTTCGCAACTACCTGTGGTGTCTGCGATGGCGGCGAAGGTGTTGTGGTCCGTGTCATGGAAGGCCGGGCGAAGAAGATCGCTGGCAACCCTGACTACCCGATAAACCTTGGCAAGCAGAACGTCCGGTGTGACTCAGCACTCCAGATGCTGTACCACCCAGATCGCATTGCCCAGCCAATGGCCCGCTCCTCTAAGGGCTCTGGATTCACTCCTATTACATGGGGCGAAGCTGAAGCAAAACTCCAGGAATGGGCTGGGAGCGGCAGAGTAACCGTTGCCACCAATCCAATTCGAGGACAGCTTGGCAAGGTAGCTGGAGATTTCGCAGCAAAATTCAATGGAAAGCACATTCAGTTCCAGGCTCTGGAGCAAGGTGTTCTCCACGGAGCAATGAAGTCTGTATTTGGTGCAGACCGACTTCCAGAATTCGATCTTGGTAACGCAAGGACGGTCGCCAGTTTTGGCGCTGATTTCCTGGGAACATGGATTTCTCCAACCCGATACTCAACCAAATATGGTGAGTTCCGGAATGCGGCCACCGGCTCAGGCCGCGGTCAGCTTTTCCAAATTGAGCCTCGTATGTCAATCACGGCTGCGGCAGCCGACAAGTGGATACCCAACCGGCCAGGCATGGAGGGTGAACTCGCCCTTGCAGTTGCTGCGGTCATCGTAGAAGAGGGTCTTGTCTCCGACGACAACATCGCCCGATTTACGGCCAATCTGCCCGAAGGCGCTCTGGACGTATTCAAGGCATCGACTATCTCTCTCCGAGCAGGTGTATCCGAAGCGACCATTCACGATCTGGCACGATCTCTGGCAACAGAGGGGCCAAGTCTGGTTATCGGCGGTGGTTCAGCCGGTGCGCACACCAACGGCAGCTTTAATCTAAACGCTATCTACTCGCTGAATATTCTTCTGGGATCCGTTGGAGCCAAAGGCGGTGTCTTCCTCAACCCCGACTCCCCCATTGATGGCCTACCATCGACGGCTACGGGCGCTTCATTCGCCGATTGGGAAGCTGAACTGGCCCAGTGGCGGGCGGGCAATATAAACACCGTGATAATTCGTGGCGCAAACATTGCTCACGGCCTGCCCCGCTCAGTGAACGTTCAACAGGCGCTGGACAACGTCCCGCATGTTGTTGCCTTCGCTGATGTCCTGGACGACACCTCTGCAATGGCCGATCTGGTCTTGCCCGAAGCCTCTTACCTGGAGACGTGGGGTATCGAGGTGCCGGAGCCCGCGCCGGGCTACCAGACCGTTGGTTTCCAGCAGCCCGTATCTACTCCGGCCCGTACTCGAGACGGCTCCAGCGTTCTATCAGACGGTCGCGGATTTGGTGACGTGCTACTTCGCGCAGCTGACGGGGCACTTGGCGCCAAGACGATGAAAGAGTTTGTTGACGACGCCGCTGACACACTGCAGAGCAACGGCGGAGGATCTGTGACCGCTCCAACAGCTTCACTCCTGATGCGAGGCCTCCTCCAACGAGGTGGCTGGTGGGACACGAATGCCCGCGGTCAGACACGACCCAAGGACGCTCCTGCACTGACAAATCTCCATGCTGACCCCGAATTCTCTGAACCAACAGAGGGGGAAGGTGAAGTGTTCAATCTGATGCCGTTTGCATCACAAGCGCTGCTTGATGGGCGCGTTGCACCGGCTCCATGGTTGCAGGCCGTTTCAGACCCAATTACGACGGCCGCATGGACCACATGGGTTGAGATAAATCACCACACGGCCAAAAGGCTCGGTATTTCTCAGGGTGACAAGCTCATAATCAAGTCGACAACTGGTGAGATCGAAGCACTGGCATACCCACATCGCGCTGTACCACCGGACATGCTCGGAGTTCCGATTGGTCAGGGCCACGAGCAGGGCGGCCGATGGGCAGAGGGTCGCGGTTCCAACGTCCTCTCAATCCTTGTAGACAAGAAAGATGCTGAGACAGGCGCACTTGCCTGGGCAGCGACAAAGGTTCGAATAATCAACACGGGTCTCAACACGGAGATCGCTAAAGCCGAAGGCACCGTTGAGGCGATTGCGGTTGAGCCGGGAGTGCCAATCCTTGTGGTGGAACCAGGTGGAAACGCCAAAGAAACGCTCCACCACCTCGAAGAAAGCTACGATCCCTACGCGGATCCTAACGACAACTAGAAGAGAACCGGGAACTTAGAGTAGATGGTCACTCAACAAGACAGTCCGTACAACTGGGGCATGGTGGTCGATATCGACCGCTGTACCGGTTGTCAGGCGTGTGTTCTTGCCTGCCAGGTAGAGAACAATGTTCCCTTGAACACTGAAAATCTCTACAAGCAGCAACGGATCTATTCATGGATTCGAATTGAGCGGTACTGGGAAGGTGACTTTCCAGACGTGAAGGCTCGCTTCATCCCAATCCTCTGCCAGCAATGTGGAAACGCCCCATGCGAGCCGGTTTGCCCGGTCTACGCGACCTATCACAACAATGAGGGCATGAACGTCCAGATATACAACCGTTGCGTTGGCACAAGGTACTGTGCGAACGGTTGTCCCTACCACGTTCGATTCTTTAACTACTGGGAGCCGGTCTGGCCGGAGAGCCTCCGGAACCAATTGAACCCGGATGTAACTGTGCGCTCACGTGGCGTCATGGAGAAGTGCAGCTTCTGCGTGCACCGTATTCGGCGTGCCGAGCGTAAGGCTCGTGGTGAAGACCGACTGGTTATGGATGGCGAGATACAGTCCGCATGTTCACAGGCCTGCCCAACGGACGCGCTGGTATTTGGCAATCTCAACGACCTAACCAGCCGTGTCTCGAAAATGTCGAAAGACGACCGGCACTACAAGCTTCTTGACGACAAACTTGGGACCGACCCGAATGTGGTCTACCTCGCCAGGGTAGAAGAAAAGGTTGAAGAAGGGGCGGCGGCTGCGCATGGCTAGTCGCATCACAGCGGCCGCACACGATGATCGTCCCACCTTTGAGGAGGCCGCGGCTGATCTCGTAAATGCGAAATCTACCGCCACCAGTTCCGCTTCGACGCGTGCATTCCTGATCCTTGGTGCGTTTGTCATCCTTGGCGTCGTTGGGTTCGTAATGAAGATTGCCGATGACGGACTGGACGATCGTCGTGCGTGGGGTTACTACGTTGCGATGGTTTCGTTCCTCCTTTCCACCGCCGGCGGCGCGCCCATGCTTTCTATCGCTCCAGTGCTTGCCAAAGCCAACTGGATCCGGCCCGTAATGCGCATATCTCAACTTTTCGCTGCCATCGGCGTACTGACGGCGATAATGTCAATTCCACTATTATTCATCCTTCCCCCACTGGTGGAGGATGAGGTGCGCCGTCGCTCGATCTGGTTCGGCTCCCCCGCTTACTTCCCACACATCTGGGACACCATCGCCATATTCGGCCTCGTCTTTATTGGCCTCGCCCTGCTCTGGTCCAGTTCAATACCGGACCTTGCTGCAATACGTGAAGGTGGCTCCGGCCGACGTCAAGCTTGGGCACGTCGATTAGCCCCCACCTTCATTGGTACGTGGGGACAGTGGAAGTCACTTCGAATTCGAATTGGCGTATTGAGCGCGTTCTACTTCTTGTTCCTGATCTTCACCCACGTCTTGTTTGCCTCTGACTACATTCATGCACTGGTTCCCGGCTACAAGGACGCTATCTTCCCGATGTATCACGCTCTCACGTCGCTTCAGGCAGGAGTAGCCTCGGTGATTCTGGCGAGCTACTTCCTGTGGAGATACGCTGGTTACAACCGTTATATCGGCATTAATCAGATATGGAATCTGGCAAAACTTCAATTCGCTCTTTCGCTACTGTGGTTCTACTTCTTCTTCTCAGCGTTCATTGTTTTCTGGTACAGCCGCACGCCGCAGAATGAGAAGGTAATTGAGCTGTTCGATCAGGGTCCGCACCTGTGGGCATTCCTGGGCGCACTGTTCTTCAGCTTCATCATCCCAATGTGGACATTGATGTGGAACTTCATCCGCGTCAGCATGCGTGGCCCGGCGATTCTTGCCGCGGTAATTATCTTTGGAACGCTGCTGGACCGCATTCGCCTGGCTGTTGGTGCATGGGCGGTGGAAGGTATCAACGACAAGTTCCTGCAGGTAGTACCTGAAACCGTATGGCCTGACCTGTGGGACATCTTTATGTTCCTTGGAATGTTTGCCGGCGCCGCCTTCCTATTTCTGCTTGTTACTCGACTCATTCCTCCGGTTTCACTGTGGGAAATTCAGCAATCACGATTGATCTCCAAGCCGGGCATGTACATGCGTAGCGAGGTTGAAATCGTTGGTAAGCCAGACTAGGCCCCTCGGAGTATTTAGCTAAAAATGCAACAAGGTAGACAATTAGACGAGATCAGGATCAACAAGGAACTCCTAAACGGGGCCCTTGAGACACCTGGCTGGTGGAAGTGGGCAGTCCTGCTACTAGGCAGTGTCGTGATCATGGGCGTCGTTGTATTCGGCATACAGACCAACAAAGGTCTTGGTGTCACAGGATTGTCTCGCCCGGTCTTCTGGGGCGCGTACATCACAACCTTCGTGTTCTGGGTTGGCATTAGCCACGCCGGAATCATGATCTCAGCTATCCTCAGGCTTACTCAGGCTGAGTGGCGCCGTCCGGTTACAAGAGCGGCCGAATTGCTAACGGTATTCTCGCTGCTGACGGCGCTGTCCTTCCCGGTCATCCATGCAGGGCGACCGTGGCGCATCATCTACTGGATCTTCCCGTATGACTTTGCACGAGGACTCTGGCCAAATGTCAGGTCTCCACTGGTGTGGGACCCGGCGGCTATTGGCACCTATCTAACAGGAAGCACACTGTTCCTGTACGTAGCGCTCCTACCTGACCTTGGCGTACTCCGGGACCGCACAACGGGTTGGAAGCACGCAATGTATGGCGCGCTCTCTCTTGGCTGGAGAGGAAATCCCCGACAGTGGCGTTTGCAGACTGTTGCGGGAGTCCTGCTATCGGCTCTCATGCTGCCAATTTTCGTGTCGGTGCACTCCATCGTCTCGTGGGACTTTGCCGTGACACCCGGTGTTGAGGGTTGGAACTCAACAATCTTCGCCCCCTATTTCGTGATCGGCGCTGTCCACTCCGGTGTGTCAGCTGTGGTCACTATGATGGCGCTGATGCGCTGGCTGTGGAAGTGGGACAACTTCATCCGACCTGAGCACTTTGATGCACTGGCCCGACTACTTATCGTGGTGGCTACCGCGTGGTTTGGCTTCACGATGGTTGAGATGCTCTTCAGCCTCTACTCGTTGGAGGCCCAGGAACTAGCCTTCCGTGATATGCAAATGTTCCAGTGGCCATGGGCAGGGTTGTTCATCCTCTTCCTCCTGACCGGGTTCTTTATTCCGGTCACGATGTGGCTATTCAAGAGCGTCAGAAATTCAATCGTGTTGATGTTCTGGACCTCCATTCTGGTCAACATTGGAATGTGGTTGGAGAGGTTCCTGATTGTTGTCCCTTCGTTGGCCCGAAAACAGCCGTTTGTATACACGTGGGGGTCCTACCAGCCAAGCTTCGTTGAGTTCGCATTGATGGCATGGTCGTTCGCTTTCGTGTCGATGAACATGTTGCTCTTCGCACGATTCTTCCCATTGATACCTCTATTTGAAAGTAAGGAAAGCCAGATCTTCACTACTGAAATGAAGATTGGTCGCACAACAATTCCAGCAGTCTTGCGGGAGCAGGAGTAACGGGCATGGCAAAAACTAGCATTCTCGGTCTATACGTGGATCCAGAAGACGGCGCGAAGGCCATGGACGGCCTTCATGCGGCGGGCATGGATCCCAACGATTTTGACGTACTGACCGGTACGCCATACCCCGAAGGCGCATTTGGAGAACACGTGCCACAGCACCGTCTCTTCAGATTCCCTGTGTTTGGTGCGATGGTTGGCTTTACGCTGGCCATCCTATTCACTGCAGCTACCCAGTTGGCGTGGCCGATCGTTACCGGAGGAAAGCCAATTCTGGCCATTCCGGCGATGTTGATCATCACTTATGAATTGACAATGCTCTCCGCAGTCATCATGACTGTGATTGGCATCCTGTTCGAATCACGACTACCGAACTTCAACCCCGGCGCGTACGACACGCGAATCACTGAGGGACTTGTTGGTGTGGTGGTATCGGTCGATGAGGGCCGAGCGAGCGAAATCGAAGCGATATTGAATACCGCAGGTGCAATGGAGACCAAACGAGCGTGACGACTCTGGCCAGAATTCTGGAGCCAAAGATGATTGGTATTCGGCGTGTGAAGCCGATCTGGATCGTCGCGGCCATTGCACTACTTGGAATCCTGACTACCGCATGCTTTCCAAAGCAGGGCGCGTATCCCATAGAGGTTTTCACGGAGATGCACTACTCACAGTCTTTTAAAGCGCAGGAGCCTCCTCGGCTCGATGCTGTAAGAGGAGCGGAGGTCTTCGTTGCCCTTGGCGTTGATGGTGTACTGGCCGTGAGCGAGCGTCAGGAACGTGCCTATGATCCGGATACCGCTTCGGAACTCTTCAGGGTCAACTGCTCAGTCTGCCACGGAGCGGCAGGACGGGGCGATGGTCCGATCAACCAGTATTTGACAGCGGCGGACAGTTATTTCGCCTCTCAGAACAATGGCCAGACGTACCTGCCCGCACCGAATATCGTTGAAAGCAGTCAAACGAAGTTTGATGAGGACGCGTTCTTCGCGTTCATATCCAACGGTCAGAACGTAATGCCACGCTTCCGGCTACTTCTCAGCGAAGAAGATCGCTGGGACATAGTGAACTACGTGTACGATACGAATGGTGGATTGAGTACACGATAGCCCGCGTTTGGGCTTGACCTCGGAGCGCGGCAACCGGGTCACAATTAACTGGTTGACTCAGCGCAACGGAGTTTAAGAGATGACCGCCGTCCACTGGACGACACGTTCTAGCCGCACACCCCATGTCCTGTATCTGTTTATCGCGCTCGTATTCATTCTCACCGCTGCGTGTAGTTCTGTTGAGCAATCACTGGAACAACGTGCAAGTGCACTGGACAAGAAGTTCATGTGCCCCGTCTGTCCAGGCGAGACGATCGATCAGGCCCAGGTTCAAATAGCCAAGGACATGCGTCAAATTATTCGTGAAAAGCTGGCCGCTGGAGAAGATGAGAATGACGTCTCTCAGTTCTTCGTCGACCGCTATGGCATCCAGGTACTTGCTTCGCCTCCAACCTCGGGGTTCAACTCTCTTGTGTGGATTGTGCCTCCCGTGGTCCTTGGAATCTCACTGACAGCTCTTTACATGATTCTTCGTGACATGAGACGAGGCAAACTCGCGAGGGTTGGACGGATGAACGATACGACCAATCAGGCTCTCGCTCCGTATCTAGATGCGGTTGACGAAGAGATGAAGCAATCTGAACTAAAGAGGCGATCAGCAGGGGGCAGAGCGTCCGCCCCGTTGACGCGGTCCGATGATGGGTCTGAAGAAGTGAACGGTTAGGTATGGCTGAACTAGGCCAATTGACACTGATGCTTGGGCTGGCGCTCACCGTATACGCCACGCTTGGGTCGGTGCTTGGCGCACGCAAAGGGATTCCGGAGCTGGTTGTCAGCGCCCGCAACGCCACCTACTTGATTACAGTTGTGGGCTTCGCCACCGCTATCGCATTGATAGTGGCGTTTGTGACCAACGATTTCTCCATCGAGTTCGTCTACAGCCACAGTAGCACCGTGATGAACCGTGCATTCCTCTGGGTAGCCTTTTTCAGTGGGAATGAAGGTTCACTGCTATTCATAGTCCTGACGCTCTCCATCATGACCAGCGTTGCGCTCTTCCTCTCCCCACACAGCTTTGCCGACGCGCTGCCCTACACCACCGCTATCCTGACGGGAATCATGGGATTCTTCTACTTCGTTCTCGTCTTCTTCGCTAGCCCATTCGACTCACTGGATTTCACTGCGGTCGAGGGGCTTGGCATAAACCCGCTACTCACCCATCCCGGCATGTTTATCCACCCACCATTGCAGATGACCGGGCTGGTTGGCATCGCTATTCCCTTCGCCTTCGCGTTTGGTTCACTGATCGCGGGCAAGACGCGCGACGAATGGCTGGACCTTGCGAGGGTTTCAGCGATCATCATTTGGGCGGTATTGGGCTCCGGGATTCTGGTTGGCGCATGGTGGGCTTACACAATCCTTGGCTGGGGTGGCTACTGGGGATGGGATCCGATTGAGAATGTCGCCTTCATGCCATGGCTTGCGCTAACCACGTTTATCCACTCGGTGATGGTGCAAAAGCGGCGTGGGATGTTCCGGATGTGGAATGTCGTACTTCTCAGCGTTGCCTTCGTGCTGGCGCAATTTGGAATGTTCATTAACCGCGGTGGCCCCGTTGTGTCTGTGCACTCGTTTGGAGCGTCCACGCTTGGTGTGATCTTCCTCGGCTTTATGCTGTTCAGCCTGGCGTTCGCCCTCTTTGTATTCTTCTGGCGCTTCAATGATCTGAAAAGCGATCGGCCGCTTGAGTCGTTTCTATCGCGAGAAGCGTCTTTCCTGCTCAACAATTTCCTGTTGCTTGGCATTGTTGGCGTAACCCTGTGGGGAGTACTGTTCCCGCTCGCGTCTGAGTTCGCTCAGGCGGAGACGGTGACAGTCTCTGCGCCGTACTTCAACCGAATAAACGGCCCAATGCTGCTTGCGCTGGTGCTCTTGATGGGAGTGGGCCCCGTGCTTCCATGGCGCAGAGCCAATCAGGCGTCGCTGAAACGATGGCTACTTTTGCCTGCGATCTTTGCGATTGGGGCGTTCGTTGGAATGATAGCGAGCGGCCTTGAGCGGCCGATCGCACTTTTCGCCTTCAGCGTTCTGGTGTTCGTAGCCACATCAATCGGGCAGGAGTGGTATCGCGGAACCATGGCTCGGCGCCGAAGCGGTGACAACTTCGTCATTGGTTTCTGGAAACTGGTAAATGGCAATCGACCACGTCACGGGGGATACGTGGTCCATCTCTCGATCCTGGTTCTCGCATTCGGGGTCATTGGAACTCAGTTCTATAGCCAACGCGAAGACACTGTTCTGAATCTTGGTGAAAGCTTCGAGATTGATAACTATCGAATAGAGTTCGCCAGTCACGAAGATGAACCACGGGCTGATCGCCTGGCTCAGTGGGCCAATATCAATGTGTACAAAGATGGGGACTACGTTGGCCTGTTGCAGCCGTGGAGTGCCTTCTATCCCGGATTCAACCAGGTATCTGTTCGGGCCGGAATTTCTACCGGTCCAATTGAGGATCTGTACATTATCCCAACGGATTTCCTGGACGCACGTGGCGAAGGCGTCACCGCAGGGGGTGGGCCAGTTACCCGGGCAATCTTCAGGGTGAGTATCAATCCACTCGCTTGGTGGCTGTGGATCTCTGGCCCAATATTCATTCTTGGGACCGTCATCGCGCTCTGGCCGCAACCGGCAGTGGAACTGAGCCCTGCTCGAATCAGGCGTCGACGGCCAACAGGGTCTACCGCGTTTCAGGCAGGAGATTAGCCCGACGCTTTCCCTTCATCCTGACACGCTTCACACCTACAGCCCAACGGTCTGCACGGATGACTCTTGGGCGTAGCGATCGGCATTCTCATCACTATCGCCGTGCTGGTGATAATTTCCTGGCCGTTTTTTCGAAGCGGCAGAAGACGCGCTGGGGCGTCGTCAGATCTCTCTGCGGCCGCTCAACTCAGGGTTGCCCGCGAAGAGATCTACGATCAGATTCGGCAGCTTGAGGCCGACTTTGAGGCAAAGATAGTTCGCGAAGATGAGTACAGTTCCCATCTTCGTGAACTGAGGGTCCGTGCGGCAGAATTGATGCGAGCACAGGACCAGTTGCCTGAGAAGTTGAGCGACGAGGATCGCCTGGAGCTTGATATTCAGGCCGCGCGTATGGCGATAGCAGTTCCACCGGACGACACCAAAGAATGAACATAATATCAATGGAATCCATCCGATCCCGAGTAACGGCAGGCCTCCTGCTGGGTCTGGCAATATCGATAATTGCCGGTGCATCAACCGTATTCGCTCAAGATAGCGTCGTCACAGAGGGAGAAGTCCCTATCCCTGAACGCATCGCTGGTGATGTGATTCAGAGCAGCGCAGGAGCAACTGTCCCCAATGGCCTGGAGGTAACGCTAACTACATTTGATACCTCAAATATCCCGGTTGGCGAAACGTCCGTGGCAGTTGGCGTGGATGGAGCGTTTGAGTTCACCGATTTCCCAAAACGCGAAGGTTACAGATACGAGCTGGTGACGCTGTACGGAAATCTTCAGCAGACAGTCAAGGTTGAGGATGCCCTTGATCCGGAATCAATCGGGCTTCGGATATATGAAACGACTGCGAGTCTTGAGAACATCAGCGCCACAACCCATGTAACCATCATTCCACGGGTGGATGGCAAAGATCAGCTCATGGGTGTGCTGGAGCTGGTCGAGATCAGCAACGGCGGCGACCGAACATTCGTGGCCGATCTTCAGAATCCGGCACCCGACGGGATCCCGCAACTTCTCCGCTTCAGTCTGCCGGTGGGTTACAAGGAATTGACCGTCGACGCGGACTTGCCCAGTGGAAACGTGCTTGAGATCGAAACCGGCTTCGCTATGTCCAACGCAGTGCCACCCGGAGACTTCAGGGTCTTATACAGCTACGTACTGGAGTATGACGGGTCGGGGACCATATTTGACCGGAGCCTGGCCTATGACGTTTTCGAGTACCGAATATTAATGCCGCCTGCCTATGGGAACGTCTTTTCTGACGGATTTGAGGCGACCGGTGATGAGTTGCTGGGCGACACGAACTATCGTGTGTTCCAACGTGACGGCCTCTCTAAGGACGATAGGATTCAGATCAATTTCACCGATCTCCCGGAGCCTTCCGGACTCCAGAGCTTCCAGAACTTTGTAGGCGGAAGCGCATGGGCGACTATTGGTACCCCCCTGGTTGCAGCCGCTGCCATGGCAATACTTCTGGGCTACGTGTTCTTCTACCGGAACCGTCGACGGCCCGGTGATGCCGCTACTGGCATAAGCCGAGAGCAGTTAATAAAGGAAATCGCGGAACTAGACTCGCTGCACGAATCGGGTGAAATCAATGATGAAGAGTACGCCGAAGAGCGCATGGAACTCTTCGACATGGCGATTGATGCACCCGACCACGTTGAAGGGGAATCCGGCGAATCTGAATCGATGGACAAAGAAGATGACAAGGACAAGGATATCTTGTAGTGCGGGCATCCCTTCCCGCACTATTCCTGAGTTATAAGCGGCTGTCGCTGCCCTAGTTCATCTTTATGCCGCCATCAACATTGATGGCCTGTCCGGTGATGTTTTTGGCCCTGTCAGAACAGAGGAACGCTGTGACCTTCCCAATGTCCTCTGGCGTTTGCTCACGACCCAGCGGGACTATTTTCAGTGCATCTTCGAAATGCTCTCTGGGTGTCCGAGTATCCTGGGGATCCTCCGCCAGACTCTTCTTGGCGATCTGATCCCACATATTGGTCCAGAGAAGGCCAGGACAAATAGTATTGACGTTTACGTTGAATGGAGCCAGCCGGAGGGCGAACGCCTGCGATACGTTCAATGCGGCAGCCTTTGACGCACGGTAGTGGGCGAGTGGTCCCGTACCGCCGCCTCGCGCTGCGATTGAGGCCACAACCACAATCTTGCCCTTCATTCGATCCATCATGTGGCCTTCTACGGACTCAATAGAGTGCATCACGCCGCGGACGTTGACTCCGTAGGTGGCGTCCCAGTCGTCTCCAGACGGCTCCTCGCGTTCCCACCAGCCCTCCGCTCCGGCAACGCCGGCGTTGCAGACGAGAATATCGACGCGTCCATACATCGACAACGCACTCGCGATCATTCCATCCGTGCCGTTTTCGTCGGCCACATCGGTCGGAACTGACATCGCCCGACGGCCCATGCCTTCAGCCTCAGCAACGGCCTCAGCGGACGCCTTTTCATTCATATCGGCGACCACGATGTCCGCTCCTCGTTCTGCGAGGATTCTGACTATTCCGCGGCCGATTCCGTTTGCGCCGCCTGTTACGACGGCGATCTTGTTTTCGAGTTCCAGGGTCATCTTAGAAATGCTCCGCCGTCAACGTTTATTGCCTGGCCAGTAATGTTGTGTGCGTCATCCGATACGAGGAATGAGACGCAATCACCAATGTCATCTGGCGTCTGCTCTCTACCCAGAGGGATCACGTCCTTGATCATCCGATCGAATACCTCTCGGGCAGGGAGTCCCGCATAATCCTTGTTATGACCCGCGTACCGCTGCCCTACCTGCTCCCACATCGGCGTCCAAAGGAGGCCCGGGCACACGGCATTTACGTTGATATTGAACGGAGCCAGTGTGTGAGCCAGACCCTGCGTGTAGTTGATCACTGCGGCTTTTGAAGCCGAGTAGTGCGGGATGGCCGGGCGACCCTCACGACCAGCAATGGAGGCGAGGTTCACGATCTTCCCGCTGCCCTGCTCCTTCATTGATGGAGTTAGAGCGGTCACGCAGTTGAATATTCCCTTCACGTTGACCTCGTAAGCCGACCGCCAGTCTTCTTCACGGGAGTGCGGATGCTCATGCCAGCCAGGTGCGCCCGCAACTCCAGCGTTGTTGATCAATATGTCAATGTGGCCCATGCGCTCAAGGGTTGAAGTCCCCAGCTTCTCAATCATCCAGGGCTTGGTGACATCACAAATCACAGCGTTGGCTGTGACACCTAACTTTTCGATCTCGGCGGCCGTTTCCTGGGCCACCTCACGATTGAGATCTGCCACGACGATGTCTGCGCCATCTCTGGCGAGGGCGAAGGCGATTGCCCTGCCGATACCGGTCGCGCCGCCTGTTACGACGGCGACCTTTCCTTTGAGAGTCACGCTGCTATGCTTCTCCGACTGTTGATTTCATCCGCTCAGAACCAGTGAGTCGCCTGAGTTCCTGCGGATTATACGTCTGTCTGCGTTCGGAGTATGAAATTGGGAACCAGCCGTGCACGGGCGTTGGAGTATGCCTACAACCTGCTAACGGTGCCACGCGTCCACATGCGCGTGCGCCTGCATCAGACACAATCAGGTGTGTCGCTGCTATATGAGAACAGGCTACTGACGCGGGTGTATCTCAATCGAAGCGGTATGACAGCCGCCGGCGCTATGGCAGACGCGTTAGGCGTAAAAGTGCCAGCGCTGGGGGAATATACAGAGGCGGTCGTATCGACCGGGTTACTCCACAGGGTGCTGTCGTTGTCGACGCTTGACTACCGGAATCCGGCCTCATTTGATCTTGCGAGATACTGGTTGGACGAGGCGGAGTCGCTCCGAAGTTCCGGCTCTGACAGTTGAACTAACAGCGGTTCGATTGCCGCATCTTGAACACCACAATAAAATCTCAATGCGTTTCGTCACAGATTTCATTGCATGATTGGAAATGAATGAGTTCACTGCTGGGTAATCTTGAGCCCGGACACCGATTTGAAGATCAATCTTTCACGATTGACCGTGAGACCGCTACGTCCTATGCCAATGCAGTTGGTGATGAGTCCACGCTTGCGATAGAAGGCAAAGTACCGCCGATGGCGGTGATAGCGCTTGGCCTGTCGCAGGTGATTGAAGCGCTTGCTCTGGGTGGTGGGACGGTTCACGCGTCGCAGGAAGTTGAGTACACAGCCCCGGCTGAATTAGATCAGCCGATAGTTGCGAGCACTGTACTCAAGGGGAACTCCGTACGACGTGGCTCCCGATTCGCAACCGTCGAGACAACTTTCAGCAGCACGTCTGGGGATTCTCTCGCTCGCGCCGTCTCAATGGTGATAGTCCCAGCATGAGTTGGGAAGTCGGGCGGAATTTACCCGAAGTCACGAAAACCGTGACGCAAGAACAGGTGATCGCGTACGCAGACGCGGCGCATGATTGGAATCCGATTCATCTCGACTCCGACTTCGCTGCGGGAACCCAGTTTGGAAAACGCATCGCCCATGGGATGCTTGGTCTGGGATTTGTGTCTGAAATGTTGAGCCTGGCGTTCCCAGAGTCGTGGGGTCAGTCTGGAGGTCTGAAGGTCCGGTTCAAGGCCCCAATCTTTCCAGGTGAAACGGTCAAGATATCCGGTGAAGTGACAAACGTGTCCAATGTGGACGGCGAAGAAACGGTCACTTGTAGCGTAGCGTGCATCAAACCGGACAACACCGAAGCGATTGTCGGCACCGCAACGGTCCGAATCTAACTTATGGCAATTAGCACAAGATGGGAGCGACCACATGGCTAAGGATGGCCTCATAACCGTCTCGCTGGATGCTATGGGCGGAGATTTCGCTCCTGAGATGCCAGTGAAGGGTGCAGTTGATGCTGTCCGCAAGGGTGGCGTCGAGGTGATTCTGGTTGGTGATGAGGAAGTAGTCCGCGCAGAGCTGGCAAAGCACGATGGCGCTGATGACCTGCCAATATCGATCTACGGCTCCACAGGCGTAGTTGAAGAGGGTGAAGCGCCGGCGCAGGCGTTCAGATCAAAACCACGCGCGTCGATATTTGTAGCCACTAACAGGGTGAAGCGTGGAATCGCCGACGCGGTCGTCAGCATGGGTTCCAGCGGCGGAACCATCGCCGCTGCCAGTTTCCTGTTCGGCACGTTTGATGGAATCGAGCGTGGAACGCTCGGCGGTCCGATAATCGGTCTCTCCCCAAACACGATGATCTTTGATGTTGGCGTCAACGTGGACGTTAAGCCATCCGCTGCTGCAGATTTCGCTGCTCTTGGAGCCACGATGGCTCGTCTGCTGAATGGAATCGAGAACCCCAGAGTGGCATTGTTGAGCATCGGCGCAGAAGAAGGCAAAGGAAACAAGTTCGTCAAAGAGACGACGGAAATCTTGAAGACCTCTCCAGTAAACTTCATTGGTAACGTTGAGGCGAGCGATCTTCCATTTGATTGCGCTGACGTTGTGATTACGGATGGATTCACAGGGAACGTGGTGATGAAACTGACGGAGTCGCTGGGAGTAGCGCTCGCTAAGGTTATTAGAGAGTACGATTCTTCTACAGACAATAACGAGTTAGCCGATAAGGTTTTTGAACTCACGAATCCCGTCACCAACTACGGTGGCGGACCCTTACTGGGCGTTCGTGGACTTGCCATTATCGGCCATGGCAAAGCTGGCGCTTACGAGGTGTCTCAGGCTATTCATACCGCGCGTAAAGCGGTGGAAAGCGACTTCATTGCAGTTGCGGAAAAAGAGATGAACGCAATGCGAAAAAGCCAACCGGCTAGCGCCGAATAGCAGACAGACCTACCCACAGGAAGGCATGCATCATTGGCTGACACGCCAAGAACAGTTCTCATCACGGGAGCATCGCGAGGAATTGGTCGAGCCGCTGCGCTTCGCCTGGCGGCGGTGGGCCACCGCATTGGAATTAACTACCGCTCGCACGGCGATGAAGCCGAGGAACTGAAAGAGCAGATCGAGTCTGATGGCGGCACCGCGTTCACCGTTCAGGGAGACGTGGGTGACAAAGTGCAGGTCAAGTCGATGGTTGAAGCCACCGTCGAGGCGCTCGGGCCAATCGAAATAATGATCAATAACGCCGGCATCATTGATGACACTCTCTTTTTGCGCATGAAGGATGAACAGTTCGAACGTGTAATGCAGACCAACACCTTTGGGACGTACTACTGCACCCGCGCTGTTGTCGCCCCTATGGTCGCAGCTCGATGGGGTCGGATCATTAACGTCTCGTCAGTGGTGGGACTTCGAGGCAACGCAGGTCAGACCAACTACTCCGCTTCAAAGGGAGCGATCCACACATTCACGTACTCGCTCGCCAAAGAGTTGGCGCGGAGAAACGTCACCGTAAACGCTGTGGCCCCAGGGTATGTTGAGACCGCCACCGTGAACGGTCTACGCGACTCCGTTAAGGCGGAGGTAATGGGGCGGATATTTGCCAAC
The DNA here is from genome assembly GCA_013204555.1 of Chloroflexota bacterium. GTDB lineage: Bacteria > Chloroflexota > Dehalococcoidia > Lucifugimonadales > Lucifugimonadaceae > UBA1151. The sequence goes on along the minus strand of JABMNO010000080.1, from coordinate 94,181 downwards.
AGATTTGGTCAGCCGGATGAGATTGCCGCAGCTATCGCCTTCATTGCCAGCGAAGACGCCGCCTACATCACCGGCGAAGTTTTGCGCGTTGATGGCGGGCTGGCCATCTAGCGGCCGCTCAGGTACTCGAATTTGAGCAACGTCGCTAGCAAGCCTCTCGCAGGCAAAGTCGCCCTGATTACGGGCGGATCACGCGGTATCGGCAACGCCATCGCTACGGAATTGGCCGAACGAGGCGCTGATATTGCTTTCAACTATTTCCGCAATCACGAGGCAGCGCGAACGGCTCATGCTCAGATCGAACGGCTGGGCGTGAAGTGCTTTTCCGCACGGGCTCATCTGGGTGACGAGGATGCGATCAAGACACTGTTTGAGAAGGTATCTGATGAGTTTGGAAATCTGGATATCCTGGTCAATAACGCCGCTTCAGGCGTGATGAAACCGGCGACCGAACTCGAAACCAAGCACTGGGACTGGACGCTCGATATCAACGCCCGTGCGCCGTGGCTCTGTTCCAAAGCAGCAGCCAATCTGATGCCAAATGGCGGGAAGATCGTGAATGTCTCAAGCCCTGGCTCTACCAGGCCGTTTAGCGATTACTTTGCCGTCGGCGTTTCAAAGGCGGCCCTGGAGGCGCTCACACGTTATATGGCCTTGGATCTCGCACCGCGCAACATTGCAGTGAACGCCGTTTCGGCCAGTTTCATCATGACGGATGCGCTCAAGGCATTCGACGATACTGAAAGCGTCAAGAAGTTTGCTGCCCGCCCAACGCCTGCTGGACGGCCTGTTGAGCCCGGCGATATAGCGAAGACCGTTGCGTGGCTTTGCAGCGATGATGCAGTGATGATCCGCGGTCAGGTGATTCTGATAGACGGCGGCGAGATGCTGGTCTACAGGTAAGCGAAGTGCCGTTATTTGTCTCGAGTCAACGCGACCACTGAAGCGCCTGACTCCGTTGCCAACTTCACGCCAGCTTCGGCGAACTCGTTTCGGACGAGCGCTAGTGCCGTGGTCACGCCCTTCCCGTCTGTTATGACCGAGCCGACTGTACCAACGGTTCGACCATCAACCTTTAGGTCATCACCAGCGGTGAGGCCGCTATCAGACCGCACTTTGACGATGGTCCGCTGCACTTTGTCGTACGCATCAAGCCGCGCAACCACTTCCTGACCGACGTAGCAGCCCTTGGCGAAGTCGACGAGGTCGATCAATCCAATCTCAAGTGGGTTCGTGCGATCGCTGTAATCGAGTCCGGCCGATGGGATGCCGAGGTCGACCCGGCGTCGTTGCAAGGTTTGCGAGCCTACTGGTGTGAATCCAGCCCCTTCCATCTGTCGCCAGACGCCTGCAGCCAGGCCGGCGGGCATAAGTACATGAAACTCTTCAGCCTCGTCTGTGCCAGCGCGCAGATAACGAACGCCATTGGCCTCAGTCGATTCCCCTGGACCCAGTGCACCAACCGAAGGAACCATTGAACTAAGAAGCATTTCTGCTTCAGGCCCGATTATTGCCAACTGAAGCATCGAATCGGAAACGTCCTCAAGTCGGGAGTCTTCGATGATCGTGTAGAACTCGATCATCTTGATTAGCTCTGATTTGAACAGCCCGCTACATAGTAGAAGTAGCTCAGATTGACCCGTGCGGACGACTCGAAACACGTCAACAACACGTCCTCGGTCTGAGGCCAGAATGGTGCGTGCTGATCCTCCAACTGGAATCGCCTCGATATTATTCGTGGTGACGCGGTGGAGAAGATCGATGGCGTCAGGGCCGATCTGGGCCAGCCGTCCTAGATGCGAGTGATCGATAATCGCAGCGCCAGACACGGCGGCCTGATACTCAGATTCGGCATCACCAAAATGTTCTGCTACCTGATGATCGCCAATTGCGGAATAAAATGAACCCGCGGGATAAATGTCCCTGAGGGGCGAGTGAATGAGCGAATTTGTTGTGGTCAACTTGCGCCGACCTTACCTCAGAGGGTGTCTAAATGCCGAATGAATCGCCGCAACCACACGTTTTCGTGGCGTTGGGGTTACTGAATATGAAGCCCTTGCCGTTTAGGCCGTCGCTAAAATCTAGCTCAGTTCCGGCCAGATAGATGTATGCCTTCTTGGGCACGTACACCTCAATGCCGTTCTCTTCGATGACCTTATCTTCAGCTTCGGGTCCTTCCACGATGTCCAGAACATACGTCAGTCCGGAGCAACCTCCGCCCTTCACCGCCACCTTGAGGCCGAACTTCTCCATTCCGTCACGCTCTGCAAACTGGCGGACCTTGCCTGCTGCCTTTGCGGTGACGTGAATAGTGTTGGCGGGAATTGCTGGTTTTTCGCTGGTTACCAAGTGCTCAATCCTCAGGGATACCGATGCTCTCGAACAGTCGAGAGGGTTTTGCGCTTAATGCTTCTACTTATTCTACTGCTGAATCCCTAAGGGGAATACGCAGTTGAATTCGTTGAATGAGTGGTCGTTGACGACACACGCACCCGTTACACTTTGATTAGATGCAGATTCAAACTATTCAGACATCGGAATCACACGCGTGAGCGGGGAAAACGGCTACATTGCGGTCGTTAATCACACCGCAGCGAACATTCACAGCGTCGACAAGGCGCTCCGCCGGGTTGGAGCCGATGCCCGAGTGACCGCGGATGCAGACGAGCTCATGGGTGCGAGCGGAATAGTGCTGCCCGGAGTCGGGGCGAGCGATGCAGCGATGCGGGCGCTACTGCGGCTTGACCTTGTTGATCCAATCAAAAAATTTGCCGCCACAGGAAAGCCCGTGCTGGGTGTCTGTCTTGGTATGCAGGTGCTGTTCGACTCATCAGAGGAAGGTGAGTTGCCTGGCCTCGGGTTGATCCCGGGCATCGTGCGCGAGATGCAGCCAAACGTGGATGGCATATCCCGAAAAATCCCCCACATGGGTTGGAACGCCGTCCAATTCATTCGTACGCGTGAAGAAGTGCCACAAATTTTCGCTGAGACGCCGCAGGACGCGCACTTCTACTTTGTGCACAGCTACGAGTGCATCCCGGCGTCCGAAGACGACGTAATCGCTGTGACGGAGTACGGCTCTACGATCTGCGCCGTGGTTGCCCGTGACAACGTAATTGGCACGCAGTTCCACCCTGAAAAGAGTCAGGACAGGGGTCTGGACATCTACCGGAAATTTGTCGATTTCTCTCTCAGCCCCAGTAGCACGGCGATGGTCTAGTGGAGATAATCCCGGCCATAGATCTGATTGACGGCAAGTGCGTTCAGCTTGTGCAGGGCGACTACGACCGTAAGCAGACCTTTTCTGATGACCCAATCGGCATGGCGGCCCACTGGGTTGAGCAGGGAGCGGCACGCATCCACATCGTGGACCTTGATGGCGCAAAGGATGGGAAACGCGGCAATGCCAGCGTCGTGGAGGCGATTGTGCGATCGGCTGGAGTGCCGATTCAGGTTGGTGGGGGAATTCGCACGGCCGCAGACGCCGATGAACTCCTGGGTTTGGGCGTAGATCGAGTGATCTTTGGCACGGCCGCAGTTGAGAGGCCGGATGACGTCGCCGCTACCGTGTCAAAGCACGGTGGACAGCACGTAATCGCCGGAATCGACGCTCGTAACGGCATCGTAGCCACGCGCGGCTGGCAGAAAGACTCTGGCAAGCGCGCGTCCGATCTGATCGCAAAGATGATCGGCTATGGCGTTGAACGTGTCATGTACACAGATATAGGCCGAGACGGCATGATGGGCGGACCCAACGTGATCGGCATCACAGATATACTGAGTGGCACAGAAATATCGTTGATTGCAGCGGGCGGCATCGCCCACCTGGACGATCTGCTGGCTGTAGCAGGTGCAGGTGCGGAGGCAGCCGTTACAGGCACTGCAATCTATACCGGCGCCATTGATCTAAAGGCCGCCATCAAAACGCTCCAGGAGAACGGCTGAATGTCACCCGCCAGCACAACCAAAACAACGGCTACGACCCGAAAACACTCAAAGAAATTTCCTGTTGAGCGTGCCGATGAGCTTCTAAACCCATCAAGGGTGGAGATTCTTGATCCCCAGACTGTGTTTGGGTACCTGCCAATGCGGGTGTATCAGGAGATTGCTGATATTGGGTGCGGCCCCGGCTACTTCACGATTCCGCTGGCCAAGTACGCGTTCGACGGCAAAATCCACGGAGTCGATATCCAGCAGGAGATGCTGGACAAGACGCAGGCTGCGCTTACAGAAGCGCGACTGAGCAATGGCGTCCTGCATCTCTCCAAGGAATCAAAGCTCCCACTTGATGACGGCTCCATTGACGGCGCTCTGTTGGTCAACTCGCTCCACGAGGTCACCAAACCGAGTGCTCTACTCAAGGAAGCACATCGAGCGCTACGGCGCGGCGGCTGGGGTGCGATTATTGATTGGCGCAAAGAGGATATGGAGAAAGGTCCTCCAACCGAAGCCCGAATTTCTCGTGATGATGCGGTTGCCGCTGCTTCCGAAGCTGGATTCAAAATCGTATCGGTATACGACCTGAACCGGTGGGAGTACATCGTCCTTCTCTCTCGCTGAGCCAACGCACTGATGCTGACAAGACGGATTATCCCCTGCCTTGATATTGATCAGGGCCGCGTCGTAAAGGGAACCAGCTTCCTCAACCTGCGTGACGCTGGCGATCCTGCAGAACTGGCCGAGCGCTACAATCGCGAAGGGGCGGATGAGCTCGTCTTCCTTGATATCACCGCCAGTTCTGACGCGCGTGAGACGATGGTAGACGTCGTCCGACGCGTCTCTTCCCAGGTATTTATCCCACTGACCGTCGGCGGCGGAATTCGATCGGTAGAAGACGTTCGACGGATGCTTGAGGCGGGGGCTGACAAAGTGTCCGTGAACAGTGCCGCTGTAGCGCGTCCAGAACTGATCGCTGAGGCGTCAGCTGAGTTTGGGGCGCAGTGCATCGTGCTGGCGATTGACGCAAAGCGCGAACCCAACGCCGGATTCGTGGCGTTAGATGGTGAGGACGCGGTACCGGCAGAATCCGGCTGGCGCGTCTACACACATGGCGGACGCCACCCCACTGCGTTGGACGCTGTGAAGTGGGCCAAGCTGGGAACAGAGATGGGCGCGGGGGAGATATTGCTAACCAGCATGGACGAGGACGGCCAGAAAGACGGATACGATTTGGCTCTGACTCGTGCAATTTCCCGTGCGGTCAACGTGCCAGTAATCGCCAGTGGAGGCGCAGGCAACCTCGACCACCTGCGTGACGCACTGGCTGAAGGCGAAGCTGACGCTGTCCTCGCTGCGTCAATATTCCACTATGGTGAGTACTCAATCGAAGAGGCAAAGGCATATCTCGCGGAGCATGATGTGCCGGTAAGGCCATTCGAGCCGCAATCCGAAGCCACCAACTAGATCAAGCGCGGGAGATTAGATGAGCCTGACAAGGCCTGAAGCAATCATCTTTGATGTTTACGACACGCTGTTTGCCAATAGCCCTGAGCGCTGGCAAGAAGCGTTCTCTGACATCGCCAAAGAGCAGAATCTCCCCTACAACGGAGCGGAACTATGGAAGCGATGGAAAGTATTTGAGGTGAACTTCCGCGCTACACGTACCAACATGGAAGACCCCGAGAACAACCCACGGTTCAAGTCATACGAGCAGGCGTGGGGCGAGTGCTTTCAGATGGTGTTCGACGAGGACAAGATAGATGGCGACGCAGCGCTCGCAGCGAAGCGATCGGTCGAACACATGGCCAACCGTGATCCGTTCCCTGAAACTGTCGAAGCTATCTCCAAGCTCGGAGAGTCGTTCAGGCTCGCAATATTCTCCAACGCAGATGATGCGTTTGTCCGTCCGCTGATCAAGGAGCATGGGCTTCGGTTCGAGTCGGTGTTTAGCTCGGAGTCAGCTCGTATATACAAACCTCATCCTGAGGCGTTCAAGCGAATACTGGGCAAACTCGCACTGCCTCCCGAGTCTTGCTGGTATGTTGGCGATCACCTCTGGGACGACGTTTACGGCGCCTCGCAGGCGGGGATGCAGACCGTTTGGATCAACAGAGACGGGCGAGAATTTGACGGTAGGATTCGTCCGGTCCAGGAGATCAAGTCACTACTCGAGCTCGTCACTCTGTCGGCAGAATAGTGATCGCGCGAGAAGGGCAATCTGATCATGGTTAAGTTCAATGACGCCGGTCTGATCCCGGCCATCGTGCAGGACGCCGATACCGGTGACGTCCTGACGCTTGCCTATATGAATCAAGAAGCGCTGGAAAAGACGCTTGAAGGGCCTGACGTCTGGTTCTTCAGTCGCTCTCGCAACGAGTTGTGGCACAAGGGCGAGACCTCTGGAAACTACCTGAAGGTCGTCAGTGTGGTCGAAGATTGTGACGCAGACGCGATGCTAGTGAAGGTGAAACCTACCGGACCCGCCTGCCACACTGGCGAACAGTCTTGCTTCCTTGATGATGCTGCTCCAGATGTCAGCAAAAGTGAATCTGCACTCGGCCCGGGCGTGCTAGCTGAACTGGGCGCGGTGATCGCAGACCGGAAGCGTAATCCGGCCGAAGGCTCATACACGACATCGTTGTTCACCGATGGGCGAGAACGCATCGCCCAGAAGGTCATTGAGGAGGCGGGCGAGTCAGCGATCGCTGCTCTCGGGACCAATCCTCAGCGAGCAGCCGAAGAGCTTGGCGACCTTCTCTACCACTGCCTGGTACTGATGGAAGATGCAGAGATCAATCCAGATCTCGTGTGGGCGGAGTTGAGAGCGCGCCGAAAATAACGCTCCTGATATTTGGCATCTGAAGCGGAACTCGACTCTTTCGAGAGGTGACCTATCGCAGACGTAACTTTGATTGACATGGTTGCGAACAACACGATGGATGAACACATCGCTGCTCTCCTATGGACAATCGCCGAAGAGAAGAAATCTTTCGTTTCCGCTGCCGAGCCACAGCATGCCGGCAAAAGTGCGGTGCTGTTCGCCATGCTCGATCACGTTCCTGAAGGAACTCCGATTCACGCACTGACGGGCGAGATCGATGAAATCCGAATACTGGCTGAATCCCCCGATGGCGGCTATCTGGAAGTGGGGGAAATCAGCACCGAGCCCCCAAGTCGATACATCTGGGATGAGCCGGTACAGGCTCTGTTCAAGACTCTCAGTGTGGGATATTCACTAGCAACCACGATGCACACGAGCGATGCGGATGATGTCTTTCACCAGATATGCGCCGGCAACAATATTAGCGATATTGATGCTTCCATGATCCAGTATGTCGTTCATATCAGAAGATTCGGAGAAGACGATTCGAGTTACTGGCGGCGCATCAACCATGTTTACGAAATCAGCGGGGTTGAGGGCGGAGTCCCAATCGCGACAACTTTGTTCTCGTGGCATGAGGATGGCGACGGGTTTGTGGCGTTAGCTTCTCCACGACAACTCAAAGCCTCACCCACCCTGCTTGCTGAGCGAGCCGATTCGATCCGGCATCAGGCCGCCGCGATCCGAGCGTCTATCGAACCGGCATAACTCCCTGCTGAAGGTGACCAAGCCTGTAAGGCATGGCAGAAGGTGAATAACCGTAGTTCGACATAGTCAAAGCCGGGTGTACTATTCCTGATTATGGAACAACGCGAATACGGAAAAACCGGTGAGAATCTTTCGATAGTCGCATTTGGCGGCATCGTAGTGAAAGACGTGTCGGCAGCAGAAGCTGCGGACCACGTTGGATGGTCGATTGACCAGGGCGTGAATTACTTTGATGTCGCACCCAGATACGGGAACGCGCAGGAGATGCTTGGGCCTGCGCTGGAGCCCTATCGAAACGATGTATTTCTGGCGTGCAAAACTGGTGAACGAGACGCGGCTGGGGCGCAGGCGGAGCTAGAGAATTCGCTTCGGCTACTTCGCACCGATCACGTCGATCTGTATCAGATGCACGCGATGACGACCAGGGAAGATCTTGAGATGGCTACAGGACCGGGTGGTGCGTTGGAGGTATTCACCAGGGCGCGGGACGAGGGCAAGGTCAGGTATCTTGGATTCTCCGCGCATTCGGCGGAGATAGCCCTCGAACTACTGGATATGTTCGACTTCGACTCCATTCTCTTTCCAATCAATTTCGTGAACTACTTCGAATCTGGATTCGGTCCGCAGGTGGTCGCCCGCGCCCAAGAAAAGGGTGCTGCCCGCCTGGCGCTGAAAGGCATGGCTTCCAATCAGCTGACCGACCGCGAGCACCGGACCCACGAAAAGTGCTGGTACGAGCCAGTGACCGATCCCGAGCTAGCGGCCCTGGCGCTGCGGTGGACGCTATCGCAGCCAATCACCGCGGCCGTGCCGCCGGGAGATCCGGAACTGTACAGACTGGCCGTGAAAATAGCGCAGAACTTCAAGCCGATCACGGACAACGAGACTGAGCAACTGCGCGAATACGCTCGCGGCAGGCAGGCTATTTTTGAACTGGCGACCGCTTAGAAAAGGTTAACCAGCGCTGTCCACCACCAGCCGAAAAACGCCATCATCCTAACCTTCTCCCCGGGGGAGAAGGGACAAAACACAGATCAGCCCTTGTCCGGCACTTGCGCGCGCATCTCTTTTGGGGTCAGATCCCAGATTTCGGTGGGGGGCACGTTGTGGTCTTCTGCTCCCGATCCCTGATCTAGCTTGACGGCGTGGTTGAGGGCTTCGATCGCCACTTCAATCTGATCGTCATTTGGGGGGCGAGTAGTCATTTCCTGCAGCAGAAGGCTGGGGGCGATCAGTGTGCGCATGAATATTGAGTTTGGATGGCGTCCCGCGTACCTGATGAACTCGTATGCGGCCGCAGCGATCAACGGCACCAGGAGAACTCGGGAGAGAATCACGACAGATATTGGCTCTCGTGGGATGAAGATAAACACCAGTATTGCCATAAGCATCACTGTCAGTAGGAAGGCAGTGCCGCAACGGGGGTGAGCTGGCGGGAATTTTCGTACTGATTCCACCGTCATATCGTGGCCGGCTTCCTGGGCGTGAACGGCCATGTGCTCTGCGCCGTGGTAACCGAGGACTCTTTCGATGTCACTCATCTTGGAGATCAGCCAGATGTAGGCGACAAAGGCGCCGAGCCGAAGCCCGCCCTCAATGATGTTCGCCCCAATCGAGCCAAATGAGCTCTCGAAAAGCTTGGAGACAAAGAACGGCGCCAGAAAGAAGATGCCAATGCCCATCCCGATAGCGACTACCAGCATGAGGCCAATAGTGAAGTTGCTAATCGACTCCTCTGCCCCCTCTTCATCGTCTTCATCAAGAGAGAGAGATGCGGACATGCTGAGAGCGTGCATACCAACGATTAGCGTTTCAGCGAAGATCACCATGCCGCGGAGGTATGGAATCGTTCGGAGTTTCCCTGTTGCCCAGCCCGGCACACCGAGTTCCCGCACGCAGATCTCGCCAGAGGGATTTCTGACTGCGACGGCTGCCTGGTCGCGGCCGCGGATCATTACGCCCTCGATGATGGCCTGACCGCCGTACTGATGTCTTGGTTTTTCTTCCATATGGCTAACGCGGAAGTCTACATGCCCGGTTGTTAGAGATACTGCAGGGAAATTAACCAAAAGGGCCGGACACGATCGTCCGGCCCTCTCGTTTCGTCTGGGTTATTCAGCCTTGGCTGCGGCCGCTTCCTGCGCCAACTGGTATCGGCGTCGGAGTCGTTCCACACGACCTTCGGTGTCAACAATGCGCTGCTCACCAGTGAAGAACGGGTGGCATGCACTACAAATCTCAACCTTGAGCGACTCAGAAGTCGATCCGGTTTCGAAGGTATTTCCACAAGAACATGTCACCATGGCCTGCGGATGGTAGTTGGGATGTATTCCGGTTTTCATTTCAATTTGCTCCTAATGTCACAATAAGTGACCTGGCGGAGAGGTCGAGTTAGCCCAGCACCACTTCTTCAAGTGGCCGGACATTCGCTCGACGACGAGCCTTGGTGGCTTGATCGTAGTAAACCTGACCATCAACCCTGGAGTACAGCGTGTGGTCGTTTCCGACTCCAACGTTGATTCCTGGCTTGATTGGGGTGCCGCGCTGGCGGACGAGAATCGATCCAGCAGTCACTAGCTGACCAGCGAATACCTTGACTCCAAGGCGCTGGCCGTTGCTGTCTCTACCGTTGCGGGATGTACCCCCGCCTTTCTTGTGTGCCATGACGGACTCTCCTGGTCTACTTACCTGATGAGATGTCTTGAACCAGCAAATCGGTGTAATGCTGGCGGTGCCCACGCTTGGTGCGTTGGCGGGTTTTGTTCTTGTAGCGGAAGTGAATCACCTTCTTGCCGCGTGGCTGATCGGTGATCTCCGCACGGACAGAAGCATTCTCGACAACAGGTGTGCCGATAATGACGTCGCCGTCAATGGACGTGAGCAGCACGTCATCAAGATTGACGGCATCGCCAATCTCTCCAACCAGCCGCTCTACGGTAACTGTATCGCCGGCCCGAACGCGGTATTGCTTACCGCCAGTTCGAACTACTGCATAATCTGACATGTTTTCTCCCAACCCAACAATTCTAGGGGCGTAAGGGGTGGAGGGTCAATGGGAGTGAGGCCATGATTGGCAGGTTCGATCAGACTAAGGGCCCTAAATCTCGCGCTATGCCGGGCGGGAGCGGACCTTTCGGATCACAATACACGTGGCCCCAAGCGTAATTACGAACACCGCACGCCAACCCCACCACGGCGCGTCAAGGTCGTAGGCAACCGCGCCAAAAACGAATCCGACTACGGCGGATCGAAGGGGTACCAGATTAGGTATAACTTCAGTTATACTATTCACATGAAAACCGCAATCTCAATTCCCGATGCCACGTTCAGAGCAGCCGAAACTCTCGCCAAGCGACTAGGCGTGTCGCGTAGTCAGCTCTATAGGCGTGCGCTCGAGAAGTTCATGGACGCCGAGCGCCGTTCTGAAGTGACTGAGAAACTCAACGATATCTACGTCTCGGAGTCTTCAGAGCTAGATCCTGTTCTCAGCGAGATTCAAATCACCTCGTTTCCGCCCGAGGAGTGGTAGTTGCGACGAGGTGAAATCTGGTGGGCGTCACTGCCCACGCCGGTCGGCTCCGGTCCCGGGTATCGGCGTCCGGTATTGATCGTTCAGTCCGACGAATTCAACCGGAGCGCCATTCGAACCATTCTGGTAGCGGCGATCACGTCAAACACTCGTCTTGCTGACGCGCCGGGAAACGTCCTGTTACTGGAGGCCTCCACTGGGCTGTCGAAAGACTCGACTGTTAATGTTTCACAGGTTCTGACAGTAGACCGGTCGCTCCTTACGGAACTCATCGATCAAATTGATGATGAAGCAATGGATGAGGTTGATGCGGGTCTACGACTTGTGCTGTCGCTCTAACATCCGGGCTCAAAATATCCCCGGCGTGCCTTCACGGTCCATCTTGCGCATCATGCGGGCGTAGACCACGAAGGCGAGAAGGAATTGAGAGCGGCCGATATCCAGTAGTCCCCCATTCAGCAGGCCTTCGATTCGGGTGACCTCAAACCCGGATTACCGTGGGGAAACGCCAGCGCTACAACTCCAACACCGGGAAACTCGCGTCGTAGAAGATGAGCGGCACACCTTCCTGAGTAGAGAACTCCTTCACGCGGCCGACGAAGATGGTGTGATCGCCTTCAATGTGCCGCGATATGACTTCGCACGTGAAATTGGCGAGTGCGTCGCTGATGACCGCGGGCCCGGACCCCAACTTTACGAACATGTCATCTGGCGTTGGTCCACGCTCTGCGGGGTCTTTCGCAAAATGCATCGCTACCGACTTTTGCGATTGGGCAAGGACACTGATGCCGAATTCACCTGATTCGTCGATGAGCGAAAACGAGTTCCGGGAGTGAGCGACACATATGAGGGCCAGGGGCGGATCCAGAGAAACCGATGTCACGCCGTTGGCGGTCATGCCGTGCGCTCCGCCGCCGGGTTCTGAGGATGTGATTATCGTGACGCCCGTAGCGAAGCGGCTCCAGGCGCGCCTGTACTCTGAATTGTTGCCTGGCTCTGAAGTCATCGAAACTCCCGATTAGTGCGAATGATCATGGAGCGGCGATTATACGGCCTTACTGGAGCTATTCCCTCATGCCGGGTATCGACAGTCGATTCAGCCAGTCAGGAGCCCACCAGTTGGCGTTTCCCAGCAGCCGCATTATCGCGGGAACAAATAATGCGCGGACAACGCTGGCATCCAGCCCGATGGCGATCGCTGTACCGAGTCCGAGCGCCTTCACCACGACGATGTCGGCAGTTGCGAATGAACCTGCCACCAACACGAGAATTAGCGCCGCACTGGTGACAATTCTGCCAGTGCTCTCCATACCTTTCTGAACGGCGTATCGGTTATCTCCGGTCTCATCCCAATACTCTTTCACCCGGCTGAGCAAGAAGACCTCGTAGTCGATACTGAGGCCGAAGGCGACGGCAAAGATAAGTATTGGAACCGTCGATTGGGTGAATCCCGTCGCCGTATCTCCCAGGATGAAGTCCAACCAGCCGTCCTGGAAGATCAATACAAGCGCGCCGTAAGCAGCGAAAAGGCTCATGGTGTTCATCAGGACCGCTTTGAGCGGGAGCAACACGGATCGGAACAGGATCATGAGGGCAAGGTAGACCGACACTATTACGTAGAGGATCACCCACGGAAAGGCGTCATACATGCGATCGGTAGCGTCGCTGAGATCGGCGGTTCCACCACCAACCAGGACATCGAGACCATCCGGTTCTGGCAGTTCACGAAGCCACTTAACGAGGTCCTCCGTTTCTCCTTCTGCTGGTCCGAAATTGCTGTACACGGTGATCAGCATTATTGATCCAGTTGAGAATTGTCGAGCTCGTTGAACCAACTCTGGCCCAAGGCCCAAAGATTCGGCCAGTGACGCTATTTGTGACACGTCGTTGAGGGCTTCCCGTGGCAAAATATTAGCGATGCTTACGGTACGTGCGACCCGCGGATCGGCGGCGATCTGATCGGTGAGTTGAGCAACGGCAAGCGCATCACCGGGAGCGAAATTGTCGTTCTCCGGGGTCAAAACGACGAGAAGCGGCGCTAGCTCTCCCGGACCAATCTCATCGGCAACAAGGTCCCAGCCCTGCCGTGATTCGGCGGATGACGGGAGAATGTCTGCCCATGGGGTACCGAGGTTTACGCGCAGCATTGGCGCTCCAAGCACAATGAGTCCAACGCCTACAACGATGAGCACCGACCACGAATGGCGCATCACCCAGTTGGCAAGGCGACCCCACATCTGCTCGCCACCAATGCCCGACTGGCCTGTGCCAAGTCGGTGGCCAATCAGGCCCATGAGTGCAGGAAGGAGCGTGAGCGCAACCGTCACGGAAACAGAGATCACCATGACACCGCCGATGCCGAGCGACCGGAGCATCATGTAATCGAAAAACAGCAGTCCGGACAGGCCAATAATTGACGTTATCGCCGAAAGCACTATCGCCCGCCCGGCCGTGGCCATTGTGCGACCTACCGCCTCCTCAACGTCGTGATCTCTGCGCTCTTCACGAAATCGACCCACTAGGACCAGTGAGTAGTCGATTGCTGCGCCGAGTCCCAGAAATGTCGAGACGTTGAGAACGAACACCGACATCCCCACTCCAAGCGACAGCAGGTAGATTCCGGCCAACGTGATCGCCACGGCTATCCCTCCCATGATGAGAGGAATGCTGGCAGCTACTACGCTTCTGAACACAAAGAACAGGGCAATCAACACAAGCGGAAATGTGAAAATCTCAGCCCTGCGCAGATCATCCTCGCTGGACTCATTCACATCGGCGAAAATCGCCAGGCCACCAGTGGCCTTTACTTCCAGGATGTCCGATCGCACCGAGGCTTTCAGGGCTGGGAAATTATCGAGTGCCTTCTGCGGGTCTGATCCGATAAGGACGTTGACATAGGTTGTGTGTCCGTCCTGTGACGCCAGATAGCGAAACCCGGTAGAGAAGACCGAATCAACGCGGATAATATCGTCAACTTCACCCAGTGGTGCAATCGCCTCTTCCAGGGCGACACGATACTCGGCATCGTCGATCGTGAGATCAGGATGACGGAACACGAACGCCATCCCTGTTGGTGACGCGCCCAACTCTTCTTCGAGCAAATCAGCGGCAGCGCGTGCCTCCGTCGGGGCCTCACCGAGGCCCGACAGCAGCCGATCTTGCACCCTTGGCGCCAACACAACCGCCGGGACGAGAATAATCGCCCAGGCCACAATGATGGGCCAGGGATGCCGTGCCAGCCAAACTCCTGAACGGTAGAGCAACCGGCCTTGAATCGGGCCTACTCTTCGGCCCGATCCTCTCCTTCTTCCGCCTCAATTGAGTCGGACGCATCATCCATTGGCTGCTCGTTTGTCACGTCTTCAATCGACTCGACGTCAGCGTTTTCATCCTCGTTTTCGTCCTCGGCATCGCCGTTATCGTCCATTTCATCCACCGGCCTATCCAACTTCGCAGCCGGAGTCCGTCGAGGACCTACTGCCCTGATAGCAGAGACAGAGTCGCCGCTATCGAGCTTCGCCAGCGTGACGCCTTGCGTATTGCGACCCGTCTGTCGCACTTCTTCGAGTGGGATGTTGATGACCTGTGCCTGGTCGGTCACAAGGTATGCCTCAAGTTCAGCCTGGACCACCTGAGCGGCGGCTACTCTACCGTTTTTAGGCGTCAGCTTGAGTGTGATCAATCCTTTACCGCCTCGCTTCTGCTGCCGGTAGTGGCGCAGGAGCGAGAGCTTTCCGAAGCCTTTACGGCTGGCGATCAGAAGTCGTGAATCTTCACTTTCGAATGGGACAACGTCCATTGCAGCAATCGAGTCATTGCCCACCAGCGTGATGCCTTTCATTCCGCCCGCCGCCCGCTGGCGTGAACGAATCATTTCACTGGCAAACCTGATGGACATTCCGTTCTTTGTAACAATCACCACGTCATCCTGTATTTGGGCCAGAACCACAGATACAAGCGAATCTTCTGCCTTCAAGTTCATCGCGTTGAGGCCTGAACGTCGCAGGTTAGCCAGCAATGACAAGTGCATGCGCTTGACTTGCCCGGTTTCGGTGCACATCACGAGATAAGTGTCCTCTAGCAGGTCCGAGACAGACACCATGGCCTGTACCCGTTCACCGGCTTCAAGGTTGATCAAGTTCTGGACCAGCGTTCCTCGCGATGTGCGGGTTGCATCTGCGGGGAGCTCAAACACACGGGTGTGGAATACACGGCCGCGGTTTGTAAAGAACAACAGCACATCATGAGTGTCCGCTACCTGCAAAAATGGAACGACATCGTCTTCCCTGCTCATCCGCTGACCTTTGACGCCCTTTCCGCCGCGATGTTGCCGACGATAGGTGCTGGTTGGGATGCGCTTTACGTAGCCAGCGCGGGAAAGTGTGATGACCACCTCTTCGTGCGGTTCCGTGTCCTCGCGGCGCCAGTCACCGAGTTCTTCTGGGTGAACCTTTGTGCGACGCTCATCGCCAAACTTCTTCTTGAGCGCGATAGTCTCGGTCCGGACCGCTCGCAGAATCATCTTGGGATCGGCGAGCAGCGTTTCCAGTTCGCTGATGAGAACAAGAAGAGCCTGGTACTCAGACTCGATCTTCTCCTGCTCCAGTGCAGCCAGTCGGCGGAGTTGCATGTCCAGAATGGCTTGCGCCTGAATTTCGGAGAGGTCAAACTCCGTCATCAGGTTGCCTCTGGCCTCTTCTACGTCAGCAGACGCCCGGATGAGTTCAATCACCCGGTCGATGTTGTCTACAGCAATCCTCAGACCTTCAAGGATGTGTAGGCGCGCCTGTGCCTTACGCAGGTCGAACTGCGCTCGGCGAGTGACAATCTCACGGCGGAAGTCTATGAAATGACGTAGTGACGCTTTGAGAGTGAGCGTCTGGGGCATGCCGTCTACCAGCGCCACCATGTTTGCTGAGAATGCGCTCCTCAGTGACGTGTGCTTGTAGAGGCCGTTCAGCACCACACTTGGTGCGGCAGAACGTCGTAGTTCTACAACTACCCGCATACCTTTGCGGTCAGACTCATCTCGGACTTCGGAGATTCCCTCAACCTTCTTGGTCTTGGCCAGGTTAGCAATCTTCGCCACCAACGTTGCTTTGTTAACCTGGAAAGGAATTTCAGTAAATACGATTCTGATCCGGTCGCCACCACGCTGGATGTCTTCGAACTCATGTTCAGCCTGCAGGACGATTCGGCCTCGACCGGTTGCGTAGGCGTTGCGAACTCCCTCACGACCCCAGATATGGGCTGCCGTTGGGAAGTCAGGCGCCTGAACGAACTCCATCAAGTCATCGACGGTGGCCTCAGGGTGTTCAATCATGTGCACTATTGCGTCACATATCTCGCCCAGGTTGTGCGGCGGGATATTGGTTGCCATCCCAACAGCGATTCCTGACGCACCATTTACCAGCAGATTAGGCAGCGTTGCTGGCAGAACCGTCGGCTCTTTGAGCGAGGCGTCGAAATTGTCCGCCCAGTCCACAGTCTCACGGTCGATATCACGCAGCATCTCGTCTGCGATGCGGGCCATGCGAGCTTCTGTGTAGCGCATTGCCGCTGGTGGGTCGCCGTCGATGCTTCCAAAATTGCCCTGTCCGTCTACCAGCATGTAACGGAGCGAGAACTCCTGCGCCATCCGCACCATAGCTTCATAGACGGGCGAGTCTGAGTGAGGGTGGAACTTGCCCAGTACCTCGCCAACCAGCCGGGCACTCTTCTTGTAGGAGGAGGTTGGGCGCATTCCCAGTTCTTGCATCGCGTACAAAATCCTGCGTTGCACCGGCTTAAGCCCATCCCGCACGTCCGGGAGCGCTCTGGATACTATGACGCTCATCGCGTAATCCAGATAAGAACTACGCATCTCGTCGTCTATGCGAATTGGACGAACTTCACCAATGTCGGTGGTTGTCACAGAGCTACTCCAGGAAGCTGGCGGTCGATCTCAGCCGGGCGAAATTTGCCCGAACGCGAGGAACGAACGTGGAATGAGTCAGGGATACGCCAATTTTACGCTTGCCCGGGTACAGTCTCAACGTAATTCCAGTTGAAAACCGGATGAATCTTGTGCGCGCATACACGCGAGCGCGAGCAAGATCATCAAAAATCTGCGCTAACGCCTACGAAACCAGGAAGGGAAACTGTTGGGAGATAGTGCTTTTTCAACTATTCGCCGGAGGCATGGCCGATTAACGCGTGGAACAGGTTGTCGAAACCTGAGGGCTGATCACCTAGCCTCTGGGCAGGCCACTGAACCGCTATCACCCACCGATTCGCGGTCACTTCAAACGCTTCAATCATGCCATCATCTGTGGAATAAGCAGAGGCAAGCGTTCCGGGAGCAAGCACAGCCCTGGAAATACCGTGACTGTGACACGACGCAGCACTGACGAACCCAGCTCCTCCAATCGTATCGGCAAGTTTGCTGCCAAGGGCCATGAACATGCCATCTTTGGACAGTTGCCCGTCCTCACCGCAATGTGACGGCGTAATGACCGGTGGACCACCACCAAGGGCAATGTTGAGGGCGTGCATCCCGCCCTCAATAGCCAGCACTGGTATATCAGCCACCAGACTTGCGCGAATAAGAGCCGGAACAGGCTCGTCGGTTAGACCATAAGCGCCGCTACCCACGATACAGAGCGCATGTAGCGGCTCACTGTCGGCGTCCGGCCTGCAGACGCTCGCTGTGCCGCCCAGAAGGTCAATCACAGAGGCCGCCTGCGAAGCGTCATAGCCTCCAACAGCAAGAACGCCGATGATCGGTTTTGTCGATTCCATCGGCGTGCTTCTAGATGTTCCTGAAGGGTTGGTATCGGTTTAGAACGGGATGCCCCATATGGGTCGCCACTCTTCAACTTCTTTCTCAACGGAGATATTTGCGCTACGCATCATCTGGCTGATCTGCGTCTCGGCGGGACGATTTCGCTCTTCGTCTCCCTCTGGAACGAAGGGGTAGAAACGCTGTCGGTCGTACCGATAAACCCAGTAACCAACCGACCCGGGCGCCCAATCGTCCTCTCCACTGGAGGAGCCACTGCGATAAAACTCAAAAACAGCAGCAATTCTGAGTTGTGCTGCGTCGTTATGGGTCATCGCGTTGCCGATGGTGTAGACGGAGCTCACGAGATCTTCGAAATTGCCATCATCCAAGACTACCCAGCGGGTACCGTGATCATCATCCTCAATCCGGCTCGCTGTTTTGGTCGCGCCTTCTCCTTCGTTGAGAATATGGATCAGTTCTCGCTCAAGCGTGGTGAGAAATCCGTTGTTCTCATCTGGCCGGAAAAGTATTCCCGCCCGCCTGGACGGCGTTATCTGACTCTGCCCGTGCAGTTGCGATTCGGCGTGAAGGATGGTCTGGATGACCATCCAGTCGTCTACCGGTTCCTGGTTTCTACTAAATATCGGCATGCCTATCGCAACCCCGTCGTCATTTCGCGCTCAAGCGCCCTTAGTCTAAGACCCACTCCAAATTAGAGAATGAGTCGGTAGCAGCTTACCAAGGCTTTTGCCCCTAAGCTCTGGCCCGCCCTCTAAAGCTACAGAGAGCGGATTGTCCTTAAAATTGTAAGCGAACGGACTATGGTGTTCTACGATGTGCAGGCAGATCACGGTCGCATTACCCGTAGTGTCTGCTTGATGATACCTACCTGCAGCGTGATTAGAGTTGATTGAAATTGATTGAACAGGGCTCCCCATCCCCAGATAGTCTTCCATTTGGATTGAGCGACGAGGCGCTAGACGCGCTTGAGCGCTCGGCACAGGAGGCCGTGCTGGAGGCCGGACGCTACGTTGTCAGCAGGTTTGAGTCCGAGCTCCAGGTGGAGGAGAAAGAAGACGCCACGCGCAGTCTCGTGACCGAAGTCGACCGGGAGAGTCAACGCATCGTCGAAAACTATATGCGGCTCAACTATCCAGATCACGCACTTCTTGGCGAGGAAGACCCGCCCGACGCTGATCCACCAGCACCCGATTTCGTGTGGGCCGTCGACCCTGTGGATGGAACCACGAACTACGCCAACGCGCTTCCGATGTACGCGGTCTCCATAGGTGTGCTGTTCCGTGGCACGCCTGTTGTAGGAGCTTGTTACATACCGTGGCCAAATGAGCGGGGATACGCCATCTTCCACGCCCGGCTCCACGGCGGCGCTTGGCGCGATGACAAGCGCATTGGAGTCAAAGGACCCAATCCCGGTCCAGGGCCGCAGCATGGAAGAACTACCTCCGTGCCAATGGGCGTTGGTCGCATGTTCAGGCTTGGCAGTGGGTTGCAAAGATCAATGGGAGAAACCAGATCAACCGGCAGCATCGTCTTCGATCTTCTGATGGTCGCCAGCGGAAAGTTGCAGCTACTCCTGGGCGGCTGGGCGGCACCGTGGGACTACGCGGCCGGCATTCTCAACGTAAAAGAAGCCGGTGGATACGTGATGTCACCTGATATCAATGAAGATGGTGCGCTTACAGACCGGTGGATGGAGTTCCAGACGTTCGACAGGAATTATGAGCCAACGCCAAATACGATGCGCCGACTTCGCCGGTGGCACCGCCCGGTGTTGGCCGGCTCACGCGACATCGTAACCTTCGCAGCAAACGACCTGAAACCCCGCCGAGGTTCGGCTGTGGACCGCATGAAGCGAGCATTCCTGGGCCAGAAACGAACCTAGGGTCAGGGGACCAAATGGTGGCTCCGGGGCTTGCCCCGCTCTGCCGACGGTGACGATCACAATTCAATATTCCGCATGACCACAATTTCTACGGGGCAAGACCCTTTAACCGGGCTCGGGAGAACCAAACGCAGCGGCTACAGCGGGATGTGACGAACGAATCTCGAGACCCAGTTGGTCTCAGCCCACCATGTCAATAATCATGATCGGAAATTCAGGTCGCATGATGCACCAGCCAGTATTCCATGCAGTCGGCGAGGGCCAGCCAGCTTGCTTCCAGTATGTTTGGCGATGCGCCAACTCCTCGCCATGTCTCCACCCCATCGGTTGTTTCGATGATTACGCGGACTACGGCGCTTGTCCCGGTACTGTCTGAAACTACGCGCACTTTGTAGTCCGTGAGTTTTACCACTTCCAATGCGGGGTAACTCTGAAGCAGCGCTTTCCGCAGTGCAGCGTCGAGCGCATTAACAGGACCGTTTCCTTCTGCCGCTGTGTGCAACACCTCTTCGGCAACGCGCACCTTGATGGTGGCTTCTGATGTGATCTGCGAGCCGTCCGCGGCTCGTCCGTGGCCGCGGTTCTCGACGATGACCCGGAAGTCGATCAGCTCAAATGGCGGATCGTAGTTCGGAAGACTGCGACGCACCATCAACTCGAATGAGGCATCTGCTCGCTCGAACTGAAAACCTTTCGCCTCTTTCTCCTTCACGAGGTTGATGATTTTCCGGGCATCGTCTTTGGTCACGTCCTGCCCTAAATCGAGATCTTCGATTCTCTTGAGCACGGTGCCGCGACCGGCAAGCTCCGAGACGATAAACCCCATGGAATTACCAACCTGCTCAGGCTGGATGTGCTGGTATGCGGCCTCAACCTTCTGAACGGCTGCGGAATGCAGCCCACCTTTGTGATTGAAAGCGTTCGAGCCAACATATGGCTGGTATGTATGGGGTGGCAGGTTTACGACCTCCGCCACGTAGTTGGATAACTCTGTCAGCCCGGCGAGTTGTTCATCCGTGATGGCGTTGATCCCCATCTTCAACTTCAGGTTCGCTGCGAGGCTGATTAGATTCGCGTTACCTGTACGCTCGCCGTAACCGTTCACGCAGCCCTGCACCTGTTCCACACCAGCTTCAATTGCCGCCAGAGCGGAAGCCACGGCGGTATCCGTATCGTTGTGTGTGTGGATCCCGAGTCGGGCGTCGAGTTTCGACTTCACATCGGCAACGATCTCGCCAATTTCACTGGGGAGTGTTCCACCGTTGGTGTCGCATAGGATCACCGTCTCGGCGCCGTGCTCGACCGCTACCCGCAGTGCCTGAAGCGCGTAGTCCGGATTCTCTTTGTATCCATCAAAGAAGTGCTCAGCATCAAAAAATACTTGCCGGCCGTTCGCCTTCATGTACTCGACGGAATCGGCGATCATGGCGAGATTCTCTTCGAGCGAGCACTCGAGAATCTCTGTGACTTGCATCTGTGATGCTTTGCCAACCAACGTGATCACGGAAGCTTCAGAGTTGAGTAGCGCCTTGAGCACAGTGTCATCTTGCGGCAGAACTCCGGCTCGCCGAGTATTACCGAACGCGGTGATCTTCGCGTTCTTGAGATTCAGAGACTTTGCGCGACGGAAGAACTCATCGTCTTTGGGATTGGCGCCGGCGTAGCCACCCTCGATGTAGTGAAAGCCAATCTGATCAAGCCGTACGGCGATGGCCAGCTTGTCATCCACGGAGATCGAAATACCTTCCATCTGCGTTCCGTCGCGAAGGGTGGTGTCGTAGAGCTCTATTCCGTTCATCTTTATTTCTCTCCCGGACAAAATCAGGCACAAAAAAACCCGTCCTCACAGGGACGGGAATCTGACTACCCGCGGTACCACCCTGAGTTCCCTCGAAATAAATCGAGAACACTCTGCAGGACACGTGTTCATGTCCCCGCGACTGATAACGGGTCGTTTACCCGGCCAGGTCTACTCTCGCTCTTGGGGGCGATTTCGGCTGGCAGCTTCGGAGGGATTTTCTATCAGGGTCGCCGCGCCTGCTCACATCAAACCAGGCTCGCTAATCGGCTCTACCGAAATACTCGTCTCCGTTCAGGCGCCGCCCAACACATTGTGGGACAACGTCCAACGCCTCTAGTAGTGAATTTTATCACGCTGACTTGGTTGCGCACGATGCGATACTGTCGTTAGTGGCGAGCAAACAAGAAACGAATAGTCCATGACCAAAATGAGGTTGCAATGACGTTGAGGATTGGCTCCAATCTGGCTGATCCGTTTCAGACAGCCGCCCACGCAAGGCTCTCTGAAGAACTTGGCTTCGATTTCGTCGGCGCGGGAGAGCACGTTTACCGCGACGATCGGCCCGGATCGACACAGATCGCACTTTCTGCGCTCGCCGTTGCGGCGGGGGCGACGACCACTGTCAGGTTGCTGACATCGGTCGTCATCGTTCCTCTGCACCAGCCGATCATGCTTGCGAAGGAAGCCAGCATCGTTGATGCGGCGTCCGCCGGACGGCTCACACTGGGTGTCGGAATTGGTGGCGAGTTCCCGGGTGAATGGGATGCGCTAGGCGTGCCGGTGAAGCAACGCGGTGCGCGGATGGATGAGTCGCTGACCTTGATGAAGCGACTTTGGACAGAGTCTGACGTCACACACGATGGCCGGTTTTTTTCTTGCGAAGGCCTGACTTTCTACCCCTCTCCAGCCCAGGCTGGCGGGCCACCTCTCTGGGTGGGAGGCCGCTCGGAGCCTGCAATGAGACGAGCAGTCGATAAAGGCTCAGGTTGGCTTCCGTATCTGTACAGGCCATCGACGTACGCACGATCGGTTGAAACGATTGGCAATCTTCTGGCTGATGCAGGCCGCACCAGTGACGGATTCGGCTGGAGTCTGCACCTCATGGCGGCGATTGGAGACTCGCGAGAAGAAGCGCTTGAACTGGCAACAAATGGACTGCGCGCGGGATACAACTACGATGGCGATTACCAAGACCTGGCCGAGCGGTACTGTCTTCTTGGCACTCCCGATGAGTGCGTAGAGCAGTTGAAGGCGTACGGAGATTCGGGTGCGGAAGACATCTTGCTGAGTTGGCTCGCCCCTGCTGATCGCCTGACGGAACAGATCGAAGTGACCGGGCGGGAAATCCTGCCAAAACTTCGTAATCTTCAGGATGCGTAAAATCCAAACATCGGAACGGTCACATGGCTCCTCTAAATACGCGACGATTGTTACCGCCATATGCGTCCCAATAATTCCCAGGAGCCTGTAATCCATTGATGGAGCACGAACGAATAGATCTCGGGCTGGTTGAGACGATTGAGGCCACTGACGTTGGCGAGCCTGGAAAACGAACCTTCAAGATCACAGCTGAGAGCCCCCGTGGTCGTGCAGTGATATGGATGGAGAAGGAGCAGCTTTTTCAGATCGGTCTCGCAGTAAGACAGTTCAATGCTACAGAAGAGGCCACCGCAAACCCCACCGATTTCGAACCTACGCTCGGTCCGCCTTCGTCGGCATCAGAGATTGAGTTCAAGGCTACGGATATCCGAATCAGGCACGCCCCCTCCAGCGATACATTCACGATCGAGGCCGTGGATCCGGCCACTGAAGATGAAGACGTGATCCAAGAGCCGCTCGCCACGGTCCAGTTCAGCTTCCCACGTGCGATGGCAATCGCTCTCTCTAAACAGGCGTTAGAGGCTACTGAGCGCGGACGGCCGCGCTGCGAGTTGTGCGGCGGCCCCAAAGACCCAGACGGACACGTGTGTCCCAAAACCAATGGTCACCACAAAGGTGACTTCGAGTTGGCCTGAAACGGGTTACCGATTTGATGGGCGAACTCGATGGTGCATCCCTTGGAGAAACGCTGGAACTGCTCAAGACGTCTGAAATCGACGGCATGGGGCTTCATCCAGAAGGTTCAAACTACGTCTTCATCGTTCGGTTGAAGGTCGACGATGGCCTTGAACCGATACATGCTATGTACAAGCCACGGAGCGGAGAACGACCGCTCAGAGACTTCCCGGCCGGAACACTTTACAAGCGCGAAACGGCATCGTTTGAGTTGAGCGCGGCGCTTGGTTGGCCGCGCATTCCCCCTACTGTCATCCGAGAAGGACCGCACGGAATAGGCAGCGTCCAACTGTTCATCGACGCCCAGCCAGATGGCAACTACTTCTCGTTGCGAGAGTCCATGCTGGCCAACTTCGAAGAGATCGCACTGTTCGATCTCATCACAAACAATGCCGACCGAAAAGGCGGTGCAGTACTGCAGGATGATGCCGGGAAGATCTGGGCCATCGACCACGGCCTGACTTTCAACCCATACGCACGCCTTCGCACTGTCATGTGGGAGTTCTGCGGGGAAGAGTTCTCCCCTGCCCTGATCGAAGATCTCAAGTCGTTCAGAGCGCTAATTGAACCCGGGCGCTCCATGGCCGCGGCGCTTGGAGAACTCATTGATGATGATGAAGTCGCCTATCTGGCCGCACGTATCGACAATGTCATTGAGGATCCAGTATTCCCGGTGCTTGATCCAGACCTGAATGTGCCATGGCCGGTGGTGTAACACTCGGTTAATCCGTGTCGATAAACTCCTCATCGACGTTCCCTGATCCCGAAATCATGAACGCTCTGACCACGGGTCTCGTCTTTTCAGCCAATGAGATCACGATGTGATGGTAACCAGCCCACTTATTGTTGACGGCGAGTTTCACATCCGTGGCTGATGGGTACGCCTGCGTATAGGTGTGGGAGTGGTAAACGGCGATGGGCCCCTGGCCTGACTTCACAGCTTCTTCGAGAACAGCCTTGACCTCTGACTCATCCATCTCGAATCTACTCTTCGAATCGTTGAGGATATTCCGAGTGGGTCTGACGCTGGACGTCCGGCCGTCCGCGCCAATGAGGAATCCGCAACACTCATTAGGGTCTGTCTGGAGCGCGTGATTGATGAGTTCAGCTAGTTGGGATTTTGTTACGTGAATCAATTTTTGATGATCGTCTTCGAAGACTTATGTGGGCCATGTTTGTGATCGCATCCGGGATTATAGATGTGGATGAGGCCTCAAAGTCTCGCCGCAGGGTTTACTATTCGCAAACAGTTCACGACTGATACGCAATTATTTGATGATTCACTGACCGACTGATTCGGACCACTGCACCGCCGCTGGAGATGAATACCCGATGAAAATCACCGATGTAAAAACATTCCTACTGCACCCGGGTGCTGGCAAGAACCTCCTGTTTGTGAAGGTTGAGACAGACGCCGGAATCCACGGTTGGGGTGAGGCATACACGCAATCCGACCGCGATAAGACGGTGATCGCCCACATCGAGGAGATGTCGCGGTATCTGGTGGGTCGCGACCCACTTCACATTCGTCACTTCCGCCACTGGGCCTACGAAGACTTCGCGACCAAACGGAGTGCGATGGATTTCTGGTGCGCCGTCAGCGGAATTGAGATTGCGCTGTGGGATATTGCGGGTAAAGCCATGGATCAACCTGTGTACAACCTTCTGGGTGGGCCAGTGCGGCCACACATTCGCCTCTACGCCAATAGCTGGTCTGGTGGGATGACTACTCCGGACGAGTACGCGGCAGGAGCAGTGAAAGTGGTCGAGAGCGGATTTACCGCTATGAAGTTCGATCCATTCCCTGGCCCGTGGCGACCATGGGTTGACCACGAAGAGCTGGAGGAAGCGACCGCCATCGTTGGCGCGATTCGAGAGGCCGTAGGTCCGCGGGTAGAACTGCTGGTTGAGGTCCACAGACGCCTTGCGCCCATGAATGCGATAGCCGTGGGCAAGATGCTGGAACAGTACCGGCCATACTGGTTCGAAGAGCCAGTCCCCGCCCACAATACTGCTGGCCTGCGCGAAGTCCGAGACGCAGTGAACATTCCAATCGTCACCGGCGAGGCGCTCTACTCAAAAGACGAGTTCCGAGACGTCTGCGTGGCGCGTGCGGTGGATATTCTTAACCCGGACATCTGCAACGTTGGTGGAATTCTTGAGCTAACGCAGATCGCATCAATGGCTGAGCCGTTCCAGATCGCAGTCTCACCGCACGGCTGGAACAGCGTCGCCGTTGGCGCGGCAGCGGCCATTCAAGCTTCAGCGGTCATGCCAAACTTCCTGATCTACGAATACATGGTCCACGTTGAGGAGTTCTCCCGAGACATCATGAGCCAGTCTTTCGAAGTAAACGACGGCTACGTGGAGCTGCCAACTGCGCCGGGCATTGGGGTCGACCTTGATGAAAGCAAGTTCGACAAGTATCCATACAAGCAGTTCCCGCCGCGCAATATCCGCACGCTTGAGGATGAGCGGAAATGGCACTAAGGCAGGATCCCGCGTAACGAACAGGGATCAGAGGCCGGGCTAAAGCCGGCGCGTGGAATAGCCCGCTACGTCGTAAGGAGCGCGAACCGGACACGCCAGGGAGCATGCCGACCGCGTCCCTCGCTACCCCGGATTCAGCGTCTGGCTTGTCTCCGCCTTCTCGGCAATCTCCTGCCAGTCCCACAGTTGTGGGATGTATTCGACGTTGGACCACATGACGGACTGGTCCGAGTAGTGCTTGCTTCCGGGGTGGCCGGACGAACCCAGCGGTGTAATCCAGCGCGAATTTGTCCAATCTGACGGGTCGAAGATGTACCGGTTAACGGATATCCCGGAGACATCGAACGGCATCGCTGTTCCGTAGCTTCCTGCCAGCGGCGTGTCGCCATCTCCGTGAGCAGATACTCCGGGTGGATTCAGTACATCTGCGTTCTCAGGGAACACTGCCGAGAGCGGGTGGATTGGTGCCGTTCGGTGAAGGTTGCCCCATGTCCAATCTGACATCTCGTCGCCGTATCGTTCTCGCAGCAAACCCATTGCTTCATCCAATGCCGATTTGAGCACGCCGCTCCACGTGTGTCCGTCTGGCCAGATTGACTCATCTCCATTTTCGAGTGCCATCTGCCACTCCTGAGCAATCAGTCGGCGATGTGCATCTGCTCCTGTGTCGCTCGCCAGAAGTTCCGCTGACGAGTCGCCAAACCTGAATTCCGTTTGCCATCTTGTGATGATTGATCGGATCACGGCGTAAATCGAGGTTGCGACCGATTCGCGATCGATTCTGCCGTCCCAGGATTTCAGCAGGCCCTGTGCGGCCCGATGAACAGCCCCGGTCAGTTCCAACGATGACATCCGGTCCCGCAGCACTATGGCGGGGCTGGACAGCCGCTCGGCATGGATTGTTGCCATGTCAGCGACGGTCGCCGTACCGGGCTCTAACTCGCCGATTCGGGTGATGATGCGATCGGCCCTGTAATGCGCTGCGAAGTAGAGACCCACGTAGTACGGATAGTCGGCCTGTGCGACGCGCTGATTACATGTGACGGCAAAGCCCTCAACCGGATTGATCGTCCTCGGCAACTCATCATGCGGGATGTATCCCTGCCACTCGAACTCGCCAGTCCAGCCGGGTACGGCGCTCCAGCCGTTGCGTTCGCCGCGCACGGGAATCTTACCCTCGTGCAGGTATCCGAAGTTACCATCAACGTCAGCTACGGCGTAGTTGTTGACCCTGTCGGTCCACTCGCCGAACGCCTCATGCAGTGTTTCCACCGATGTCGAACGCATAACGTCGCGCGCCGAATCAACCCAGCGTGTTCCCTCGATCAGACCGGGATCGGTGATAGCAATTCCATTGCCAGCAGAAGGATCGCCTGCGATCACCGGACCATGTCGCGTAATAGTGATCTCGATATCGACGGACTCACCGCCTCGAATCGCGATCGACTCGTTTAGCACTTCTGCCGGTTGCCACTGATCCTTGAACAGAAAATACCGACCGTCTGAGCGGTCCTCAAATTTCTCAATGAAGAGGTCTTGCGTATCGGCGCTTCCGTACGTCATGCCCCACGCCACATTGTCGTTGTGGGCGAAGTGCATCACGCCCGGCATTCCCGGTACGGAGTGTCCGATGATCTGGAAGTCCGGGCACGATAGGTGGACCTGGTAGTACACGCTGGGAGTATCGAGCGCCCGGTGGGAGTCGCCCGCGACCAGCGGCTTGCCGCTTGCGGTCAAATCACCCGATATGGACCACGCGTTGGAGCCAGGTTCAGTCTCGTTGAGCCAGTTTGCATCGTTGGCAGCCTGTTGAAGTTCTTCGATTCCGTCGAGATCGACGCCATCATATCGATCGGCTGGAGGCACGGTTATCAGATGCCCCTCGGGATACCCATTCATGATGGCGGCAATTTTTGATGGATCGACCTGGCCAGCGAGTTTTGTGCGGAGCAATTTTGCTTCGAAAGTTCCAAGCAGGGAGTTGCGCATCTTGTAGTTGGTGATGCAGTGCCAGTTCTCCCACGGCTCGGGTGTTGTGCCGAGCATTCCGTACTCCACTGGCAGTGGCTGGTCAGATTCGATAAACGCGTTCACGCCTGCCGCGTACGCATCAACCATCGCCTTCGCTGCGTCCGACGACGCGTCGTAGTCGAGCTTCGCGCTGCGTCCCATTCCCGCCGCTCGTAACAGCTTGTCTTGAGACAACCCAAACTCACCTACGAATTCCGACCACCGACCCAGCGCCCGATACCTGTCTGCATCCATGTGCCAGAGGCGATCCTGAGCGGTAATGAAGCCCTGTGCGAAGAAGAGATCCCACTCGTTCGTTGCCCGAATATGGGGAATGCCCCATGCGTCGCGATGGGTTTCGACCGGCTCGCGCAGACCCGCCAAAGATTGCGGACTTAGCAAGTCGGGGATCGCGTTAGCAAGTTCGTCGGACGTCAGTCGGGCCATTTGTTAGCTCCATGGAAATTGTGAGGCGGCCAAACCTTCCGCGTCCTGAGTTCCGGTGTCAAGCACCCCAATAGAGACGTGGAGTATTGCTGCGGAACGTATGGCTCAGCAGGACATCTTTGCGTCTAGATGAACTTATCGCCATCAAAAGAAGTAATAACCCTTGCTCGCATGCTCCGATACAAACCAATGCTATGTATCTCCTTTTGACCGCAACCACCTATGGACCTCCTGCCAGCTATGTTGAGTTGGTTAGCAATCTCGAGGGATCTCTGACACCGTTGGGAATACGCGACGCTGATTCATATGAGTATCATGATGCCACCGAGGTGGATGGACTTGATGACCATCCTGAAACATTTGTGCTGACTGATGCGGGCGGCTTTGCCTACGGCCCGAAAGTGGTGCCCGATGCGTTCGTGGTTGGCGTCGCTATCCAGAATCAGGAGATCTGGGTCCACGACGATGCACCAGCCCAGTTTCCGATGGCGGTGATTGTCAACAAAGAGACCCGAGTAATTGATGAACTTCTACGCGATGACCCCGGCACTCTTGCCGATGATGCAGTTGAAATACGGTGCGTCCTGACATTCGCACAATCGATCAGCGGAGTGATCACTGACGTGGAGTTGGGTTCAACTTTGAAGGTCAATCGCGGAATCACGCTTGATTGCCCGTTACTCGGCAAACGCATACTGAAAGTGCCAAACCTATCGTCATTCGGTTGGGCAGGGAACGATTTCTTTCCTGACGCTGGCCTCTGGGGAGACCGGAAACGATGACCTCCCGAAGTACTCTTCTGTTCGCAACTCTGGGCTTGAGTTTGCTCTTCATCGCGTGTTCGCAATCTCCGCCTGAAGATCTTTTCGAGGGAGAATTGCCGGTTGCCATCGCAAGCACGAATCCCGCGGCCAGCGACGACTTCGCTGCACCGTTTGACCTGCTAAATCCGGCAGGTAAAAAGGTAGTAGACCCCGGTGAGTACCGGAAAGTGATTCAACGCGACAAGATTGTCCCGATCTACGAGCCAAGGTACGTCACAGCAGGTGAGGCGGGATTGCTGGATGATGAACTCATCATGGGGGTGTCAATCAACGGTGATGACCGAGCGTTTCCGATCGGTCTGATTAGCAAACGTGAAATCGTCAATGGCGAGATTGGAGGGGTGCCTCTGCTCGTGACATGGTGACCGATCTGCTTTACCGGTCTCGTGCATGACCGGCGGCTCGGAGATAGAACGCTCACGTTTGGCAATGAAGGGGCACTATTTATGCGCGCCATGACGTGGTGGGACCACGAAACAGAGAGCATCTGGTCACAACCCTGGGGCGCAGCGATCTCCGGCGAGCTAAAGGGCGAAACTCTCACTCTGCTTCCTTCCGAGCTCAAAACGTGGGGGAGCTGGATTTCAGAACACCCGAATACGCGCGTGCTGACGGATGAGCGTCAGTTGGATGGCTTTCTGAACCAGCCGCGGCGACAACGGTTCAACGAGGATTTCGTTATTGGCGTCGCTGTGGGGGCAGAGGCACGTGGCTACTACTTCCGCTCGATGGAGAAATTGACCATTCTCAACGACTCGCTTGGCGAGCTTCCGATAGCCGTCTTCGTCGAACCAGAAACCCGGTCCATCTCAGTCCTTCTACGCGATGGCATTGGAAACGCCCCTGATCCAGAGACGATTGAACCTGAATTGCTCACGTTCGTGAGGGATGAGACCGGATCGATCGTCGATGAGGAAACCGGTTCAGAGTGGGACGTTGAGCGTGGCCTGGCTATCTCAGGCCCTCTGGCTGGGACGCCGATTCAGAGGATTCCTTACACACCCGCGTTCAACTGGGCGTGGAAGAAGTTCTTCCCGGCTACGGAGTTCTGGGGAGATCCTCGTGGAACTGTTCCCAGGTAACTTGCTCAATCGGTTGCTCCAGCGTCCACTTACTAAGCACTTTGACCATGTGGTCGATATGGAACTGCTCGATATCCTGATGAATTGGCAACATCAGAGTCTCCCGCGCTAAACGAGCTTCACTGGAGAACGCTTCCTGATCGAGCAACCGCGGAATGCCCGGCCATGACCATGCGCCCACACCGTTGGAACGAAGGCGATCAAGCAACTCGTCTCGTTTTTCCACGCGCAGCGGGAATCCCCATGGGCTTACGCCTTCAAGTAATACTGGCTTTATGGGATTGATACTGGACATGCCCTTGAGTTCAATCGCGAGAGCACTGTAGTTGCGACGACGTTTCACGCGAATTGACTCGACCGACGGAGACAATCGTTCCATCAGGGACCGCGAATATCGGTCGATGCCGGATGGTTCTCTCGGGTCGTATGATTCGCCTCGGGAAATGAGTCGGTTCAGGAACCGTTTCAAGAATGATGATCTCGTCTTGTAAACAGCCCAGCTGAGCATCTGGCGATACGCCCAGATGTTCGTGTTGGTTGTGTTCGCTGATCCGGCTGGCAGTTGCCGTCCTGATGTGGAGTAGAGGCCGGCACCGGTATAGAGCGGCAAAGTTTTCCGATAGCAGAATACGGCCAGGTCTCCGGTTTTCCCCAGCGGCTCTCCTTCGAACTCTGACAGGAACGAATGTGCACAGTCTTCGATCAGCGAAAGAGATGCATACTGGCAATACTCAACAGCGCGCGGGATGTCATTTGGAAATCCAAAGTTATGGACGAGCAGAAGTGCCGTGTCTTCTGGTGACCGGTGTTGGTCCAGCCAATCCCAGTCCGGTGTGAGGTCTTCTTTGACTGGATAAAACCTCACCGGAGTCCCTACTGCTGGCAAGGTATCAACGGCGGTATCACAGATATATGCCGGGACCAGTAGCGATCCAGAGGGCAATGATCTCAGCCCGGCAGCGAGCGCCTGTCGCCCAAACGCGAACAGGCGCACTTCATCCGTGTCGTTCTGGATCGCAGAACGACCACTGCCCATCTGCAGGGCGCGAATTGACTCCCAGGGATTGGAATGGGGAAGAGTAGGGACGATCATCGCTACCTACGATACCCGCCGACCGCTATGAGAGTTAACCAACCCTCCCGGCGATCAGGTCTCCAAATTCAGTGGTACCCAGCGTGTTACCGCCCGGCACACCGATATCCATAGTGCGGTAGCCCTCGGAAAGCACCCCTTCAATGGCGCTCTCAATGGCATCTGCTTCTTCGTGGAGGCCAAACGACCATCTGAGCAACATTGCGGCACTCAGAATAGAGGCGCAAGGGTTAGCGATGCCCTGCCCCGCAATATCAGGGGCTGAGCCATGGATTGGCTCATACAAGGCTGGCTTTCCGCCGCGCTTCGGCTTGCCATCCGCAGGTGGAAGCGAGGACAGGCTGGCGCTTGGTAGCATTCCCATGGAACCGGTCAAGACGGAGGCCTCATCGCTGAGAATGTCTCCAAACATGTTCTCCGCGACAATGACATCGAACTCAGCTGGACGCATTACAAGCTGCATCGCAGCGTTGTCAGCCAGCATGTGAATCAGCTCAACGTCAGGGTACTCTTGCCCTACTTCAATCGCCACTTCCCGCCAGAGCCGGGACGACTCAAGGACATTCATCTTGTCCAGGGAGTGCAATCGCTTGCGCCGGTTCTTCGCGAGTTCGAATCCAACTCTCAAGACGCGAGCAATTTCTTGCTCGGTGTACTTCAGGGTATCGACTGCTCGCCTGCCCCGGGATGTTTCCCATCGCTTCTTCGGCTTACCGAAGTAGAGGCCGCCGGTTAGTTCGCGAACAATGATCATGTCCACGCCTTCCAGTCGCTCTGGCCGCAACGGACTGGCGTTTATCAGTTCCGGGTAGATCTTCACTGGTCGCAGGTTGGCAAATAGCCCAAGCGTCTTTCGAAGCGCCAGGATGCCATCTTCTGGGCGTGTCTTCGCCGCCGGGTCGTCCCACTTTGGTCCACCCACAGCGCCAAACAGGACAGCATCGCTGGCAAGTACAACTGCCTCAGTCTTCGCTGGAAGAGCCTCCCCGAAATCGTCGATAGCGTTGCCACCAACAGGACCGGTCGAGTACTCAAACTCGTGACCGTATCGGCTTCCAATAGCCTCCAGGACCTTCATCGACTCGGCTGTGACTTCAGGGCCGATTCCGTCCCCGCCGAGTATTGCGATCTTTGCTTTCACGTGGATGCTCTTTCTTTGAGTCTTTTTAGATTCTTCTTTTATTGACCGAACTCAACTACCAGCGAGCCGGGTGAGCCGTTTCGAAGTCGTTGATCTTATCGTCCTTTTCAAGGGTTGAGCCAACTTCGTCCAGGCCCTTGATGAGTGACTCTTTGCGAAACGCGTCAATCTCAAATGCCGCTTTCCAACCGTCATCATCGGTTACCGTCTGGGCGTCCAAATCTATCGTCGCAGAATATCCGTTGCGTTGAAGCGATTTACCCATGACGGTGTCTACCTCTTCCTGGGACAGCACAATCGTAGCCATGCCATTCTGGAAGCAGTTGCCACGAAAAATGTCGGCGAAGCTAGGTGCGATTATGGCCTTGAATCCAAACTCGCGAAGAGCCCATGGTGCATGTTCACGAGATGATCCCGAGCCGAAATTGGGCCCAGCAACGAGAATGCTTGCGCCCCGATATCGTTCCTCATTTAGGATGAAGTTGGGGTTGGGAGCGCCGTCTTCCAGATATCGCCAATCAAAGAAGGCGAACTCGCCAAATCCAGTTCGCTCAACGCGCTTAAGAAACTGTTTGGGAATGATCTGGTCTGTATCCACGTTCGCCCGATCCATTGGGGCGACGATTCCGGTGAATTTCTTGAATGGTTCCAAGGTAGCTACTCTCCCAGTCGCAACTGCGACCCATGCGTTGTCTATTTCTATTCCAGTGTGAAGCCCTTGATTGGCGGCACCGCCATATGGGGGCCAACAATCTCAAACTTTTCTTCTTGCCGTTCATGAATGTTCTTCATGGCGAGGTAGGCGAAAATCGCTGGAACGGCCAGGAAGACGTCTGTGATGATCAAACCCCACGCAAGGTTTAGCCGTTCGTCAATAAGGTCGGATCCCCATGCCCATCTGATAGTACGCGGGCCAAACAGTATCGCAACTGCAAATGTTGCCCACCACAAGAATACCAATCCAGACCCAGAACTCTTCTTCCAGCTCTCCCCTGTTTCATTTTCATGCGTCAGAGTGGGATCACTGCCTTTCCAGATTTCCTGGAAGATCTGATTGCCTTTGAAGAAATTGAAGAATGGAATAAACAGCCAGAGCATCGCCGAGACTGCGCTGAATCGCTGTCCTTCAGATTTCAACGTCAACAAGTTTCGATTTGATTGATATGCGAATGATG
Organism: Chloroflexota bacterium; assembly: GCA_013204555.1. Taxonomy (GTDB): domain Bacteria; phylum Chloroflexota; class Dehalococcoidia; order Lucifugimonadales; family Lucifugimonadaceae; genus UBA1151. Next base: position 60,340 of record JABMNO010000080.1, on the reverse strand, counting down.
AGATTAGTACCGCCAGCGCTATGAACAAGAACAGGTACCCCGCAAACAGGCCGAAAACCAGCGTCTCCGCGTCATCCAGATGTTTCGTAAGTTCGAAAACGTTCTCACATTGATCTGGCAAGACACCAGTAACAGGGTCGGAGCTACACGATATTCCCTCTTCCTGTGCATACTGCAACAGGCCATCTACGGTTCTGTCTGATGGCATCTTCTGCAGCCCGGAAGAATCCCACTTAACAAGCTCCTGTCGTTCCTGGTAATCGGCAATGGCGGTTGCAAGTGCCAGGATTATCCAGAGCGCCAGGATAACTTTGATTACCGCGAACTGGCGACGATTGGAGTCGTAGGCGTATGGCTCCTCTTCCTGGTCACGTAGCGAGCGACCATGTTGCTGCCTGCCAGCCACGTTGAACGGGTTAATGATTCCCGCGGCGCCGCGACGGGCCGAAGGTTTAGCAGCGCGCTGGCTGCCGCCAATACCACCTGATCGACGACCACCCTTCCCGGCCCCCCTGCGGGGTGTGGGACGAAGTGGTCGACCCTGACTATCTCGATTGGCTGGCATAGTTGCTAGTCGCGGTATTCCCAGTCTCGAATGTCAACAAAGTGCCCGGATATACCTGCAGCCGCGGCCATCTCTGGTGAGACCAGATGGGTGCGGCCACCTTTACCCTGTCGGCCTTCGAAGTTACGGTTAGATGTTGATGCACACCGTTCACCGGGCATCAGAATGTCCGGGTTCATTCCCAGGCACATCGAGCAGCCAGCATCCCGCCACTCAAAATTGGCGTCCAGAAATATCTTGTCGAGCCCTTCCTCTTCAGCCTGCTGCTTCACGAGCGCCGATCCAGGGACGATCATCACCCGCACTGAGCGGTCTGCTGTGTGGTTTTTCGCGACCTTCGCAGCGGCACGCAGATCTTCAATACGTCCATTTGTGCATGAGCCGATGAACACGCGGTCCAGCTTCAAGTCTTTGATTGCCGTACCGGCTTTAATGTCCATGTACTCAAGGGCTCGTGCGGCGTTCTCAGCCATTCGAGGGTCCTCGAAATCGGTCGGATCAGGGACGGTGCCTGATACCCCCGTGCCATGCGCAGGATTGGTGCCCCACGTCACCGTAGGCTCGATCTCCGACGCGTCGATGATGATAGTCGTGTCAAATTCGGCACCCTCGTCTGTGGCGAGGGCGGCCCACTCCTCTTTTAGCGCCTCGAACTCGGCGCCTTTGGGAACGTTCTTCTTCCCGGCGAGGTACTCGAATGTCGTTTCATCTGGCCGGATCATTCCGGCTCTTCCGCCACCTTCAATGGTCATGTTACAGACGGTCATCCGACCTTCCATCGACATGCTCTCAAAGGCCTCCCCGGTGAACTCCACTACGTGGCCGGTGGCTCCGGCTACGCCAATCTCGGCAATGACGTGAAGAATCGCGTCCTTCGGCGTTACCCCTTCTGGAAGCTCACCATCGAGGTGGATTTCCATGGACTTTGGTCGCTCCTGCACCAGGCACTGCGTCGCCAGAACATGCTCTACCTCTGATGTTCCGATACCGAACGCGAGTGCCCCAAACGCCCCGTGGGTCGCGGTGTGACTATCGCCGCAAACAATTGTCATGCCGGGTTGGGTATAGCCAAGCTCCGGTCCAATGACATGGACGATTCCCTGATTGGGACTCCACATGTCATATAACTTCACACCAAAATCAGCAGCGTTCTTATCCAGCGCGTCCAACTGCTTCTTGGCTATCTCATCAGTGATCGGGAGATGGCGATCAGAGGTCGGCACGTTGTGGTCAGCGGTGGCAATCGTCAGGTCAGGCCGTCGCACTTTACGGTCGGCGAGTCTGAGTCCCTCGAACGCCTGTGGGGATGTCACCTCATGAACCAGATGGAGGTCGATGTAGATCAGCGCAGGTTCACCCTCCGCCTGCTCCACCACATGGTTGTCCCATATCTTTTCGAACATCGTCTTTGGCAACGTTATTTATCCCTCTAAATGCGTTACGAATTTGAGCTTGCCTCGGGTCGGAATCGCCCAGAAGCATGATTCAGTTTTGAGAAGCGATATTTTAGCTGCAGCACCATGCTACGGCGCTACAGCCGATATCAGCCCAATTTAGGTTTGGCGGGACTAGACTTCTTGCGTCTGCTCCGTCGCCACATCCCCGGCCATTGCGAGTACCCGGTTGATCGCGTTCACATAAGCTTTCGCTGATGCGACAACGATGTCCGTTGAACTGCCCCGGCCGGCGTAGATGTTTCCGTCCGCTCCCCGGACCCGGATGGTCACTTCACCAAGGGCATCGATGCCTTCGGTGACCGAGTTGACGGCGAACTCCGTGAGTTCGATCTCCTCGTCGACCATTCCGTCGATAGCGTTGCAGACCGCATCCACCGGTCCAGTCCCATTGGATGAATTGACTCGCTCCAGGCCGTCTGGCGCGAGCAGTGTGATCGTTGCCCTGGGCATATTTACATCGCCGGCTACGACATCGACTTTCACCACTTTGTAAGCCCGTTCAACATCAGCGTCTCTGTGTTGCTCGGACATCAGGGCTTCCAGATCGCGGTCCGTAACTTCCTTCTTCTGATCTGCCAGCTCTTTGAAAGCAGCGAAGGTGATATCCATCTCTTCATCGGTCAGCCTGTAACCCACGTCAGAAAGACGCGATCGCAGACCTGCACGTCCAGAAAGCTTGCCCAGCACCAACGCCTCACCGCGCCACCCAACGGCATCCGGCTCCATGATCTCAAATGTGGTGCGCTCCTTGATGAAGGCATCCTGATGAATACCAGATGAATGCCGGAACGCGTTCTGACCAACGATGGCCTTGTTGTACTGGACCGGGAAGCCAAAAACGTCCGCGACAAGTCTGCTTGTGGCTCCTATATCACCCGGCTCCGTATCGATTGTGAGGCCGTAGTAATCGAAACGGGTCTTGAGGGCCATGATGACTTCCTCAATTGCGGCGTTCCCGGCGCGCTCACCAAGTCCGTTGATGCATCCTTCAACCTGGCGCGCCCCACCTTCAACGGCGGCCAGACTATTGGCCACTGCCATGCCAAGGTCATCGTGACAGTGGACGCTGATGACAGCTTGATCGATGTTGTCAACATTCTCTCGGATACCCTCAATGAGCGCTTTAAATTCAACCGGATTGGTGTAGCCAACCGTATCCGGAATATTCACCGTTGTTGCGCCCGCCTCTATCGTGGCGCGGAGAACAGCGTAGAGGTACTCGGGATCGGTTCGAGTTGCGTCCATGGGCGAGAACTCAACGTCTTCCACGTAGCTCTTGGCGCGTCGCACCGCTTCAACAGCCATGGACATGATGGTCTCTCGGTCCTTGCGCATCTGGTGCATCATGTGGATGTCAGAGGCTGAGAGGAACGTGTGAATCCTGGGCCGTTTCGCTCCCTTGACCGCCTCAGCCGCAGCATCTATGTCACCCGGCACGGCGCGTGCGAGCGAGCAGATCACCGGGCCTTCAATCTCTCTGGCAATCTGCTGGATTGCCTTGAAGTCACCCGGCGAACTGGCCGCGAAACCGGCCTCAATCACATCAACCTTCATGGTCTGGAGGTGTCGTGCTATGCGGAGTTTTTCATCAGCCGTAAGACCTGCGCCGGCGGTCTGCTCGCCGTCACGCAGGGTGGTATCGAAGATGATTACCTTGTCTTTGTCGCTGCTCATTATGTTTTCTCCCGCCACTCCAGAAATCTTTCCGGTTTCATGAGAACTCGGAGTTAGACCGTGGACTTGAGGAAGGGCATCATGGCCCTCAACTCTCGTCCTATCTCTTCTACCGGGTGCCCAATATTCTCTTTCTGGAGTCGGCTATATCTCGGGAGTCCCTCGTCATTCTCGGCAATCCACTCTCTGGCAAATTCGCCTGACTGGATCTGACGCAGTGCTTCCCGCATGTTTTCTTTGACGTGTTCATCCACGATCTGCGGTCCACGGGTGTAGTCGCCGTACTCAGCAGTTGTGCTGATGGAGTAGCGCATTCCCTCAAGGCCGCCTTCGTAGATCATGTCCACGATCAATTTCAGTTCGTGCAATACCTCGAAGTAGGCCGACTCTGGCTGGTACCCGGCTTCCGTCAGGACCTCATAGCCGGCCTTGATAAGGCTTGTCACTCCACCACATAGGACGGCCTGCTCACCAAATAGATCTGTCTCTGTCTCTTCTTTGAACGTGGTCTCCAGGATTCCTGCTCGACCACCGCCAACGCCAGAGCCGTAAGCCAACGCGCGAGCGTGGGCACGACCGGTGTAGTCCTGGTGCACAGCAATGAGGCAGGGGACGCCTGAGCCTGATGCGAATACCGAACGGAATCGGTGACCCGGCGCCTTCGGGGCGATCATGGTCACATCAACGTTCTTCGGCGGGTCAATGGTTTCGTAGTGGATGTTGAATCCATGGGCGAACATGAGCATGTCGCCTTCATCCAGGTTTGGTGCAACGTCTTCTCGGTACACCTTTGGCTGAGTTGTGTCCGGAAGGCAGAGCATGATCACATCGGCCCGTTTGCTGGCTTCAGCGTTAGACAACACCTCAAACCCGTCTGCCTCAGCGATTTCTTTGCTCTTAGAGCCTTCATAGAGCCCAATCACAACGTTGTAGCCGGAGTCCTTCAGGTTCAACGCATGCGCGTGTCCCTGGCTACCGTAGCCAAGCACCGCTATGGTTGACTCCTTCAACGATGAAGTGTCGATATCTGCGTCGTAGTAAATCGTTGCCATTGGGCCCTTTCCTGAACCTTTACATCAGCGCCCGGTTCCGGGCACCAATAATTAAATTAGCGAGTCATATCCCTATACGGACCCGGTGTCCGTTGACTGTGCAACCCAGAGTGTTGACTCAGGGCTCTTTACGTTGAAACCATCCATGCCGCCCTCTTCCAGCGCGGCTCTTGGCATTGCGACTCTACCAGTGCGCATCACTTCCTTGACCCCGAAGGGTCTCAGCAGAGCAATCATGGAGTCGATCTTGTCCGGGTCACCGGTGTTCTCGATTCCAATTGCCTCAGCACCAACGTCCACGATTTTGGCGCGAAATATTTCCACGAGTTGCATAATCTCGCCTCGTGTCTCGGCGCTTGCAGCTACCTTTATGAGGGCCATCTCGCGCCAGACGATATCAAGATCCGTCACGTCTGTAACTTCAACAACATCAATGAGCTTGTCCAATTGGCGGGCGACGTGCGAGACAATACTGGGGTCGCCCTCAACCTCAAAGGTCATACGGGAGAAGCCCTGACGCTCCGATTTGCCCACAACCAGGCTAGCGATATTGAAACCGCGGCGGCGAAATAGCCCCGCTACGCGAGCGAGGACGCCCGGCCGGTCCTGGACCAGCGCGATCACGGTTCGCTTGCTCAGGCCGTGCGAGCTAGAGCCTGGAGTGGATCCATTCATGCTCATGCCGGCTCCTCAATCAACTGCTCAATGCTTTCGCCCGCTGGGATCATCGGGTAGACGTTTTCCTCAGCGCTGATCACAAAGTCCACAACAACCGGGCCATCGTGCTCCATTGCCTCGCGTACGGTCGCCTCAAGATCATCCTGACTGGTGCAACGCAGCCCCTTGATGCCAAACGCCTCAGCCAGTTTTACGAAATCTGGATTGCCGGTATACGCGTTGGCGTAGAAGCCCCTGTCGTAAAAGAGATCTTGCCACTGCGTAATCATTCCCAGCATGTTGTTGTTGAGAATGGCGAACTTTACTGGCAGATTATTCTCTTTGATCGTGGCCAACTCAGACATCGTCATCTGGAAACCGCCATCGCCAGCGACGGACCACACCACAGAATCCGGGTTCCCAACTTGAACCCCCATGGCCGCAGGAACTTCAAATCCCATAGTGCCAAGACCGCCTGACGTGTGCCAGTTGTTGGGCTCAGCTGACTGCCAGAACTGGGCGGCCCACATCTGGTGTAGACCAACGCCGGTGACCATCTGACCACGACCACCCGTGACGTCTGAGATTGTTTTGACCACGTGCTGGCCCAGCATCTCATCTGTCTCACGGATCTTCATCGACGGATGTTCCGCCTTCAGGTGCTCAATCCGGCGAACCCACTCAGTATGAGTGTTCTGAGATATCTCCGGAGTCAACTGATTCAGCACAGCTTTCAAATCACCTATTACGGCAACATTTGCTTTGACGTTCTTATCGATCTCGGCAGGATCAACATCAATGTGAATCTTCTTGGACCGCAACGCAAAACGCTTCGTGTCACCCGTTATTCGGTCGTCAAACCGTGCGCCGGCCGCAATAATGAGATCAGCCTCATCCAGCGCCAGGCTGGCGTAGGCGTGACCGTGCATTCCAGGCATGCCGGCATTCAGCCGGTGCTTAGATGGGAGCGAGCTGATGCCCAGCAGCGTCGTGATGACCGGAATCTCCGCCTTTTCGGCAAACTCACGCAGTTCATCCCACGCCTTTGAAATCAACACACCGTGGCCCGCCAGGATCACCGGGCGCTCCGCCTCTTCGATCAACTTTGCGGCGGCCTTGACGTCTTCGATTGCACCATCACCAGGTGGATGGTAACCGGGCAGATCAACTTCTTCAGGCCAGTTGAACTCCGCCATCTCCTGGAAAACGTCTTTGGGAATATCGACCAGTACCGGTCCGGGGCGTCCGGTCCGGGCGATGTGAAATGCCTCGCGCATTGTCCAGGCTATGTCGGCTGCCCGCATCACGAGATAGTTGTGCTTGGTGACCGGCAAGGTAGCGCCTGTGATATCGGTCTCCTGAAATGCGTCACGACCTATCGCCGCTCGGCCAACCTGACCTGTGATTGCGACAACGGGCGCTGAATCCATCATGGCCGTGGCGAGTCCGGTGATCAGATTCGTAGCGCCGGGGCCGGACGTGGCGAATGCCACTCCCACTTTGCCGGTTGAGCGGGCGTAGCCATCAGCAGCGTGTGCACCACCCTGTTCATGGCGAACGAGGATATGGCGAATCTCTGGATACTGACTCAGCACCCCGTACAGCGGCAATATCGCGCCGCCAGGCAATCCAAATACGACGTCAACGCCTTCTCGGATCAAAGATTCACAGACGATCTGCGCCCCGGAAAGTTCGCTTCCTTCGTTACCCATAACTCTTCCTCATCTTGCCGTCGCCGGCTCTTTAGCACCCACGGTCAAATAAAAAAACCCCGTCCCAATGGACGAGGTTGCCTGGCAGATTGGTCCGGCCAAACTTAAACAAAAAACCTCGTCCTTCGAAGGACGAGGCAAAAGCCCCGCGGTACCACCCTCGTTGCCCACAAACACCTTACACATGCAGATGCAGACCACTTATTTAGGTTCGCTCCCGGACGAGTTCCCAGGGGGTCAAGCGTCGGACTTCCACTAACTCCGACTCGCTGCTGCCCACCGTACCCGGTACTACTTCCGATCACAGCGTATTCAATTTTGCACGAAAGAAGGATTATAGCATCACGCGACATCCGAACGAACATGCAGCCCATATCGAGAAAGTGAAGCAAGTGATGGCAGCGCGAATTCAAGAACCATTAGCCATACTCTTTGATCTCGATGGAACGCTCATCGACACGCTGCCCCTGCACCTATCGGCAGAGCGTCGCGCCCTGGCGGATTACGGGGTCGAGATCGACGCTTCAGATCATCCCCAAACGTTTGGCTCTGGAATTCTCCCGGGAATGGCAATGCTGGCGGATCACTACGGCATCCACGATCTGCAGGCGTTCACTGATCACTATCTCTCACTGTGGAACGCCGAGATCGATGAAAACCTCGCACCCACCCTGGGCGCCATCGAGTTCTTGAACAGCGCGGCAAACTCCAAGGCTCGAGCTGCGTTGGTCACTTCCGGGGAACAGGTATACGCAGAGCATGTGATTGAGAAGTTAGGCATCGCAGGACTTTTCGATGCCGTAGTCACATCCGACGTAGTCTCACGTCCGAAGCCAGCGCCGGAAGCGTATCTACTGGCGTGTGAACTTCTGCATGTAGCACCGGGACGAGCAATCGGATTCGAGGACTCAGCATCAGGTTTCAGATCGCTGGCGGCGGCAGGAATCGAAGCCGTGGCGATTGGTCACACACGCGGTGACTGTCCCGATGGATGCTCTGCACACGCCCATCACATGGACTTCACATCCGTCGTTCTCACCGAACTTTGATGCGCATTGGGTTCGGCTATATGACCGAATTTTGCTAGAATCCATCGAATGTTCATGCAACGGGGACGGGCAGACTGGAGCCCAGGCACAGCATGAGTTCAGAGTCTGCTTCAACAGAATTCCGAATAAGACCATTCACCTGGGATGATGTTTCATCCCTGTTGGATGTAATGGATCGCGCCGGTCACCATCCTTTCAAGTTCGCAGATGATCCGTTGGCAGCGTTCACTACATCGCTAAAATTTCCCCGCCTGGAACCAACCAGAGACATCATGGTGGCCGACGTGGGTTCTCGTCTTGCGGGCTGGTTGAGGGTCGATCTTGAGCCCGGAATCTCAAGGGCTGTGGTCACCTTTGGAGCTGACCCAGATCTCGATGTAGCGACTCTGCGGCCGCGACTCATCAGACTTGCCAAAGATAATGCTCTGGAAGCTGGAGTTGGTATTCTCCATGTGCCCATCTCTGCCGATGACGCTGCGGATCGCCGGTCCGTTGGGTTGATCGGAATGCAGGCGACCAGGGTTTACCAGGCCATGGAGTATCACCCTGTTCCTGCCTACCTCGGGGCCAACCATCGGCCTGTTCCTGATGGGTACACAGTGCGGACGATGGCCGGTAATGGCGACGTCAAAAAGCTGACCGATGTCCAGAATCAAGCGTTTGCCGGTTCATGGGGATATGAAACAAACTCGGTGGCTGACATCGAGTTTGCCCTGAACTCACCTGGCACAGGTCCGGAGTGGGTCAGACTGGTCGATGACCCAGAAGGTGAGACGGCTGCGTACATCTGGACGAAATTTGAGCCGTCAGATGGAATGAGCGTTGGCCGAATCGGCATGGTTGGCGTCCATCCGAATCATCGTCGACTTGGACTTGGAAGCGTCGTGACCGCTGCGGGAATAAAGCTACTGCGCGATGCAGGAGCGGGCGTGATTGGTCTTGAGGTTGACCGAGATAACAAAGGCGCTCGGCGCGTATACAGAGACCTTGGCTTCAGCCGGACTGGAGAGACAATCTGGTACGAGCTGGATCTCAGCGGTGGGTAACTAACCCGCGGCAGTTCCACAGCCCGCCAGGGCCTGCTTTTTTGTCAGGGCTTCAAAATGCGCCTGAAGGCCGTCTACAGAATGCGACCATGAAAGCTCCAGTGCCCGTTTGCGCGCAGCCTGCCCCATCACATCCCGGTGATCATCGTCTTGAAGTATCTGCTCTAACTTACTGACGAATGGTCCCGGCGCCCGCCACTTCACCAGATAGCCCGTCTCTCCGTCTTTGACGATCTCCGGGAGTCCGCCCACTTCTGAGGCCACAACCGGGGTGCCACAGGCGGATGCCTCAAGTGCCGCAAGTCCAAAGCTCTCGTAGTAGGAAGGCAGTGCGCATACGTCGGCTGCCCTGTAGTACTGGATTAACTCATCTTGATCCACTGAAGCGTGGAATCGCACACTGTGGGATATTCCCAGGCGTTCCGCCTGCGCAGCATAAATCTGCCGCTCCGGGCTGTTTTCCGCTCCACCAACTATCACCAGTTTGGCGTCCACCGGGTCTCGCATCATAGACATCGCGCTCAGTAGTACATCGACGCCCTTGAGCCGCTCAAGCCGGCCGACGAACAGCACCATCTTGTCGCCATTCAGCCCAAGCCTTGCCCTGGATTCCAGGCGGTTTCCGGGGGAGAAGCGATCGCCATCCACGCCGGGAGGCACGATCGCGGTTCGGCTTGTCGGAACTTGATATATATCTGCAAGAGAGTTGCGCTCGTTCTCACTCCACACAACAATGCTGTCCGCCTCTGACATGATCCTGCGTTCACTACTATCTCGCTCAGGGTGCTCCGGCTCGCCAGGCCGTGCGCGAATCTTCAGTTCAGCAAGAGTGTGAGAGCTGGTTACGTGAGGAACACGCCAGTCTTTGTTGAGTTGCAATCCCACGAGCCCAGACAGCCAGTAGTGGCTCCAGATCATGTCGTAGGCGAGGCCATAGAAATTCGTGTAGGCGCTGACCTTTGATGAGAAGTCATCCAGCCACGGGTAGACATCGCTCTTATCGGTCTCCGGGGGACCTGACGCGACGTGGATTACGCGGGCGCCGGGGGCTAGCTCCACTACTTCCGGGTCGGTGACGTCATGCGTCCGGGTATACACATCCACACAAACGCCGCGGCGAGCGAACTCCTTCGCCGTTTCGAGCAGATATATGTTCATACCGCCAGTGTCCTTCTCGCCAGCCCGGACAACCGGACAGCCGTGAACACTGATTAGAGCAATCTTCATCCGTGAGCCAGTCATATCACGCGGTGGGTCGAATCGCCTTCATAGAGTAAATAGTCCTGTCTACGCCGCCGAGATTATATTTGTATCGCTCATTACCGCGCATGAAGTCGGCATACTCGATTCCATCGTTTATGCACTCCTGAATGAAAAAAGCGTGGTTGGCGAGACCAACACTCAGGTCGCGTCGCTCTGGATCATACCCGCTGTTATAGACGAACCGCGTGCCACCGGTTTCGAAGCTGATCGACGAGGCTACGTTCTCTCCGTCCAGTGTGGTGAAGTTGAGCCTCGTCTTACCTTCACGCGCCAGTTTGACCATGACATCTTTGAAGAACGACTCGCGATCTGCCGTGAGGAACTCCGCCTTGTCTGAAGTACTCACGCGGTGGAGCGTACAGAAATCGTCCATCCGCGTGTGTATTTCATCGGGATCAGTGAACTCATGGTGTTCCACTTTACCGGCAGCTTCCAGCCTGCGAAGCTTTCGTCTTAGTTCGTGGCGGTCCTTCTTTCCAAGGCCAGAGACGTACTCTTCCCAGGTATCGCTCATGTGCACCTGTGGAGCCACATCTTCAACCGTGATTTCGAACTCCATACCCAGACGTTTACCTGCAGCAGGCATAGATTCGACCAGCGGCGACCAGTCAGGCACTGATTCCAGGTGCACGGAATCCCAGTCCGGGACGATGAGTAGCTCCTGCAAGACCCCCATCGCGATACCTTCGTGATCATCGCAATCAGTCAGAAAGTCGTGATAGTCGACCAGGTCTGTGCTGCCCAGGAATGAAACACGGCGATCATGAATCATCAATGGAGCGACGGCGACCGGGCGGTTGCTGTCGCGAACTGCAATCGCCAATTGCGAGGCGTCGCCTCCAAAGTGATCCCACCACGTCTGGTGCCATGTGTGGCTCAGAAATACTGATGCACCGGGCGTGGAAGCAGCCAGACGGTCCCAGTCATCGGCGAGCGATGTGAGAGTTCCGCGTTCAGTTGTTTGAGTGAGACATACCATCTGTGAGTGACCGATTAGATGCGGGAATTAGATAACAGGTAGGTTGGCAGCTTACTCAACGACCACGCCCGCTGCCGTTGGTTAGCAGGCCCATGACCGTATCGTATTTTGGCTCCACGTACTCAAGCTCAACGTGGGCGGTCGACTCGGCGGTGGAAGGGTCTTTCAATCCGTTGCCGGTGATTACGCAAACTATCGTCTGGCCGGCAACGTCCTCGCCCTGAGATGCGATCTTGATCAGGCCTGCGACAGATGCAGCGGAAGCCGGCTCACAAAATATTCCTTCGTCACGGGCAAGACGCAGGTAAGTGTCAATGATTTCAGCGTCTGTGACCGCACTAATGGCCCCTTTTGAGGCGTCTCGTGCATCCTCAGCGTTTTCCCAGTTTGCGGGATTGCCGATACGAATCGCGGTGGCAATGGTCTCTGGATTCTTCACCCGCTTGCCCTGAACGATTGGAGATGCGCCTTCGGCCTGAAATCCCATCATTCGTGGCAGGGTTTTTGAGAGTTCGGCCTCCCAGTACTCCTTGAATCCCCACCAGTAGGCCGTGATGTTCCCGGCATTTCCTACGGGAATGCACAGCATGTGCGGTGCATCGCCAAGCTCATCGACGATTTCGAACGCGGCCGTTTTCTGGCCTTGCAGCCGGTATGGATTCACCGAATTGACGAGTGCGATATCCATCTCTGTTGTAGCGCGTAGCACGATCTCTAATGCGTCATCAAAATTTCCGCGAACCGCCAGAACACGTGCTCCGTAAACCATGGCCTGGGCCAACTTACCAAGTGCAATCTCTCCAGCCGGGACAAGGACGATAGCCTCCATCCCGTACCTTGCGGCATATGCAGAGGCGGAGGCGCTGGTGTTTCCGGTTGAGGCACACATCAGCCTTGATTTGCCGTCTTCCAGAGCCTTGGCGACGGCCATGCACATGCCCCGGTCCTTGAACGATCCGGTAGGGTTCATGCCTTCCAGCTTGAAGTAGAGATCGCACCCGAGCTCAGGGCCAATACTCTGAGATTTGACGAGTGGTGTGTTGCCTTCGCCCATCGCCACGTTGGGGGTTGCATCAGTTACAGGGAGGTACTCCCTGTAACGATCTATGACTCCCTCGTAATGCGCCAAAAAAAATCCCTCGCGCCGGTGCTCTTATCTAAGTCCCTATGCTATTTTATAGCTCTCGTCCAATTAGCCGATATGACCAGGACAAGAACTCACTACGCTGGCGTGTCGCCGTATGGTTCGATTCGCAATAAAGACGCGAATTTTTCAATCGAAGATACAGCACTGATCTGCTCAACCGCCTGCTGGACTTCACGTTCCCGTGCAGGATGTGTTGTGAGCACAATATCTGCCGTCCCTGCCTCAGGATTGGAGTCCATCTGCAATACAGAGTCTATCGATATTGACCTGCTGGCCAGTATCCCGGCCACCTCGGCCAGAACGCCCGGTTGATCTTTCGCCACCAAACGAAGGTAGTACTGACATTCGTAGTCTGACATTTCCAAAAGAGCAGGTGGTGAAGAAAGTTTCCGGGGAGGATTTATCGTCTTCGGTGCTCTGGCAACCCGGATAATATCGCCTAGCACTGCGCTGGCCGTTGCCTCTGGGCCGGCGCCTCGCCCCTGCAACCAGAGCGGACCGACCAGGTCACCTTCTATTTCACAGACGTTCAGTACGCCGTCAACTTTCGCCATTGGGACCGAGTTGGGAATGAGTGCGGGATGCACTCGTACCAGCAATCCACCTTCTTCTAGCCGTGCCACTGCGATCAGCTTGATCGTATAGCCCAGCGTGGCGGCATTTCGGATATCTGAAGCAGTGACAGGTCGAATGCCCTCGCGATGAATCGAGTCGAGCGGAACCGATGCTCCGTATGCCAGACGGGCGAGAATCGCGATCTTGTACATCGCGTCCCATCCGTCCACATCAGCAGTAGGGTCAGCCTCGGCATACCCAAGGGCCTGAGCGTCCGCAAGCACATCGTCAAAAGCCTCACCCTGTGCCGTCATGCGGGTCAGGATGTAGTTTGTGGTGCCATTGATGATCGCTCGCAGCGATTGGATTTTATTGGCAAGAAGATCACTTGAGAGCGGGCCAATGATTGGAATTCCACCACCCACGGCAGCCTCATAAAGTAGGCGTACGCCGTTGGCTTCTGCAAGTGCGATTAGCTCATCACCGTTTTTGGCGATGGCCTCCTTGTTGGCCGTAATAACGTGTTTGCCGGACTTGAGAGCGGCCCTAATGCTGGAGGACGCTGGCTCCTCGCCCCCCATGAGTTCGACCACGATATCAACATCAGGATTATCGACGACCGACGCGACATCATCTGATAGGAGATCACGTGGAACTGGCCGCTCGGATTCGAGATTTCTGACTACGGCCTGCTTTAGCACCAGGGGATGGCTCCCGGGTACTGTCTGCTGAGTTCGTCCTTCCAGTAGTGCGCGGGCGACGGCGGATCCAACGACTCCGACTCCAAGGAGCCCTACGCCGAGTGATTCACGTTGTGATGTAGTCATTATTCCGTGCCTGAGCCTGATCGGTTTCTAGGGCGCAGACGCCGGGACGAGTTGGCCACTTTCATCGAGCGAAAAACCGTCCGGAATATTGTTGTCGTCCGGCCCCGGCGTTGGGAGTGCCGAAGCTACTCTCACCTGTTCATTTACCCAGTCAGCAATGCTGCTGTTCAGGACTAACTCTACGTCTACTTTTGATCTGAATTCCTGGAACCAATCAGTCAGAGCCTGATCTTTCAGAAGTTCAAGAGGAGCGAGGTCGATTTGACGTGCAGGCGAATACTCGGAGATGAATAGGACGCCGAACGATCCTTCGTCAGGAATTTGAACTATTTCAGATACTTGTCCGAGGGGAAGTATTCTATTTCCATCATCATCCAAGCCGAAAAAGAGCGGGTCGAATTGCGTAATAACTCCTGCAGGTAACCAGCCTTCATCTCCGCCGCCGCGCCTGACCTCAGAATCAACAGAGTACTCAAACGCCAGGTCAGAGAAGCTCTCACCCGCGGCTACCCGTTGAGCTATGCGATTCCTGATGTCCTCGTTATGTTGTTCGAGAATGATTCGGTATACGTGGACCTGCTGCTGGATAAGTGGAACATTTTCGCCCACCCGATCCCTCACGCCTGATCTGAACAGACCCTTCTGAATGATCTCGCGGTACGTCTCTTCTGAAAGGCCCACCCTGTTGAGAAACTGGAATTGAGCTTCCTCTGCCTGCACGTCTGTCTCTTTAGTCCGATTAGCTTCAGTGATATAACCAAATCCAAGGAGCCGACGGATTTCCTGATCAATATCAAGCTCGGTGACGGTGACACCCAACCCTGGAGCGCCCTGAAATGCCATCTCGTTCTCTGAGATCGTTTGCAACGAGGAGAATAAGCTCGCGCCAAGCTCAAACTGCTCACCAACTTCTTCAGTAAGTCGTTGATGGAACCTGATGAAATCGACCACCTCACCACGGGTGTACGTTCGGTCTTCAACTCGGACCGCCTTCTCACGGGGCGGCAGCACAAACTCATTGATGAACGCCCACGCAGGGATAGCGGCGATTCCGACAAGAATCAAAACCCCCGCGAGAATCCAGGGCCGGTTTCTGCGACTCTGATTCGCCTTGGCTGACATGATCTCTCGGCGAGACATCTGACGTGGCGTGGCATCCGCAGTATCAGGGGCAATATTAGTCGAATCCATCGCCTGTTCGGCGTCAGATTCCACAGACTCCAAGGCTGAATCAGACGGCAGAATGCCTTCGTCTCCGGATTGGTCTAAATTTTCACTCATCGCAGCTAATACTCAATAGCAGGCATATGGGTAACGCCACGGCCAACTGCTGTTGCAGAGCGTGGAGCAGATACCGCGCCTACTCTTTTGCTTCGTCGGTCTCTGCGTCTGGTGAAACGTTCTCTTCGGCGTCTTCGGTTTCGCCAGTGGCTTCATCCAGGGCAGCCTCAGGCTCGTCATCCGCGATAGATTCAGCCTCAACCTCCGCCACGACTTCTGCAACCGCTTCAGGTTCCTCGTCAGCCGGAGCCGCTTCTTCTTCTGCGCTCGCTGCAGGTTCATCTTGGACTGCCGGAGCTTCCTCTGCGGTTACCGGTTCCTCTTCCGCTGCGACCTCAGGCTCATCTTCGACTGCCGGAGTTTCCTCTGCGGTTACGGGTTCCTCTTCTGCGGCGGCCTCAGGCTCATCTTCAACAGCCGGAGTTTCCTCTGCGGCTACGGGTTCCTCTTCTACGGCAGCCTCAGCCTCTTCTTCAGCTGCGGGAGCTTCCTCGTCGGCTACAGGAGCATCATCAGCAGGGGCTGCGTCTTCTGTTGCCTCGGCTTCAGAAGATTCCTCTTCTGCGGATTCCTCAGCAGCATCATCGGCATCCGAGTCGGTTGCCTCTTCAGCGGAGTCGTCCGCTATAGCGGCTTCCGCCTCTGGCTGACCTTCCGCGCCGTCTGAAGCCTCAGGTGATGTGGCCTCACCGCCCTCAACCGCTTCTGGAGTTTCAGAAGTCTCTGCGTTGTCCGCACTATCGGTAGTAGGGGTCGCTTCGGCAGTTGATGGAGTCACAACGACAGATTTCGTGTAGCGCTCGTGGTTTGGTGCAAACGGAAGGAGCGCCATAAGTCTCGCCCGGATAATCGCCGTGCGCAGCATTCTCTGGTGGCGTGCGCATGTTCCAGTCCGCTTGGAGGATTCCATGCGTGACCGCTCAGAAATGTATCGGCGCAGTTTGCCAACAGACTTATAGTCAACATGATCGATGTGATCGACACAGAACTGACAAACCTTCCGGCGTCCCCAGGGTCGGCGACCGCCTCCGGCACCGCCGCCGCCTCGATTACCACCGCCGCCTTGACCACCTGATTCGCCCGCACCGCCTCCACCTGGGCGGTAAGTTCGTGTCCCCGCAGCAGGTCTCGATTCGCCGGATGGAGCGCTGCGGCCATCTCCATCACCGTCGAGCGAGGACTTGTTTTCCGAATTGCTGGTCGTGGTCATTCTTGTATCGGTACTTTCGTTGACTAATTAACTAGGTATTTGTATATGTAGCTGGTAACGATCTACCAGGGCAGCTCTTCAACATCTTCCGTCTCGGGCGAAACATCACCCGGCGGTGAGCCTTCAGCAGCAGGACCAGAAACAGATGGAGCTGCCGCATTACGGTCTGGAGGTAATGCCCCTTCTTCCCAGTTGCCGCTCCTGGGATCCAGGAAGAGAACCGTCTCCGCTGTCACCTCTAGAGAAGCTCTTGGCTGACCTTCCCTGTCTGTGTAGGCGCTTGAACTAATTCTTCCCTCAACATAAGCCTTCCGGCCTTTTTGCAGATACTGGTTCACAAGTTCAGCCAGTTTGTTCCATGAGGTGACTCTGAACCACTCAGTTTCCTCGCGCTGCTCCCCTGCGGCGGTGGTGTAGCGTCGGCTTACGGCCATCCTGAACTCACAAACGGCCGCTCCGTTTGGGGTGTAGCGCATCTCAGGATCGGCTCCGAGATTGCCGATGAGGATTACTTTATTGAGCGTCATATAAAGGGCTCCCTACGACCGTCGTGGCCTTCGGTTGTCCCTTCCGCCCCTGTCTCGATCTCTGCTGCGCTCTTCAGGTTCATCAGCTTCCACAACCATGGGGACTGGCCGGTTGTGCCGAATGAGAATGTGTCGGATGACACCCTGATCTGCGTCCAGCGCACGTTCCAGAGTAGGGGTTGCCGCGCTATCCAGCTTGAAATTCGCCAGGAAATAAGAGCCTTCTTTGTTCTTCTCTACCTGGTAGGCAAGGGTTCTCTTGCCCCAGAGAGCGGCGTTTTCTAATTCACCACCACCGTCCTTGATAAGGGCGGTTACTTTTTCAACAGAAGCAGCGCCGGCGTCTTCGTCCGCGTCAGCTCCCAAAAGCCACATAAGTTCGTAGTCGCGAGTAACTGGAATTGGATGTCTCCCGAATGACCTAATTCAACAGAGATTTTGCCCAAATTGGACAGTCAAAAAGTATAGCACGCAGAAGGCCACTTGCCCTCATCTAGCCTTCAACTGGCCAGATACGGCGAAATGTTGATGCAACATGGCCACGTTGCAAATACGTCTCTGAACTCCATTTACGTGCGGATTTCGCATGGCTAAGCATCAGTCACCCCCGGCGCTGGGTATTGCCTCGCGAAGTCTCTAACCCGACGACGGATGTTGCTGAGTTTCGCTGAATCGTCAATTGCCGATAGCCCTTCCATAATGAAGTCAGCTACGGTCTCCATCTCGTGAATTCCCATCTCGCGACTGGACAGTGCGGGTGTGCCAAGTCTCAGTCCGCTGGTGACCATTGGTTTTTCCTTATCAAAGGGAATGGCGTTCCGATTTGTGATGATCCCGGCCTCACTCAGACCGTCCTGTGCAATCTTGCCAGTGACACCCAGCGGCGTCAGATCTACCAGCATCAGGTGATTGTCCGTACCACCCGAAACAATCCGCAGGCCCCGTTTGGCGAGGGCGCTTGATAGTGCCTTAGCGTTCTCAACGACCGTGCGGGCGTAGATTTTGAAGCCAGGTTGCAACGCTTCATTGAATGCGACGGCCTTGGCCGCTATTACGTGCATCATGGGGCCGCCCTGCATTCTTGGGAATACAGCGGAGTCGATCTTGCGCCGGTATTCCTCCTTGCACATGATCATGGCCCCACGGGGCCCTCGGAGTGTCTTATGAGTTGTCGTAGTGACGATGTCGGCATAAGGAATTGGCGACGGATGTACGCCACCGGCAATTAGTCCAGCAATGTGAGATATATCGGCTAATAAGATGGCTCCGGTCTCATCAGCGATCTCTTTGAATCGCTCGAAATCGATCGTCCTTGGATACGCCGTTGCGCCACAGACAATGATTTTGGGCCGCAGTTCCTTTGCCAGAGACTCAACCTCATCGAAATTGATCACCTCGGTCTCTCGCTCTACGCCGTAGGATGCAAAATCGTAAAACTGGCCTGAGAAGTTAACCGGTGAGCCGTGGGTCAGATGACCTCCCTGATCCAATCGCATTCCCAGAACAACGTCCCCGGGCTCCAGAAGTGCGAAGTAGGTCGCCATATTGGCTTGCGAGCCGGAGTGGGGTTGAACATTCACATGGTCGCAGCCAAATATCTCTTTTGCCCGCTCCTGGGCCAGCACTTCTACGCGGTCGACGTTTTCAGTCCCGGCGTAGTAGCGGCGACCGGGATATCCCTCCGCGTACTTGTTCGTCATTACGGAGCCGGTAGCCTCACGCACAGCGGTACTTGCGTAGTTTTCCGACGCGATCAACACCAACTCGTCGACCAAACGGCGCTCGTCGGCAGCGATGGCCTTCGAAACTTCAGGATCCTGAACAGACAGCACACTCATAGACGCAACACCAACAGGATTAAGGGCAGGATTTTCAATGCGCATCGCCACTTTTGTTCGTGGCGCCTGCACATTCCCTAGTCTATGTCCGCGCCTCACCTTCGTGCGCCCAGGCCAAACGTCTTATTGGTTGCCCTGGCTCAATTGTCTAGAATGCCGTAGGTGAATTACCGACGAACGAAGCGCCTGTGCATCTCGCTCACTTGAGGCGCACACATGGGAAGTGAATGACTACCAACGCGATTCCGTATGAAAGAACGCAGCTAGAGATCATTGAAGACGTACCTGAAAGAGCCATGGTGGTATTTGCCCACCCGGATGATGGGGAACTTGGCGCGGGTGGAGTTATCGCTGCGTGGTCAGCACAGGGCTGCGAAATATCAATGATTACCTGCACATCAGGAAGTAGCGGCAGCAATGATCGCTCAATGACGTCAGATGCGATTGTGCCTGTCCGCCGCTCTGAGCAGATGCGAGCCTCAGAAGTGGCTGGCGCAAAGCACGTGGAGTTTCTGGACCACCCCGATGGTGGTCTTGAGGCGGACAGGGTGTTCCTTGGCGAGATGGTGTGGATGATTCGCAAGTATCGCCCTGAAGTAGTCTTATGCCATGACCCCCACAGATTCAACGGATTCAATCACAGGGACCACAGAATGGTCGGCACCGCGGTGCTTGATGCGATCTATCCATATGCGCGAGACCACCTGCATTTCCCGGAGCATATGGAACATGATGGGATTGAGCCGTACAAAGTGCGTGAAGTTTTAATGTGGGGCTCAGATACTCCGAACGCGATTGTTGATACCACCAACGGAGTTGAGAAACAGATTGAGGCACTTCATCAGCACGAAAGCCAGGTCGGCGGACTCAGCGATGGTCCTGCGGTTGGAGATCGGTTGAGGGAACGAGCAAAGACGGTCGCCACAAACTACCCCTTTGAGTACGGGCAGGCCTATCGTCGTCTGATCGCTCGTGGATAAAAGATAAGCCATGGCTCGCGTAGATATTCATACACATCTGTTGCCGTCCGTGGATGACGGCCCTCAGTCTATGGACGATACCGTTGAGATGGCGCGAATGGCCTCCGCGGACGGAACGGACGTGATACATGCGTCCCCTCACCAGCGAGATGTGATGAACAACCACTCGGTGGAGCATCTGCAGAATCTGATCGTGGAGCTAAACGGTCGGCTTCGATCACAAGCGGGACCAACACAGCGGGTTCCCCGGGTGATTCTGGGCATGGAAAACCACATTGAACCTGAACTTGGTGAGTGGTTTGATCAGGGCATCGCGTTGCCCATCAACGGAACGAAGTTCATCCTGAGCGAGCCGCCGTTTACCAGCTACCCGCCCTATATGGACCGCGTATTGTTCGATCTTCAGGTGCGTCGACTGGTTCCTGTAATCGCGCATCCAGAACGCAACTCAGAATTTCAGAAGAGCCCTGGTAAGTTGCGTAAGCTGGTTGAGTCGGGAATGCTTGTGCAGATCACCGCCGGAAGCCTGCTGGGCGAGTTTGGCTCAAGAGCCCAAAAGTCGGCTGAATATTTCCTGTTGCATGACCTGGCACATGTGGCCGCCTCTGACATGCACCGGCCTGAGCGTGTACGTCTCCCGCTCCTCTCACAGGCGCACCAACGCGCTGAAGAGCTGATTGGAGTGGAGAGGGCGCGCATGCTTTTTGAGGACTCCCCGCGCAATATTATCGACGGTCGTGACCCTGAACTCGAAGGACCGCGACCCCCGCTGCCGTCTCGGCGTAAATGGTGGTGGCCGTTTAGCGGTGGTGGTGAAGAGTAATCAGGCGACGGCGAACGCTCGTGCGACGCGGAGTGCTAGATTGAGTACCGGGTCGAAAAGTCTGATGATCCCGCCCGCAACCCAGGGCATCGCTGCACCCAGAACGGCGGCGCCCATTACGTCTGTGGGGAAGAAAACTCCGGCATAGACGCGTGAGAACCCAACGACCAGTGCGGCCGCGGCAAGACCTATGCTCAGCTTCCGGCTCACGGGGAACAGCGCAACAGCGACGGCAAATCCAACCGCTGTTGGGTTAGCCGGAAACGATGGATCTGTGGCCGGATAGAACATTAACTCAATATCGTCGGGCAACGCCACATACGGTCGATCGCGATCAAACTGCCCGTTGAGTATCGCCAGCACCCAGTTAGTCATCGCTATTGCGATCACTGCCTTGAATGCGAGCCGCTGGTACCGGAATCGCTCATCGGGATTGCGGCCAATGAAGATCACGCCAATAATCGCCAGTGCGAACAGCGGTGGCACAAGGTAGTCACTGGCCAGCATCTTCATCATCCAGTCCAGCGGGCCAAACCCGCCCAGATCTGAGTTCAACCACTTCGTAATCTCCGTGTCGAAGGCGTTCATTTAGAGCGCAACTTCCACACCAGCCACCGAACGCCGCCCCAGGGCCTCCCGAGCGCGAACTCATCCGCCACCTCAGACCGCCATCTGTGTCTCCAGTAGCCCAGAGATGGGCGAACGACCTTGAGCCACGTGCTGGACTTCAGATGCTCGACGCCACTGTTGCTTGTGATATCGCTGGGTGGACGCGGGCCCGAGCGGTGGATGATCGATGAGATCACATAAGTTGAGATCAGAGCGAGGCCAGCAGCGAGCGGAAACCAGATGCCCTGAGAGCCGCCTGAGAATCCACCGTCGATATCGTTAATGTTGCGGGCGCTTGTGAGATCGTCCCAGGATGATGTTTCCCACACAACTGTTCTGCCCTCCCGTCCGGTGACTCCATTAGGGGACTCTGCACCCCATGGTCCGTCGTCCCAGAGCGGCACGGTGAAGAAGAACACCAGCGCGCCAACCATCAGGAGTGAGCCAAGAACGCGGGATGCGCGCTCAGATCGCAGGAACAACATCCCGGATATGCCACCGTGCGATGCGCCTATCTGCACGACTCCAAGCGTCGCCAAATACATCGCGACCAGGTAGTCGCGAAGAAATATGTCGCCGATATCTTGAGGAGTCAACGGCCTCTAGCAGATCACGAAAGTGAGTAGCGGCTATCCGCCACCGGGCACCACGGCGGTACACCAGTCCATGTACTTCGGATTGTTGCCTTTGACCACGTCAGCGTAGATATCCTGAATCTGCTTGGTGATTGGCCCAACCTCGCCCGTCCCAATCTTCCGGCTATCCAACTCACCCATCGATGTCACGTGGGCTGCGGTCCCAGTCAGGAACGCCTCGTCGGCAAGGTACAACTCGCTCCGGTGAATCACACGTTCAACCACGTCCATGCCGAGTTCGTTTTTCACCAGTGTCTTCACTGTGTCTCGAGTGATGCCGAGCAGTTCGTTTTCCGTTTCACCTGGAGTGGATATACGGCCATCAGTAATCATGAACAGATTCTCACCGCTTCCTTCAGACACGGTGCCATTAATATTCAGGAGAATCGCCTCATCGAATCCCGCCTTCACGGCCTCTGTCTTGGCGAGGATGCTGGTGGTGTACAAACCTGTGAGCTTGACGCCAGTTGGCATGACAGAGTCGTCAGGGCGACGCCATGAGGACGTCTGACACCGGATGGCGCGATGGTTATCAATGTATGAGCCAAAAGGGAGAATCACGAGTCCAAAGTCGCTTTCGATCTCGTGCAACTTCAAATTGGCGACCAACTCCTGGCTCTTGAACGCCAGAGGCCGTATGTACACATCTTCCCGGTAGCCATTCTGCTCAAGAAGGTTCGTCGTGATGTCCACGTACTCATCCGCGGAGTACGGGAGATCCATCTGCAAGATCTTGCATCCACGAATCAATCGTTCGTAATGCTCTTTCAGTCGAAAGATATAGACCTTTCCATGGGCCTCATTCCAGTTCCCACGAATACCCTCAAATGCCGCCGTCCCGTAATGCAGGGCGTGCGTCATGATCCCTACCTTCGCGTCCGCAAGTGGAACAACTTTGCCACCTAGAAACGCGTATGGACCATTCGACATTCTGTTGCAATCCTCTCGTTAGATATCGCGATGCGAGCACGTGTTAACTCGCGGGCCGCACAATTATAAGGTCGCAGCGACCCGAGGATTGCAAATCCGCCCATGCGGACCTCCGATTTACGACGCGGCAGCGGCGAAAAGTGCGTCGATTGCGGATTGGTCAAATCCGGCGCCTACTTCTCCGTCGCCGGGTGTTTGATCACCGATTTTCAGGTCGGTCCAGATTGAGGCGTGGCCACCCTGATAGAGGAATTGGACGGCTTCTCCGTCATCGACCTCTTCAGGGACGGGGTACTGGTAGGCCTCCAATATCTCCGGCGGACTAATTTCGCAGCGGTGTCCGTGATTTTCGAGTTTGATCAGAGTCTGGCCTGTGATGATATTTGCCATCTCTTGCACCAGAGATTCAGAGTAGGCGTCAAATCCCCGCTCTGGGTCAGGCATTCCGCCCAAGGTTGCGATCACTTCGGCTGAGAACCCGTAGCAGGCCCGGCCAGAGAGATCTCCAGAAATTTCGATCTCAATCACAAGATCATTGCTGGTGAATGGCTGCGTACGGGCGTTGCCGTAAATAGTTGTTGGCGTCTCGCCAAACTCGGCGTGAAACACGCTCTTTGCCGATTCGAAAAATATTGTCGCGACTGCAGGTTCCAAAAAAATCCCCCCTGTGCTCAAGGAAACACCGCCCACCGGCCGACCTCCGATTATTGCCCCCCGACACCAATTGAAGTCCGACCAGTGAGCGTGTGTCACTTCGACCAGACTAGACCCTTCAATTACTTATTTGCGTTGCAGTGAGGCGCGACTCCACGCGAACCTTCCCCGCCTATCGAGTGGGTGTTCTACGGCGAACCTATGGGGGAGTTACCCCCATATGCGTACAAATACGCGATCCGGCTTACCGGGAAAACCAGTGCCGCTGCTCAATGAGGCCTCGAACGTACATGAGCTGGCCAACGTGGGTGAAACCGCCGTGAACCAACCTGTCCAGGATGGCGATCAACTTCGAGTCGCCGCCTTCGGGGTGTGAGACTGATTTCTCTTCGTCCCCGGGCTCCAGGGAGCCGATGTACTGACTCGCCCGTTGATATGCCGCCGTGCAGTATCCACTTGCCGCGCCTACGGACTCTGGGCGAACTGCTGCAACTTCATCGTCATCATGCCGACGCCCGGTGTTCGCGGGATCTGGCGCAAGCCCAAAGCGTGCGTGCCAGCCATCGCTAACCCAGAGTTGATCGCGTCCAGTCAGGTGCGATGCGCGTTCGTCCTGCGTCCGCGCAATGTGCCATGCCAGCCACGCCATTGAGTTGGCCTGTGGCGCTGGGCGGAACATCAGTTGATCAACGGTCATTCCATCAAGGGAAGCTTGCGTCTCTTCATTCACCGTATCAAGCGCGTGTGAGACGAATTCAATGTACTGCAACGGGCGTTACTCTCTCAGTTACGGTCGGTTTTGGGTCCGTCATTCGCCCCAGCCATCGGGCATAGTTGGCAGGGTGAGTCGTGAAGGGCGAGCGGCGTCATGGTAGATGGTCTGGTGCGCGACGCGGAGATCTGACTCGGCCCAGTCCTCGCCTCCGGTGTTGTGATTACGATCGAAGTTAGGAAAATCGCTGCTGGAGATATCGATTCTTATGCGATGACCAACAAGGAACCGGTTGCATGTGGGCAGCATCTCTATATTGAACTCGTACAACTGACCCCGCGTCAACAATTCCGAGTTATCGAGTCCGTTCCGGAAACGGGCGCGGATGATTCCGTAACAGAGTTGTTGAGCGAACCCATCGGGGTGAACGTCGATCAACCTCGCAATGAAGTCGGTATCGGGAGCATCAGATGAGGCCCACAGCGTGACTGACGGGTATCCGGCCACGTCAACCGCCCTCTCAAGTGGATCCGTCTGGTAGACGAGAATGTCTCGCCGATGCGCCAGCGCTCGTTGATCTCGCGGTTCATCATAGGTATTGATGCCGTAAACGGACATCACCGGATCACGAGGGTCGTAGGTAAATCGATCCGGATTCCCTGCTTCGCCAGACGATAGCTCTAACGCCCCGTCTCCACTCGGCGTATTAGCTCCCGTGCTGCTGGATAGATAGTAGCCAACGCGTTCAGAGCCGGATGGTGGCCATTCGTCTGCTGATCTCCACTCGTTAGCGCCCATCAAGAACAGGCGGGCTGGAGGAGTTTCCATCATGCCGTTGTCGATACCCTTGAGCCAGTAGTCGAACCATTTGACCAACAGATCGCCGTGCGGCACCTCCGCTTCAGGGCCAAAATCGATCTCAGGCCAACTGCCGCTGTTCACCGTGCTGTGGGGCCACGGCCCAATTATGAGGCGC
Source organism: Chloroflexota bacterium (assembly GCA_013204555.1). Lineage (GTDB taxonomy): Bacteria > Chloroflexota > Dehalococcoidia > Lucifugimonadales > Lucifugimonadaceae > UBA1151. Next base: position 35,182 of record JABMNO010000080.1, on the reverse strand, counting down.
TGGGCTCGCCGGGTAGCCTCTGATGCCCCGCTCGCCTGCATTCCGGCGAACATCTTCGCTGCACCAACCAGGCGGTCGTACCAGCCTGTCCGGTGATACACCGGCACATCAATCTCCGGGAATCTACTATCGAACTGCCACACATCTCTCTGGTGGTTCGCGAGCCAGTCCCTGAAGTAGTCACCAAGCCCACCCAACGCTTCCTCGGGCAGGTCCTTGAATGGCAGAAACCACAACCATTTGTCACGATTGACCGAGTCATGAAGCCTGTTCCACAGCTCTGGGGAAGTGGGGCCTTCCGGCGTCTCAAGCCACTTCTGCGTATCAGTTGCGAGCATCCCGAATACGAGTTGGATCACCCGACCGGTACGGAGCACACCTCCAACTTCTAGATCGGTAGTCCGGGGACCCATTCCGGCTGCCCACATTGCAACCAGATGCGGAGGTCGAGTCGGTGCGAGAGTCCATTGAGTCCACCCCATATATGAGTTCCCAAACGTCCCCACTTTGCCTGTGGACCAGGATTGATCCGCCGCCCACTCAATGGTGTCGTATCCGTCTTCCGCATCGGTCCAGCCGGGCACGAAAAAAGGCACCCACTCCCCGTCCGAAGCCCAACGCCCTCGCAGATCTTGCGCGACCACAGCGAATCCCGCATCAACAAGGCCGATGTATTCGGGTATAGCCGCTTCGCGCACCTTGTCGTACGGCGTGCGACAGACAAGCGTCGGAAATGGTCCGTCGCCTTTGGGCAGGTAAACATCCGCGCGCAGATTTTTTCCGTCACGCATCGGCGTGGCGACGTTATACATCACTTCATGGGACGCGTTCGACTCGATTCGAGGCTCTATCATTAGGCCGTCCTCCAGCACGGTTTTATCGCACTCCAGAAGGCAGCGTGATCGCTCAACCTTCCGCCTCAATTAGGTCCAATGCTCTAAGCCTTTGGGCGTTCCAGCAGCATGGTCACGCCCATGTCCCGGTACTTCGTACGAAGATCTGGGTCATAGCTACGGAACATCAGACGAGTTTCGGTGTTCTCAAGGAGCTTGAGTGTGTACTCAACGCAGTCATCGTCTGTCTGCAATGGGTGATCAGGGTTGGCCTCACGACTGAAACTCAGGTCAGCAGGGCCCCATGACAGGCAGTCCACTCCGGGTAGTGCGAGTTGCTGGGCGCGCGTTATCGCGTTGATGGACTCAATCTGTAGCCAGAGCACACCGGTCTTGTTCCACCACGCGGCGTATTCCAGTCTGTCGTTTCGACCTTCGCCTCCGTAGCGGGCGCCACCAACCCAGCTGCGCTTTCCAAACTGGGGAAAATAGAAGTTGTCGACCGCTTCTTGCGCTGTCTCCAGAGTCTCCGTCTGGGGTACTTCAACCATCGCAGGACCAAGGTCCAGGAGGTTTCCGATCAGGTAGGTGTGACGAGTGTGCTTGATCCGAAAGTGAACCGGGATGTTCAACTCCGTTGTGATTGCGCAGAACGCGACCAGTCGTTCTTCGTTAAACGGCGAGTGCTGGCTGTCGACTGAAATAAAGTCGTAGTCGTCTGCGCCCAACGTTGTCTCCAACTGGCTCTTGGTCGCGTTGAGAGGTGCGCTAACGCCAACTATCTGGTCACCACGTCGGATACGTTCCTTCAGGTCAGATTCGATCATCTTGATTCTCCTACCAGTAGTTGGATTGCAAATCTCTTATTCCCATCCCGGAGGACGGGCCGTATGCCAGTCGGTAGCCTGCTCGTAGGCGTTGCCTACTTTGACTAAGAGCGGCTCTTGAAGCGGGTGAGCGGCGAACTGTATCGACATTGGCAGTCCGTTGGATAGCCCGCATGGTGTGTTCAGCGTAGGAATACCCGAATAGTCGTAGGGCACGGTGAACCGGGAACTCCACGCATCTCTATCTGGTGGAATTGGGCCCCACATGACGTCAGGACTCACACTGTGGGCGACCTTCGGCATGCCAGGGAAAGCGAGAATATCGATGCCTTCCATTGTCTTCCGCAATTCCCCGTTGGATGCGTTTCGTAGCTCGAGTGCCGCGGCATACTCGGCAGCGGTGTGGTTATAGCCATTTTCAAGCCATCCCCTGAACCATGGCCCGTATTCAGCTGCACGTGATGGATAGGTCGCCTGGTGAGCGTTGTACGCCTCGCTGGAGCAGATCACCGGCCAAGCTTCAAGGTAGTCCCGAAGCTGGTCAGTCACTTTCACTTCAACGATGGTCGCTCCCAGTCCTTCCAGCACCTTCACTCCGGCGGCCACCGCTGCTGCGTAATCCGGTTCCATGTCCACAGAGGCGTAGCGCTCATCCCAGCCAACGCGCAGTCCAGTCAGATCATTAGCGAGATCTCCGGCCATATCCGGAACCGACTCAATGCGCGACGTTGGATCATTCACGTCTACACCAGCGATTGCCTGTAGCACGAAGCCTGCATCAACCGAGCACCTTGTCAGCGGTCCAACATGGTCCAGCGATGCGCCAAGATCCATCACGCCGTACCGGCTAACACGGCCCCACGTCGGCTTCAGTCCAACCGTTCCACAAGCCGCGGCCGGGTACCTGATCGAGCCACCCGTATCGCTGCCAAGCGTGCCGAACGCCAAGCCCGCTGAGGTTGCTGCCCCTGACCCGCTAGAGGATGCACCCGGAAAATGGCTCTGCTTCCACGGGTTTTCCGGGTACTGCAACCTGGGGTTGTAGCCGCCCATGGCGCCTTCTGTCATGTTGAGTTTGCCAAGCATGACCGCGCCAGATGCGTTGAGTCGCTCCACAACGGTGGCGTCGTGATCTGGCACGTTGTCCATGAACACGGCTGAACCGCCCATGGTCTTGACGCCGGACGTATTGTAGAGATCTTTCGCTGCGATCGGCACGCCATGCAGCGGTCCTCGATAGTTACCAGAAATTATCTCAGATTCGGCCTGCTTCGCCTGATCCATCGCGGCGTCGCCCATGACCGTTGCATACGACCGCACACCACCATCAATCTTCTCGATACGGTCGAGCATGTGGCGGGTCACGTCTACTGGTGAGATCTCCTTGCGCTCGATCATCGGCGCGAGTTCGGAGATCGTCATATAGTGCAGTTCGGCGGCCATCGTCACCATCCAGTCTGTTCAGGAGATATCGCGAGACGGCGATGATACTTGACTACGAACGGGACGATATCGACTCCAGCATGTCACTCTGAGTGGAGCGATAGCGGAATCGAAGGATCTGAAGATCCACATATAGCAGCACCGATTCGGCCAACGGAGCGTGATTCATGTGACGTTCGGATATCCATCGGCCACGGCGCGGAGCCACCTTCGCTCAGGATGACATTGCGGCTTCTAGTGGCCTAATCAGGGTGAGGCGAATCGCCCAAATGTGCAGCCTGCAAGGCCATTAGCTGGCGGCCTGGGCCTCCAGCGCGTCGCGTTCCGCCGCTTCCTTCTTCAAGCGGATCGCCCGGCGCCCCCAGTCGGAGCACTCCTCGCAAACGTCTTCGGAGATCACTCCCATCCTCATCAAAACAGCGAATATCTGGCATCCCAGGCAGAAGCCCAGGAAGGCCTCAAGAGACGCAGCGAAGATGAGCATTCCAAGCGTTATGTTCGCTGCGAGGGTGTAGCCGAAACCGAACTCAAGAATCAGTGCCGTCACGGTAAATCCAATGCCCATCGCCGCTGCAAACCGCTTGGGGGGGCCGGGAACCGGCTCATACGGTAGCTTGAACTTTGGAACGACAATCTTCGTCACGAGCAGCGCCAGAGGACTCAGCCGGGGGCCGGCGAAGAATCGGGCGATGAACCCGTATGCCAGCAGGAAGATCAACCACCTGAAGTCTATTGCGATCACCGTTGAGGCGATAACCAGAGAAGCCATCACCACAACCCCGAACGCCACCGAGCGGGCTACGTTGCCGTTCATTGGGTGTGGGAATGAGAAGAACGGATCTTTTATTTCAGTTGTCATTTGTTAATTGAACTACTCACGTCAATAAATATCCAGTGCGCCCGACAAATTATCACACCCTCCGCCTCTCTCCCCATCGTCCCCGGTCCAATTCTCCCGTACCAGTCTGACGGTTCAGTTGAGTATCTGTGGATCAGTATTCAGTACTGAAGTGCCGTATAGAAAGAGAACATCTTTTTGACTGAGATCGAAGTTATCGAGGATAAATTGCCTCCGCACGAACCTGAGATCGAACAGGGTCACGGTCTTGAAATGCTGAGCCAGGAATGGCGCCAGTGAGTGAGCGTACGAATCCTTGAAGATCACCAGTTCCCTATCGGTTTCGGCCAGAGGATTCTCGATTGCGATGATGGGACTCAATCCGCCGAGGAAAACATCGTAGGGATCCAGGTCATCTCCGCGGTCCCGAAAATAGACCGAGTCGATGCATGTGCTTGTTTCTGGAGACTCAAATCGACATGCGGACATCCCATCAAGCAGATCGTTGTGGGCGAGATAGATGGTGTCTTTATCAATGGACCACGAGGCCGCTTTGCCCCAGTCGCTGCCCACGAAGGAGTCTGTGACCGCTTCGAACTCGTAATCTCGCACCGGCTGAAATCCCAGTGCCCCGGCCAAAATCTCATATGCGGCAATAGCACCCTGGGTGGTCCAGTGGGGATCTGAAGCGTAGTAAAAGCGTTCGTTGCCAGCCTTGGCGAGGCCCATGAGATCAACGTATACCGCTTCAGTATTTTCCTTCAGCGTGTCGGCGAGTTCGTTCTGGTCAGAGAGCAAATACTTGTTCCTATCAAGCATCTGTGCCTTCGTCGGGATTATCGATAGCAATACGTTCGCAGACCGCGTGTCTTTTGTGATCTCGTTGATCAGCCGCGCAGCCCGATCTATGAAGTGATCCTCTATCCCGTAGAACTTGTCGTATATGCGGTCTCCTACAACGTAGACGCCGTTATTTTCTGATCTCCGTAACACCTGCCTCTCCACGAACGATTTGGCGAACCGGAATTCATCTCGAAACACCATCTGATCCTGTAGGAATTCCGCGTAGTCTTCCGTAAAATCACCGTCGACGACTCTTTCGAACGATACCGAAGGAGACTGCGAGAGTTCTCGTCTCTCAAGCGTGCTGACATCCGCGGCATCGTTTAGCACGCTCAAAGCCGCCATGCCAAAAACGAACACGAGGAATACGAACGCCGTTGGCAGGTGTCTGGTTTTCAACTGGGTTGTGAGTGGGGTGATCATCAAAATCGGAAGTACAAGAACGGGTTGAATGATGAGTCGACCAGATATGCGGTGCTCACCAGCAACAGCACCGCGTAATACACGGGCATCGCAACCGCTCTGCCGCTCAGTCGCGGAATGATCCTCGCGTAGAGAGTTTTGAATATTGGCGTTGAGCCAGCGACGGCCAGTGCCAGCAGAATGAAGTTCGACTTGAGGAGATACCACGCCTCAGCGTTGACGATATCGATATCAGTCAGACCAAACATATCGCCCAGGTACCTGAATATCTCCGTCGGCGTCTCCAACTGGAATATCGTCCACCCAATCATCACCAACAGAAGCAGGTAGATATGCCGAAACAGCCTGGGAATGCGTGCCAATAGATCGGCCACGAACAACCGCTCAAGCAAAAGCAGCACGCCGAAGTAGAGACCCCAGATCGCGAAGTTCCAACTGGCGCCATGCCAGAGGCCCGTCAGGAACCAGACGATGAAGATATTTCGAACCCACATCAGCTTTGAGCCCCGATTACCCCCAAGCGGGATGTACAGGTAGTCGCGGAACCACTGCCCCAGAGATATGTGCCAGCGCCGCCAGAACTCAGTGACGCTCTGCGCCACGTAGGGAAAGTTGAAGTTCTCGCCATACCGGAAGCCCAGCATGCGTCCAAGTCCGATGGCCATATCGCTATAGCCCGAGAAGTCGAAATAGATCTGGAACGAAAAGGCGACAATCCCGAGCCACGCCAGCATCACAGACGGCTCTGACGTGGCAATCGCTGACTCCCACAGCAGGCCGATATTGTTCGCAATGAGTACTTTTTTCGCCAGCCCCATGGTGAAGCGGTGAACGCCCTCCGAGAACATCTCAACCGAGTGAGTCCTATCGTTGATGTCCTCGGCAACTGATCGGTATCTGACGATTGGTCCGGCTATCAGCTGAGGGAACAGGGCGATGTACATGGAGAGCGAGATGAGATTTCGCTGAACCGGCACATTCTTTCTGTACACATCAATCGTGTAGGAGAGAACCTGAAACGTGTAAAAACTGATGCCAATGGGCAGAGGCAAGTCCAGAGCGCCGATATCTGATCCGAATACGGAATTGACGCTATCGATGAGGAAGTCAGCGTATTTGAAGAAGCCGAGAAGGCCCAGACTGACGACTATCGACGCTATGAGTGCGGCCCTAGATTTATCGGTATCGCGATATCTATCTATGGCGATGGCGAGGAAGTAATTGACAACGCTGGACAACACCATCAATACGATGAATACCGGCTCTCCCCATGCGTAAAAGAAAAGACTGCCAGCCAGCAAGATCGGATTCTTCAATCGCCGGGGTGCGACGAAGTAGAGCAGCAGGATTACCGGTAGGAATCGGAACAGAAATTCGAGGCTACTGAATACCATCAGTAGCCCTGAAGGAATGCCTTGTGAGCGAAGCTGGGCGGATCAATGTTGTTCCAACTTTCGACCAGAGTAACGCGATCCGCATCGGGTTTGTGGCCTATTCGATTCCAGCAAACGCCGTGACGAGCGCCTCTCGCTGTTCCACGTTGGAGTTGATAGTCATGAAAATGACGTCTCCTCTTGATTCAATCACCACGTCTTCAAGAGAGAACGAAACGCAGATTAGTTTGTTCGGATCGATGTCTTCAGTCAGCTGAGCCAGTATCCCATCCACATCGCCATCAGAGTTGGCTTTGAGTATGTAGAGAGAACGGGTATCCAGGCTGATCATCGGCAGAACTACTGCAGACTCTGCGAGTTCCGAGTAGTTGGTGGAGCCAAGATACCAGTTCATCTTGTCTTCATCGTCGATCGTATCGGCCATGCCGAATGGTTCCACCCCAGATTCTTCGAATACTTTGTCAGCTATCTCGGAAGCCGTGCCACTGGGGCCACTCGGAGCCGAGGAACATGCAACCAACGCTGCGGCGGCCAGTAATCCTGTTAGTAACAAAACTGTGAACTTTTTCATCTTGTCTACTTCTCCAAAATCTCTTCGTGCTGTTTTTTGTCTAGTTGTGATTCCGTTCACAAATAAGGACGCCAGCCACCACGAAAATGTTCCAACAAGATAAAGGGGATTCAGACCGGACCTTTTTGGTGCGTTTTTAGATGGTTCAAGCGGCGGCGATTGGAACGCTCACCAAGATAGGAAAACACTTGAAAACATCGTGAATACGGGGGATATCAGGCCCGAGATATTGTCCTCTCTAATGTGCCCTGATCTCTGATATCAGCCACAGCGGCGACGTGAGCAATACGTGATGATCTGGCCTGGGATGAAATCAGGATCGTCTTTTTTCGAAGATCGTTCAACACGTGACGCGCTGGAAATCAGCCGATAATTGAGCCGATAGCGGAGGAGCCAAAAGTAATTCGTGTGTTGCCGCTAGATAGCGGTGTCTCGTGGGTGGACGCCACGTGATTCGCTGCGAACTCCTCAGAGCGTGGCTGCGGCCCGGTAGCGCGCCGCGTAAGCTTGCGGCGTCATGCCGGTAGCCTCTGCCAGCATTGCGCACATCTCCGTGTCTTCTATGTCCTCTGACTTCAACCGAATCATGTACTCCCGGGCCACACGGTACAACTGTGAATCAACATCCACCCTTCTCACCTTTGGACGATCTGTTCCGGCTTCGCGGAGGTCCTCAAAGGGAAGAGCTGTGAGACGCCGTTGAACCATGCACACCAGTCCACCGTTCTTTAGACGACCTTCGGCGGGCTCGTCCAACAGAAACCTGACCGCCCAGTGGCCAAGCGTGCGTGTGTATTCGATATCGAACGGAATTGGAGGGGCTGATCTCAATTCATAACCCATTGTCGCGTCGATGATGGCGAATGACTCACCCCGCGCGACAAAGCGCTGCTGTACCTGGCGCTTAAGTATCGTGGCCAGCGGGATCTCACCGAGCCGAATGTGGCCAAACGGGTCACGATCAATATCCACGCCAGGTATTGCGGCGAGCTGTTCTGGCGGGACCAGTTCTGCAACTCCCTCTGCAATCACGGCGATGCCGTCGTTGTGACCAGCCACTCGGCGCTTAATAATGGCGCCTTCCAGAACATCGGTAATATCGTCGAGGTTAACTTTAGCTTTGCGAAACTCCTCTGGAATTACGGTGATCGTGGCGCCTGAGGAGATTCCGATGCCGAGGGCCAGATGGCCCGCGTTCCTTCCCATCACTGTGACGAAGTACCAGCGGTCCGTAGAGCGGGAATCCTCCATCAGGTTCAGGACGAGTTCTGTACCGACATGTCGCGCCGTCTCAAATCCGAATGTTGGCATGTCACCTGGGAGCGGCAGATCGTTATCGATCGTCTTGGGGATGTGGGCAACGCGGATATCTCCGTTCGCAGCCTTGGCCAGTTCGGAAGCGGAATAAGCGGTATCGTCCCCCCCAATGGTGACCAGATATTCAATGCCGAGACCCTTCAGGGTTTGGATTGATTTTTTTATGCCATCTGGCTCTTTAGTGGGATTGGTGCGAGATGTTCGGAGTATCGATCCGCCCTGGCTGTGTACTCGGGACACGTCCGAGATTACCAGCGGTCGCATCTTCTCCACCTCACCCTTCACGAGATGGGCGAAACCATCATAAATACCGGTAACTTCAAGCCCTGAGTTGACGGCCTCTATGACGCATGCGCTAATCGCGCCGTTGATTCCGGGTGCAGGACCACCACCAACAAGGATTCCCAATCGACGATTATTAGGTGACATGTATTCCTTCCTGAACAGGCAGTGTATGGCGAATCTTGATAATTTCATCGCGTGGGCATCCCTGCCCAACGAACGCCGGTTAGGAGCCCCCCCGACGCGACGGGCCTAACCCGCTATCGCTGCCCACTCTTCGTTTATCGCTGCGTCAATCTTGTCCTGATCTATGTCAACACCGAGTCCCGGGTTGCCCGACAGCTTCAGCTTGCCATCGTGGAAATCGAACGGCTCTTTCAAAAAGTGATTGTAGTTGGGAATCCACGAAGTGCAGTGCTCCAGCCGATAGAAGTTGGGCACGGTCATCATGACGTTGGCGCCCGCCGCGATCTGGAGCGGCCCCATGGCGTTATGCGGACTGATGGGTATGTAGTACGCCTCCGCCATCGTGGCGATTTTCTTTAGCTCACTGATACCTCCGGTCCAGACGACGTCGGGCATGATGAAGTCTGCCAGTCCATCCTCAAGCACGGGAACAAAGTCCCACCGCGTATAGAGACGCTCGCCAACGCAGATTGGCGCTGAAACTTGCTGCCGGACCTGAGCTAGAGCTTTGTAGCTCTCAGGCGGCAGTGGCTCCTCGAACCATGCGATGTTCGACTCCTCGTGAAGGGTGTTCGCTATTCGCACCGCGTTTGGCACGTCGTACATCCCGTGGGCGTCGATCAGGATCTCAACGTCTGGACCCACACCCTCCCGCACTGCTGCGACGATGTCGTATCCCTTCTGCTCGGCCTCATGCGACAGATTTCCACCATTCCAGATGATGCCGTTACCAAGGAATGGGTCGAGCTTCATTGCGTCGTGGCCCTCTGCGACGGTTCGCGCCGCGTCACGCCCGTACTCCTCGGGAGTCGTGCTGCCGGTGAACCAGCCGTTGGCGTAGAGGCGCACCTCATCACGGAACTTGCCTCCAAGCAGATCATAGATCGGCCTTCCCAGCGCCCTACCCTTAATGTCCCACAGAGCAATATCGATCGCGCTCGCGACAGCTGTGGGCAGGCCACGGCCACCGAGATAAGACCATCTATCAAATATCTCGCGCCAGATCTTCTCGGTATTAGCAGCGTCCTGGCCAATGATGTAATCCCGAATCTGTAAAACGCCGAATCCGGTCATGAAGGAGCCCCGATTGGGCCAACTGGTGCACTCGCCCCAGCCGGAGATGCCTTCGTCCGTATCGATCCGGACGAAGCAGTACTGATCCGTCATCTCCTTGGGAAGGCCTGGCAGGTCTGTGTTGACGACGTATGGAGTTATTGCTGTGATCTTCATTAGACCTGTCCCACCCAGTCCGGGTGGAGCGTGGCTCTCACCTGATCAATGTCTATCGTGTAGCCCAGTCCTGGTTTGTCGTTGAGCGTCACTGCGCCATCATGGAAGTTGAGCGGCTCAGTGAGGTAGCTCTGATACGCGGGTATCGCGGCCATGCTGTGCTCCAGCCGGTAGAAGTTTGGGATGGTCATGCAGACGTGCGCCCCGGCTACCACCTGCAGCGGCCCCATGGCGTTATGCGGGCTGACGGGGATGTAGTACGCCTCTGCCATTGTGGCGATCTTCTTTAGCTCACTGATACCGCCAGTCCAGACCACGTCCGGCATGATGTAGTCGGCCAGTCCATCTTTGAAGATTGGCAGGAAATCGTAGCGAGTGAAGAGTCGCTCGCCAACGCATATCCGAGCAGCAACCTGCGCCCTGACCTGTGCCAGTGCTTCGAAACTCTCAGGTGGTACCGGCTCTTCGAACCACTCAATACGCGACTGCTCGTAGAGGTTGTTAGCGAGGCGGACGGCGGTTGGGACGTTGTAGTGGCCGTGTGCGTCTATGAGTATCTCGAATTGGGGACCAGCTGCCTCCCGCACGGCGGCAATGATGTCGTAGCCCAGCTGCTCACCCTTCTGAGAGATCTGCCCATCCACGTAGGCCGTGTGAAACGGCTGCATCTCCAGGAATGGATCGAGTTTCAATGCCTCGTGACCTGCCGGGACGACCACGTCCTTGAACGCCTGGGCGTACTGCTCCGGAGTGGAGCATCCGGCGAACCAGCCGTTGGCGTACAGGCGAATATCTTCGCGAAATTTGCCCCCCAACAGGTGATAGACAGGCTTGCCGAGCGCCTGCCCCTTGATGTCCCACAGCGCGATATCGATGCCGGAGAGTGCTGACGTAGGTAGTCCACGTGCGCCCAGATAGCTGTAGCGGCGATAAATTCGATGCCAGAGTCTCTCGATATCGGCCGGATCCTCGCCAATGAGTACCTCACGACAGCTATGAACCGTCTGAGCGGTGAGGAAGCTACCGCCTCCTGGGTAGTTTGTGGCCTCACCCCAGCCGGTGATCCCCTCATCTGTCTGAATCTCAACAAACGTCCACTGACGTTCGCTGGTGCTGCCGCCGGATACATAATCCGGATCGACGACGTAGGCGTTCACAGCCGTGATCTTCATAATGTGCTCCACATATCAGCCCAACGAGGGGCCCCTGGTGTGACGCGGCATTCTACTCGCGAATCTCTGCGAAAATGCGCATGCGGAGCAACCTCAGGGAGTGACACATGAGAATACTGATCACAGGTATCGCAGGAACTGTGGGATCAATACTGGCAAAGCGCCTGTCAGGCGATCATGTAGTGACCGGCATAGACATTCGCCAGTCCGATCAATTTGACACTACGATTCTCGATCTAAACGACTACGACGCGATTAGACCGGAGTTCGATGGTGTCGATGTCGTCGTTCACCTCGCCGCGGAGCCGGGGCATGGGCGCGAGATTGGCTGGGACATCCTCATGCCGCGCAACGTCCAGCCAACCGTCAATGTATTCCAGGCCGCTCATGAAGCGGGCGTGCGCCGGCTGGTGTTCGCATCCTCAATGCACGTAATGGGGATGTACGAAGAGGATGAGCCGTGGGCGTCGATTGCTGCTGGCGAGTACGGCGTTCTCGATCCGGACACTGTCCCGCTGGTGACGGCAGACATGCCAGTACGCGCTGATGGCCGATACGCCGTCACGAAGGCGTTCGGCGAACAGTTGGCCCGATACTACGCCGAAGCCGAGAGCATGGAGGCAGTCTGTGTGAGGCTTGGGACGATCAGCCGCAACGACCGACCCGGCACCGATTCCCGTTCCTATGTCTCATGGTTCAGCCACCGCGACCTCGGCGATTTCTTCGCTGCGTGCATCGAGAACCCGAACCTGAAGTACAACATCGTCTACGGCGCATCAGCGAATACCTGGAAGATCTACGACACCCCGGGTGGCTGGAAAACGTTGGGATTCACGCCACAAGATGATGCCGAAGCGTTTCGTCCCTAACTGCCCGGAGCATCCAGCCACGGGTCGCGTCCGGGGTCTCGACCAGCGCCTGCGATCTGTAGACGTTCCATGTAGTGATCCCAGCCACCTGAGTGATCGCCAATCGCGTCTTCTGGCAATCCGGAATGCCTCAACGTCAAGATCGTAGCGTCGCCATCAGGCTCAAGCTCAACTTCTACCAGTGAAGATCCCGGCTTGATCGGATTGCCTTCCTGCTCCCACCCCCAGGTGTAGGAGACCCTGGAATACGGCGTAACCTCTACGAATTCGCCGACTGCGATAGTTCCAGGCATCATCGTGACCCTGTAATCTCCGCCCGGTCGGGGATCTACATCAGCCTCGATACCACTCCACGTGGCGAGCTTCTGGGGATCGATGAGATACGGGAATACCGCCTCGGGAGTAGCTTCGATGCGAATCTGCTTTGTTATTTGCGGCGTCGTCTGAACCACTTCATCCCTCACTTCATTCTTCCGTTAAACCTTCAGTGGGCGAATTTTGGGATTGCCCTGAGCTTTCGACCTCATCCTTTAGAAGCTGCAGTCGGTAGTCCCAGAACATCTCAAGGAACTTCCTCAAGTCCGAAAGTCCTTCAGGGCGAGCCCGATACATCCGGCGCGTGCCGTCCCTCCGCTCATGCACAAGGTTCGAGTCCTTGAGGACCTTGATGTGCTGAGATATGGCGGGTCGAGTTATCTCAAAGTGCGCCGCAATGTCACCGGCTGAGAGTTCGTTGTTGCGAATCAGCTGAAGAATTTCTCGGCGGCGTGGCTGCGCCAGTGCTTGCATTACGTCATCCATGAACTATATGTAAGCATATTCTTACGTAAGTGTCAACTAACTTATATTCCCGGAAGGGGAAGCAGTTAGACATGGCGTCGCCAAACTGTAACTCTCAATTGCGGCTGGTATGCTCCGCTATCTGATATCTGAATTACTGAATCTATGAAATCGCGCATTGCTGCCTGACCCACATTTTGGATGGTTCACACGCGTACCGGCTCGTGTCGGGGCTTCTGATGTGGAATCGCTGGAAGAGTTCTTCCAGACGGTGGAGTTTGCCGAATCTCAGGGTTTTGACGCCATCTGGATGGGCGAAGAGCATGTGAACTTCGATGTCATCGCCAACTTTGGTGCGCCAGATGAGGTTGCGGAGAGCATGCAGTCTTTGCGTGACGACCTCGGTCTGAGCGGCTTTCAAATCGATGTAGGTATCTACAACCTATTCTCAGCAAAGCAGGTCCAGGATTAGCTCGGAAGATTTGCGCAAGAAGTTGTGCCGCAGATCCGCTAGCTGCATCGAACCCAACCTCGCCAGCACCCAACAATCATGAACATCACACAAGGCCAAACGGCCAAACGCTCGCTCACCGTGACGGCTGAAAAGGTCACCGCTTACGCCGAAGTCACCGGCGACTACAACCCGCTGCACTTCGATGAGGAGTTCACGTCAAAGACGCGCTTTGGACGGCTGATGGCGCAGGGCGGCATCGCTGTGGGCCTGATTCACGCGCTTGTGGCGATGGATATGCCTGGCCCCGGAACGGTGTTCATCCGCCAGGAGTGGCAATTCACCGCGCCGGTCTACATCGATGACACCATCACTGCCGAGGCAACTGTAATTGAGGTCATGCCTGAGAAGTCGCGGGCGAAGATCGACTTCGTTGTCACCACCCAAGAGGGCATCGAAGTGCTCAATGGCAAGACGTACGTCTTTCAGGCGACGCCGACGGGCTGAGCGCATCCGGCAAGTTGGTCTGACTTCGACAATTGCCGATTGCGAACAACTCCGCAATCTGATCTACTTCCCGACGCCTAACAACCCGATGCGACATATGAGGGATGAACCTTGTCGACTATAAACACCGCTCTTGGACCCAAGGACACTTCTGAACTTGGATTCACGCTCTCCCACGAGCACATCCTGCTTTCGTCAGCGGGTATCCAGTCGATTTACCCGGAGTTCATCGATCGCGATTTCGGCATCGCTGAGGGGATTCGGCGACTGAGCGAGGCGAAGGCCGAGGGAGTCGACACGATCATTGACCTCTCAACAATGGACCTTGGCAGAGACGTTCGGGTAATTGAAGAGGTCTCACGCGGCAGCGGCGTGAACGCCATCGTTGCAACGGGGACCTGGCTCGACATCCCACGCTCGTTCGTGCAGGCCGATCCAGACGATATCGCCCGACTGTACACACGTGAGATCGAGGTGGGGATTGAAGGGACTGAGATCAAGGCCGGTGTCATCAAGATCGCCAATGAACCCGAAGTGAGTCCCGGCGGCGAGGTAATATTGCGTGCAGCGGCGCGCACTCACCAGATCACCGGAACACCGATCTATACACACACGATGGCGAAGAACCGCGTCGGAGATCGGCAGGTTGAAATCTTCGAACACGAGGGAGTCGACCTGAATCGCGTCTGCGTCGGCCACAGCAACGACTCGACCGATATGGACTACCTGACTGGCCTGCTGGACAAGGGCGTGTGGCTGGGTCTGGATCGTTATCCGGGGCAGGGAGTGTTGTGGCAAGAGCGAACAGAGGTTCTCCACCGGCTAATCGAAGCCGGATACGGGAGTCGGCTGATGCTGAGTCACGACTGGAGCGTGGCGGCAACGATGATCCCGAAAGAGCGCGTCGAGGAACGAGCCCGTACTAATCCAGACAACTACTTATTCATCACCCGAAATGTGCTTCCGATGCTTCTGGAACTTGGCACAACGCAGGCCCAAATAGACGCGCTGATGATCGATAACCCTCGTCGGTTCTTTGAGGGCGCCGTCTGACCAACACTCGCGCTAGCAGTTGGAATATCGTGTTCGGAAGTGGTGAAACTTCCGCGTCCCTCTAACCGGCTGCAAGCGTGACGTACTTCTCTTCCATCTGAGTTAGCATCCCACGGCAGTGGGACAGCATGAATTCGCGCCGTTCCCGGTCCATAACGGAGAAGCAAGCGTCCATCATCGTGGGCATCTGATTCTCCATCATTTGCTCGAATTCCTCTGGCGGCATCGACGCCATCATCTGGGGCATCATGTCACCCATGCTACCCTCGCCCATGTTCTCCATCATCTTGGGCATCATGCCGCGCATGGCCTCAGGACTCATCTGCTCCATCATGGCCGGCATCATCTCGCCCATCATGTTTGCAATGCCCTCAGGCCCCAGCTTCTCGAACATCTGCGGCATCATTTCGCCCATCATCGCAGCGACTCCGTCTGAATTCTTGCGAGACATCCAGACCTTCATCATCCGTTGTTGCAATCCCATCCTTGCCTCCCTGGATGGTGAAAGAACAGCAACACATTAGTCGCACACATATGATGAAATCGTGATCCAACATTCGCTCCATGCCGGAATACGCTGGACAAATGTTCATAATCCTGAGTCCAATGCGCATCGACTGCCCAGCAGTCTGTACTTCACTTTTGATCGCTACCGAACGACCGGAACGCCCTCGTCATTCACGCCTCGCTCATATCTCGAGGTATAGGTTGAATTGGAGAATTGAGCAAGGCCGAATAGAAGTGGATTATCGAAAATCAGAAGCGCTTCGACAGTGGATCACGTTTGCGCGTCGGCTGTTCCCCGACTGGGCGACTTACGGCTTCTTCATTTGGGCGGTAGGCACCGCCGCCACGTTTTTTCTTTATCAGGCCAAATTCGGATTCGCTGGTCGCATTGTGTTCGGCATCGCGTTTGGGTGGGCGTGGTTGGGGGTTCTCGTTGTGGGGAGCTGGGTCGTGAAGCGTTTGTTGGTAAATCGCCAGTCCTCCATATAGACAGGGCGAGGGCCAGGTCTAAGAATTCTTACGACGCGATCCATCCTGCGTAGATCGCTCCTGAACGGCCCAGTCCTTGATAGAGTGTCGCCTTGCAAACACTGGAGGACTTAGCGCTTGTCGTACCCCAATCACATCTTCGCCGGTAACCAGTTCGATCGAGGCGATCATGAACGTCGTGACGAAGATTTGCTCAAGCAAATGTTGCAGCAGGATAACGCTCGAGTACTGCCATTCCATAAGTTGATGCCTTTGGTCCGCCGAAATCCTGACGCCGAGCTAGCGTGGATTTCTCACGAGTTTCTGGATGACCTGCCGGAAGAGGCAGGCGGACCCAAGTTTCTGGGGTTCGATAATGAGCGGAACCCGCACTTCGCAGTCGACATAACAAAGGTAGAAGATCCATCAGAAATAGCGGCGATAGCGCCAAGCGCGACGTTCGAGGATGGGCGTGCGGCAGCAGCAGATATCCCGGGCGACCAGTCGGGGATCCTTGCTCAGGCGCGCTCGAACTTGAACTGGCATGCAACGCATCGATACTGCTCGGTTTGCGGAACTGAGTCACAGAGTCGACGCGGAGGTCTTATGCGTGAATGCACCGCCTGCAACTCACAGCATTTTCCCCGCACCGATCCTGTCGCCATCATGATGGTCTATCAAGGTGACAGATGCGTCATGGGCCAGACGAGGGCGCGATCCACGACCACCTTCTACTCATGTCTCGCAGGATTCATGGACCAGGGAGAGTCCATCGAAGAAGGCGTCCGTCGAGAGGTCCGCGAAGAGGCAGGGTTAGAAGTTGGCAAAGTGACCTATCACTCGTCGCAACCGTGGCCGTTCCCCAACTCGCTCATGATCGGCTGCCACGCTGAGGCGATCTCGGACGAGATCACAGTCGACGAGGGGGAGATGTCAGACGTCCGATGGTTCACCAGAGACGAAGTGCTGCTTGCCCTGGAAGACAAGCTTGAAGGCGTCAACATCCCGGGACCAATTGCGATTGCCCACCATCTCATCAAGTCATGGGCGGCTGGGACCGCGAATATTTAGAGTCTGCCTTCATTTTTAGAGTCGCGTGGGAGGAGCCCTCGCGCCCCATCAACCACGTACCCAACATCGTCCTTCCGGCGCAGACCGGAATCCAGTCACGCACCCGGCCATCCTCACAGGAACACTAATCACGCCACCACGACCGATCCGTCGTTCTGAGGAAGGAGGCTCCGCGACTGACGTGAGAATCTCATCCCAAACGCCGCATCGCCACCCCACGCGAGGAAAAGTTTCCTATCGTAGATCCCGATGCATCGGGGAGGAAAGAGGCTCCCCGACTGACGTGAAGACCTCATCATCAGCGCAACTTTCATCGCCCTGATGATCTAATCGCCCACCTCTTCCAATTTCCGCGCCGGATGCCCCATCGCGATATGCCTCAGCACCGAACGGTCTGTGGTGACTCGGTAATTTCATCAGGAGATCACCTCAGCGCAATCCCAGTCCACCAACGCCTCAAGTCGTGGAGCGAACCTCGCGACCGCTGTCGCACCAAACCCCATGTCAGTGACAGCTCGCACCATCATGATGAGCGGGCGGAACAGCGCCCACCGAAAGTCTATTTCGAGCTGCTCATACGAGTAGTCCGAGATACCCTGAGCAACAAGCTCGGAGTGATACTCAGACAGCAGATCACGCTCAATTGATCGCCGCTCCTCTGGATCAAATGTCATGACCAAGAATGTGGCAGTGTCCAGCACACCCTTCGCCCGGGTTGGAGTCTGCCAGTCGATCAAACGAACATGAGTATCGCCGCCATTTCCGTTGAAGAACATGTTCTGGCCACGAGCATCGCCCATGCACAGCGTGGTCGGTGAAGCGCCCCACTGGGCTTCAATCGCGGGTAGCGCGAAGGGCAACATCTCCAACAATTTGCGCACTCCCGGCGAGAGCCGATCTCCAAACTCACCGAGCACCGCTCTAGCATTACCAGACATCTGGTCCAGGTCCTCGCCATCAAAGTAGACGCCGGGATGCATGAGCCAGTCGTACTGATCGAGATCGGACCGACCCCACCACTGCGCATGCATCTTCGCCAGCGTCTTCACCGCCGCAACTGCGTCATCCATGGGCATCGACTCACCGTGCCCCACCGTCCGCATGTCGCTGAGATCTTCCAGCCCAATAATGCCAAGAGTCTGTTCAGGATTGGTCTCTACAAAAAAGTGACGAGGAACAATGTCTGGCATCTTGGACGCCAGCTTCCGGTAGAAGTGATACTCCCGATGAAACATGCCGCGCTTAGATAGCAAACTCAACCTATCCGGGTCGGTCGTCGGCATCTTTATGACCATTGACGTTGGGCCTCGCAGAGACAAACTGCTCATCACCGGTTTCGCGATCACAACTGGCCCTGTGAGGCCGGACGCTAAGTGCTCAATGTGGACGCGTGCCACGGTCCCGGCATCAATGTGACCGGCATGAGCCAGCGCAGTGGTCAGCCACCCCGGCGTGATCTCATCTGGGGTGCGTGGGAAGCTGGTCATTCGGTTCTCAATGTTTCTATTCCGATGGCGGCCACGCTGAAGTGGTCCACGGCATCATGGCCTCTCCGGCCTCAATACACTCATCTTTGATCTGGGTATCAAAAAGCTGGAACGGCTCGTTAGCCTTGTGTGCGGCAAGAGCCGGTTCATCCGTATATCCCTCATAGAAGTAGACGAGATTCTCGTCGTCGGCATCTTCAAACACGTCAAACCGGAGCGTGCAGGGCTCGGTATCGAGCGAGACCTGGGCGTCCCACTTGAGGAAGTCGACGAATTTCTGTTTCTTGCCCGGTCGTACTCGAATCTTGAAGAATATTGCGTACAAAGAGTCCCTCCGTGAGTTGTTGTCTGCGTGGAAGACGGGGCGCAGCTTTCGCAGTCGCCCCTACGACGTTTTAGGACGCCCTCTATTCGGCCTCTCCAATCATCTGCGAGCGCATCCTGAGAATCTCTTTGCTGGGCGTTGGTGGCGTACCAGCCAGAACGTAGCCCGGCCGCATCTCAATGGTCTCGTCAATCATGTGGTCGGTGAACTGATAGAACCGATTTTGCTTGATAGCGTTAACAACCATATCGCCAATATCCAGCGGATCCTGACCATCTCGAACCGCCGCTTTGAGCATCTCTGCCCAAGCCCTGGATTCTTCCGGTACTTCATCGCCATCCAGTGTGTCCTTGAATTCTCCAGTACGATTTCGCGATGCGGTAGCGATCTCAGTTCGCACAAAACTTGGGCACAGAACGGTGACGCCAATCGGTGCTGCAGCCACTTCAAGCTGCTCGACCAACGTCTCAGAAAGCGCCACAACGCCCTTCTTTGTCGAGCCATATATCGACCCGCCGGGCGTGAACCCGGCTATCGACGCCGTATTCACAATATGGCACTCACCGCCCTGCTCAAGCATCAGTGGCACGAACGCACGAAGTCCGTGGAGCACGCCCCAGAAATTGATCCCGTAAACCCAGTCCCAGTCCTCCTGCGGCAACTCCCAGATCGGACCACCAGCCGCGCCAATCGCCCCGGTCGACACGCCAGCGTTATTGCACAGCACATGCACCGCGCCGTACTCACGCACAGCCTCACGCGCCAGCTCCTCAACCGACTCCGGATGCGACACATCAGCAACCACGCCAAACACCTCATGCTCAGCATCCCTCAGCGTTGCGACGGCCTTATCGAGCACCGGCTGCTCAATATCCGCCATCACAACCTTCATCCCGGCCTCAGCAAACCGAGTCGCCATACCAAGCCCAATGCCACTCGCTGCACCAGTAATCACGGCAACTTTGCCTTCCAGTTCCTCCACGCGGCGTCTCCTTTGTGGATTAATGTGGCGGTTGAATCCGGGGCGCAGCTATCGCAAACGCCCCTACGCGGTTATTCGCAACGACGCACACATTACATGACGTCGTAGGGGCGTCTGCGATAGCTGCGCTCGGCTGTTGGCTGTTACGCCTTGCCTCTAATCATCAATTGCCGCGTTAACCATCACCTGCAATTCTCGTCGGATGGGGTATGTGCTGGACGGCATTAGCTGCGTCATGAACACAAACACAAGCTCTTCCGCCGGGTCAATCCAGAATGCAGTACTCGCAGCGCCACCCCACGCGTACTGGCCAACTGAGCCAGAAATCTGCGCCGCACTGGTATCCATAATCACGGAGAACCCAAGGCCGAAACCAACGCCATCGTAGTTCGATTCGCTCCACATCCCGGCAATCGCGCGGTCTGCCAGTGATGCGCCGTTGGGCAGGTGATTCGCCCGCATCAGATCAACCGTCTTGCGGCTCAAGAGGCGCGTGCCGTCCAGCGTCCCACCGTTCAACAACATCTGGCAGAAACGGTAGTAGTCCATCGCCGTACCCGTCAGGCCGCCACCACCAGAAAAGTAGCTTGGCGGCTTCAGGTAATCGCTAGTTGCAGCATCATCCTCAAGGACGAACTTCTCGTTGTCATCCGGCTCGTAGTTACTGGCGAATCTGTCGTGCTTCTCTTCGGCCACGTGGAAACTCGTATCAGGCATTCCCAGCGGGTCGAAGATGCGTTCCTGCAAGTACTTGTCGAACGTCTGGCCGGAGATCGCCTCAACCAGGTAGCCGCACATGTCTGTTGAGACGGAGTAGTTCCACGCTGTGCCCGGCGAGTAGAGCAATGGGATAGTGGCGAGTTTCTTCGACCACTCAGCCAGCGAGCCGTCAAACCCCGCGCGCTGTACACGGTTCTGATAAGCCCGCTCCACGGCGTGTGTATCGATGTTGCCGTATGTGAGACCGGACTGATGCGAAAGCAGATCACGCACAGTCATTGGTCGGTCTGGCGGGCGGGTTCTGCTGTCCGGGTACTCACCGCTCACCCAGACTTCGGTGTCCTTCCACTCCGGCAGGAAATCGCTAACCGGGTCTGTCAGCTGGAATCGCCCCTCTTCATAGAGCATCATCAGCGCCACAGAAGTGATCGGCTTGGACATCGAGTAGATTCGGTAGATCGTGTCCTGAGTAACCGGCTTCTTACGCTCAACATCCATCAACCCCTGCGCCGAGAAATGCTCGATCTCACCGCGTCTGGCAACGAGGGTGAGGGCGCCTGGAATCCTGCCAGCGTCAAGATAATTTTCCTTGAGATGCCGGTCGATGCGCTGGAGTCGGCCGGGAGATAGTCCTGATGTCACCCTTTGGGGTCCTCTCGATTCATCGTCGTGAATGTGAAATGTGATTTCAGGCGGTTATTTGATGGCGTAGATGTCGTATGCAACACCGGTTGGAGTGAGCGCGCCAACTCCAACGGTCACGATCTTGTTGAGCCAGGCGTACTTTCCCGCGCCGGTCTCAAAGTACGGCGTGGTGCGGAAGTAGTACTCAGACGGGTCAACGGTCTCTCCGTTGGCCCTCCGCGCCATCACCTCTGGAGATGCGTTCATGATGCCGTTGTACTGCACATAAATCAGCGATCCATCATCCGTCTGAAGCGTCGCTCGCACATCCAGCTGCCCCACCCCATCAGAACGTCGACGGATCCAGTCGCCACCGCCGGGGAGTATCTCACCGCGCAGTTTCGGTCCTTCAAACGTGCCACCAGTCACATAGACAATAGTGCGATCGCCCTGAGGCGTTGGCCCCAGAAGCTGACGGTTTGGGTCCAAATCGGCCTTAAAGCTAAGAAGAAGTTCAGATTCGAGCGGCATTTGTTTCCTCCGGAATTTGCGGTCAGATTACCCGCCATGATATGAGCGGGGATGATAACCGCAGCGGGAATGTTTGTCTCAATTCGGTGGCTCGCGTCCACAGAGGATGAGACTCCCACGCTCCCACATCGCTCAGAACAACGGTTTGGTTAAGCGCGAATTGGATTCAGTGAAGTCGGCTAAGCCTTCAAAATCTTCCGCTGCTCTAGCACTCGCTCCGTAAGCAGATGCATTCCAATCTCCTGCACTATGGCGATTGCATCATCCTGCAGTTCCGCTATCTTGGCACTGTCCGCGGCATCATCGCGGTCAATCAGCGAATCCGCGTAATAGTATTTCGCCCACGCCACATCTGGTGGGTAAGGCGCTTTTTCGCAGAGTGCGATTGCGAGGGCGAAGTGCCTGACAGCGTCATCGTTATCAGGGTCGATATAACGGCGCGCGTCGTTATATCGAGAACTGTGGTCCAGCCTCGGGCGGTAACGGCGTCTTCTGCCTGGTCAAACAGAGTGTCGATCTGGCGTTGAACTCGCTCAGATGGCATATCGAGGTGATGATACCGCAGCGGGCGAGTTTGCCCAGGCGTTAGAGGTGCCGTTCTTTTGACGTTGCCCGGCTACTTATTCATTGCCCGACTACACTCCCGCACCTACAATCCGTTCTTGCGATTTTTTGCATATGAGGATCTGGAGCACGGATGTACTTCAGCCTGAGGCTGTGGGGTTATACAAAAGGTGTGCGGCTGCGGATAGCAGCCGCAGTTGCGTTTGGCCTGCTGACTTCAACTGCTGGCATCGCGCGACTTGCCCTGCTGGGTTGGCTGTTGGCGGAGGTGTTCGATGGCAAGGGCCTGGGCGACCTCATCTGGCCAATAGTTGGGGTGGTTGGCGTGATCATCCTGCGGGCCACGCTCCAGTACTTCAAGGAGATGATCGCCTGGGGCAACGCTGCGATCATCCAGCGAACGCTTCGCAAACGGATTTACGACAAGATCATAGAACTCGGCCCCGCCTACTTCGACTATCGGCGCACAGGCGACTTCACCATCACCATGGTGGAGGGCGTGGAGCAGCTTGAGACCTTCTTTGGCCAGTACGTCCCGCAGTTTTTCACCGCTGTCCTTGCGCCAATTGGCATATTCATCTTCATCGCATACCTCGATCTCCCGGTTGCCACCGTGTTCCTCGGATTTGCGCTCGCTACTCTTATCATGCCATCGCTCTTTCACCGCCTAAACGCGAAGAGTAGCCACCGCAGGCGCGATGCTTACGGAGCGTTTGCGGCAGACTTCCTGGACTCCATTCAGGGGCTTGCCACACTGAAGGCATTTGGCCAGAGCCGACGCCGGGGTGACGCACTTGAGAAGCGTGCCTTCGAAGTATTTCGATCGACGATGTGGGTTCTCGTCACGAACGCACTGACCCACAGCATTACCGTTGCCGGAATCGCGATTGGAGCAGCGGTCGCCCTGGTCGTTGGCGCCACCCGGGTCGAGTCCGGCTCCATGGAGTTGAGTGCACTTCTGATTATCTTGATGCTGGGCATTGAGGCGTTCAGACCATTGCGTGAGTTGAGTCAGTTGTTCCACCAGGGGCTACTCGGAATCTCAGCGGCCGACGGCCTGTTTGAGGTGATGGACGCCAAACCGCTGGTGGCTGAAGGGCGCGGCATCGGCGCCGCAACTCTCTCTCCAACAATAGAGCTCAAGAATCTAACTTTTGCCTACCCTGGCGGAAGAGATGCCGCACTCAAGAACGTTAGCTTCAAGGTGGATGCCGGACAGACGGTTGGCATCGTCGGGCGCAGTGGATCTGGCAAATCGACACTTATGTGGCTGGTCCAGCGAATGTATGACCCGCAGGAAGGCAACGTCTCGATTGGCGGCGTGGATTGCCGCGATCTCACGTTTGACCAGATACGCGAACAGATCGCCCTCGTTGCTCAGGAGACGTACCTGTTTCATGGGACTATCGAGGAGAATCTGCGATTTGGTAATCCCAACGCCACTGTTGAACAGCTTGAATCTGCAGCGCAGGCAGCCAATGCGCATGAATTCATTTCAGAGCTACCACGGGGCTACCAGACGGTTATCGGCGAGCGGGGAATCCGCCTCTCCGGTGGCCAGCGTCAGCGAGTTGCAATCGCACGCGCTCTCCTCAGAGACGCGCCAATCCTGATCCTTGATGAAGCCCTATCCAGTGTCGATGCGCAGAACGAATCGATCATCCAGCAGGCGCTCGACCGACTGATGGAAGGCCGGACAACGCTCGTTATGGCGCACCGCCTTTCCAGCGTGATCGGTGCCGACAAGATCCTGGTTCTTGATAACGGCGAACTCGTTGAGACCGGGACGCATGCAGCCTTGCTGGCAGCGGGCGGCGCATATGCTCGGTTAATGGCCGACCAGGCGTTCGATATCGAGGGATCACATCGACTCGACGATAGGAAAGCAGATGACCCGAAGTCCGAAGATGCCTTCTTTGATCGCGGCGCGAAGTTCCAGGTGGACGAAGTAGCTCAACAGGCCCCGACAAACGCTATTCTCCGCGCCGAAGGCCTGGGATGGGGTGAAACGTTCAATATCCTTATGGCATACATTTCGCCATATCGGTGGAAGCTATTGGGATCATTCCTGAGTGGAGTGTCCCACTTCTCTGGCTTGATTGGCGTGGGCGTTGTCAGCTCGCTAATGGTGGCCAACGTGAAAGATGGAGAGTCGATCACCACGCTGATGATTATCCTCCTGGCACTGGCCCCTGCCACCGCGGCTGCTGCATTGCTCGAGAGCTGGATATCTCACGATATGGCGTTCAGGTTGCTCGCAACAATGCGTGTCGACCTCTTCCGTAAACTCGATGAGCTGGCCCCTGGATATCTGCAACGGCGGCGCACCGGTGACCTGGTTGCGATGGCGACGCAGGATGTCGAGACCATCGAATACTTCTTTGCCCACACCGTTGCCAACGCTTTCGTCGCGCTGGCAGTTCCGCTGGGTGTGCTGGTCACGCTACTTGTATTCGGCTGGCAGCTTGCGCTCTTGCTCGCTCCGTTCCTCGCGATTGCTGCGCTCATGCCAGTGCTGACACGAAACTCTGTTGAGAACCTCGGCTCAGTCGCGCGTGAGCGGCTCGGGGAGATGAACGCCCACGCCGTAGAGACGCTCCAGGGGCTACGTGACGTCGTTGCGTTTCAGCAGGGAGGCCATCGGCAGGCCGAGTTTGATCGCGTCGTTGGCGAATACCTGCCCATCCGCTACGCCTTCAACCGGCAGATCACGTTGCAACGTGTCGGGTTGGAGGTGCTAATCGGCATCGGCGGACTGGCGGTGCTTGGAGTTGGAGCAGCGCTAGTGTCACACGGGGCGCTTGATGCAACGAGCTTGCCGCTGCTGACGTTGATCGCGATGGGCGCGTTCATGCCGATTAGTGAACTGGCGCAGATTGGCAGGAGGCTCGGCGACACCCTCGGCTCCACCCGACGCGTGACCGCCGTCCACACCGAGAAAACCATGGTCACGGATGGTCCTGGGACTCAGGTTGCGCACTCTACCTCATCGAAGGCTGCTCTGGCAGGAGTGGAGTTCAGCTACGACTTCACCGATCAGAAAGCGCTGAGCGGCACCTCGTTCGAAATGCAGCCCGGCTCCACTGTCGCGTTGGTGGGCCGCTCAGGCGCCGGAAAGTCCACTACGGCGCATCTACTTCTCCGGTTCTGGGACCCCTCCGAGGGCAGCATCAACCTGGATGATGAGGACCTCCGAACCTACCGACTGGACGAACTACGCGACCGTACAGCGCTAGTAGCGCAGGACACTTATCTCTTCAACTCAACAATTCGCGAAAACCTTCTCGTCGCAAAACCCGACGCAACAGACGAAGACCTTTCGTTTGCACTTGACGCATCGGGCCTCAGTGAGTTCATCGAATCGATTCCCGAGGGTATCGACACCCTTGTCGGCGAGCGCGGAATGCAGCTATCCGGCGGTCAACGTCAACGCATTGCCATTGGTCGTGCCGTGCTCAAAGACTCTCCAGTGCTGGTGTTGGATGAAGCCACCTCGCATCTCGACGCCATCAACGAACGCCTCGTCAGAGACGCCCTGAGCCGACTCATGGAAGACCGAACCACACTGGTGATCGCCCACCGTCTATCAACGGTACGAGATGCCGATCAGATAGTGGTCCTCGATGCAGGCAAAGTCTCCGAAATCGGCACCCACGATGAGTTAGTCACCTCAGGCGGCCTCTACAGCCAACTAATCAGATCCCAGCTGGCCGCGGCGCAGGGCACCGCCAATGGCGATAGCTAGCCGCTGTTTCTTGCGGCAATATCCAGCCACCTTCCTATCACACGCCCACCGCAACATCAGTCACCCTGAGGAGGGCGGCTCTGCGAGCGACATGAGGGCGTCTGCCCGTTAATTTGTCGAGTCAGGGTCACTCCACCAGAATGCCTTCACACTGAAACTCGCCGATCCCGAGATCGCAACCAGCAGAAGCCCTCACGTCAGCCATTTCGCAAAGCCTTCATTCACTCCTCAGGGTGACTGTTTTTTTGAGGCCGGATCCTCGCAATAACGGTGCATCACCCTCATTCATGCGAAACTCACGTCCACACTAGCAACTAGCGAGAGCTCCCCTGCTCCACCCACTTCACCGCATTTACAACTTCGGCCAATTCATCACCAGCAACCCTGCACGTACTTTCAACTGGGCCGTCAAAATCGCGTTAGTGGCGATGCTCCTCATGGGGTTGCTCTTCCCTGATATGTCTCAGTTCCAGGGCAAAGCGTGGCCTGCGCGTGCCGTTTCATACCCAATCGCAGCGCTGATCGTTCCGATTTGGTGGTGGCGCAGCAAGCGCATTGGCGACTACCCCCACCTCGTCGCCGGACTCCTCGTCCTTCCCTTCGTCACCGATCTGGCTGGCAATGTGGCCAACCTGTTCGATACGGTCCAGGACTTCGACGACATCCTCCATTTCCTCAATTGGACATTCCTGACCGCAGCACTGGTTATCGCGCTTACTTCGCTCCGACTCGCCCGCTGGAACCGAATTCTTCTCGGTACAGGATTCGGAGCCATCGCCATCATCATTTGGGAGATCGTCGAATACCTCATCGCCGAGAGCGGGACAAGCGGCCTCAACCTCACATACAAAGACACCATCTCTGATCTCGGTCTGAGCACCCTTGGCGGCCTCGTAGGCGCGGTCGTCGCCACCTACGTGAAAGCCGGAGACCCGCCTACGGACGAGGGCTGAGCAGTCGGTCAGCGCCCTGTGTAACTTCCACTGCGGTTGCAAGCGCTCCGCTTTGAGCGTGCCGGGACTGGCCTTGATGGTGCTCACGATCTCGTTTGATTGAGCGGTCCGCTTCACTTCAAGCCGACGCTGATCCAGCCGACCCATCACCACCCGATGCTCACACATAGTCGATCCACGACGAATGTATGATCCCGGGAGACATTCCATTACAAGCGAATTCGAGGTGCGACATGGTCCCATCAGAAAAACGCAGTGAGAAGTCACGGAAATCTGACTCCAAAAACGATGACACCCTCGGCACGCCAGGTTGGGTATCGCGAGGAGGCATGAATTCCACCACCGTCAGCGGCGGCACGATCTGGATCCCGGTGATCGAACTCGTCAGGCGACTATGGCGAAGGCTGCAGACCCGCTAACGCGAATACACAGCGAATGCCAGTGATACGTTCGCGGTCCGATGCTTGAACCTCTGAGCCGAGATTCGGCAACCCGAACATGCGCCCTACACGTGCCTTATTTCCGGGCTTACCTGGACTGCGAGTGCCGGTGCGTGAAGTGTTCCTTATATCTGGACGAAGCAGGCGTCTTCAGCTGGGAAAACAAGTAATCGAAGTGAGAAAAGCACCCGGTTGGCAGACTTCGGTTGGAAGTGAACGAACGGGAAACCACAAGGAAAATCCATGAAAGATTGACAGATTCTGAATGGAAAGTGCTCCTGAATTCGCGTGCGAGACTGCCGGGCCGTATAGCTGCCGCAATTAGTGAAGAATCAATTGGACCAAACTGAGCCCTTTCTCACACTCTCCAAAAGTGGTCGACTGGAGGCCCCTGGGGTCGGTCACCGACGGGATGAGCAAATGTGGACGTGTTCATTTCGCTGATCGGCAGCGGGGTCGTCAGGGCAACCGTTAACAAGTTGTGGTCGGCTAAATAGCACCGCTCGGCGGAATATTTCTGACCTGCCCTCCGAGAATCTATCGATTACCGCGCTCGGCAACGGCCTGGAACGTTACTCTCATAAGATTTCCGTAATGCCAGGGAAACGAAAGGCTCTTTGTGCCCGGTATCCTTTGGCCGTCTTCCCAGGTGAATTTCACCGGCAGAGTCCCCAGCACAGAGAAGTTGTGTAGCTCTTGGTAGGCAAGGCCAGAGCCCCAATTCCGATCGAGGCCTGCCAGGAGGATCTCCCAGTAGAGCTCTCCTTCGCCCCAGATCCCGGGCGCCGGATCGTCGGTGATCGCAGGCCTGCCTGACGTAATCGAGGTCGTCGTACCTGTGCCCGTGGCGAGCTCCGTCTGTCTCGCTGCGATCTCGTCGTAACCGGCTTTTCGATCAAATAGCACCCCCGCGAATAGCTGCGGTGGTGTCGTGAACAGCCCGTTGTCGAGGTATAGCGAACCGTTGGTCTTGATCGCGAACGCCAGCGAACCACCCGGCGTCATCTCGTAGTCGAAAAGGTTATCTTCCAGTGTTTGCGAGGCAGCGGCCGCCCAGGTAGCACGACTGGCCTCTCCCAAATCGTTCAGCATAGGAATGATGACCGCCAATCCCTTCGACGCCAGGACATCGATTTCCGCCTCGTACTGGATCTGAGACACGTCGATGTTCGAACCCTGGTACTGGTCCCACCAATCGTGGGTATGCTCAGCGGTGATGTGGCCGGTCATCTCGTCATAGACATCGGAGTAGTAGTCAATCGCGAGATTCACCTGCTCACGCATTTCCTCCGCCCACGCCAAGTCCGGAGCCAGCGCATACGTCTCGCCCACCGCCCACAGGAATGTCGCCGCCCGATCGGTCGCGAATTCCACTCGAAACCGTTGGCCGTTGGCCGCGAACTGCCCAAACTCGACGATGTCGGCCAAGGCATCGACGGCGAAGAAGCTAAGAATGTCCCTGGCAAGATCAGGTTTGTAGTAGGCCGCTCCCATCGCTGCGAAGGCGGCGTCCCTGACCCAGTTATAGGGATGGACGAACGTTCCATCCGACAGATAGTGGTCGCCTACCATGTGAGCGCGAATTTGGTTCAGACCCACCAGGACTGAATATTTCTCCCTGGGGTCATGCCCGGAGACATCCACTTCCGAAAGAAACTCGTTCCAGTACGCACGGGCACTTGCGAGCATCTGACGCGTCGCTCCGACGGCCATCGCGGACCGCACCCTGGCGATCGCTTCAGCGAGCTGATCATCGACGGCCATAAGAATTGAGCTACTCTGGTCTGCTCCCGCAATAGAAGAACCTAGTCCGAAGAAGATGTCACTCCCTTCGCTACTGGTATTTGAGGTATCGAACGGCTGTTGCGGGGTCTGATAAGCCGATCCAACGAACATTTCGATTGGGTTAGTCACGCCCATGACCAGGAAGCGGTTGCCAGTGCCATCCATGATCGATCCGCCGTCGAAGACGACCACTGAATCCGGCCCGTCAACGACCCAGCCAGTCGCTCCCGACGCGGAGTTACCAACCCTGAAGGACGACCTCAGTTCGTTGATGCCAGTAGTACTAAATCGGACCACCGCCACGTCGTCCTGTGTGAACGACTCCGTGCGAATCGTCTTCTCACCCCTCTGCCACTCCGTATCGAGAATACCGGAGGGCCGACCGTTCAAGACCTCCCACTGCGCCGAGCCAGTCCCCTCGTCCGCATTCGAGATGGCATTGCCATGATGCTCCGACGGGGCAGAGATATGCGCTATCCCGAATATCCAAGTGTGATTCGCCACAGAGTCCGGGGCCTTGGAGAAGATTCTGGTACCGGGTCCCAGAGGTGCCCAGTAGATCCAGTCGACGCCCGACCACTCGGTACTGACGAGACCCGAGAGGCCGATCTTCGACCCGGGATCGCTGATAATCGCCTCTCCACCCAGAATTCTGATTGGGCTGCCTGGGATCACAGCAGTGCCGAGAAGATCTGGAACCTCAACGTAGGGCTCGACGAGCGGGGACTTGACCACCGCCGGCGATGCGACCTCTTCGGTCGGCGTACTGCCCGGCGTGGAGATGATGTCCGCAGTGATCGTGGCAATGGGCTCGGGTTGGGAGGTGGCCGACGGCAGAACCACCTTTATTGTGGCGATGGGCTCATGGTCGCCAGATGCACGATCACAGCCGACCAATGGAAACAACGCCAGAGACGCTATCGCGCCAAGCGTAAATATTGAAGATATCACTCTTCGCGTCACGACAACGTTGCCGAGAGTTGAACTCTTCCACTTCATGGCAGTAACAACCTATCCCCATCGTTTCTGATCGCGTGGATCACCATGATTGCGGTCCAGCCTTACCGACAGAATCGAACATCTCAACTTCAGCGCCAATTCGGAGATAGAAGCCTACACATGGTTCGCAATCAGCGATCTCCCACGGGGGCTTCGGAACTTCATTGGAAGTGTGTTGGCGGGGTGAATGGAAATCCACTATGTCGCCTCATTCTTAAGGGTTATTGGCATCGTGGAACCTCTCGATTCCCCTTAAGGACTGACACAGTGGCAATCCAACATCATAGTCGACTGGTCGCGCCAGTATTGCAGAGGGGCATGGATAGTCATCTTTACACCTCGACAAATTACTCCCAGTACCCCTCCGACGCGCCACGCGCCAATCGATGAAAAAGTCCATTCCATCTGGCGCTACATGGACGTCCCAACAACACGCACAGTTCGGTGGCTGATGAACATACCCGATTCAGCCGGTAGAGCCAATAACCAATCCGGATGCACAACAGATCGCTGCATCATGTCTGCTCCCAGTCACCCGTGGCCGGGCAAGTCCGAGAGCCAACGGGATCGAGTGATGCAGCGTCGACCAGCGAAATCCCCCTCTCTTGTATCCTATCGTTCCGTGCTTGGAGGACGATCCTCACGATGCCGGGATATTCGATGCGGAGACTGCACTCTTGTTTGAGTTTCAAATGCGACGATTGATCCCGCGTGCAGTCGTAGCAGCGGTTGCGGCAACAAGCGTTCTCACGGTGATTGCTTGTGGGACCGAGTCTGACAGCACGCTATTTCCGGTCGCCCCGCAGCGTGCCATCCACAACGTAACTCCTTCGGATCGGCTGTTCGCAATTGAGGACTTCAGCCCAACTGGCTTCAAAATTGCGAAGGAGTACGACGTCTCAGGACTCAATGCCGCTACGGGCGCGTGGTTCGGCTTCTGGCGACCCGATGGCTCAGATGCAAAGGAGTTCGAGATCCGTTTCTATTCATCCCACGCGGATGCCGTCGAATTCGGAACATCATTCGCAGACGAAGCCACAGGAGAAGGTGCCGTCCTTGACGAGGATGAGGCAACCTGGAGCGAGGGAATTAAAGATCGCAAATACTTCTTCGCCGGGCCCATTGGAAGTCACGGAAGTGGCAAGGTGCAGGCCAAATACGGCGGCTACGCCATCTACGGCAATATGATTCTGCTATGTGAGGGTGCGAACCCAACCCACTCGCTGGAGCGTTGTAACTCGTTGATTGAGGCCCTGGCCGCCGCGTAGGAGGATTCCAGCGCGAGGCTATCGCAGCGCTTGCTCAAGGCGTTGCTGACTCAGACCAAACTGCGTGTCTACCGTCGCGCAGGCTCCACCACCAGAAGTGAATACTTATCGAGCGAGGCTCCAAACGGCCCGGAGTACGGAACTCCCAAATCTGACCGGATCTCCGTACCGCTGATGTCATACACGGTTATGTCGATCAGATCCCCGCTGGTAAACGGAAGATTCAAACTCACGTTGGTGGCCTCATAGGCGAACGCAAACGTCTGTTTTCCGGTGTAGAGATGAACCGCTGCCGGTTGCGCCAACACGCGCTGTGACCCAGTTGCTTCGGCAATCGCCTGGCTCATCGCAAACGAGAAACCTTCATGGTGCAAATGAGAAACGAGCCACAGGTATCGACCGTTACCATCAGTGACAATATAGGGAGCCGAAACCTCGGACACACCTCCACTGCCCGGCACCATCAGAGGACCAGAAACGACTACGTTGGCGTCGGGGACAGACGCCAGATTCGCGTAGTTCGCGGTTTGTCCAATCCCCGATACGTCACCGTAAGGCGTCAGTCTCACCGATGCACCAAGGATCTGCCCCACCGTCGGTGTAATCGGCGACGCCTCACCAATTCCGGTGGCTTCAGCTTCAGAGTCCAGCATCCACGATGTGAGCAAAGAAGTCATGTACTCACCATCGATACTGAGCACCGGGTTCTGATATTCGAATCTGGCGGGCAGACCCATCGATTGTCTGAGCGATGCCCAGGCGCCGATTTCGGGTACGCCGTATATGGGGTGAATAAACACCGGTGTTGGGTTCTTGGTGGGATCAAGCAAATCCTGCAACGCTGGGTCGATATCCTGGTACGAGTTCCAGTACGGCGGGCCTAACCCTTCGCCATCGGCCGTTTCTTCGTTTCCGCCCGCCGTAAGGATATATGTGAGGGCCACTTCTCCCGCCGTCCACGGAGCGTCGAAGGTCAACACGGTTTGGTAGCCCGCAGCCTGCAGAGCATCGTCAATCAGTCCAATCTGGACATCCCTGACGGACTCCCAGAATTCGGCGTTTGAGATGCCGTCTTCGTCTGTGAAGCCTGGCGTATCGAATATTACGTTCGCTATTGGAAGCGTCTGGTCTGGAACTGGATGAGCCAGGATTTTATTCAGGATCTGAGTTCCAAGGCCCGGGGTCGCGACAGCAGCAATCGATGGAGTCACATCGGCTGTTACTTCCAGGATCCGTACGCCCTGTCGAGCCGCTCCCATAAGGAGCAGATTTGACCACATGGCGGTAGAGCAGTTATCCGCCACCGAGCCATCCGAATATGTCGGTATCTCGTTGTCGATGCTGCGCTGCCCGGAGCCATCGTCGTTGAACAGTTCTGCAACTGACCTCGAAGTGTCGCAGGGGATTGGCAAGTAGGCGCCAACCACGATCACTGTATCGATCGCGTCACCTTCAGCCCGCGCCCGGGCGAAGATTGATCCGTTGGTGGCGCCGAACATCGCGTCAGCGGTGTGCAGGTAGTTGTATGCCTGCCCCATCAGGGCGCTATCCGGATAGGGTGAATAGTAATAGCCGGTCCAAAGATCTCCAAGGCCCGCGCCAGTGTGTTTGTAAGGAACACCGACGGTCGCCAGGTGGTTCGTGATGGCAAGGTCGTAGTCTTCTGGATACGCCTCTGCTGAGATGCGAACGACACCGAGAGCGATTACTTCATCGATAAACTGCAGGACCTGTTCGATGCTGGGAGCCGGAAGGTTGCCAGAGATCAGGAGTTCTGATTCGCCACCGCCAATGCCGGCCCCAGCGGCCCGGTTGATGATGTGCGCGAGTGCCTCTACGTTGCCAGCAACTGCGATACCGCGCTCGGACGCCTCGCGTATGACTACCTCGGCTAATCCTGAGAGCATGCGGTAGCGCGTTAACGCAGCTTCTTCATCAATGCGAAGATCTTTCTCCGGATTGCTATTCTCATACTGACTGTTGTAGTCGACGCCTTCATGACGAAGCGGCGACAAAACTGCGCTGTCGAACATCACATCGCCGTACCCACTCACCATCGGCATTTCGATGGATCCGTAGCCTTGAGCTTTGAGCCAGTCGAGGTTAGACCTGAGGAGACCCAGAAAGTCCGTCTCCCCTTCGTTTGACGTCATAAACGCCGTCGGTGATTCCCCAAACTCACCCTCTATTTCCACGTCAAACGCCTCAAGGCCGGTCTTGAGGTCGGTGAAGATAATGTCGAGGAACGGGAATATCTCGATTTCACTCGCTGTGACCGTCTGCCCACTCCCGGTGCCGCTTTCGCTCCCAGCAGCACCGGATGAAGTTGTTACGGTGGCGGTCGACCCGGCGGCCGGCGGCAAAGGCGTGGCCGTGTCCGGGGTGGTTGTTGTCGGCGCGTCCGGCTCAGTATCGGTTGGTGACGGCTTTGCCGTTCCAGTAGTGGCGGGCGGTGGTGCGGCACTCGCTGTAGCGGTTGGATCCGCTCCGGAAGTAGTCGGTTGCGTTGTCGGAACTGCGAGCGTGCCATCGTCCCGCGGCGAATCAGGGGTCGAGATCACAGATGGAGCGCTTGTCGCAGTAGCTTCGATTCCGTCCTCGTCGTACTCCTCGTCATCACCGCCGGAACAGGCGGCCAACAGGACGAGAAGTAACGATGCCAACACAATGGGAAAGAGGGTGCGGCGAACCAGATTGAACGCAGCCCAGTTGCCTGTCGAAGAACTCATTCTCGACGCACCCTTTCGAAATCGTTGAATTACCTGAGCGTCCGAACGCAAGTAGTATAGCGGCCGTATTTTGCCCGTACATGAGGGGCCCGGATCATCATCTGATAGCGATGGGGCAATGGCCGTGGGATTGGGCGAACCGAGAATCCCAACCACCTTTGGTTCGCACAATGCCCAATAAGCACGGCGGCGCTATTGTGCGGGAAAATCCAGTCGGCTCAGGCCGGGCAAAGAAGGATCGTCGAAACTGATGCCTGAGCCGTGCCCCGGTTATTTGATGAATACGAGTCGTTGATTACTCACGGTACTCCCGCTGCTAACGGATGAACACGCCCCGGTCAGCAAACCACCGCGCATCACGAAAATCGCAGACTACTCACCGAACTATGTCCCGGGCTATCCGTCGCAGCAATGCAACCACGCCTCTCTCCGCCATCCGCTCATTGACGAAACACGCCACTCCATCCGACGCTAAGGGCACGTCCTACCAAACGCACACCTCGGCGGCTGACCGGAGTATGCGAATCAGCCGGTAGGACACCAATAGTTAGTTCACGTGAAATAGCCGTGCAGGTGCGGAAGCAGATTGACCTCTCTTCCTAAGTGCCTCCATGGCAGATGGGGCTGTCCCGACGCATCGGGGCTTCCACAACGACCTACGATCCCAAACTCGTCTAATAGCCGTGCGGCTCGGGGAAACCTTCTCCACCAGTCTCTGAGATATCGGAGATCGATCAAGATAACGGGCCGCCAGATGAGCGCAGGGGCATTTCGCATACAGGGACATAACAAAAGGCCAATTCAACGCGCCCAATTGTTGATGTGGCGTTGTGGATGAGATCCTCACGTCGGTCGCAAGGCCTTCCTCCTCAGGACGACTGTGATGATGTTTGCTGGTTATTCCCTGGTGCGGGCCTGACTCACAGGACGACAGGCCAAGTGCCTTGCTATCGATCTGTCGACCT
>JABMNO010000079.1 GCA_013204555.1 Chloroflexota bacterium | reverse complement strand
TCCGGGAATGCTGCATGCGGTGACCCACATGGGACCAAATTCACGACCCTGCCAGAAGATCGTCAAGGACGGTTTGGGTTGTGCCATACCGGGACCCCACCTGCCGTAGCGTCGGCAGAAGTCCCCAAAAAAAGACGTATAACCAGAGTGAGCGCTATATCTGGTCGCCCCACTTGTAGCGACAACCTCCCGTGGTTGCCTGATGCAAACGACCAACGTTAGCTCCTCGTACCCTCGGGTCTGTGTCATGCACGTTCACCGCGACCAGGCGAGCCGCCCGGACGAATCTGAGGCACTCGCCTATCGTCGCGTGGCGATTCGTCTCGTCGCCGTTGTGTCCCCAGTGGCTGTTCATGGCGGCAACGTGATCGCCGGGCCCCATGTCATCCTGGGCTTAATGGCCTTAAATGTGTGCTTTCGCCGATGAACCACGCGTGACTGCGTGACGTTCGACGTAAACAACCCTTTTCAATTGCCTAACTGAGACCCCGGATCGCCTACCGGCGTCCGGGATGACATTCGTTCCGGGACGTGGGCGTCATTGGTGGGTTAAACCCTATCGCCCGCCGCGATCCATCCACTCCAGTGAACCGAATGACGGCCTCATGCGAACTATTGGTGGCCGCAACTCCGGAGGCGGAACAGCTCAGCGCGGGAATACACAACATCCGGAATCAATCTTGGAGAATACACATTGAATATTCGGTACTTGTACCGCCAGCACAGGCTTAAGCGGATGCGGTCCGTGGCGCTGATCCTTGGAGCGGTTGTAGCCGCCACAGTGATCGCCTGTAGCAGCGATGATGATCCACTGCCAACCGCGGCGCCCACGACGGCATCTCAGCCTACGGTGGCCCCAGCGCCCACGGACGTGCCGCCCACGGCCTCGCCCACGCCTGTTGTGGCGACCGAACCGACGTCAGCCCCCGAACCGACTACGGTTCCGGCCGCAATGGAGCCCTCCGTCCCGGCCGCTGGCTCCGGTGGGACAGCCGACCTCGTGATCCCAATTGGCGCGCTGAATGACTCAGGCCAGACGGGTATCGCGTCGTTTACTGCGAATGGTGATCAGACCGCGGTGGTCATTAGCATCTCGTCTGGAGCGGCGGACGTACCTCAGCCGATCCACATACACGATGGCGCTTGCGACACCCTTGGTGGTGTAGCGCACGCACTCTCAGCCGTCGTGAACGGCTCATCAGTCACTACGGTTGACGCAACTCTCGCGTCCATCATGGGTGGCGCAAACGCAGTCAACATTCACCTATCGGGAGATGACGCTGGCACATACGTTGCCTGTGGCGACATTCCAATTGAAGGCGACGTAACCACTATCGCCCTTGGCGCACTGAATGACTCCGGTCAGTCTGGAACTGCGAGCTTGATTGCCAATGGCTCACAGACCACCGTTGTCTTGAGCATCGCTCCGGGCGCGGCGGGAGTGGGCCAGCCGGTTCACATCCACCAGGGAACGTGCGACACGCTTGGCGGTGTTGAGTATCCGCTGACCGCTGTCAGCAATGGTGTTTCGGTCTCTACCGTTGACGCAGCCGTTGCGGCACTTCTGGCAGGCGGCTTCTCAATCAACGCCCATGAGTCAGGCGAAAACGCCGGTAACTACGTGTCATGTGGTGAGCTAGACGGCGGCACGTCTACCGCAAGTATCGGAGTCGGCACAGATTCCGATCTTGGATCGATACTTGTCGATGGCGCGGGTCGGAGTCTATACATCTTTGATCGTGACACAGAAGGCGTCTCAAACTGCTCTGGCGGATGCCTCGGTGCATGGCCACCGTTGCTAACGGACGGCGAGCCAGTCGCTCTTGGAGGCGTTGACGCCGTATTGGGCACGATCACTCGCGATGATGGGACGCTCCAAGTCACGGTGAACGACTTCCCTGCTTACTACTGGCAGAACGACGCCAATGCTGGCGACACGCTTGGTCACGGCCGCGGCAGCGTCTGGTGGGTCTTCAACGCGGATGGCTCACCTCAGCGTCCTGCGAAGGTCGGACTGGCGGAGAACGCCACGCTTGGCAACATCCTCACGGATGGCGCGGGTCGTAGCCTCTACATATTCGACCGCGACACCGTTGGTGTCTCAAACTGCTCTGGCGGATGCCTCGACGCGTGGCCACCGTTGCTAACTGAGTACCCGCCTGCGCCGCTCGAAGGAGTCGAAGCGACCCTGGGCACGGTCACTCGTGATGACGGGACGCTGCAAGTTACCGTCAACGGGATGCCCGCTTACTACTGGCAGAACGACGCCAATGCTGGCGACACGCTCGGTCACGGTCGCGGCTCAGTCTGGTGGGTCTTCAACGCGGATGGCTCACCTCAGCGGCCTGCGAAGGTCGGGCTTGCTGAGAACGCCACGCTTGGCAACATCCTCACGGATGGCGCGGGCCTAACGTTGTACCTGTTCGACAATGATGAAGTTGGGGTATCTAACTGTTCAGGCGGATGCCTGGCCAACTGGCCTCCGTTCCTTACGGTATACGACCCGGTCGGTCTCGAAGGAGTTGAAGCGACTGTCGGAACGATCACTCGTGACGATGGAACGCTGCAAGTTACCGTCAACGGGATGCCCGCCTACTACTGGGTAAGCGATGCAGTTTCTGGCGATACTGATGGTCAGGCCAAGGGGGGAGTCTGGTGGGTTATGGATTCCTCGGGTGCAGCAATCCGAAGCTAACTCAGCCCATAATCCAAGTCTGATAACAAGTCCGAATTCAGCGGAATTGAAAGGGGGCTCCCGAACGATCGGGAGCCCCCTCTTTCATTTACAGGCCGCTAGTGGAGCCGGCCGGGGGCAAACTCGGCCGGCTCCCAGATAGAGCATGGGCATGGGATGGTTGGGGTGCCCGGGCTCCGCGGCGTCGCCAGCGCGCGACCACGGCTGACGACGACAACATAAGTTTTTGGCTAGGCAGCTACGGGGTCTAGCTCAGGATGCACGCAGACGCGCTGGGCAGGGTTGCCACCGGACCTGATTGCCCAGTCCGTGCGGGTCTCTACTTCACCTTCACTCCAGGGCTTGGTGATGTAGTCAAACGCCCCCAGCACTCTGGCTCGCTCTCGGTACGCCAACTCATTTTGGCTTGAGAGCATCAATACGGGTATCCCATGCGTAGCTGGCTGCTGCTGGAACTCTCGCAGAACGGCGAATCCGTCCTGGCCAGGCATACTGATGTCCAACAATACGGCGTCTGGCCGCGAAAGAAGGGCTTCTTCAAACGCTTCATCGCCTGTTGCGGCCTCGCACACTGTGTATCCAGCGCGCTCAAGGCTAAGACTGAGCGCCAGTCTGATGTCTGAATCGTCGTCCACGATGAGCACTTTTGACATCGCGTACCCCATTCCTTTTCTGCGCTGGGATCCTCCTGCAGGAATCGTCCGCCAAGATGTTCCTGCTCCAGCGACCCTCTCTCTCTGGAGAGTGCAATCCCAGTTTGCCCGTGCAGACCGCAGTTTTTCAGTTCCGACAGGTTCGCCAGACCGAACGCCCGGCTCACACCACATGGGTGAACACATGCAGGAGCCTGACGCGAACCTGCGCAGAACGTACTGACAGACAAACAAGCGAATGAATTCTGGCAATTTATAACGAGTCCGGCATACCGCCGCGTTCATCTCATCTACACCGCACCCGGCTATTGCAGCCACCTCCCTGCTAACCTAGCCAATCGTGCGCCTGAGTTATCGGCGCGCGGCCCGGAGCGGTCTAGGAGCAGGCGGATCAATTGAAACTTCATGAGTATCAGGCGCGGGAGATCCTGGCACGCTTTGGCGTACCCGTCCCCAACGCCACGTATGCCGAAACCCCGGAGGCAGCCCGCGCTGCAGCCGAGTCATTTGGCGGCAAAGCGGTTGTAAAGGCACAGGTCCACGCGGGAGGGCGCGGGCTAGCGGGCGGGGTAAAGCTGGTTAGCAGTGCAGATGAAGCCGCCGACGTGGCTAAGTCGCTCATTGGCACTAACCTTGTGACGCATCAGACAGGGCCAACCGGTGCCCCGGTCAATGGCGTGCTGGTAGCCGAGCTCACCGATATTAAGACCGAGTTGTACATCAGTATTCTGGTTGATGCGGAACTCAGGACGCCATTCATAATGGCCAGTCAGGCTGGCGGTATGGACATCGAAAAAGTTGCGGAAGAGACCCCGGAAAAGCTCATCCGGTTGGCAACTGACCCCGTCCATGGATTGTGGCCATACCAGGCACGTGACATCGCCATAGCTCTTGGAATCCCGCCGAAGTCAGTCCGATCGGCGTCGGCTCTCATCATGAATCTCTTCAAACTGTTCACCGAGACCGATGCAACGCTGGTTGAGATCAATCCCCTTGTTGTCACAGGCGACGATCAGGTAATTGCGCTGGACTCGAAGATTGATATCGAAGACGACGCCCTGTTCAGGCACCCAGACCTCGAGAAGCTGGCCGACCCAGCGCAAGACGGCGAGCTTGAACGGCGCGCCAAAGATGCTGGCCTCGCATACGTGAAACTTGATGACGGGAGCGTTGGTTGCATGGTGAATGGTGCTGGATTGGCGATGGCCACGATGGACATCACTCTCCGAGCCGGAACCAATCCAGCGAACTTCCTGGACGTTGGTGGCGGGGCTCAAGAAGACAAAATCGCTGAGGCGTTCAAGATCATTGTTGACGACCCCGACGTTAAGGCCGTCCTCGTCAACATCTTCGGCGGAATTCTTCGCTGCGATATCGCCGCTCGTGGAGTGGTTCAGGGAGCTACTGAAAGCGGTTCGCTCCTTCCAATCGTGGCGGTAATGCGTGGCACCAACGCGGAAGAAGGTCTCAAAATCCTTGCAGATTCCAATATCAACGTGACGTTTGCTGACAACCTGTCCGGAGCAGCACCAACGGTTGCCAGAGTGCTGGCAGGGGGCAACTGATGAGCGTTCTGGTTGACGGCAACACACGACTGCTGGTTCAGGGCCTTGGTCGAGAGGGCGGCTACCACGCCAGCGCCTGCAGGGCGTATGGCACCAACATGGTGGCAGGCGTCCACCCCAACCGCCCTGGCATGAAGTTTGAGGACGCTGTTCCCATCTTTGAGACGGTCAAGGATGCCGTAGCAGAGACTCAGGCCAACGTGGGCCTCATCTTCGTCCCTGCGTCTGGTGCAGCCGACGCAATTATTGAGCAGGTCAACGCAGGTCTTCCACTGGTGATCTGTATTTCAGAAGGCGTACCTGTCCAGGACATGGTGAAAGTGCGGGCCTACATTGAAGGCAGCGGCTCGCGGCTCATTGGTCCCAACTGCCCCGGCGTAATTACACCCGGCACGAGAACCAAGATTGGCATCATGCCCGGAGCAATTCACCTGCCGGGCAAAGTCGGCGTCGTATCCCGCTCGGGAACGCTGACCTATGAAGCGGTTGACCAGTTGAGCACACGCGGCATTGGTCAGTCGTCTGTTGTGGGCATTGGTGGCGACCCAATCAACGGCACAACATTCGTGGACGTGCTGGAGTTGTTCGCCGCGGATGATGAAACAGAGGCCGTCGTACTCCTGGGCGAGATTGGCGGCACGCGCGAGCAGGAAGCTGCCGAGTTCATCGCGGACAAGCTGAACAAGCCAGTCGTATCCACCATAGTCGGACAATCAGCCCCACCCGGCCGCCGCATGGGCCACGCCGGAGCCATCGTCACCGGACCATCAGCCCTCGCCTCCAACAAGATCGCCGCACTCCGAGAGGCAGGCGCACACATCGCCGAGACGCCCGCGGATATTGGTGAAGTCATGGCAGCCGTACTGGCTGGGTAGTTTTGGCTTCGTCCCTTCTCCCTATGGGAGAAGGTTAGGATGAGGGCGAGTGCCAATATCGGCTACGCGCCACGTCGCGGTGGTCAGACAAGAATCTCGTGCCTTACGAAATTGAGATCACTCTTACAGCACTAAAAGCGCTGGAGAGTATTTCAAACACCCGCAGTTGAGCCGCCGTTGTGCGGCGAATTGACATCCTGTCAGAAGAACCAGACAAACAAAGTAAGCGACTCCCCCCTTTTGGTGATCATGCCTGGTCTCTCATCTGCTCAAAGAACGTTAGGTCCGCGCCGAAATTGTCCATTGTCTGGACCGAATCGCCTCGCATCTGAACTCGGATCTGGCGCGTGCGGTGTTTCAGCACAATCTCCGATGACTCCAGAGCAAACTCGATTCGGAGTTCGACGCCCACCGGCATTTCAGCGAAGAACAGATACCCACCTGATGACAGGCAGTGCGTCTCTGTTCCCGCCATCGTGGCGCTCACGTGGGATGCCCACACTGGGATTCGCACGCGCAGTGGCCCCGGTGTCTTCGTCACGACGGTTAGCGCGTCGTGCGTATACGGCGATTTCACACTTATCGCATCAGTCTCATGGTCGAATAGCAGATTCACTGAGTGGCCGGTGGCGTCAAGCCGCGTGGATTCGCGATACGCCTCGCAAAGTGAGCCAACGGTGCCGCCGACGATATCCATGTTGAAGCTCACAACGGGCTGCGATTGGTCGGGGTACTTGGGGTCATTGTCGACGCCCAGAGTCTGGTGACCGTAGGGAGCAGGGAACCCGAACGCTCCGAGGTGACGATTCGCCACGTCTCTCAGGCCATCTTCGCCATTCGGATTTGGCGGATCTTCTATGAATGAAACGTCGCGTAGCTGGGACGGCAGCAGATGACCACGCAGTATCCGCTCGGCGTCCTGATAACAGTCAGCGTAGCCCCACCGACCAAGAATCAACGCCGTCTCAAGGATGTCGCCGGTGTTATTGACCTCACCGCGATCAGGGTTGCCGTCGGCGGCGTTATTTTCGATCACCCAGCCCAACTCGTCTCGCATCGCCCACAGGCCGTTATCGTAAAACGCCTTCACCCGGGCCATCAGCGGCGCGTCGGAGGTGAGATCTGCGAGCTGCACCAATCCTGACATCACGCAAGTCGCCGAGTGCGTGTGCGTGCCGAACAGGTCAACCTCGTACCCACCATCGGCGGCGAACCAACCGTCGACTACCTTGTCTTTGAGCAGTGTGGCCAGCTCCAACGCCCGCCCATGCCCTGTTGTGCGGAAATACTTCACAAGTGGGCCGATTGATCTTGCGAGGCCCACGATGAA
Organism: Chloroflexota bacterium; assembly: GCA_013204555.1. Lineage (GTDB taxonomy): Bacteria > Chloroflexota > Dehalococcoidia > Lucifugimonadales > Lucifugimonadaceae > UBA1151. Next base: position 17,444 of record JABMNO010000079.1, on the reverse strand, counting down.
GGATTGCTCTTGATAGACGATGATGCCGTACTTGTGGCGTAGCTCTTCCGCTTTCCAATCTCGTTCCGGGTCCCAGTACTCGAAAATACATTCGATGCTCGCCTCGGCGAGTGCACGCGCCTTCTCTGAGTCCCGGTAAGCCACCAGGGAGTAGAGCGCGTGAAATCCCTCTCGGACGTTGTGAGGGGAGAAGTTAACCAGTTCACCGCCAACCTGAGCTCGATTTAGCGGCAACGCGACCGGGCCGCTGTATGAAAAGAAGGCGGCACGGGTGTGCTTCTCGATCGCCTCTTCGTCAAGTGCGATGCCAATTGCCTCTTCGGCGTTCAGCAGACCGTTTAGGTGACGACCCGGCACGTGCGACTCAGAATGACGTTCACTGAAGCTCAGGCTTGCACTTGGACGCACCCGGGATCCAAAGAAAGGTATGTCGTTGTCATCGGCGTTGAATACGCTGGACATCGTGCGGCAGCCCAGGCGTATTGCGTCCGCGATGTCGGTGGTATTGACGTTCTCGACTCTAATCTCTCTTCACCCTTCTCAAATGACGGCTACTTCAACTCCGTATCTGATCCCCTGCCAACACGGTTCTAGGCGAAAAAGACGAGGTAGATGATGTTGAGGCCGATTGCGCCGTAGATACCGGCGGCTATGTCATCGAACACGACGCCGAAGCCGTTATGGATGGAGTCCAGTCTGCTGGCGGGCCAGGGCTTGCGGATGTCGAGGACTCTGAACACGAAGAATCCGGCGAGCAGCCACCATGCCTCATTTGGCAGAAATGCCACGGTGACGAAGACACCCGCCCACTCATCGATGACGACACGCTTTGGATCTTCATCTCCGGGGCGGCTGAGTATTGAGGCGGCGGGTATTGCCAGGGCGATCGTGATCGCCAGCATCAGCCAGAACCACACGCTGTTCCCATCGAACCCCAGCAGCCAGTAGAGGATCAGAGCAGCGGCGCTACCCCATGTGGCTGGCGCAACAGGGCCAAGGCCCGACCCGAAACCGGTACCTACTATCTCGCCAAACCAGTCTTTCGCTGACTCTGGTTTGGGCGGGAATTTGATCAGTCCTGACATTGAGTTCTCATACGTTCCCTTCGAGCCCTTCGACCAGGCTCAGGACAGGCACCTCAGGAACCCCGGAGATACGGCTTCACCCAATCAAGTCCCTCTTCCGTATGGCCGATCGGGTGGTACTCGGCGCCCACCCATCCGGTGTAGCCGATGCGGTCAAGGTGGTCAAAGATGAACGGGTAGTTGATCTCGCCCGTGCCCGGTTCGTGGCGGCCCGGCGTATCGGCGATCTGGATGTGGCTGATGATGTCCAGGTTGGCCTCGATGTGCGGTGCGAGGTCTCCCTCCATGATCTGCATGTGGTAAACGTCGTACTGGAGACCGAAATTCTCGTGGCCGACATCCTGGACTGCTCTTGATCCACCGACCGTATTGTGGATGAAGAATCCGGGCTGGTCTCGAGTGTTGATCGGCTCAATGGCCAGCTTCGTGCCGATTGCTGCGAACAACGGCGCTGCGTACTTCATGTTCTCTATGTATGCGCCCCACATATCGTCATCTGAAACGCCCTCGATGGCCGGACCAACGCCGCTGTTGACGACGAGCACGCCCAATCCTCTGGCGTACTCAAGCCCCATATCGATGCGCTCCCGGAAAAGATCCTGCCGACCCGGGTTGATGGCAAGATTTTGCTTCCCTGTATCCGGGTCCGTGCCGGGCAGGTTGATGAGCACTTGCGTCAGATTGTTCTTCTCCAGCCGCTCAACGATGTCTGGGATTGGCACGCCGTAGGGTGACTGCCATTCCACGCCGGTGAAACCGGTGCGAGCGGCCGCGTCGTATCGGTCGAGCACTTCGTACTCGTTGTACATGAACTGGATGTTGGCTTCAAACTTCGGCATTGCGGTCTTTCACTCTGTGTGTGGTGGAGCCGGTGCAGGTTTCAAACCTGCGCCCCCGTCTAAAGGTACTTCTTCGTCCAGCCAAGGCCCGCGACCGTGTCGCCAGCAGGGGCGTATTCGCAGCCAACCCAACCGTCGTAGCCAATCTGGTCAATGTACGGCAGCAGGAAGTCGTAGTTGAGCTCACCGGTACCCGGCTCGTGGCGACCGGGATTGTCTGCAAGTTGCAGGTGGCCGATGCGGTCCAGATGCGTCTGCATGGCGATCGCAACGTCGCCTTCCATGATCTGCATGTGGTAAATGTCGTACTGGAGCTTCACGTTGGGTCGGTCGACCATGTCGATGACCTGCAGCGCTTGGTTGGTGCGGTGCAAGAAGAAGCCCGGAATGTCGCGGGTATTGATCGCTTCCACCATCACGGTCGCTCCAACCTTTGCGGCGGCATCCGCGGCGAACTGGAGGTTTGAGATCAGCGTATCGCTCAACTCGATGGGGTTCACGCCGTCTGGCACCTTGCCCGCCAGCGCTGTGATCCGCGTGCAGCCCAGCGCCTGAGCGTACTCACATGCACTGCCCACCCCATCCTGGAACTCGGAGACTCGATCAGGATGAATGGTAATCCCGCGTTCGCCAGCACCCCAGTCACCTGCAGGGAAGTCGAACAGGACCTGCTCAAGACCGTTTGCTTCAAGTGCCTCTTTAATTGCACCGGCGTCGTTATCGTACGGGAACAGATACTCCACGCCTTTGAACCCGGCATTGGCGGCGGCGGCGAAGCGTTCCATCATTGGGACTTCGTTGAACATCATCGATAGATTGGCAGCAAGTTTTGGCATTGTGCATCCTGCAGACTGACTTGTGGTTGCGAACGGGAATCGTACGGCCTAACCGTTCAGATTCACAACCGCAGTATCAGCCGACCGCTGTGCGGTCCGACGGAGCGCGCCCGTATGCCACCAGGTTGGGCGCGTTAATTTTGCGCGGCGAAATGGCGACCTGCGCGAGATAGCGAAGCGGCGGAACACCGGTCAAGTTCGAAGCCCTTCGACCAGCTCAGGATGAACTAATCCGGCAGCTTCGATGAGCCGAGGGAGTGGTCTCACCGCGTCCCCAGCGGTGTGTTGAAACGTTTTAGGTCTATGGGCTTTTTACCGTGAGTACTGAGTGTCAGTAAGCACGAAGTGTCCATCGACCGTATGACAAGAAGGCTACGCAGGCATCCGCACGATACGCACGCCCTCACACCTCCGGGCCAGCCTGGTGGATGTCCCGCCCTTCGAGCACCTCAGGGTGTCAGAAGTGAGACAGCATCGATCCGCTGGTGATATGGCCTCGCGCTGCGAGACGTGGCACTGATGCATGTGCCTGGAACTGACGCCGAAGACTGATCCGTCCTTCGAGCCCTTCGACGATGCTCAGGACTAGTGCCTCAGGATGGCGATCAGCCAAATGAGGTGCGAGATTGGGATGGGCACGGAAACCGTGACCCGCTATCGGCTCGATTGTTTTGACCGGTGTTCCGTCTCCTTTTAGTCGCTCAGGCGAGTCCCTCAGTAGAGGTATTTCGCCGAAAGATAGTTTGTAGGCCTGATCGGGCCTTTGGCCGTGTTGGGGCCGTTAGTTGTGCACGTGTTCTAGAACGTATGTTCTGATATTATGGCTGATTGGTGAGGGTGTCAAGAGATGTGGTGACACTGTTTGCCGACAGCCGTGATCCGCACGCCACATCGGAGAATACCGGCTCGAAAGCACGCGAACATCGGGAGCGAGTATGGCGCGGTTTCGTCACACCGCACCGCCATCCGTCGTCCTGAGGCCCGGCCCCGGGGGCCGTGAGGAACCTTATCCGCAACGCCCCAATCACATCCACCGGTGCCGTCCACAGACAAGCGCAATGAAATAAACACTCGCGTCAAATAGCGAAGCGCCACCCCACCCTCCACCGGACCAGTACCGGTCAACATACAAGGATCTCTGCCGATCTAGTCCCACCCACGTTCCAACCGATCCGCGCGTACAAAATTCCAATCAATGCGTTGCGCTATTGCGTACGCGCGAGTACACTCGCATCATACTCAATAAATACTCATGAGTAAACAGAACGGTATGGAATGTACGGTCAGAATTACGTTCAGCAGATTGAGCAACAGGTCTCCTTTACGACGGCAACACCTCAATCCATCGAGACCCTCGCTAACACGGTAGTCCGCTTAATTCAGGAGATCGACGAGCAAATCGTCACCGCCCTCCAACAGAGGCGACGCATCGTCGCACTCATGGAGCCGTTTAACCCCTTGTACCAATCGGTCGCGGGTGGATCACTCGTTGAGGCACTTCCAGGGTTGACTCAACTGAATGATGACCCTACGGACCTGAGTGCCAGAGACTTGGCCGAAGCTTTACTGGAGATCGCCAACGAGATGTGGGACGACCGAACTGATTCCGATGACCTCCTTTCTCTGGGTCAACTGGAACACCGCCTCAAAGAGTACGCCGAAGAAGAAAACGTCAAAATTCCGTGGTCCAACCCAAGAGCCGTCATCTCCACAATCCTGAGGCGCAGCGAAAAGTGGGAGAGAGCGACACCGAAACAGTATCGAAAGATCAATGACAGCTCGGTTCGGTTCTTATGACCGGATGCATCCCAACTCAGAATATTTACCAGGTCTGGCTCAGCGTGCCCTCGTCGAATCAGATCGGATTCAAAGGGCAGAATCCTCGGGCGGCATCGCTTCGAATCTTGAAGTCGCGAATTTGAAGGGAGATGCGATGCCAGCCCGGCTGGAATCAACATAAGCACTAGCACGATAGGAGATTCCATCGTGGCAAAGAAATCAGGCGGGCGCGGCAGGTCCGCAAACGATCAGAGGTCCGATTCCAAAAACCCGACTAACCCTGCCCACAAGGCAGCGAACGACAATCGGGCGAATCAAAAGAATCCGACCAGCCCTGCACACCGCTCTTCTCGCGGAAAGCAGTAGGTCCGATCAGATCACGGCAGGGGCGCACCACGATGCGCCCCTGTCAAGTTCAACAACTTCTGGCACGTCACAATCAACACGTCCCCGGGCATCCGATTGGGTCCACTGTTAGAGTCAAATCCCATCGGAAATAGGAATGCTCACCTTTGGCCTCCAAACATCCTCAAATACCAAACGCAGTAATCACCTTACTTAGCGATCTCGTTCCTGACGCCGAAACTCATACTTCTCTTGACTCGCTCTTCAAGATGGCCGGTTGCCCAGGCGATCCTCCCGATACCAGTAAGTCAGCAAAGGTTGTGGAGTGGCTCATCAGAGTGAACAAGGATCCAGCGATCAAGCCACTCACCGTATTGGGTTCGATACTCGAGCGCTATATGGAAATTCATATTGTCGATGCACTATTAGGTGACGTCGACGAATGGGATATCAAGGATAAAATCCAGCTTGAAGAAGTGCTGAAGAGGCATGATCTCTCCTATGTCTCACCAGGCAAGGTCGTCCAGATCAACATGGGAACCTCAACGGAAGCGCTCTCGAGTGTGATTAGAGAACGAGATTTCAGAGCCGTTGAAGACGAATTTGCCCGCGCTCTGGAAAACGTAGCAACCGATCCTAGAGAATCTGTCTCTGCTGCATGCAATATTCTCGAGTCGCTCTTCAAAATTGTGATCGAAGACGAGAGACTTGGAGTTCCAAGGAAGCAGGACTTGCCTGGACTTTGGAAGGTGATTCGAGATTACTTCGGCTTCGACGCGAGTTCTGTCGAAGATCAGGACCTCTCGAGAATCGTGGGGGGGTTAGCCAGCGTAGCTGTTGGTATTGGGGCTCTGCGGACACATGCGTCACGAGCTCACGGCTCGGGGCGATCCAGATACAAGATTGATGCACGCCATGCACGCTTGGCGGTTCATTCGGCGAGCACTCTTGCCGTGTTTGTTATTGAAACTTGGGATTTACGGAAATATGCGCATGCATAGAGCCTTTGACGCTAACTCCAAATTTAAGCAGCGGGTGAAATTTTCGCACGAGGAACGATCCGGGACGAAGAGGATCCGTCTGGAATTCGGAGTGATGGACTGAAGTGTAGCCACTCATTACCCCTATACCTAGACTGAGCGCTATAACTCACACTAAGGTCAACCCTCTCCGCCTGTTTATACAAAGCGTCGATTTCTATGACGGCATCGTATGAAACAAGCCACTCAGCTTGCGGACAGTCGAACAACAGGTTGGCGATGTTGGTGTGATCAGCTAAGTCGTAGTGGTTCTGATACAAATCCTGCCCGCGAGATGCGTAAGGAGGATCTAAATAAATCAAACTTCTACCTGATATTTGGAAGGCTACATCCGTTAAAAATTCTTGGGCATCAAGATTGGAAATTGAAACTCTGTTTTGATAAGCGGCGAGTCGCTCAATACGGGATATGAGCCCGCCTTTGTTGAATCTCGCATCAAGTTTCCACTTGCCGGCCTGATGTTTTCCCCCTATGACCCCTCCGGTAAGAATCCCAGATCTATTTGTCCGGTTTAGGAAGAACGTACTAAATCCCACGGCAAGTTCATCATTCTCTTCCGGTGTGTTAAAGATCGACTTTTGCCGTGCCCGTTGTTCGATTGATATCTGCGTGTCACGAATTAGTCGTAGCAGTTCTTCAGTCTTCTCGAAAACCGATTTCCAGAAGCAATATATCTGGATGCTCAAATCATTGATTACTACCCGCTCCGCGTACTCCCGAAAAAGAAGGTCCCAGGCAACGCCTGCGCCACCTGCGTACGGCTCAACGTAGGTCACGTTTGTGATCTCGTTGAACTCAATAATTTGACGCAGATAGGGTCCCAAAGCTCCTTTTCCACCTGGATATCGGAGTGGACTCAAAAAATGACTTTTTGTTTTCTTTCGAATGTTAAAACTTACTCCCAAATGCCCGAAACAAAGGACTCCACAGAATCCCAGAGTTTTCGAAGGTCTGTTGGTGCGGGACTTATGTACTGATTATGTACATATTCGTTCCAGGTATCGACGCTCATAAGCTGGCCACTTGTCCCGGATGCAGCTCTTATTCCCCTCATCTCCTTCTTACTCCGCACCCCATTCGCCTCTAGATGTAAAGTGACCGCTTTGATCCGCTCTCTGAGCGTGTGCGTTCTTCCATTCGTTCCAACGGTGGGGATGTTATGGGTTGTGCAGTACGTGTCAACGCTCATTTCGGTTAGAACTCTGAAGAGTACAGCCGCTGAGTTTGGAAATTGGTTGAGATTTAGCCGCTGAAGTTCATCGAAAACCTCTTCTACCCTTGTAGCTGAAAATTCGATTGAGAGCGCCTTGGGGATAAGCGTTGTGCGTACTGTTTTTTTCTTCGTCGGCCCAGATTTGGTCGACGCTTTCTTGGTCTTAGAAGAGCTGTCCGCTTTCGTACTTGTGGGGAGAGGACGATTACTGATTTCCTTTCCGTAGGACTCGCGCTGATTCGCTGACATCACCTTGGAAACAGGGAGGTTTCCTTCGGCAATATCGTTGAAAACAATGGAGAGCCGGGCGAGTGCATCAGTGTCTGAAACCTGAAGATGACTATCTTCGACCGAAATACCAATCGAATTTCGAAACGATGGGTTGCCTACGAGTCTTGATACCGTCGTCAGGTTGAAATCCTGGTCGGCCGTTGCCTTTGCCGTAGGACTCAGGAAGGTGCCCGCCTTGACGTGGTCAAGAGCCTGTAGAGCCGGTGTGGACTTCTCAAATCTCTGCTTGGATACGGCGGACCAGGAAATCAAACCTTCGCCGCCAAGTTGCCCACCGTGCCTAAGCCGAAGCCATTCATCTGCAGCGTCATCCTCTGCCAAGACAACACACATCAATCTTTCGGGTGCCGTGGATCCTTCGCCTAACAAGTTTCTGAACTTCTTTTCTAGCAGTGAGTCTAGCTCCATGCTATCGAGTAATTCGGGATTGTTAAGTAGCTTCGTGGCCGCGGTTCGCCGGTTCCCTTCCAGAACCGTATAGGTCCCATTACCGTTGTCCTTGACCCATATCAACTCACCTGGATTCAATCCCCGCTCGACAATACTTGTAGCCAGCTTTACAAGCTTGTCGCCTTGATCTTCGATCATGGCCTTGAGCGCCCCGCGTTGACTGAAAGTGGGCTCCACTCGAGGATTGTTTTGATTGAGCAAAAGATCCTCAATTTGTAGTGGCAAGATTGTTCGGTTTCCAGTGGTAGTCATAAATTTTGCCCTGTAAAACAATTTCCATCAGTGATTAGATTCTATTTACCAATTATTGATAAACATACCAGCTATAGGAGACGTCATTGTATGTGAGATGGCAAGTCCATCGGTGACACCCATGTTTCCACTACTCAATAGTTGCTCCTCCTCGTCTCCTAACGATTATTCTGAACATAAGGCTCCCAACCGATTCTCTTCCGCCACCCGTCCCTTCACATATGTTGTTTGTCGTGCCAATATAAGAACATGAGTTCTTATTCGCTCTCTCATGGACTGGCCCCAACAAACAACGAATGCCAGATGTCACCACGCCTCCACATACTCCTCTCACGCACGATCGCATTAATCGCGAACATCGCAAAGGGTGGCGTCAGGACCCTCGCTTCCTCATCGAAAAAGTCATGGGCATGCCGCTCTGGAAAGCCCAGCTCGACATGCTCTTCGCCCTTTAAAGAAGAATCCAACGGCGCGGGACGAGATCCTCACGTCACTCGCGGAGCCTCCTTTCTCAGGATGACGGAGTGTGGCGCCGGAGAGCGTTGAGGTCCCCGGCACTCGCTATTCGGCTATTTGCTGATCGTCAGATCGTAGCGGATTCCGCTGTAGTAGAAGTTGCTCAGGCCTTCGAATCCTGAGTCTGTTCCTACGATGAGCCACAGTTGGCCGTCAGCGTCGGAAGTGACGGTAAGGGGGCTGTAACTGTTGTCGAGAGTTTTCAGCTTGTACTCGTCGTCGACAACTTCTTCGTTGCTTACGTTTCCAATGACGACCATCTCGCTGCCATCATTCGACTGCTGGCCCTTATCGACGCTAATCAGCAGTTGACCTGCAACATTAGCGGCGACGATTGGTTCGCTGGGAGTTGCTCCCACCTTCACGTACACGCTCTCACCGGGTGATCCTCCGATACCCATGAGACCGCCGGGTACGTTTGCGACGAGATCGATGCTGATCTCGATCTCATACTGAGTAAGCGGCTTCAGGCCACTGATCTGTTTCGTCAGGTACATGAAAAGGTCGTCGCTGCGGTTGTGCCCCTGGAGATAGATTCCACCGCCGCTCAGTACTGATGGCAGCGCTCGATATCCGGCATCCAACTCGTAGGTGTACGGGCTCCAGTTCGCTGGCAGGTCGGCGAATCCTGTCTCCCACCCTTCAGCGTCGTTATCGAAGTTGTACTCGAACGCCGTTTCATCCTCGAACACGGGCTGAGTGGGTTCAACGATAGGTGTTGGCTCGACGACGGGCGTGGGTTCTGGAACGGGCGTTGGCGCCACGATGGGAGTCGGCGCTATCACCGGCGTCGGATCGGCGATGGATGGCGTCGGTTCAACGGTGGGTAGCGCGGGCTCGACAGTGGGCGTTAGCTCGGCGGCAGGTTGAGTGGGCGCAACAACAGAGGTTGGCGGTAGCGGATCATCGACCGCGCCTGGGGCTTCCGCGTCGCTACCGCAAGCGATGGCGGCCACCATGAAGATGGCGGCAGCGGCGGCTGTGAATCCTGTCTTTCTGCTCATGATCGGTTCCTTGTTAGTTCGTCTGTGGGGAGTTGTGTTTTGTGTCATTAACAAGGACGCAGATGGCGGTGCGTTTGTTCCGTGGCGAGGCGCTATTCACGCGAGGGATTCGGAAGATTGGCAGGAGGTTAGCGCGCGTACCTGCTGGCCTTGAGCATGGTTGATGGGCGCGCGTAGGACCGGAGACGAGCGTCCGCATCACGAATCGGCGCACCTACGGGGCGTAGGTCAGGGCGATTCCGGGTTTGGTTCTCGGCCGAACAGTGATCGGCCCCACCACAGTGACAGGTACACGAGGCCGATGAGCATCGGCACCTCAATCAGCGGGCCTACTACGGTTGCGAATGCCTCGCCCGAGCTGATGCCGAATACGCCTATGGCGACGGCGATGGCGAGTTCGAAATTGTTCCCTGCCGCTGTGAATGAGACGGCGGTGGTGTTCTCATATGAGAACCCAAGTTGGCGTGTGATCACGAACGCCACGGAGAACATGATTATGAAGTAGGACGCCAGAGGCGCGGCGACGCGGGCGACGTCTGCGGGCGAGTCCACGATTCGGTCGCCCTGGCTGATGAACATCACCACGATGGTGTAGAGCAGCCCAATCAGCGCTATCGGCCCTATGCGTGGCGCAAAAACGTTGTCGTACCAGTCCGCGCCACGGCGCCTGACAAGTACGAACCGCGTCAGAGCGCCGGCCAGCAGAGGCGCACCCAGGAAGAGCAGGACGTTCCTGGCAATCAGCCACATCGAGATATCGACGGTCGTTTCTGTCTCCCCTAACCAGCCCGGAATCACGGTGAGAAACAGGTAGCCCAGCACGGAGTAGAAGACGATCTGGAATATGGAGTTGAGCGCAACAAGCAGCGCTGCGAGTTCTTCGCTCCCTCGGGCCAGCATGTTCCACACAAGGACCATCGCAATGCAGCGGGCCAGCCCAACCAGAATGAGGCCGCTGCGGTACTCCGGATGGTCCGGCAGCATTGCCCACGCGAGCGCGAACATCAGTGTTGGGCCGATTATCCAGTTCAATATCAGCGAAGTGCCCATTAGCTTTGGTCGGGCGGCGAATCCCAGCATTGAGCCGTATCTGACCTTGGCCAGGATTGGATACATCATCCATATCAACCCGATGCCAATTGGCAATGAGACATCGGCGAACTCCCACCGCGCAAGATCGGTCTTTAGCGACGGCGACACTTTGCTGAGCGTGACGCCCACCGCCACGGCTACGGCGATCCACACCGGCAGCAATCGGTCGAGTAGTGACATACTCCGTAATGGCGAACTCGCAGGTCCGGGGGAGCCGTGCGTATTGGGATGCGTTTCCAGTTGGATCGTGCCTTTCTTGCCTTAATGATGCGTTATCCCGGTGAAGGATGAGTCGTTGCGAGCGTTGCCGGAGTGATCGCCGAATTAGTCGACGTGTTCGCACATGGAATTCTCACACTTACGATGGTTCTGGCCCACCGCAAGTTCCTAGAATCTCAGGATGAATGTAAATGTGACGGTGCCCGCCGCACCGGCAAATGAGACCCGACCGGGGAGAAGCGCCAGATATCCCGTGACGCCGTGGTCGGAACAACGACTGTATCGGCCATTTGTTGTGGCATCTCTGACCATTGGGTTGCTGCTTGGGTTCTCTACCGGCGTTGGCATGTTGGTAGCGCTGGCGGTGGGGTCTGACCGAGGGCTCTGGTATCTCACGCACGCTCAATCGCACGGCATGGTTCAGATATTCGGTTTCGCCGGGCTGTTCACGATGGGGGTCGCGTTCCACGTCACGCCGCGCTTCCGGAATGGCCACATCTCGTTCCCATGGCCGCAGCGGATCAGTCTGTGGCTGACGATCATCGCCATCGTACTGAGGTTTACCGGGCAGTCCGTGGACGCCCAGCCAGTGAGCAAGATCCTGTTGGTGTCAGCGGGGGTGCTGCTGCTGTTGGGCTACTCGTCGTTTGGCGTGACGATCTTAAGGACGTTGCGCACTGGCGCTGGCCCCATTGGACGGGCTGAGCGGTGGCTCTACGCGGGGGCGTTCTGGGCGATTGCAGCGGCGGCGTTGCATCTGTGGATGATGCTCTGGATGGCGGACCACGAAACGGTGTTTGGCCGTGCCAACATCAACTTCGCAATCATGACGGCCGGACTGTACGGGTTCGTTATCAGCATCATCATGGGCGTGAGCAATCGCGCTGTCGTCGGCTTCCTTGGGCTTCGGCCTACTCGCCCAAAACTTGAGCTACCGGCGTACGCGGCGGTTCAAGCGGGGATTGCGCTGACCGTTATTGCGTACATATTGGAAGCATCAGACAAGCTGACCGCTGCGGGGATGCTGCTGGTGGCGGTGGGGCTGATCGTGTTCACCATCGCACTGCGGGTCCTGGAACCGAGCGGACGGCGCAGGCCACCGATCACGCCGGGCGCCTACATGCACTATCACTGGTTCATCCGAAGCGCTTACGTGTGGCTGGTGGTGGGCGCTGTTTTACGTGCGATTGTGTCTATCGAGGTGCTGGGCGACTGGGACATTCTCCCGGTGGAATACGCGTCGCCGGTGCTGCACGTGCTCACGATTGGCTTCGTGACCTCAATGATTATCGGCATGGGTTCACGGCTGTTAGCGCTGTTCGAGGGCGCGGTTGTTCCGGGCCGTCGACTCCTGGATATTGCGTTCGTGTTGATCGTTCTGAGCGTGGTGACACGGGTCGCTTTCGGATTCAACTTCACTTCCGCTACGGATGGATTGCTTGGGGCGTCTGGAAGTGCTGCACTGCTGGCAGTCTTACTCGCCGTCCCGGCACTGACGGGCGCGATGCGTGAGAAGTCGAGAGCCAGGTACCGGGAGCTTGCGGCGGAGATGGGCCAGGTGAAGTGGGCGAACGCATCGCTGGCGCAGTCGGCTACCAAAGTGCTCGGTGCTCGTCGTCCGGGTGCTCGCCGCACGGGCACATAGAAAGGGCAGTTCGGGCACTGGGGGGAGAAGCTTGAGTACGCTCAGTCGCTGCGGTGAAATGTAGGCTGCGCTCACTCTGCCCCGCCCTTCGAGCAGCGGCGCGGTCTCGGGTGTAATGTGTCGGCTGAACCGGATTGTTCTCGCATTTACGCCGTAAGGGCACGTCGCAACCCGCCCCTACATTTTCACCAAAGGGACCCGCTAATGAAATCAGCGCTGATGGTATGGGGCGGCTGGGAAGGCCACGAACCCCAAAAGGGCGTCGATGTGTTCAAACCGCTGCTTGAGGCGGCCGATTTTGATGTGACCGTTTCCGACTCGCTGGATTCGTACGCCGACGAGGAGCTGATGAGCTCGCTCGACCTGATCGTACCGATATGGACGCAGGGCACAATTACGGATGAGCAGCAGTCCGGGCTAATGGGCGCAGTGGAGTCGGGCACGGGAATCGCAGGGTGGCACGGGTGCATGGGCGACGCCTTTCGCTTCAACCCGCCATACCAGTTCATGGTGGGCGGCCAATGGGTGTCGCATCCGGGCGGAATCATCGACTACACCGTGCAGATCACGGCACCCGACGATCCCATCGTTGAGGGGCTGTCCGATTTCGCCATGCACTCTGAGCAGTACTACATGCACGTCGACCCGAGTAACGAGGTGCTCGCCACGACCACGTTTACCGGCGAGCACGCCGGGATTGGCTGGATAGCCGGGGCCACGATGCCGGTGGCATGGAAACGAGTGTGGGGTGAGGGGCGCGTGTTCTATTTTTCGATTGGCCACCACGCAGAGGACTTCGACGTTCCTGAGGCTCGCGAGATTATGCGTCGCGGAATGCTGTGGGCCGCCAGATGAGCAGACATGTGGCGCCAATGAAGGTAGGCGTGATCGGCTGCGGGAACATCTCCGGCATCTACCTGACGAACATGCCACATTTCGACGCGCTGGAGGTCGTTGCCTGCGCCGACATGGACCCCAGGCGCGCCGAGGAAGCGGCCAAAAAATATGGGATCTCCACTGCCCTATCCGTCGAAGATCTTCTCGCTAACGACGAGATAGAGATTGTCGTCAACCTGACAACGCCGCCGTCTCACTTCGAGGTCGCAATGGCAGCCGTGAAGGCTGGGAAGAGCGTCCACGGCGAGAAGCCGCTCACGATCAACATCGAAGACGCTGAAACGCTTCTCAGCGCGGCGGCGGCGAAGGGCGTTCGCGTTGGCGCAGCGCCGGACACGTTCCTGGGCGCGGGAATTCAGACGTGTCGGCAACTGATCGATGAGGGTGCGATTGGCGAGCCGGTTGCGGCTACAGCGTTCATGACGCACCACGGCACTGAAAACTGGCACCCTGATCCTGCGTTCTACTACAAGATCGGTGGTGGGCCGATGCTGGATATGGGGCCGTACTACCTGACAGCGCTGGTGAATCTAATGGGACCGATCAGGCGAGTGAGCGGATCAACGCGCATCACGTTCCCGGAGCGGACTATCGGTAGCGAACCTCTGCGCGGCACGAAGATCGTGGTTGAGACGCCCACCCATGTGGCCGGGGTGATGGACTTCGAGAACGGCGCAATTGGCACGATCATGACCAGCTTCGATGTGTGGGCAGCGAACCTGCCGCGCATCGAAATCTACGGCACCGAGGGATCGCTCTCAGTTCCGGACCCGAACACGTTCAGCGGCCCTGTGAGGTTGTTCCGGTCGAGTACAGGCGAGTGGGAAGACGTGCCGGTAACGCGCCGCTTCGCGGGGAACTCGCGCGGCCTGGGCGTGGCAGATATGGCGACAGCGATTCGCTCCGGTACGCCGCACAGAGCCAGTGGCGAGCTGGGTCTGCATGTGCTGGAAACAATGCACGCGTTCCAGCGCTCGTCTGAAAGCGGCGGGCACGTGGATATTGCACACAAGGCCGCACGCCCGGAAGCGCTACCGGACGGTTTGATTGAGGGGTCAATCCCCACGTAGCACGGGCATCTCTGCCCATGTGAGTTGCTTCATATCCGCCACGCTGATCAACCGGGCAACGGGAGTAGCTGTGGCGTCAGTCCGCGTCCTCAGCGCTATCGTCATGCCACGGCCGCCAGCCTTGCTCAAGGCGGTCTGCGTCGGAAGCGCGGTTGGTGTTGCGGTACGCGATGGCGAGGTTGTTGCGGGTGCCGAGCGTATCTGGGTGATCGGGGCCGAGCACCCGCTCACGTATCTCCAGCGTAGCCGAGAATACCTCGGCGGCCTGTTGATGGCGTCCTGCATCCCCTTGAGCGGCGGCAAGATTGTTGCGAGATACGAGCGTGTCGGGATGCTCGGGACCGAGTACCCGCTCCATCGTCTCAAGCGTCTTCTCGTGCACCTTGACCGCCTCAGCGGTCCTGCCCGCAACCTGATAGCAATTGGCAAGATTATTGCGGGATTTGAGCGTGTCGGGATGATCGGAGACAAATACCCGCTCCCGTATCTTCAACGTCTTCTCGTGCAGATCGATCGCCTCATCGGTCCTGCCTGCCTCCTGGTAGGCGTTTGCGAGGTTGTTGCGGGATGAGAGCGTGTCGGGATGCTCGGGGCCGAGTAGCCGCTCCCGTATCTCCAGTGTCTTCTTGTGTGCATCGATCGCCTCATCGGTCCGGCCAGCATCCTGGTAGGCAGCAGCAAGGTTGTTGCGGGATCCGAGCGTGTCGGGATGCTCGGGGCCGAGTACCCGCTCCATCGTTCTCTCGTGCGCCTCGATCGCCTCAGCGACTCGACCCGCAGACTGATAGGCGTTGGCAAGGTTGTTGCGGGATGAGAGCGTGTCGGGATGCTCGGGGCCGAGTACCCGCTCCCGGACTTCCAGCGTCTTCTCATGCAGCTCAGAGGCATCTTGAAAGCGTCCGAATCCTCGGATCCAATTCGCCAGGTTATTGAAGAACGTGGCAAATTCGATCGGTATCTCGTGGCCGTGAAATATTCGGATATGTTGAGATAGCGCCTCGGCATGAGCGAGTTCTGCGCGGGTCACGAGCGGGCTGTCGTCACCAATTTCCGCAATTCGTCCCGACAAACTGGTGGCCGCGGTTTGCAGCGAGGCGTAATCGTCCAGCGAGCGGATTGCGGCCACGTTGAGGGAGTGAACCGTCACGCGTCGTGAGAGTCCGTCTAGATTGAAGATTGAGCGGCGAGCGCACTGTTGGAGGAATTCCGTTCGGTCCTCGCCTGACGTGGCGGTGAGGGCGCCCACGAGATCAAGGGAGACGGGAGTGTCGGCGATGTAGCCGAGGGAGACGAGTTGCCGCTGCGTCTCCAGCGGGAGCGATTGGATATTGCCGGCGAGGGCCTGGAAGACGCCTTCATCTCGGTCGACGGTAAAGCCGATAGCCTCTTGGAATATCTTGAGTTTTAGTGGATCGGGAGATTCCTTCAATCGCTGGAGACTTTCCGCCGGTTGCTCGTAACCCTCGCGAATCGGTAACGCTACCGCTTCGATTGCTAGCGGGAGGCCACCGACCGCCTCCGTAATCTCTCTAAACTCGGTTGTTGCGGGAGGTTTACCAGATTTTCGGGCAAGGAGATCAATGCCATCGTCGGTGTCTAACGGTTCCACGATCAATGCGGCCGCGGCGCCAGAGGCCAATCCTGCGGCGGAGAGTTGAGAATCCCGCGTCGTGATGAGCAGCTTCCTGCCGTCGAGGCGGCGGACCAACTCGCCGACTTCTCGCATGCCGGGGAGATTATCGAAGACGAGGAGGTTCGCGGCGGGCAAGGTGGCGATGAGGCGGACGACCTGAGAAGCGAGGGCCTCGTCGTCTGGCGACTCGGATTGGGGGATATTGAAGAGGCCAGCGAGACCGGCGAGAGCGCGAGTGGAGCCTTCTGTCGCGTCGATCCAGATTCCATTGAGGTCTTCGCGAATTGTGAACTCGGCGGCGAGTCTGGATTTGCCAGTGCCGGGGCCTCCGGTGAGGATGATGGCCTGGTGGCGGATGAGACCATCTTTGATCTCCTGAAGATCATCATCACGGCCGACGAGGTCATCGCCTATGGGCGCTGGGCGGTGCTCCCATGAGGTGCGGGCGCTTGGGGGCTCAGTGGAAGGAGCGGCGTAGGTGATGTTTGTGACGTTATCGCGGCCTGCTACGCCGCCGTCGATGTCACCGGCGACCGCAGGACCGGTCTCGGAAGCGGCAGCGCGACTCTGCTCTCCCGTCGAGGTGGCGGTGACATGAGTTGGAGCGGATGGCACTGGCTCATCGGGATCATCTGGCGCAGAACGCGACTGAATAAATTCGGTTACGAGGAGCACCGCAATCAGGACCACGACCACGGCGAAGAGACTGACGATCGTAATAAATTGCCACGATGCGCCGGTGAATCGGCTCAGAGCGCCGGTTACGACGGCGGCGCTGCCGAGGCTGACTATAAGCGCGATGAAATTCCACAGCGTTATGAATCGGCTGATAAAGTCTGTGATGCCCGTTTTATTTAGTCGTGCCATAGACAATTCCGTGCTCGCTGAGGAGACGTAGGGGCATCATAGCGGGTTTGCGGCGATGGAATTTCAGCAGGACCAGAATGACGAGCGAGCAAGTACGCTGCTCTCGGCGTGTGATCAGGCGCTGGTGACGCTGGCCGAGTAGCTGTGCCTCCCACCAACATCAATCACACACCAACGCAGCACGGTCCCGTAGCGGCATCCACCTCAGGCGGACATGTGCCCCAATTGTAGGGGCCGCCCTTGTGGCCGCCCGGATTTCTGTCTTTAATCGTCTGGCGTAATACGGCGGCCTATCTCGCGGATGCCGGAAAAGTGCCCTTCGAGTTACCTCAGGATACTTTTGCTGCGTGGGTGGCAGAGTGGAGCGTCGC
>JABMNO010000078.1 GCA_013204555.1 Chloroflexota bacterium | reverse complement strand
GGAGTTGGCTGCGTAATTTGGAGGTCCGATAGCGGTTCAACTCGGCTTAACTTTGATAAGAGACCTGAGTTCTGACAGAACCCCACCTTGACATGCTTTCGGCAACTCTGCCTCATTGAGCATGGAGAAGAACCTTCGCTTCAGCAGTTCGTCTTGTGGTTGGCCCTCAGTTATCAATGTCGGAGTTTAGGGAATGACAATTCCCGGAGGGTTGTCCTAAAAGCAAGTGGGTCAATCTGGATCCGGAAAACTTCGAAGCAAACTCGAAAGTTGATCGTGTAGCTGTCCAATTTGGCCGCCGTGCCGGACAACTTTCCTCAACTCTTCACGAACAGTCCGCAAATGATTCAAAAACCTTTGAGTCCATTCGTCTAGCTCACCTTCGACGTGATTCAGATGAAGCCACTCGACCTGTGAGCGAAGTATCTTCATATCTTCTAACAGGCCAGAAACCACTGCTCTCGCCATGGGGCTTTCGTCAGACTGATGAACATCCTTCACTACATTTGTAACAGCATCGATATTGGACAACCGCAACTTGTGCATCGCGACTTGTTCATCAGTTTGGTTGGGTTCAGTCGGAATGTGCCGGCTTCGCCTCAGCATTAAGTGGTAATTCGGTGGCGAGCGATGACCTCCAGTTTCTCGAACATAGACCAAGTTTGATTTCGGGTAGAGGAGCCTCAGAGCATTCAGAGCCCTTCGAACATTCTCGGTGCTTACCTTGAGATGATCTGCGATGGTGTTCGCGTTCGCCGGCGATTCCGCCAGCCGCTCCAATACACCCCGTTTGACCGTGTCGAGTTGCTCAAACGGGTCATTCGGGTTATGCCGATTCCACCAAACTCGCAACTGTTCGAGTGAAATGTCCGTACGTAGACTAGACCTCAGGTTGCCTGCATCATCCGTGCACGATCCGAGACCTTCTGGAGATTGTAAATCCCGATCTGAAGTCAATCTATAGCCTGCCCATGCTGGCCCTTCCTCGATATTTATTAGGGAGTCCCAAAATTATGGGCGGGGCGCCCCGCTCGTGGGCAATTATCACAAAGTCACATTGTAATTGGCACGCTACCGTTGTAGACGCCGCGAATAGCCAAGGAATTGCTGATCACTCGCAGTGACAACCTACGGGATAAATTCTGGGCGGCATCCAACAGCTGTGATTCCGTCACTTCTGCACGAGGTTCGCGAGGAAGCCTACAGAATGTGAAACGATCGTCCCGGTTGGGACACCCACGGATCGGGCTTGAAGCGTAGTTGGCGAGCCGCCTCGGATTCGGACCGGGAACCCACTGACTAAGAGTCAGTTGCTCTGATGGTGCATCCTCAAGAGGCCATCTGCAAAATCCAAACCTCTATCGATTGACCTCGTTTTTGACCTTGAACGCAGCGACACGCAACGACACAGAACGACACGAACACGCAGTCACGAGCGGATCCGCATTTCGCGCAGGTTTTTGTTTACGGTCTCGAGATCTAGCCTCTCCGGATTGATACTCCCACCGAGCCACTCCAGGACATCCGCGTAGTCTTCGTGGCCAGGGTTGCTGATAGTCGAGAGCAACTCGGCATAAGCCGATGCACCCCCACAATCCTCGGGTGGACAGGCACGTTCACCCGCCACGCAGATTGGATAACTCTCGCCAGTCTCCGGCTCCTGAACCTCCTCAAGCAGAACATCGTGCCGCCAGTCGTCGCCGAAGTCGTACTCGTAAAGGAAAGTATTCTGCTGCATCGTCACTAAATGCCCGAGCGTTGCCACCGTTGAGTCTCGAGGAGGAGTTTCATACAGGTCATTGTTTGGATCTGGCTCGGAGAACTCCTCATCTCCCACTTGAAACCTGTAGAGGTGGGAATTCGTCCAACCCATGATGATCTGAATGATCAGGTGCAACTCATGGAGCGTGAGGCCCGATGGAACCCGGACCCGGCGCCAAATCGGAGCGTCGGTCTCCGCAAGCGTGATCTTGAGCTGGTAGATTACCTGCCGATTCTGCTGCTCTGAATTCAATCAACCCTCCATCGTATTGAGGTCCCACGGCGCGATCTTATCTGTCTTACGGACTCCACGACCTCTTCCCTGAGGACGGATCATTGGCGGCCAACGGCTATACAGGGGGCGAGGTCGATATAGCGGCGAGAATTGAGGGAGCGCGTTTGGCGCTACTGCCAGTCAGCCCTGACGCCGGGATCGGGGAGACGTTCACTGAGGGCGTCGTCACTGTGAGGCTGACGGTTGTCATTCGTCAGATTTAGACTTCATAGTGGGACTAAATAAGCCATCAGAATCACCCGTCTGGCCAACTGTGACCGCGGTATAAACGGGCCTCATTCCAGCCTGCAAACAAGCAGTTGCTAGTTTCGTCCCACTATGAATTGGGTCAAATTCCGATAGGTGCGCGGTTCGTCACCATCTTCGTACATCATGTTCATGACTGCGCGCTGAGCCTCTTGCCGTCTTGTTTCTGTCAGTTCACTGGTCGTCACCCCGGCCATCGCATGCCACGCAGACTGAAAGTTGAGAAACTCGAATTGAAATGACTCTGAATCAACGCTAGCGCTGATTCCTGCATCAGCCAATTGCTTGAGAAATAGTGTTGGGTCCGCGAGACCACCGGGCCCAACGCCGGACACAGGTGGCGTTTCGCCGAACCTCCCAGCGGCCTGCTGAAATCGAACGATGTCGCATTTGTCCGGACCAGCCCACACCGCGGCTATCAAACGACCACCCGGTCGAAGCACCCGTGCTATCTCAAGTGCAGCTGCCGGTCGGTCGATAACGTACATCAGCGTGAGCGAACTCACCACCACATCGAACGCCCCGTCGGGCGCAGGAATGTTTTCTCCCGTCCCTTGCTGAAACACTAGATTCTTGAGACTAAGGGAGCTGACACGATTACGGGCGATCTCAACCATCTCTTCGCTCAGATCGACCCCGACAACCTGTCCTGTTGGTCCAACGACCTTTGCCGCTTGCTGCGCGACAGACCCGGTGCCTGAACCAAGATCCAAGACGGTTTCACCGGATACCATTTCAGCGCGCGTGATGACCGCATCGACAATGGGACCAAATCGTTCATCCCATTCATCTTGATAGAGATTGGACATGCGTTTCCAGACGCCTGATTGCCACTCTTGAGCCGCGTTTTGATTTCGTTCGGGCAATACGCCTAACCTCCTACGCCTTCAATATCTCCCGCTGCGCCAGCACGCGCTCCAGTAGCGGCTTCATACCGAGTTTGGTGGCGATGGCGATGGCTTCGTCTTGCAGTTCGGTGGCCTTTTCGCGATCACCGGGTGCATTGCGATCAAGGAGCACCTTGGTATATCCGATGTGGGTCCATACCGTTTCTCGGACAAAACCAGCCCGACGAGAGAACGCCAGCGCCTCCTCGAAATGCCTTACCGCGGCCACCCAATCGCCAAGCACTGTTGCCAGTTGCCCCAGCACCCGGTCACAGGACAAAAACACCCAGGGGTCGAACTTTCCGGCTCGGTGCTTCAACCGTTCGTACTGGTCCCCCGCGAGGGTGGCGTCACGGCTATTCACGGCCACCAGAGCGAGGCACATATCGGCCACCGAACGTGTCAAAATTCGTCGATCTTCCCCAATGAACCCAAGCATCTTCCGGGCTGCGGCTTCGACGACGGCCCACAGATCATCGGTGTCGAGTGACGGTGCAGCGCCAGCAAGAAATGCCATGGCCCTCACATCGTAGGAAAGAGAGGTCATCCGCGCGAGGAACATCTGCGCCCTCTCTTGCAGCGCTTCGACGTCAACGCTTCCGCCGAATTCGCAGACTGCCGCATCTACAAGCCAGCCCCTTTGGCTGACCCGTTCCATCCCTCTGAGATGGTATTGGTCCGCCAGATTAAAGACGGAAGTACGGTCGCCAGTGAGCCATGCAATGCCACACCGAGCAGACACGGCGGAATTAGCATAGGTTGCGTCTTTAAGCTGATCGGCATCCCTTGAGAGTTCATCGGCCAGGCTGCGAGCGGATTGGACGTCGCCGAGCGCTACGTGAGCCTGGCAAGCAAAGTACATGAGCCGTATCTTCGATTGCAGGTAGCCGTGACGGCGCGACATGGTCAGGCCCGTCTGAGCCGAGACCAGAGCGGACTCTGGATCGTCTGACGCCAGTGACGCATTGGTTTTGCAGTACAAGACATAGGACTCCAACCGCTCGTCGCCGGTACGCTGAGCGATCTCCGCCGCCCGTTCAGCCGCTTGCACGGCGCTGTCGAGATCGCCACTCCCGTTCAGCGCACTCGCGAGGCAGGCGTTGATCCAACCGGCGGCTGTCGAATCGGGCGGAGCCAACTCCAGAGCATGGTCGTAGAATCCAACCGCATCAGGTTGTATGACGTTGAACATTGACGGATGTTGTGCAACGGCGATTGCCGCATCCATATCGTCGTTGGCCACGTACCAGTCGAACGCCCTCACCAATTTGTTCCACGCTATTTCCATGCGGTCGGCGTCAAAGATCGCGTTCACTGCCATGGCGAAACCGAACCAGATCCGACCCATCAACGGTTCGCAATCGGGATCGCTCACCGCGGCCTCAGCCCGCTCGAAGTGCGCCAGGGCATCCCCTGGCGCCGGTGCTTCCATCGCTCGCTCGCCAGCTGCAACTGAATACCGGATTAACTTCTCAGCGCCCAGCAGCGTCTCCGCCTCAGCGAAGTGCTGCACTAACTCGGTGGCGTGCTCATTAGCTTCATCTCCATATAACGCTTCCAACGCCTCAGCGATGCGGGCATGGAGCCGCACAGTCCGGTTGGCGGACAACTCCGATTTCAGCGTCTCCTGTATAAGGGCGTGAGCGAACTGATAGAGGCCAACTTCCGTGGGCACTTCTTCGACGATTCGCGCATCCAGCGCCTCGTCCAGCACATCGAGAAGCATGTTCTCTGAAACATCCTCGGCCAACTTCATGAGAACGCCGAATCGGAACTGCCTGCCAATAACAGCGGCAAGCATTAGGGTCACATTACACCGTTCGGAAAGGCGGTCTAACCTTCGTCCGATTACTTCACGAACGCCTTCGGGTATCCGTATCTCCCATGAACTGGTTCCGCCCCCTGATTTCACACCGGAGACGATATCTCCCTCCTGGATCAGGAGTCGAACCGTCTCGGTCACAAAGAGAGGGTTTCCCTCTGTCTGCGTGAACACCGCGTCGACCAATGGGCCTGGAGGGTCGATACCCGCGGCTACCTCGATGAAACGGCGCACGTCATGTTTCTGAAGACCCCGAAGCAATACACGGTCGAAAAGTCGCTCGCGAGTGAGTTCACCAAGAGTCACTGACAACGGATGTCTCCGGTTGAGTTCCATGTCCCGGTAGTTACCGACGATCATCAACCGTGAGTTACCAAGGTCGCGTGCGACGAACTCCAGCAGCATTAGCGACGGCTTGTCTGACCAGTGGAGGTCTTCAAGCATAAGGACAATTGGTTGCGTCCCCGACGCCGTTTTCAGAAAGGTGGTTATGGAATCGAACAGCCTGAAGCGTGCTGATTCAGGATCATCTAGCTGTGGCGGTGATTGAAGGTCTGGCAGTCGTTCCTTCACGTCCTGCACAATCTCGGAAATAACGGATGCCGTGCTGCCCATTTCGCGTCGGACTGTCTCCGCATCCCTGTCGAGCACGTAGCTGCGGATGGCCTGTACCCACGGATAGTACGGAGGGGCACCGCCCCCCTCATAGCAGCGGCCCCATAACACCTGCCCACGGCGCATCGATGCATAGGTCGCAAGTTCTTGAGCGGTTCGCGTTTTGCCTACGCCTGGCTCGCCAACTAGAGCCGCCATCTTTCCATGACCGCCAAGCGTCTCCTCGAAGGCCGCCTTGAGCTGGTCCATCTCGCGGTGTCTACCAACAAAGACGCCACCGGACATGGAGTCCAGGGAACCTTGGCCTTCTTCACGGGCGACAGCCGCATCAGATGGATCAATCGCTTCCAACGCCTGCAATACTTCTGCGGCACTCGAAGGTCGCTGTGCCGGATCTTTGGACAACAGCCGCATGATGAGGGAATCCAGCGTCTGCGGCAGTGACTGATTGTGCCAGCTTGGTGCAACCGGTGGAGTGTTCACATGCTGGCCAATGATCGCAATGTCATCATCACCCATGAACGGCGGCCGCCCGGTGACCATCTCGTAGAGCATTGCGCCGAGTGAGTAGAGATCGGCCTTCGGGGTTACCTCACCGCCGGTGGCCTGTTCGGGAGGCATGTAACTGACCGTGCCGACCATCACCTTTTCCTGTGTGAGGCGTGAACGGTCGAGGGAAATCGCCAGGCCGAAGTCTCCGATCCGCACCGTGCCGTCGTCGGTGAGCCAGACGTTGCCGGGTTTCAAGTCACGGTGGATGATCCCTTTGGAGTGTGCGAACTCAAGGCCTCGGCAGATTTCACTGCTGATCCGAAGGGCATCTTCCAACGCAAGCCTGCCGTCCTCAGCCTCTTCGATAAGCCTTTCAATGTCGCCGCCCACCATGAGAGGCTGGACCATGTACGGCTGGCCGTTCTCTTCACCCAGGTCGAATATCGGCATGAGGTTTGGGTGGTCACCGAGACGGGCCATAGCCTGCGCTTCACGGGTGATCCGTTGGCGTGAAGCGGCGTCGAGGCCCTCTGCCTTGATTAGGCCGAATGCAACATCACGGTCTAGGGTGGTGTCGTGGGCTAAATAGACCCTCTTCTTGCCACCCTCTCCTAGGAGTCTTATTACCTCATAGCGGCCATTCGCGAATGAGGTTGGTGCGTCCTCTACCGTGGAGGCGGGTGTGTTTGATGGAACTGGCGGAGGAGTCGAGCCTGCCTGATCCATGCTGGCTTCGGCCATCGCACGAAATGTTTGCGCGTCGGCATTATCAGGGTCGGCCTCAAGCACTCCCGCGGTGAGTTCAAGGACTTGATCCCAATTACTGTCGTCTGAAGCCAGTTCGGCCCGATCCAGAAGACTATCTATCCGTCGCTGCACACGCTCAGAAGGCATAGTGGGACGATACTAAACGAAATTGGCTGAACGTGGAGACCTGATTGCCCGCTCACAGTGCCTTCGGTCAGCTTCCGCCTTGCCAGCGTAGGTCGAGCCCCGCCACGGTCAAGTGCTCCCCTGCGGCTCACTAAATCGACTTGACAGTGGGTCCAGGTCTCTCCGATCGCCGCTGCAACGGATCACGCCCGGCGGTCCTGTTCGCTCTGCTGTGGGTAGGTATTGGCAATATCTGATGGGACGAGGATGTCCTCGTTATGATTGACGATGGAGTGGCTCCATAAATGGCGTGCGACGTTCGCTGGTGGAACTGCGCGATACTGGGACTCACTCCCTGATTAGTGGACATCTCCATCGATTAGTTGCATTCGATGGCTCAAGATTCAGACGATATGACCCTGTGATTCGGGGAGATTACTCTGTTGCTTGGGAGTCGATCTGAATTCAACCCGATGTTGAACAAATTACGTGATCGACCGACAAGTTCCATGAATTAGAAAGAATTTAATCGATTGACAGTGGACGATAAATTCATCACAAGCCTCGTAGAGTTTCATCTGGCAGATGAAGACGGGGTTCAATGTCTTTACGGCAAGATCGCCACGAGCGACGTTGACGCAGGAGCTAATCTTCTGGCCCGGAACATCGCGCGGAGAAGAATAGGTGTGAACCCGAGACTGCATGGGTTCTGTCAGAACTCAGCGTCGGGGCAGAATAGGATCATTCCTCATTTGCTGAGGAGATCTGTTTATGTCCTGCCCACACTGCCTGTCCACGTCCGTATCCAAGAGAAAACTTCGAACGGCGCTTGGTTATCGAACTTTCTGTTGCCGAGACTGCAACCGGCGTTTTAACGAACGTTCAGGTACACCGTTCAATGATCTCCAATTCCCGACCGACATAGTCTTACTGGCCGTACTCTGGCGTCTGAGATACAAGCTCGGATTTCGAGACGTTGCAGAGCTACTCCTTGAACGAGGATTCGAGGTCAGTTATGAGACGGTCAGAGTCTGGGAGTTTCGGTTTGCACCGTTGG
>JABMNO010000077.1 GCA_013204555.1 Chloroflexota bacterium | reverse complement strand
ATTCCCCTCGCACGGCATCGATACCCTTATCAGCCTCACATACCTGACCAGGGCAACCAATCGCAGCAATCCGGCGAACAATCCCGGCGCGCCACCCTCCGACGCGCCTGTTTTCGCGCCCAATTCCTCTACCCCAACCTCATCCCGGACGTAGAGTGCCGGCAGGCATGCCCACACCCCGAACGCGTAGCGGCAATTCACGAATTGCCCCCGCACGACGGCCCGCCATACCTGCGAAGACCACCCTCACCCCAAAATCGTCATCCCACGGCCGCTTCCGTCCGTGTCCGCCTCAGGCAAATCAGCAGAGAACGCGGGTCTGGTGCGATCAACGAACGACTGCCCGTAATCACGCGTTCCGGTTTTCCACGCTGAGATCCCGGATCTCCTACCGGAGTCCGGGATGACTGTGGGCGTATTGCGACGGTTGGCCTCGGAAAGACGGTTGGTGTGTGGCCGTTGCATCCAGGATCACGGCGGGGCCGGTGGTCACCGTCCCGCGTCCGGGATGACGGGAACGGAACGTTCCTTAGAGGTCAGCCAGCGTGCGGTGGAGGTTAGCCATCTCTACGGCCGCTTCAGCGTATTCGCCGCCAACGTTCTGTCGGCCAGTATCGGCTCTCTCAACAGCCTGATCGGTGGTGAACGTGGTTAGTACGCCAAATATCACGGGCTTACCGGATTCAGCCTGAACGGCAGATATGCCCGATGTAGCTCCCGCTGCAACATGCTCGAAGTGCGCCGTCTCGCCATTGATCACTACGCCCAGGCAAATCACGGCGTCCATATCGTTGCCATCTGCCGACGCCAGCTGCCGCGCTGCGGTTGCCAGTTCGAACGAGCCCGGCACGCGTGCCACAACCACGTTCTCATCTTTGACGCCCAGTTCTCGCAGTCGAACGAGCGTGCCGTCCAGCAGTTGCTCGGTCACGAACTCGTTAAACCGCGCCACAGCGATACCGACTCGTAGATTGGAGCCATCGTGATGGCCCTGCACGTCCGTTACTGGCATGTCCGGACTAACTGTCCGAGACTTCGGACGCCATGTCTGGGAACTCAAGGAGGTGGCCCATACGCATCTTTTTCGTCTTCAGATATTTTATGTTCTCAGCGTTCGGTTCGATTTCAAGTGGCAGCTGCTCCACGACCTTGAGACCGTAGCCCCTGAGGCCAACCATTTTCCTGGGATTGTTGGTGAGAAGTTTGAACTTCCCAACCCCAATATGAGCCAGAATCTGTGCGCCAACACCGTAATGGCGAGCGTCCATCTGGAAGCCGAGCTTCTCATTTGCTTCCACGGTATCCAGACCTTCATCCTGAAGCTGGTAAGCCTTCAACTTGTTCACCAGGCCAATGCCTCTGCCTTCCTGTCTCATATACAGAAAGACGCCGTTACCAGACTCGCCAATTAGCTTTAGCGCCCGTTCAGCCTGATCACCACAGTCGCAGCGGAGGCTGCCAAAGACATCTCCGGTGAGGCATTCAGAGTGCACTCGGACCAGGGTGGGGCTGTCCGGGTCGATATCGCCCATCACCATTGCAACATGCTCTGCTGAATCCACGACACTCCTGTATGCGAACGCTTGAAACACACCGTGTTCCGTGGGAATTCGAGCCTCAGCAACGCGTTCAATCAGATTGCCGTGGTGATACCTGTACTTGATGATATCGGCCACTGTGACGATGGGGATTCCATATCGGTCGGATATCTTCTCCAACTCTGCCATCCGCGCCATGTCACCATCTGGCCCCATGATTTCGCAGATGATTCCAGCCGGGAAACGTCCTGCTAGCTTGGCCAGATCAACGGAACCTTCAGTCTGTCCTGCCCGTACGAGCACTCCGCCTTTTGCGTATCGAAGCGGGAATATGTGGCCAGGACGGGCGAGATCATCCGGAGTCGATTTCTCATCGATCATCACCCGGATCGTTTGCGCCCGGTCGAAAGCCGATATGCCCGTCGTTATTCCGTCTGTGGCGTCGACTGAGATCGTGAACGCGGTAGCGAGCCGCGCAGTGTTCCGCTGAACCATCATCGGAAGATCTAGTTCGTCCAGACGACCACCTTCCATGGACACGCATATCAGGCCGCGCCCTACGGTCGCCATGAAATTTATGGCTTCTGGAGTAACCGCGTCCGCCGCCATCGCGAAATCTCCCTCGTTTTCACGATCTTCATCGTCGACGAGGATGACCATCTGACCGTTGCGGTAGGCGTCAATGGCGGCTTCAACCGAAGTAAATGAGCTGGATTCAGACAAAGGTGTAGTTATCCTGCAGCGTTTGCGTCTGCGTGCGGTTTAGCTAGCTTCTCAAGATATTTCGCGGTTATGTCAACTTCAATATTCACACTATCGCCAGGATTTCTCTCCCCCAGCGTGGTGTGTTCCCGCGTGTAAGGAATGATCGCGATAGAGAAGGAGTCATCGGTAACGTCCACCACCGTAAGGCTGATGCCATCAATACCAATGAAGCCCTTCTCAACGATGTACTTCATTATAGGTTCAGGCGGCCTAAACCAGATACGTATCGAGTTACCATCGTCGTCCATCGACAAAATCTCGGCTAGTCCATCTACGTGCCCCTGGACGATATGCCCACCGACGCGGCCGCCAAAACGGAGCGACCGCTCCAGATTTACTTTGCCACCGACGGTCAATTCACTGAAATTTGTGCGCAAGACGGTCTCCGGAACGACTTCAACCACGAAGCCGCCTTCCAGAGATTCGATTACTGTCAGGCATGCGCCACTAACGTTGATGCTCTCAGAGACCTCAAGGTCCTGTAGCACTTCCGTGGCTTTTATCTCAAGCCGCTCGCCGTCGAAACCGACGACTTCACCCAGTTCTTCAACGATTCCACTGAACATGGCTGTGATTCTCGCGCATCGGCCTTGCTACGGGAATAGGACGGGGTGAGATTAGCGAATATGACAGGTAGTTCTGATATCGCTCCAACCCATTCACAAGAGATATCCGTAAGGCTTGTCTACACGTCCACGATTGCGAAAATCCAGAATATCGCCCCAAGGATGGTCACAAGGACCTCCCCCGCCCCAATGGGAGCCTCCTCAACCTCTTCGCCCCGACTGTATATCCAGTACTCATTGAGAGCTTCCTGAGACCAGACCACTATCATCGTCGCTATAGCTGTACCAATCAGGGTAACTACCAGTGAGGCGCCTGCTGAAACTCCAAATGATGCGAATAGGAGAAGCCAACTAATGAATTCAATGGTGACAATGAGTGACGGGCTGAAGGTGGTCGGGGTGTCCAGATGAGATCTGAGAAGGTGAATTATGGAGACGTGATCGAACAGTCGGTACAGGCTGTAGACGGGCACCACCTGTGTCAACGCGTGCCAGACGGGGAAATGCTGTTCACCCGTTTCTTCTTGCAGCAGGCCCCACGACCTGTACATCCACCAGAAATAGTAGAGTCCTCCAGATATCACTGACAGGGCTACTATCCGCGGCGTGCTAATAATCACGTCCAATTCAATATCGCGCCTGTCAATCTCATCCGGCTCAGACCCGTATGGCCGATAACCACCGGATGATCCCTGGACCTGCCCGGCTGGCTGAACTGCGTCGAACTCCGAGTGGCGGCACCGCCCGCAAAACCTTGCTTTGGCCTCGTTTTGAGCGCCGCATTCCTGGCAATATTTGTGGGTCGCTATGGTCTCCCCACAGTTGGTACAAAATGACGCGCTGGGCGAGAGATCGTATTCGCAGTTTGGGCAGAACGACTGATTCATGCGTTGCTCTCCGGAATGTGATCCGTATGCCCGGGCACGTACCCGGTGATGAGCGTGTCCGGCCCGAGAGATTGCGTCGTCACGCGCTCAAGTCGAGGGGCGTCACGGAGTTTCTCTGTACCTTCGCCAGCGACTGGGCCCGGCGCTTCTACGCCGCCGATGATTACTGGCGCAATGTAGGCCTCAATCTTGTCGATGAGTCCAAGGTCGATCAGCGATCCGATCAGTCGCCCGCCTCCCTCAACGATGACCGTTCCGATGCCACGACTGCCCATCTCGTCAATCAGCATCACGAGATCGACGCCGCCGTAGCCAGACGGAAGTTCCAGCTTCTCTACGTTGTCCGGGAGGCCGATCAATGGCCCTGCGTCTTCAGACCTGGTCGCGTACACAATCAGGACGGCGCCGGGTTCCCAGAACATTCGGGCCGATGGCGGGATCTGGCCGGTTGTGTCTACCAGCACTCGCAACCGTGGACGGGGAATATCTGTGGGCTCCCCGCCGGGGCGCGCCGTAAGGCGCGGATTGTCCGCCAGCACCGTGCCGCTGCCGACCATAATCGCGTCGGCTTGAGCGCGCTGGCGGTGGACCCGCTCACGGGCTATTTCAGATGTAATCCACTGGGAATCGCCCGTTCGAGTGGCGATCTTCCCATCGAGGCTCATCGCATATTTGGCGATCACCAGCGGTCGTCGTGTCTTCGTGAGGCGGGCGAACCCCTCGATCAAATCCCACGCTCTTGCCGTGTGCTCACCGGACGCGTGATTGGTTACTTCAATCCCTGCTGATTTCAACCGGCGAATGCCGTTGCCATCAACTCGCGGATCGGGATCCTGGATAGCCGCTGTGACCGTGGCTACCCCAGCATTGAGCAGGGCATCCGTGCAGGGCGGGGTGTTGCCGTGGTGGTTGCAGGGCTCCAGGGTTGTGTAGGCGTGGGAGCCTCTCGCCCTGTCACCAGCCTCGCGTAGAGCGGATACCTCGGCGTGTGGCCCCGGTGACGGTGTGGTGAAGCCCTCTCCCACAATCTCACCATCTTTGACCAGCACGCAGCCCACGGGTGGCCGGGGACTCACCATGCCAGCGGCGTGGCTAGCGAGTTCCAGTGCTCGCTCCATATATTCCATAGGGGTTACCGATAGCCCGCTTAACGGACGCGCTTCTCGTCGAAGTCGAGGTGCATTCGGGTGGCCGTTGGACCAGTTGAGCCAAAGTAACGGCTACCAAGTTCTTTCGAGCCGTATGGACGATCGACCGGCGTCGTCATGCGCTGAAATGAGATCTGGCCTATCCGCATTCCGTAATACAACGTGATGGGTAGCCGAGAGACGTTCGTCAACTCCAACGTGAGTGTCCCCTGCCAGCCAGGGTCGACGTACCCGGCGGTTGAATGG
Organism: Chloroflexota bacterium; assembly: GCA_013204555.1. Classification (GTDB taxonomy): domain Bacteria; phylum Chloroflexota; class Dehalococcoidia; order Lucifugimonadales; family Lucifugimonadaceae; genus UBA1151. The sequence continues at coordinate 7,352 of JABMNO010000077.1, read as the reverse complement.
ATCACCAGACCGACGCGTCCCAGCGAACTCTTGCCTTCAAGACTGGCGACAAGATCGTTGGGGAGGTGGATCGTCTCCATAGTGCTACCCAGAATGAACTCGCCCGGGTGGAGCATGAACGGATCATCGTCCGCCAGCTTAAGTTCCTCAGTGAGATCAGCAACATCCTCGCGGAGGTCAACGTACGGCCTACGTGAGTTCGTGAACGCCAAAAGCATTCTGCCAAGGTGTAGATCAACGCTGGCGGGCTGAATATCGCTCTCGTCCAGGGGATCAATAACGATGCGGCCTTCTGCCAGTGCCTCTTTGATAGATCGATCGCTCAGTACCAAATGCGGCTCATCTCAATGTGATTTGAAGTTATGTCTATGCCGGATTGTAATGGGGCGCATCAAGTGCAACAACGAGCAGACGTGAAAAGAGGCGCTCCCGGGTGAGAGCGCCTCCTCTCCTAACTGCCTGATCGCAGGGCGGAGAATGGTTATCCGATATCCATCGGATGTTCCTACGAACCGGCGATTGCGAAGACTGCCTGGACCCGCGCCGTAAGAGTCGTGTCGCCAGAAATGATGGGCGTTGATGATTTGAACGCTCCATCTGCGCTAGCAAATGCGAGATTCCCACCTTCTGTGTATACGCTGGGGGCAGAACTACCGGTTTCAGAGAGGTAAACCAGCTGGCCAACCAGGACACCAAGCGTGTCGGCGTAGATCTGAGCCTTGGCCTCAGCGTCCAACGCCGCCAAGCGTCTCAACTCTTCACCGTACTGTGAAGGATTGTCCACGCCGAAGTTGATGTTGTTGATCCGAACCAGGTCTCCGGCTTCATCCGCTGCCGCGTCCACCACATCTCCAACCTTGTCCAGATCTCGGATGGTCACCGATAGCTGGTTGCTCACGATGTAACCGACGACCACGGGCTGGCTGTACGAGCCGTTGGGGTCTCGAATCTCTTTGTAGATGGTCTGGGGCGAGATGTAGAACGAGGTGGTCTGAATATCATCTTGCAGGACACCTTCCGCGATCACGGTGTCAATGACGCGCTGAAGCGCCTCGGCGGCTGCCTCACGGGCTGCGCTAACGGTTGGTTCTCGGGATTCGACGCCAACACTCAGCGTTGCAATGTCCGGCTCCACATCGATTGAGCCTAAGCCATCGACCCACAGGCCGGTCTGCTGGTTTCCAATTGAAGTGGAACCATAAGACTGAACGGCTAGCTCACCACGAATGGGTGGTGATGGCTCAATGGTGGTCCCGCCGTTGCTTGAAACGACAATGTTTGGCGCGCTTGCTGAACCCTCAACGCTCGCGATCTGTGTGTAATCGCTAAGGGCAGTACCAACAAGATTGTTGACTTCAGTCTGCGAAACTTCAGCGTCTGCACCGCTGCAGGCTACCGACGCGACCATGATGGCTGAAACCCCAATCACGGCAACCACTCGACGCTTGTCGGTGATCAATCTCTTCATGTTCATTCGATTCACTCTTCCTTTTTGAGGCCATAGGGCCTCGCTGATCTAATTGCTATGTGTTTTGCGGACTGAAGCGTTGTTGTGACCGTGTGGGTCACTCTTGTCCTGGTGATTTCAATCAGGGTCATGAAATGATGAAAATCACTCTTCACAAGTACTAACGCCAGAGAAGCTGGTTTTGTTCCCGGAGTCGAAGCACCAAATCGGAACTAGTGCTAGCCAGGGATCCCGCGGCGTGACAGCAGCAGTGAGACCGACCCCAGAAGCGCCGTAATAATTCCGGTTGCCAGTAGCAGTTGCCAGACCGGCAGCGTGAAGTCATCGTCTTCCACCAGGTTGGGCGATGGAGCGATCTGTGGCGCGGCCTGCGCAATGGCGTCAACCTGCACACCCTCTTTGGCAGATGCCGTTGAACCTGCATCTGTATTGAAAGACTCCACTGGCGGCAGTTCAAGGCCCCTGGCACCATCCGCAACGGCGTCATCCGGAGACTCTAATTGGGGCGCAGATTCCAGCGTAAACGTATCTGGTGCAGCTTTCGGAGCTGGCGCCAGAGCAGCCTCTGACACCTCATCCTCTGTAACCAGGGTGGTTGATGGAGGAGCAAACGAGGCGTCACCGGCGGCAGCAAGCTGAGGGGTCACTGATGTTGCTGATTCCATTGTTGTGCGTTCTCTGGAATCTGGCGACGCCAACATCTCAGGAACGCCAGCACCGGCTGCCACGGGGGCAGCTGCCATCTCCGCGACAACCTCTTCTGCCTCAACCGCTACCTCAATAGCACCACCGAAGCCTGTCGCATCCGCCGCAAGCGAGGCTGCCTGTTTCGATGAACTTCCCGACTGCTCAATCACACCTGAAAGATTGCCCACCAGTACAAGAGCGAACACCACTGCCGCAGCGATTGAAGCTGCCGCCGGGACGAAGACGGGCATACGCCATCCACCGGTTTTGGCAGGAGTTGGCGGTTCTCCCAGCGGCTTCCGGTCCGGCAAGTCAGCCACCATCTCAGCCGTCAAAGCAAAAGATCGCGGGGCAGTAACCGGCGCGACAGCGTTAAGGACGCGCACCATCGTCCGTAGCCCTTCCAGATCAGCGCTGCAAGTCGTGTCGCAGATAGCCAAATGCTTCTGCACGCGATCTGCAGACGGCGCGCCGGGGGCACCATCGACGTATGCCGACAGATCTTCTTCCGACAAGTGCTGTCGGTCGCTTGTAAACCAACCAAATATCATCTGATTTCCTGACTAACGGAGTGCATCCTCTTCACACTCCCTCACTACCCTGACGAAATTGGGCCGGTAAAAGTTCCGGGTTCGCCATAAGTGCTTCTCGCATCCGAGATCTAGCCCTGCTCAGACGTGACTTGACGGTGCCTATTGAAACGGACATTGCCAACGCCGCATCCTCATAGCTATAGCCTTCAATATCGATTAGCACCAGCGCCATCTTCTGGTCGGGATGTAACTCAGACATGACATCTTTAATGTGATCGCCAAGCTCCGTGTTTACCGCCACATCCTCAGGCGTTGGCTCATCTGAGACCAGTTGCGATTCAAACGCAACCATGTTCTCGTCCAGCGAATCAGTCGGTCGGCGCTGAGTGCGCCGCAGTGAGTCCAGGGTTGCATTGCGGACAATCCGCATGAGCCAGCTCTTGAAGCTGCCGCCCCGGTACTGGTTGAGGTTGCGATACGCGGAAATGAACGCATCTTGCGCCAGATCTTCCGCAAGGGCGGCGTCTCGCACCATACGCAGCGCCACGCCATAAACCTGGTTCTGATACGTATCTACAAGCGCGTTGAAAGAGTCCAGATCGCCTTCACGGCTCTGGGCGATTAGCGTTTCTTCCACCGGCGTGGTCATTAGATATGGAGGGTCCCGCAGGTCAAATTCGGGCTATCACGGAATCTTCGCGTAACGAATTATCGTTTAATCCTATTAGGAAGCCGGGGAATCTTTAGCAGATATAGTTGTCTAAACAATAGATCCTCTTAATGAAAGGTAGCGCGTGGGCAGGACATTTCGTGAAATTGCGGAGACCGTAATAACGGCTGCCGTCATATTCGTGCTCCTACAAGCCGCAACGCAGACTTTCAAAGTAGTTGGCCCCAGCATGAACACCACTCTTGCAGACGGGCAGCACTTACTTGTCAACAAATTCGTCTATGAAACGGTCGATAGCGACGTCCTGGCCGACGTACTTCCCTGGGTTGGTCCTGACGCCGATGGTGAACTTGAGTACCTTTTCCACCCACCGGAGCGCGGAGACATAATCGTGTTCCGCCCACCAACCGGTGAAGACGCGGACTTTGTGAAGCGGGTAATTGGCATCCCCGGTGATGAGATCGATATCCACGATGGCAGCGTCTGGGTTAACGGCGAGAAATTGAAAGAGGACAGGGTCACCCGTCCCCGCGGATCCACAGACTTCCCAACCATCGTTCCCGCCGATAGGTACTTTGTACTAGGTGATAACCGATCAGCGTCGAACGATTCGCGCGCATGGGGATTTGCAGAAGCCGATAAGATTGTGGGCAAAGTAATGGCCCGATACTGGCCACCATCGGAGTTCACACTCTTCTAGCTTGACTGGCCGCTGAATTCAACGCTGAATACCGCGCCGCATGAGTGGCAGGTGGTCTCTCTTCCAGAATCGGACGCATCGGCCAGTCCAATTCCGCAATCCGGGCAGTGGCGGACCTGATGTATGGAACGGTTGACGGAAGATTCACCGCCCTCCATCTCCAGCGCAACCAGCCGTGGGATCACCGGGATAACAATGGTGATTGACGTCACCAAAATCGCCAACGTTCCGGCGTAGCGCCACGTGGATGATCCCGCATCCTCAATCCAAATCATGCCGACGACAAGCGATCCAAGCGCCATCGCCAGGACCGTCGCGAGCGGCATCGTCCACTCATACTTCTTTGGCAAGCGCCTCAGACTCAAAATAGACGAGTGCGCCATCACGATGCTAACGATCTCTATCGATACGCCTGTCTTCCAGAGATTTTCCGGGGCTTGATCCATCCAGAGTGCGGTGAGGAACAGCGGCAACGCCACCAACGCCATCACCAAACCCAGCCCGGACACGTAAAAGTAGCCGCGCTGTTTGGATTCCATGACCACGGTATTCGCCATGATCAGCAGCGCCGCCGCTGAGACGAACAGCGTGGTCCCCAGCGTCCTGCCAGTGAAATCATCAAGATCTCTCAGGAGCAACGCCACAATACCCAGCACCGCGCTGATCGCCACGGAGCCGATCAGGATCCTCAAAGCAAGTTTGTAAAGCGATTTCCAGTTCATCATGATCACACAATCGTCTCACGCCAGTGGAACGGGAATAATTAGTCCCGCATGTTGATAAGACGTAACACTGGACGAATTTGTTCCAGTCTTTCCGTATTGGCCATCGATATCGCCCATTCGCCATCCTGAATGGCCTTTCCATGCCGAGGCCAAAGGGTGTCGAAGGATGGCGAGACAAGGTGCTCCACCCATATTGCAACCGCAACGCCGGTAAAGTAGCGTTGAATTGCACCAGATTCGCGTACTGCGCGGGCTCTTAGCTCAGTTGGTAGAGCATCGGACTTTTAATCCGCAGGTCGAGGGTTCGAGTCCCTCAGAGCCCACCAAGTTCAATTCATACTTGAGCATATGGCCGTGAATATTGCTCGCTGAATAGCCGTTTGCAAACGTCCTGCAAACATTGGTTTGAAAACTAGTGTTGAGCAGGCCTGCTTATTTGCATTGATTCGACGCTTTGCCAACGGGACAAGATGCAGTCTGTGAACGCCAGGGGATGCACCCATGCAATCGCTTGACGTGAAAGTGCTTCATAGCATGCGCAGAGGAACGCGAAGGCGTGTCGGGTACTCTACCGCCGTTACCCGCACCGGGGGCCTACTGAATCAGAGGGTGGCACTGGCGTTGCTGGCTCGACATCGGGCAGCAGTGGTGGTGGCGGTGGAGGTGGAGGTGGAAGCCTTTACCTGACCGGCCATGACATTCAGTTGCACTCCCGCCAGAACAACTACGACGTTGTGATTCTTGACTACCTTCGTGGTGATGGAACGACCGGCGAGATACCTCGCACGTCGTACAAGATTGGTCTGTACTCAAATACGAATTACCCTAGCCTTGGAAGCGGTCTGTTCGGAGGAGTTGATCGACGAGCGACAAACTCGTTTGCAAATGCAGCTGACTTCGCTTCCTGGTTGAGCACGATTGACGTGCTGTACATCCCATGGATTTTCGACCTGGGGTCTGCCGGATCTGCGACCCTCAACTCGTTCGCGCCGGAGATTGAAGCGTTCTTCAATGCCGGTGGCGACATTGTTGGGGAGTCGAGTTACACGACTTCGACGTTCTACAACTTCCTGCCACCAGGAGTTGCGGCTTCCGGTCCATCGATTTCTGGATGGAGTGGCTTCACTGCCACGCCAGAAGGTGTTGCGATCGGTATCGTGTCCAACATGATGAATGGGTTCGCAACGCACAACAAGTTCGCTGCGCAAGACCCTGCATTCACAGTGTTCGAAGTGCGTAGCGGAGAAGTCATCTCCATTGGAGTGCGTGATGCAACGATCAGTGGTGGAGTGATCTCTACAGGTCTCTCCGTCACCGTGAACAACGTTGCGCCTGCGGTGACGGCCGTTGGTGGGGTGATCCTTGAGAACGGAACCGCTACGGTGTCCGGGACCATCACAGATCCGAACACGCTTGACTCGTTTACGCTTGTGATCAACTGGGGCGGTTCTGAAGGTTCGACAACCGTGTCGCTCCCTGCCGGAACAACCAGCTACTCACAGACGCACCAGTACCTTGATGACAACCCAACAGGTACCGCTTCAGACATCTACGCCGTGAGCGTCACGGTTACCGACGATGACTCAGGAGTGGGTATCGCCGGCACAACAGTGACGGTGAACAACGTTGCTCCGGTGGTGACCGTGAGTGGCCCGGCGTCAATTGACGAGGGTTCCAGCGGGACGTTCTCAGTGTCCTTCACTGATGTAGGAACGCTAGATACGCACTCGGTCGCATGGGACTGTGATGGTGACGGGTTCGACGATGGCACCGGGGCGACCACGATCTGTGGTTACGCCGATGGACCAGACTCGCAGACCGTACAAGCCAGGGTCACCGATGATGACACGGGTGTTGGCATCGGGTCACTGGTAGTCACTATCAACAACGTTGCGCCAACAGCCACGGCTGTAGGTGATGAGATTGATGAAGACGGCACTGCCACGGTGACCGGGACCATTTCGGATCCTGGGACTTTGGACTCATTCACCGTAGTGGTGAACTGGGGCGGTTCCGAAGGTAGTTCATCTGTTGCACTATCAGCGGGAGCCACCAGCTTCATCGCAACGCACCAGTACCTTGATGACAACCCGACGGCTACAGCAAGTGACGTATACCCGGTATCAGTGACCGTTACAGACAACAACGGAGGGGTTGGTACAGCCAACACATCCGTCACCGTCAATAACGTCGCACCGATTATCGAGTCGCTTGACGTGACCTCACCAATTGATGAGAACAGTTCAGCAACCCTTACAGGAACCTTCACGGATCCTGGAACACCAGACGTTCACACACTGAACATCAACTGGGGTGACGGACCCACGCAGACGATCGTGTTGACAGTTGGCGACAGGGCGTTCTCTGTTGGCCACGTATACGTTGACGACGACCCATCAGGCACAGCGAGTGACACCTACTCCGTGACGGTTGAGTTGTCTGACGACGATGGTGGTGTTGCTGGCTCGACATCGGGTGGCAGCGGTGGCGGTGGCGGTGGCGGTGGAAGCATCTTCCTGACCGGCCACGACATTCAGTTGCACTCCCGCCAGAACAACTACGACATTGT
>JABMNO010000076.1 GCA_013204555.1 Chloroflexota bacterium | reverse complement strand
GTCGTCCTGAGGGCCGGCTCCGCGGGCCGTGAGGACCTCATCCCCGGATCCACTTACGCAGCACACGCATCATCGAGGCGCGCTACCTCCTCCAATCTGCGTTCGTCCACCGTCAACCAGCCCTGCGGCTGTGGCCGCAACCTCTCCCCGTTTGCTGCAAACGGCCTCAACGTGCGGCCAATAAGCCACGCCAGAAGAACCTTTACCATAAGAACCACTTCACCTGCGGTGCGGCAGACGATGTATATATCTGTCCGCAAGGACAGGTACTCACGTATAGGAACATGCAGACCCGTCCCGAGAAAAGCTACAAAAGAGCGTGATGTCATAAGCCAAATCCGCGGGGCTACCGCGCCGCTCCGGCCTTCGGGGAGTACCCCACAAGTCCTTCCGACCGCAACATCTACACCACTCCGCACGAGGATTTACTCCGTGATCACAGAATGAAGATGGAGATGCCGGATTCTAAAGAACTCTTCAAGAAGAGAAAGCAACCCGTCGAGTCCGTCTTTGGCATCTTCAAGGAGCAGACGGGCGCAAGGCGGTTCCTGCTGTGAGGCATTGAGAACGTGAGCGCAGAATGGTCGCTTCTAGCAACAGCCTTCAACCTACGAACCCTTTCTATTGGTTATTGGGCATGGAGCGCCGCCACACCACATCGAACAGATCCGGCCGCAGGATAAATCAGCCTACACAGGCCACTTCACAAATACTTGTCTGACCAAATTACAGTCAGTTGACAAAATGAGACAGCCTCCCAGGGGAAGGACTAGAAGGACACTTTCCCGTTCAGAACTATCAGAATTGGAGACAGGAGACGACGTTGAACATCGGTCAGGCTCAGGCATTCGCGATGGAGCTGCTTGAGGAACTCTGCGGTATCCCAACAGTCACATTTCATGAGCAGAATGTGGCCGATGCGATCGTGGTCCGGCTCTCTAAGTTTGATCTCGCAATCACGCGCGATCCCCACGGCAACGTACTGGCTACTCGCACTGGCACTGAGCCAGCCGCATCGGGAATCGCATACGTGGCTCACATGGATCATCCCGGATTCGAGATCGTTGAGCGGCGTGGTGACGATTACCTGGCCGATGTTCTGGGAAGCATTACACGACAGGCATTGGAAGTGGATGTACCAGTGCTTGCCATTACATCTGACGGCAGACGCATCCGCGGACGAGTTCTCGGGCCGGTGGAGGAGTCAAAGACGCGGCAAGTTCTCATCCGTCTCGATGAAAGCATCGCTGAAGTGCTTCCCATTCCGGTGATCCTTGATCTCATCGACTTCGCCCTTGACGGAGATTTGATCCGTGCTCGAGCGCTGGATGACCTCGCAGGTTGCGCCGCGTCCGCCGCCGCGTTGGCCTATATCTCGTCCAGGGAAGTAACTGGCAACGTGTACGGCCTCTTCACCCGGGCGGAAGAGGGCGGACTATTCGGCGCTCGGCTCGCGGCCAGCGATGGGCTACTGCCAAAAAAGACGGCAGTCGTCTCCGTGGAAACCAGCCACATCCTTCCCGGCGCGGAATCTGGTGGGGGCGTGGTGATCCGCACTGGCGACGCAGCTACAACGTTCGACGATGAACCGGAGCGTTATCTACGAAACGCCGCATTGAAGTTGAAGGCCCAGGACGAAGATTTCAAAGTGAAGCGTCAACTCATGAGCGGCGGCGGATGCGAAGCCAGTGCGTTTGCCGCGTTCGGGTACAAAGTGACGGGCACAGCGTTCCCGCTGGGCAACTGGCACAACGGCCTCATGCAAGAAGTCGTGGAGCCCGAGTACATCCACAAGAACGATTACCTATCGGGCGTGTCACTGCTGTGCGTCGCTGCGGAGTCGGCTGGTGACGCTCCGGAGTCAAGTTCTGGAGTTCGTCTTTCGGAGTTTCCAGAAGATGCAGCGGAGCGGCTCAATAACTGATTATTCCTGAGGGCCCAGGACTTGCCTGTTGTATCTCTGCTGGGCGTATTTCTGTGACAGCCTCAAGTAGTGATCCCACTCCAGGTTATGAACCAGGAATGACAACTGCTCCCGGAGCGCGACGTTCTCGATAGCCGCCAGCTCCTGAGGTATGGCTTCTGGTGAGTTGGGCGGGGTCAAATCGCATCCCTCATCAAACTCTGCCACCATCACCTGGTCTTCATCGTCTGTGTACAACTGCCAACGGGCACATAGATTGCTCGGAATGGGTGCGTCAATTTCAATCCTGGTCCGCACGGCTGTGGTAACCGAGTGACTTTCAACCCCACGTGTCATGGGTAGATCGGATGAAATCGGGACAACATCATCGGCTGGACGGAAGATGATTGGCACCGTCGTTTTATCAAGGCTCAGATTGGCGTCTGGCACCGCCACCCGTGCAATCAGTTCTGTTGGATCTGAGCGAATATCCGCGATTGAGATAGCGAGTGCCGCCGTCGCTATTCCCAGCGAAACGAACAGTAGAACGATATTAAGGCGGTGCCTTGGCGCCATTTCATCTCCCCCGTATATCCAATGCTCGCTGGCCTCGAGGAGATTCGCCAGAGTGCCACCTTCAACGGGCCTGTGGGTATCGGTGCGGCGTCAGCGGGTCGCTTAGGCGAACCAGACACGGGTGATGCCGCCCAATATCGATGTTCGCCATCGACGCCCGGCAGGCGCACACGTCGGAATACATAGCATTCGTGTCCAATACAATCAACTCAACAAATACACGCAAAGACATTCCAGAGGACACCGATGGCCACAGTCTCAGGCGCAGAACTGATCGCACGAACTCTCAAAGAAGAGGGCGTGGAGAACATCTTTTACATCATGGGTGGTCCCATCTATGAGATCGTCAATCACGCCCAGGATCTCGGCATCCGAGCTATCGATTTCAGGCACGAACAGGCTGCGGCGATGGCGGCGCACGGCTACGCCAGAGTTAGTGGAAAGCCAGGCGTGACTACGGCGGCCTCTGGACCAGGCACGCTCAACCTGCTCACCGGGCAGTACGTGGCATACATCGACTGCGCTCCTATGGTGACACTTGGTGGCGCGGGGCCGATTGAAGATTACGGTCGTGACGCCTTCCAGGAGCTTGACCAGGTAAGTATTTTCGAGAAGGTCAGTAAGGCGACGATGAGGCCCACCGACCCTGCGCGCTACCCGGAGCAGATCTCGACAGCGTTCCGATTAGCCACACAGGGTCGCCCTGGTCCCGTATACGTCGATTGCGCCGAGGACGTCCTCTACGGCCAGGTTGACGAAGACAAAGTGGTTTCAGCTTCACGCGCTAAAGAGCGAGCGCGCCCCGGTGCGGATGCTGACGGCATTGGTCAGGCAATTGACATGCTGGCTAACGCATCTCATCCGGTGGTCATCGCCGGTGGTGGCGCGCACTGGTCCCAGGCTGGCCCTGATCTGCAGAAGTTTGTTGAGGCGACAAACATTCCGTTTTTCACCACGCCAATGTCTCGTGGACTGATCGCGGAGGACCACGATCTGTCGTTCCTGGCGGCACGCTCCACCGCTCTGCGGGAGGCCGACGCGATTCTGATCGTTGGTACTCGAATGAACTGGATATACACGTTTGGCCGACGCATGGGGCCCGCGGCAAAAATCATTCAGATCGACATCGAGGCATCGGAAATAGGACACAACCGTGACGTCGATCTCGGCCTTGTGGGTGACGCCCGAACGATCTTGCGTCAGCTCACCGCTGCGGTTGAGGCAGACGGTCGTTTCAGTTCTGATTCCAACTCTGAGTGGGTCACAAACCTTGATGAACAAAATCGCATTCGAGAAGAGCGCTCCCAGGAGATGCTGAATTCGAACCAGGTCCCAATTCATCCGCTGCGGCTGTGCAACGAGATTCGCAACGTCATCGACCGTGATGCGATCGTGACAATCGACGGCAATGAGATTCTTCACTACGGTCGTCAGGCCATACCGGTCTATTACCCGGGCCACCGCCTGAACTCAGGCCCAAGCGGTTGCATGGGCGTGGGTCTGCCATACGCAATTGGCGCCAAGATTGCGAAGCCCGACAAACAGGTCATCGCCCTTCACGGCGATGGTTCGCTGGGCATGAACGCGATGGACTTCGATACGGCGGTGCGTCATGACATCCCAATCGTGGTTGTTGTCAGTAACAACGAAGGCTGGACGGCTCGCGTGGAGGGTGTTCGCAAGCCGGGGCGTGAGCTTGGCTACACGCGCTTTGACCGCATGGCAGAGGCGCTGGGCGGCCATGGCGAAGACGTGCAGGAGCCGGATGAAATTCGTCCGGCACTTGAACGAGCGTTAGCCTCAGGCAAGCCCGCCATCGTCAATGTCCGCACCGATCCAACAGCTCGCGCCATCTCAAGGTTTGTAGGCTCACGCATGGAGTAGGCGGTTCCAACGCTGGGACTTGAGGGCGGCTGCGCCCTTGTTTGGCATTTGCCGTGGACATCAAAAACATAACTGTGACGCCAACTGGGGGAAAACGAATGTCGAATCCAACGGGCAACGCAACGGATGTCTTCGCTGATGCTTTGCGCCGTCTGGATACCGCGGCGGAGTACTCCTCCATCGACCCGGAAGCGCTGGCTCGTCTCAGAGTTCCGAGGGCCATCCTGGAGGTAGGGATTCCGGTTCGGATGGACGATGGTTCGCAGCAGGTGTTCACCGGCTACCGGGTTCGGTACGACGATACCCGCGGCCCGGCCAAAGGCGGGATCCGATACCACCCCTTGGTGTCAGCCAGCGAAGTAAAAGCGCTGGCGATGTGGATGACCCTTAAGACGGCAGTGGTTGGCGTGCCATTCGGGGGCGGCAAGGGTGGGGTCATCGTCGACCCCAAGTCGCTATCGCGCCTCGAACTTGAGCGATTGAGTCGGGGCTACATGCGCCAGATCGCACGCTTCGTTGGACCGAACCTGGACGTTCCCGCCCCAGACGTCTACACAAACGCCATGGTGATGGGTTGGATGTTCGACGAGTACTCCCGGATGACGGGGTCCCGTGAACCTGCCGTAATAACCGGCAAGCCAATTCCACTCGGCGGAAGCCTGGGCCGTGAGGATGCCACCGGACGGGGCGCGTACTACGTAATCAAGGAGATTGAACGACAACGGAAGTGGGATCCCTCGAAGATCACTGTGGCAGTACAGGGCTTTGGAAACGCAGGCCAGTTCGTCGCGGACTTTCTGTTCCAGGATGGCTACAAGATCGTAGCGGTATCCGATTCCCAGGGCGGTATTTATCGTCCACAAGGCTTCGATATTCCAAGCCTCAGGCAGGTGAAAAACCAGTCTCGACAACTTGAAGCCGTCTATTTTGAGGGCTCTGTCAGAGAATTCGTTGATTCGGAGCACATCACCAATGAGCAGTTGCTTGAACTTGATGTTGATATCTTGATTCCGGCGGCGCTCGAGAGTCAGATCACCTTAGAGAACGCGGCGAGAATCAAAGCGCCGATATTGATCGAGGTCGCGAATGGCCCGGTGGAGTCGGCTGCCGACGAAGTGCTCAGGCAGAACGGCATTCTCGTCGTCCCGGATATTCTGGCAAATGCCGGCGGCGTGACGGTTAGCTACTTTGAGTGGGTGCAGAATCGCACTGGCGATTACTGGACTGAACGAGCAGTTCACGACCGACTGCACGAGATCATGTCCCGCGAGTACCAGCTGATTCACGCCCGCATGGAACAGCACGATACCGACATGCGAACGGCCGCGTACGGGGTCGCACTCGACCGAATCGGTGAAGCGATAGCGGCCACTGGAACACAGCGCTACTTCAACGAAGACGATGGTTAAAGTGGTTTTAACGCAGCGGCTTGGGAACATCGAGCGGTCGATTTAACCATAAAGATACTCATAGGCCCTCCCATGCAGGGCTAGAATGTAAGGACCGTACCACTCTCATTGCATTGGTGAGACACGTCCTTGAAGATTCGCGAAGTAATGACCCCCATAGTCGCGACTATCGGTTCCGAACACACCATAGTTGCGGCTGCCGCGCGCATGCGGGAGATGGACGTTGGTTCGTTAGTCGTCAACAGGGACGGTGAGGTTGAGGGCATAATAACGACCTGGGACCTGACCGCTCGTTGCCTTGGCGCGGGACATGATCCGCACGAGTGCGTGGTATTCCGGCACATGAGCAGTCCGGTACACATTGGTCATCCCGATACGGACATCCTGGAGGCTGCTCACACGATGGCTGAACGGGGCGTATCAAGGCTTCCAGTAGTGGAAAACGGTCAGCTAATCGGCATCGTTAGCTTTGCCAACATGAGCAAGGCCATGGACAGGCTGACTCAGGATCTGCTCCGAGGCTGGGAGCGAAACGCAGACTAGCGTTCGAGGATTTCCTTTGTGAGGTCGAGAATGTTCGCGTTTGGACGCTGCAGTACTTGATCGACATTCATGCAGCCGGGACCGGCGCAGATTCCCAGGCCGGCCGCCTGCAGCAATCCCTCGTCATTCATAGTGTCACCCACCGCCACAACTTGATTGCTGACCAGGTTGAGTTGTTCCATTAACCGTTGAAGCCACGGACCTTTATTGCGTCCGAAAAAGTGATCAATGTCGCCTGATTCCCAATCGAGGCCGGTTGCCGCATGATGGGCGGCTCCAAACTGCCGAGCAAATTTTTCGACGGCGATGCTCCACGTCACGGAGACAATCGCAATCGTTACGCCATGTTCACGCAGGAGTCGGCACCCTTCTTCGGCGCCGGGTGCTAACGCGACGTTCTCAAGACCATGAGTCACACGATCTCGACCTGCTGCGACGTACCAATCTGCCATCTCGCTCCGCAGTCCCGGATCATTGGCCGCTTCGATCTCACGCATCCGTTCGTAGCGACCAAGCTCCTTCGCGATCCCAAGGCAGACCGTGTCCCCGCGTAACAACGTTCCATCCAGGTCGAAAGCTACGAGCTTGATCCTGCCCATCACCACGACCTCACGCGGACTTTGATCGCCGCGTGATCTTGCCGGTCTCTTTGTTGATGTAGTGCGATTGATCGGTCTTCGCAGCATTCTTGGCTATGACGGTCTCAATCGAACTCAGGCTCAACTCTCGAAGCGCGGCCAGATGTCCAATGGCTACGAACGCAACGTCTGTGGCTTCTTCAGCCAGCGCAACTTCGTCTTTAGTTACGATCTCATCGTCAAGCTCCCGCATCTCTTCGCGCAGCATGGGCTGCCGAATTCTCATGCGGTCGATTGCTGATTCGGGAAGTCGCTCCTCCACGCCCCACCGCTCGTGGAAGTCGTAGACCTCTGCTGCGAGGTCGGAAACGGCGCGGATAAATTCGGAACGGGGTACTCGGGCCACGGTCACTCCTCTATATCGGTGGCGTTTTTCTGATTATCCGGCTGAGTGGGGGTGAGTTGTCACCAGCGCGTCGCCATTGATGCTGTTCGTGGTGGGCGAGCAGGATGGATATTATGTGCGGGAAAATCGATACGGCCATCCTGCTATTAGTCGAGGAGTGAAGTGACGACCCAATCGAGTTCCACGGAGAAGTTTGATGTTGTCATCGTTGGTGGGGGATTGGCAGGCTTGACGGTGGCGTATCGCCTTGGTGACAAGAGCGTGCTGTTGCTGGAAAAAGAAGATGTCATTGGGGGGCGGACGGTCTCGATGGAGATGGGACCTTACATCTTCAATCAGGGCGCTCAGATGATTCCCGGAGCCGACTCCAACGTCGCGCGCCTGGCGGATGAACTGGGAGTACGCCGCACTCTCATCGACAAAACAAAAACTTGTACACACATGAACGGGAAGCTAGTCGCTTCATCATCCGATTTCAGGTACCTGTTAAGGTTGCCGATTCCGTTGCTTGCCAGGTTTAAATTGGGGTTGAACGTCCTGCGATTGCGGTCTCGATATAGCGGGGTCGTTGATAAGCCGCCGCGGGCCGATGACAAACGATTTCGAGAGCTCTCTGAGCAATCCCTAGTTGAGCTGATGAAGATCCGGGATCCCGATGTGAAGGCACTGTGGGACGCCTTTTCCATGGCTGCGAGCACGCTGGCTTGCGATGAGGTGGCGGCGTTTCAGCCTGTGAATACGTTCCTCCATCACGCCGCGGACGAGTTTTTTGTCGAAGGTGGCACGGGACAACTCACGCGATCGTTGGGAGAGCAAATCAGCGCTAGAGTTGAGACGGACGCTTCGGTAACGAGCGTTGAGTCGAATGGCGGAGCGGTCACGGTCAAGTACCAACAGGATGGTGTCGCCTGTGCCGCTGAAGCGAAACAGTGCGTCATGGCGATTCCTGCACCGTCGGCGTTGGGTGTGCTGCGAAATATCCCCGAAGCCAAGCGGGCCGCTCTGGCGCAGTGCGAGTACGGAGCGATGTCATCAGCAGCGTTCCTGGTCGATAAGCCATCTGAGCACTTCCTGGGTAAAGGGATATGGCGTATCCCCGTGGTGGGCAAGAGGATCATCGGAATCAGCGATCCCACGTACACGTTCTCCGCACAGATGAAGCAGGAAGACGGTCGTGGGCTGATCAGGTTGTACGCCGGGAACGAGGCATCGGAAAAGCTCCAGGAGATGCCGGATGATGAGTCGCTCGCGATATTCGAAGAGGAACTGGTGGAAGTCTTCCCGGAAGTCATCGGCGGCGTGCTAGCTCGTGCAGTAAAACACTGGCCACATGCCATCTGCCCGTGGCGAGTTGGCAGACTGGATCTGATCGATAAGATCAGGGCACCGTACGACAACATTCACTTCTGTGGGGACTATACGGAGAACTCCGGACTTGAGTCTGCTGTATTGAGCGCGATACGGGTTGTGGCGGAGCTTGGAGCGGGCAGGTGATGTAAGAGGGCAACCACAAACAAGTAGTGCCCTCACGCGATGCATGATTGGACGGCGATGGAGGCACGAAAAGAGACAGGTTTTGACCTGCCCTTATCGATCACGTTGTCAGAGGGAATCTCCTACAGAATTGCGGCCTCAAGTGCATCCTCGTTGAGCGTCAAACCCAGCCCTGGCCGATCAGGAATCGTGATCTGACCGTCGATGAACTCCCATGGATCATCAAACAGATCGTCGAGGTCGGGACGAGGTCCGGTGTACTCGTGGGGGCGGGTGGACTGCGGCAGCGTGGAGACGACGTGGAGTGAGGCGGCGTTTCCGATGGACGGCTGCGTCTGGTGCGGGAGCAGTTGCATATCGAACGTTTCGGCCAGCGTTGCGATTCGTTTCATCTCCGTAATCCCTGCGCACTTCACGATGTCTGGTTGGAGGATGTCCGGACGGGCCTGCAAGATCAGGTCGCGGAACTGCCAGCGGGTGTACTCGTGCTCGCCTGCTGACACAGGCACGTCAAGGGCGTCGGCTACCTGCCGGATGCCTTCGTAGTTGTACTGGGCTACCGGCTCTTCAAAGTGGTAGATCCCGAGTTCCTCAAACCGACGACCCTGTTTGATAGCCCCGTTGACTGAGTAGCCGTTGTTGGCGTCGAAACTCAACGGCGTCTCGTCGGGCAGGAACTCACGGCACACGCGGAACATCTCAAAGTCTTTATCCAGATCGACGTCCTGATTGAACGGTCCGTAGTCCATCCGGATTTTGACCGCCTTGAAGCCCTGATCGTGCGCCGTCTTCACCTGATCCAGCATCTCATCCGGCGTCATGTGCATGCCACCGCCAATCGACTTATACATCGTGAATGTGGTGCGTGCGGCCCCGCCCATCAGCTTGTAGATGGGCATGCCGGTAACCTTGCCCTTGATGTCCCAGAGGGCGATATCGACCCCCGCGATGCAGGATGGCTGCGTCCCCTGCACACCCAGCTTGTAGGTGCGGATGTACATCTCGTTCCACAGTTGCTCGATATCGAGCGGATCCTTGCCTAACAGGAGCGGTTTCAGCGCTGTCTCAACGAAGTGCGCCATTATCTCGATATTCATCGGAGAGCATTCGCCAACTCCCTCAATACCTTCGTCAGTGAATATCCGGACCAGCGCCGTACGAGTTTTTAGGGGATAGGCCTTAACATCTGTAATCTTCATGGTGTAATCCTGAATCTAAAGAGTTTGAGGGCGTAATCCTAACCGTCCTGAAGCCAAAATGAATGAAAGTCGTCACATGCCAGAAGTTGAAAACAACCGCCAGACCCATGCCGACGTCGCACCGCTGTTCACAGAGCGTTGGTCCACGCGAGCATTTTCCAGTGAGCCTCTAACGGACGATGAGATAGCGAAGCTGTTCGAGGCATCCCGCTGGGCGCCATCATCCGGAAACTCACAGCCCTGGATGGTTGTTTATGAGACCGACGGACCGGACCGAGCGACGTTCGACTCAGTGCTACGCCCCGGTAACCAGAAGTGGGCCCCCAGCGCACCGCTACTTGGCTACTTCTTCGCCAAAAACAACCGCCCTGATGGCAGCCCACTTGGCAGCTCGCAGTTCGACACTGGCTCAGCGTGGATGTCCCTCGCCATGCAAGCCACAATGATGGGCCTTCACGCACATGCAATGGGCGGCATCGAAAAAGACGCCGTGTACGAGAAGCTGGGCGTTTCATCAGACGAATACACCGTCATCTGCGCGTTCGTAGTCGGCCATCGGGGCGACGTAAGCGCGCTGGAGGAAGACCTGCAGGCGCGGGACAAGCCGAACGACCGTGACCCAGTGAGCGAGCATGTGACGAAAGGCGTTGTGGGTTAGGGCGAGAGCCGTCGCCTTCCAGACCGTCGTGCAGCAAACGGTGTGTGCACGCCTGCCTCTCTGGTGAGAACCAACGGTAGAGGCAGATTTGAAACCTGTCCCTCTTTGCAAAACAGAAGATCACCTGATGCCAGTGACCACGAACCCGCCTGTTGCCAGCATTGTCTACGGTGATATCGGCTTTCAATCGGTCACCCAGCCAGCCCAGGTTCTGGCGATGGGAGCAACTGTCCCGGCTCAGTCCCCGAACTCGGTCGCCAGTTCAACGGTCGCAGTGAGCGCGGACGGTAGCTTCTTCATTACCGATCTTCCATCGGGGGACTACTCGGTTACAGCGACGGCTGATGGATTCATCAGTTTCGCGGTTGATTCAGTATCGGTATCCTCAACTGGAACAGCGAGCGACCTGAATCCGCCTTCTGGTATGAGCGCGCCGCCCGGTAGTAGCACCGGCCCGACCATCGTGCAGGATCAGTGGACTCTGATGGTTCAGTGAGCCCGCGGGTGTGGCCCGAATAGAGACGGATAAGCCAGTCGCAGATGCCTGAGTGCGCTGTCACCGAGATGTAACGCGGGTCCGTGAGCGGTTACACACCCGTAATCCTTTTGGTCGATACCATTGATCGATGCATCACGTTAGGCTGACTCCGGTCTGACTGACACATGATTAGCCAACCAGAGGAACGCTCTCGATTTGCCAAGCCTGAATCTCAATCACAAATCAAGTTGGAAACGCATCGCCCTTCCCGGCGTTATCGCGTTGGCTGCAATAGCCGTCGCCTGTAGCGGAGGTGGAGACGACGAATCCCCAACCGCTGCGCCAACCACGGCTCCGACAGTGGCGCCGACCGCATCCACTCAGCCCACCTCGGTTCCAGCCCCTGCAGCGGCGCCGACGGCAGCGACCATCGCCGTCGCTCCCACGGCCGCGCCTGCCCCCAAGACGGATCCGGCGCCATCTGCGACCCCTCGGCCAGTTCCCACGGCAGCTCCTGCGCCAACAGCGATCACTGTTCCTCCAACTGCAACGACGGTTCCGACAACTCCGGCGCCCACCAACACGCCGATTCCCACTCCCACACAGAGTGCCCTGGATGAGTTCTTTCTCGCGTTCAGTACTCCAGAGTTTTTCGACGACTTTGTGGAAAAACCGGAGTACACGATCGTTGGCCGGACAAGGGTGGATGCGTTCGTGACAATCGAAGAAACAATCGTGGATGTCGATGAGAACGGCCAATTTTCGTTGGCCGTAACACTCGAAGAGGGCATCAATGTCTTTGAAGTTGTGGCCTCAGTCTCAGATACCGAACAGTTGAACGAAGTCCTCACAGTTATCTACGCCCCGTAACGATTCAGGTAATGACCATGCCCAAAAGCTCAATGCACATAATTGCAGCCGTCGTCTCCGCGCTGATACTGATCGGCACGACGACCGGCGCGCTCGCGCTCGCCAACAATTCAGGATCCTCTTCAGCCGCAGAGGTACCTCCGGGTCAACTTAACCGCAAAGGAATCTCTGGAATCGTGAGTTCGGTTGGCGGCAGTTCGATTGATGTGGCAACGCGCCACGGAATCGTGACTGTCCAGGTGGATGGAGGAACCGAGATCACCGGCCAGGGCAATACGCCTCTCTCCCTCTCAGATATTTCTGTTGATGCCAGGGTGGCCATCCAACTGAATCGACCGCCGAGTGAACCCGATGAGGATGATGGCGACAGTAGTGGGGATGGCAGCACCGGCGGAGATGGCGGAACTTCTACGTCAACCGACAGCGGTACAGGTAGCGGCGATACCGGCGGCACCTCCACATCAACTGACAGTGACTCTGGCAGTGATGATACCTCTACATCCACCGACAGTGGCACTTCCGCCTCGACCGACGACGGCTCCGGTAGTGGCAGCACTGGCGGTGACACTGGTACATCCACGTCAACCGATGATGGCTCTGGAAGCAGCGACAATACCTCTACCTCAACAGATAGCGGCACTTCCACGTCCACTGACGATGGTTCTGGTGGCACGGGTGGTGATACCGGCACATCGACATCGACCGACGACGGTTCTGGCAGCAGTGGCGGTTCCTCTACATCGACAGATAGCGGTACTTCCACGTCCACAGACAGCGGAACCTCGACTTCTACGGATGAGACAGCAACCAGCACCCTCGAGACCGAAGAAGAGGCTCTTGAAAAAGTAAAAAGCCGCCTCAAATTTGAGAATCTGACAAATATCCGAACGGTCACCGCCGTTCGCATCAAGGTCGTCCAGAACAAGGCCAAGACTAAGCACGTTCGTGCTGTCGTGACCGGCAAGGCTGGCGGAAAGTTCCAGCTAATTTGTGGCTCCGGAGATACGTCGACCAGCAGTTCGACCGATACCTCAAGTAGCACGGGAACCTCAACGGACGGAACTCTCGATGAACAGGATGTCGATGTGGGCGGTGACGTCGATGCAGAAGTAGGCGAGGAAATCATCCTCATCGCCGATTCCACGGAAGACACTGGCGGGGGCGGTTGCCCAACTAAGGTCAAGGGCGGTCAAAACTCGAAAGCTATTGATGACAGGCTTGCGGCGCTGGCCGAAAAAGCTGCCGGTCGCGACACCAAACTGGCCGCGAAGCTTGCTGAAAAAGCAGACCGTGGCAAGCAAGATCGGGAAAAGCGGACAGACACGACAAGCGGCAAGGCGAATTCCGAAACCAAAGGCAAAGTAGACACCGCTCGCGGCAAGGGCGGCTCCGACGGCAGTGATAAAGCCAACACTGGCGGTGGCTCGGACAACGGCAACTCCGGTGGCAGCGATAAAGGCAACACTGGCGGTGGCTCCGACAAGGGCAACTCCGGAGGCAGCGACAAAGGCAACACTGGCGGTGGCTCCGACAAGGGTAACTCCGGAGGCAGCGACAAAGGCGACACCGGCGGTGGCTCCGATAAGGGTGGCGGTAGCGATAAAGGCGGTGGCAATGACAAGGGCGGCGGCAAGAAATAGCCAGGCCTGAACTGATAATTCAAACGGTGGTCCGCGTGTTCATGTGGGCCGCCGTTCTCGTTAACTGGGTACACTTGCGCCGAAACCCCACAACCCTGAAGAGATCTTGCCCAACATGCGCATCGCGGCCTTTGGAATTCACCATGAGACGAACACGTTCTCTACCTTCCAGGTAGACCTGCAGGCATTCCAGTCATCGGGCCTCCAACGTGAGGGCATCCTTCGCGGTGATCAGATTCGCGAATTCCACGGCGATACAGAAAGCTGTTTTGGCGGCTACTTTGAAGCCGCAGATAAGTACGGCTTCGAGCTCGTGCCGCTCCTCTTTGCGGCAACCGACCCGGCTGGCACGATCTCATCCGAGGCGTGCGAGTCCATTCTTGGCGAAGCACTCCAGATGCTTCGTGATCAAGGCCCATGGGATGGAGTGATTCTCAACCAGATGGGGGCGGCGGTCTCCCAAGAATTCCCTGATATGGATGGCGAGGTTGCCCGCCGTACTCGAGAACTTGTCGGCCCAGACGTTCCCGTGATCATGACACTGGACCTCCATGCAAACGTCTCCCAGCAGATGGCCGACGAGACGGATGCTCTGTTCATCTACCGCACCAATCCGCATCTTGATGCGCGACCGCTGGCGGTCAAGGCATGCAAAATACTCGTCAAGATCATCAATGGTGAGATCGACCCCGTTTCCGCACTCGAGATGCCGCCAATGGTGATCAGCATCATGAAACAGGACACCAGTGAAGAGCCGATGACGCAGGTCATAGACGCGGTGGTCGAGGCACAGGACTTCGCTGACATCGTCGATACTTCGACTGGCGAGGGATACCCGTGGTCAGACGTGAACGAATGCGGCACAGCGTTCTACGCGCTCGCAGATGGCAATCCGGAGGCAGCGCGCAACGCCGCTCGCTACATGGCCCAGAGAGCATGGTCGCTCAGAGAGGAGCTGAGCGCTGAATCCGGCCCGTCGGCAGCCGACGCGATCAGAGATGCTCTCGCAACGCCGGAGGGGCCGGTACTTCTGTTGGACGCTGGAGACAACATCGGTGCAGGCAGCGCAGGCGACTCAACGTTCATCCTTCAGGAGGCCCTGAAGCAGGGAGCGACGAGTTACCTCACAACAATTCGGGATACAGAAGCCGTTGCAACGTGTGTCAACGCGGGCATCGGCTCTGATGTAACGCTGAAGATTGGAGGCAAGCAAGACGATCTTCACGGCGAGCCCATCGAAGTAACCGGCAAAGTTGTGACGATTTCAGACGGGAAGTTTGAGGATCCCGAACCAACCCACGCCGGGTGGCGCTACTTCGACGGAGGAACCACAGTGGTGTTGCAGACAACGGCCGGCCCAACAATCGTTCTCGTCTCGACTCGCGTAGGAAACGTGACCCGGCAACAGTTCTACTCCCTGGACCTGAGACCGGAGGAGTTCCACATCATCGTCGCAAAAGGAGTCGTCTCCCCCCGGCCCGCGTTTCAGAAAATCTCAAAGAAGATGATCGTAGTCAACACAGCCGGAGCAACATCCGCCGCATTATCGTCATTCGATTACAGACGCCGGCGTCGACCGTTGTACCCGTTTGAGCCTGACGCGGCGTATCCGTCGGACTAGCCACATCACCAATTTGCACAACTC
>JABMNO010000004.1 GCA_013204555.1 Chloroflexota bacterium | reverse complement strand
TTCGAAGTTTTCTCTTGGATACGGACGTGGACAGGCAGTGTGGGCAGGACATAAACAGATCTCCTCAGCAAATGAGGAATGATCCTATTCTGCCCCGACGCTGAGTTCTGGCAGAACCGTAGAGGTGAGATCCCTCAGTGATCCGTGGCTTGTCAAGCCTGATATGAGAGATGTGCGTGTTTCCTTCGGTGCGCTGCTGGCCAAAGACAAGTCGAACAACCGCAGCTATGCTGTCAAAGCCAAGGATTACTAAGGAGAAGTGGACCCAATGAACAAATCACACAGCCGCAGCGACAAGAACGGCAGCAACGGCACTGCCACAGACGCGCCTGAGCGGGTGATTCTCTACACCCGCGTCAGCACGGATGAGCAAGCCCGGACCGGCACATCTCTAGCGACCCAGCTTGAGCGCCTCCGGGCGCAGGCTGTGGCTAATGACTGGCAAATCGTCGATGAGATTATCGACGATGGGCAATCCGGGGCCAATCCTGACCGTCCGGGCCTGCGCCGCGTCATGGAGGCCGCTGCCGCCGGTAAGTGCGACATTGTTGCGGCGTTCGCGATAGACCGCTGGGCGCGCAAGCTCAGCATTTTGCTGGACATAATCGAGCAACTCAAACAGGTAGACGTGGAATTTTTCGCGCTCCGTGAAGGGTGGAATACTGGAACAACGACCGGGCGGTTTGGAATTCATTTGATGGGTGCCGTAGCCGAATTCCAGCGTGACATAATCGCAGAGACAACCACGTCAGGGCGCAGGGGGCGGGCAATCGAGGGCAAATTGCCTAGCGGTATCCCGCTCTATGGATACCAGGTCGGTAGTGACGGCAGGCTGGAGGTTCACCCCGAACGCGCTGAGACGGTTCGGCTCATATTCCGGGTCTACACAGATGAACGCTTGGGTGCGAACGGCGTCTGTGATCGGTTGAATGAATTGGGCGTAAGCCCGCCGTCAAACAATCCTGAAAAGCCATTGTGGCATCCTAGCGTCGTGAGTAGGCTCTTGGCGAACCCTGTTTATTCCCAGGGCTACGCTGAGGCGTATGGAGTTAGGGTGCCGTGTCCCCCGATCATCGACGCAAAGACCTTCGAGAAGGCGGAGCAACGGCGCAAGTCAAACCCCAGTCTGCACCCCAAGCGCGTCCACCCCTGGCCGTTGCAGGGCCGGATCCAATGCGGGGCCTGCGGCGCACCCTGGCGCGTCAATAACGCCCGTAGTGGGAGAACGTACTTCTGCCGCAATCGGGAGCGCGCGTACGGGAGCAAGCGGGCCAATGATGCGCGTTGCAAAGCCATTGACCGCCAGCCAGCGGACGCCCTTGAGAGGGCCATTTGGCGCGCACTGAAAGCGGCCCTGACCGATCCAGCGAAACTGCTACACGCTGTGGATGCTTCCATCAATCTATTGAAGGGCAGAGCTGGTGACCTTCACAACGTCCAGCGGATCAAAGATGGACTCGCTGAGATCGTTGGGCAGCGTGACCGCCTTTTAGCGAGGCATGTTCTTGAGGGCATGTCCCCTGACGCGTTCGCGAAATTGGAGCGGGAGATCGACGACCGCGAGGCGGGTTTTTCACGCCAGCTTGCGATCTTGGGGACGGACACTCTGGCCGAACTGGAGCGGACTGCCCGTCTGCTACAGGGTGCAGAAGATTTCAAGCAGACGTTGGCGTCGCGGGTTGAGATGGGCATCCCGGCTGATGTATTGAGCACCCACCCCGCGCACGCTGCATCATCTGAGTACATGGAATTCACCGACGCGAAGCTCTCCCCGGTGATCCGGCGCAAAAGTCGGTACAGTCACAAGACCCTGGCGGAAGCTCTCGACCGCCTGGATGCCAAGATCGAAGCGTTTAAGGAACACGCCGAGGTCGTAGGGGTAATATCGTTCGACGCCACTTATGATAGTCACGAAGTTGAAAAGGTAGGCGATCCGCAAGTCCCGCCCTCTTCGAGAAGGCTAGGATGAGGGCGCGTTTAATTGATCAGCCACGCGGAAATTCGCGGCATACCCTCACTGAGCTTTTCCCGGCGGGAGAAGCTCAGTGAGGCGGTACTAGACGGCCTGCCAGACGGGCTTGCCGCCTTCGTCCACTACCTTGCCCATGCTTCGGCCAGATGGGAGGTGGCCGGAGCAGACGGTCCAGCCTTCTGCCTGTGCGCGGCTGAGAAGCGATTTTCGGGATTCCGTGGACTTGTCGGTGTTCCAGTCGAATGTTGGGCACCACGTCTGTTCGGTTACCTGCGCCACGTTGTGGAACAGGTCTCCGGTTACGATCGCAGTCTCGCCGCCAGACTCCACGAGGACGCACTGGTGACCGGGGGTGTGACCGTTCGTTGGGTAGGTTGAGATTCCCGGCGCCAGTTCCACCACACCATCGACCAGATTGAGATTCCCGGCGGCTTCGAGCGGCGCTACGTTAATGTCGAACATCTCGTTCGTGTTCTCTGGTTTCGAGTAGAAATCCCAGTCGTTCTTCGCGATGCGGTAGCTGGCGTTTGGGAACGTGGGTACGCCGTCTGTGATGTTCCAGCCAATGTGATCGCCGTGGCAGTGAGTGGTCACAACAATGTCGATATCGTCCGGCGCCAGTCCTGCTGCAGCAAGGTTGTCCAGCAGTTCACCGTTGCGACCGGTGTGTTCATGCGGCCCGACGCCCATGCCAGTGTCGATGAGAATCTTAGGCCCAGTCCCGTCCGTGCGCCTGATCAAATGCCCGCGCCATTGAGCGTTCCAGGAACCTGTCTCATCAAGGGCGAACGATCGGTACGGATCCCAGGCCGAGTCTGGCACATCCGGGTAAACCTGAGATGGCTTCCTGGTGGCACCGATATGGTCATCGATGATTGAGATCTCGTAATCGCCTACTGTTATTGACGTTGCCATGATGTGTCCTCGTTTTTGCCTTGTCTAACGGGCAGGGCAGGTTTGAAACCTGCCACTAAAGGGTATGTCGGTGGAAGGCAGGGTTCATATTTGTCACTACGGAGTGATGTCCAGTGGACCTTCCCACGTAACGTCGCCAATGTCACGTGTGTGCCATGCGTCATTGATAGAAACCGGAAACCAGCCTGTAGGCACAAACTTGAAGCGCGAGATAGACGTGTTCGCGATGGCGATGCGCCTGATGTACCGGTCCTGAAACTCAAGAATGTTGTGAAACACGCATCGCAGAGCCAGTCCGTGCGAAATGATGGCGATTCGCGTGTTGCCGTTGCCTGTGAACGAAGGATTCGCCAGCACTTCATCCTCCAGCCAGTTGGAGAATCTTCTCTCTACGGCCTTCTCAGACTCGCCCCCGCCGTCTGGGACGTACCATTTGCCTAGCTGCTCCCTCCTGAGTCGCATTTCTGGAGTGTAGACCTCTTCCCGCGGCACGCCACGCCAGCCGGGGACCTGGAGCTCGATAATCTCGTCCACCCGAGTGAACTCCGCGTTTGGTGTGCCCATACCTTTGAGCATGCCCTGTGTGGTCTCCACCGCGCGGACCTGAGATGAGGAGTAGATAGCGTCAAAGGTGACGCCGTCGTCCTTAAGCCGCTCTCCAAGTGCAAATGATTGCCGATGCCCCCGTTCCGTCATCGCCGCGTCCCAGTTCTTCCCGGCTGCAAGGCCAGGGACAACGTTTGACGCCGACTCCCCATGCCGTATGAAGTAGATATCCAGTTCGAATTCGGTTTCGGTTGTCACGGACTGACTGCTCCTAATGTTGCGACGTTGGGAATTGCGACGACGAGATGACTGGCCGTTTACTGCTTAAGTGCGGACCACACATTATCGGAACGCGAAACGGCGGACCACACTGGTCCGCCGTTTCGGATAAACGTATCTTGCTTACGCCTCGTGAATTGTCTCGATGATCAACTTCGTAACCAGGTAAGGGTCACAGTTGGCGTTAGGGCGCCGGTCTTCAATGTAGCCCTTGCCATCAACCTCAACCTGCCACGGAATGCGGACAGATGCGCCACGGTCAGAGACTCCGAAACTAAAGGAATCAAAGCGGGCGGTCTCATGCGCGCCAGTAAGTCGACTCTCGATGCCACTACCGTAATTCGCGATGTGGAGGTCGGCACGTCTGCCCAGAGCTTCCGCAGCCGTTACGCAAGCGTCAAAAGACTCACGCATAGCGATCGTTGAAAAGTTCGTGTGGGCACCCGCACCGTTCCAGTCCCCGGCCACTGGCTTAGCATCTAGCGTGGCGCTTATGCCGAAGTCCTCACCAATTCTGTACAGCAGCCATCGGGCAACCCAGAGGTGATCTGCGGCAGTAGGGGCTACAACAGGGCCAATCTGGAACTCCCACTGACCAGGCATTACTTCAGCATTGATCCCGGCAATTTTAAGGCCGGCTTCCAGGCATGCCGTCATGTGGGCCTCGATAAGCGGCCGACCAAAGACTTCATCGGCTCCAACACCACAGTAGTAGCCACCCTGAGGTGGAGGAAATCCGCCGCCTGAGGGAAATCCGAGCGGTCGTGAGCCTTCGAATAACGTGTACTCCTGCTCAATTCCAAACCAAGTGTCAGAGGCCGCATGTTTCTCTGCCATCGCGGCGCACGCGGCCCGCGTGTTGGTGGGATGTGGGGTCATATCTATCAGCAGCGTCTCGCAAAGGACCAGTATGTTGTCACCTTTGCGGATTGGGTCGTGGCATTGAAATACGGGACGCAGCACCACGTCAGAGTTATCACCCGAAGCCTGATTTGTGCTGGAACCGTCGAAACCCCAAATTGGGGGCTTTTCGCCGGCAGAAAGAATTCGTGTCTTGGACCGTAGTTTGGCCGTTGGCTCTGTTCCATCAATCCAGATGTACTCGGCCTGATACCTGTCGCTCATTTCGCCTCCCGCGCACCGCGCACTGGAATTACTTGATCAATCCGATTTCGTTGCTTGGATTACCGTCGATTAAACACCCGACGACACCCCAGTGCGGCACCGGATGTTACAGCTTTGTTGCATCGTGGGGGCCTGTGAGTCGAGATAACTCAACTATGACGCCGCCCGAAAACGATAGCCAACGTTGCGAACGGTCTCAATGAAGTGATACCGAGCATCGTTGGTCTTGGCCCGGACGCGACGGACATGAACATCCACTGTGCGCGTTCCACCAAAGTAGTCGTACTCCCACACTTCTCTTAGAAGCGCCTCTCGTGAGAACACTCGCCCGGGATTCGCTACCAGGACCTTCAAGAGCTCATACTCCTTAAAGGTAAGGTCCACTCTCTTGTTGGCGATCGTGACCTCATACCTCTCGATGTCCATCGCCAGTTCACCGTTTGTTATTCGGTTCACATTCTTTGCACCACCCGAACGCTCGATTGCAGCTTGAATTCTGATCTCGATCTCTTCGGGAGAGCAGGGGTGAAATGCAAGCTCGTAAATGCTTCCGGAGACATCAAGATCAAATAGACCGGGGGATGGAAGTAGCACCACGGTGGGCAGAGAGAGGTCGCGAGTGATAACCGCTGCAGCCTTGAGACTTTCGTTCGCGCCGTTGGTCGCAACAATCAGCCCGATGTCCGCGTTACCTGGACGATTCCATCCGCTGTCTGTTGTGGCCATGCGGGAAATGAAGTACTGCGGATTCAGCTCAAGCAACTCCTGCTCAAGCTCTGATGAATCTCCTGAAACTTCAAATAAGGCGATGTTAGTCATCTGAAAAGTACCGCGAAACGGTAGATCGGATTCTATTTCCGGGTTAGATTTTATAAAGGGTGTGTCGTCAAGCAGGGATCACGCACGCGAGCCGCGTTCGGATAATACCTGATTGTGAAATCGCGCACACTGTACAATTGCCAGTCGGCGAACTGCGGCGCGAATGATTGCGCGGCCGCTAATAAATCTGTCGCATGAGAGAGATTGGGAATTGGCTACGGAATTCGTTGACTCTCATGTTCCGCGCTGAGTATACTTATCGTTTGTCGCCCGTGGCAGAAAGTGTCGCGTTTGACGTCAATAGTTTTTGCTTACATAGAGATAATTCATGCCAACGATTAATCAACTGGTCCGCAAGTCACGCAAGAAGAGCTCAAAGAAGTCTAAGACTCCTGCGCTCGGCTTCGAATTTAACTCGCTGACGAACCGATTGGTCAAAGGTTCTGGTGCTCCTCAAAAAAGAGGGGTATGTCTGCAGGTAAAGACAGTTACACCCAGGAAGCCCAACTCCGCTCTGCGTAAGGTTGCGCGTGTGCGTCTTACAAATGGAATGGAAGTCACGGCGTACATAGGTGGAGAAGGTCACAACCTGCAAGAGCACTCGGTTGTCCTTGTGCGTGGCGGCAAGGTCCGGGACCTTCCCGGAGTCCGTTATCACGTAGTGCGCGGAGCGCTTGACACTTCTGGTGTTGAGGGCCGCAAGCAGGGCCGGAGTAAGTACGGAGCGATTCGCTCCTAAGATTTGAACAATACCCGGTCATGAGCACCGGGTATCTTCCGCCATTTGTGTTGCTTTACGGCAACTTTTGGCGGGTGAAATAAAAACAGAGTTAGAGGCAAGAGAGTTACATAGATGGCACGCCGAAGAGCAGCACCACGCAGGGTGATTCCCGCGGATCCGCGCTATGACAGCGTTCTTCTTACGCGCTTCATTAATAAAGTGATGTTGGGCGGCAAGAAGACCAAGGCCCAGAAGGCCGTCTACTCAGCCATGGAAGCCCTTGAACAAGAAGTAAGTCGTCCGGCTGTGGAGATATTTGAACAGGCAGTTCGAAACGCCACGCCCGCGTTGGAAGTGAAGTCACGCCGGGTTGGTGGAGCAACTTACCAGGTGCCAACTGAAGTTCGGCCTGATCGCCGAACCGCAATGGCACTTCGTTGGCTGGTAGCCGCCGCACGAGCGCGAGCCGGCCGACCAATGCATCGCCGACTGTACGAAGAGTTGCTTGAAGCTTCTCGAGGTCAGGGATCGGCTGTCCGACGTAGAGAGGAACTGCACAGAATGGCGGAGGCCAACAGAGCGTTCGCTCACTACCGCTGGTAATCGCTGGCAGGTAAATCGATTACAAGAGATATTGAAGACAACCTAGAAGAGGAGCCTGTTTGGCTCCGCCCGAATTAGCGGGCAGAAGATAAAAATGGCTACAGCCCCGACAACAAAATCAGACCGCGCAGTGGCGCAGATCCGAAACATTGGATTTATCGCGCACATTGATGCCGGTAAGACCACCGTCACCGAGAATGTTCTGTACGTCACAGGAATGACCCACCGCGTCGGAAACATCGACGATGGCAACACGGTGATGGACTTCATGGACATTGAGCGGGAGCGTGGCATCACCATTGGCTCAGCGGCCACTACAACGGCGTGGCGCGGGTTTGAAGTCAATATTATTGATACCCCCGGCCACGTTGACTTCACTGCGGAAGTGGAGCGATCGCTCAGGGTTCTGGATGGCGGTGTCGTAGTCATCGATGCCGTTGCCGGTGTGCAGCCGCAATCTGAGACAGTCTGGCGTCAGGCCGACAAGTACAGTGTTCCGCGGTGCGTATTTATCAACAAGATGGATCGGGCTGGGGCCGACTTCTTCAAGGCCATTGAGTCCATCAAGGCCAGGCTTCGCGGTAACCCGGTCGCCATTCAGATTCCGATAGGAGCTGAAGGGGACTTCACTGGCGCCATCGATCTGATTAGACGCAAGGCATACCGCTTCGTGCCAGACGCCCCCATTCCTGAAGAGATGGAAATCCCGGCAAACCTGGCCGACGAAGTAGAAGTTCGTCGTTCTCAAATGATTGAGAAGGTAGCTGAAGCCGACGATGACCTTATGATGAAGTTCCTTGTAGACGAAGAGATTTCAGAAGAAGAGATCGTTGAAGGCATTCGCAAAGGGACTATCGCTGGCAAGATCCAGCCGACCCTCTGTGGGAGCGCACTCCGTCGCATGGGTGTCGCCCCTATCCTCGATGCCATCGTTGACTATCTACCATCCCCTGAGGACGTCCCGCCCGCCACTGGCTTTGATCCCAAGACGGAAGAGACGTTGGTGCGCCTGCCTTCACTGGACCAACCGGCTGCTGCTATCGTGTTCAAAGTAGTCTCCGACCAGCACGTTGGCCGCCTTGTCTATCTGCGTATCTACTCTGGCAAACTTGTCAGTGGTGAGAATGTTTACAATCCTGGCCGACGGCAGCGTGAGCGCCTGGGTCGACTGATGCGCATCCACGCAGAATCTCGCGAAGAGATCAAAGAGGCTGGCCCCGGTGAGATTGTTGCCGCAATTGGCCTCAAGAAGGCATACACCGGCGATACAATCTGCGACCAGGCCAACCAGGTAGTTCTTGAGTCAATTACATTCCCTGAACCAGTCGTCTCCGTGGCCGTTGAGCCGAAGACACGAGGCGATCAGGAAAAAATGGACACGGCGCTGGTTCGTCTTGCCGATGAAGACCCCACATTTACAGTTCGCACAGATCAGGACAGTGGACAGATCGTCATCGCCGGAATGGGCGAACTCCACCTTGATGTCACAGTTGAGCGAATGCGCCGAGAGTTCAACATTGAAGTGAATGTTGGCGAGCCCCGGGTTGCTTACCGTGAAACCATTTCGCGTACCGCTGCGGCTGAAGGCCGTTTTGTGCGCCAGACTGGTGGTCACGGTCAGTACGGTGATGTGAGGCTCCGTGTTGAGCCGGTGCCAACCGGTGATGGGATCCAGTGGGAGAGCGAAATCACCGGTGCGGTACTCCCAATGGACTACCAGAAGGCTGCTGAGGCTGGATTCCGGGAAGCTGTTTCAACAGGAATACTGGCCGGATATGAGACCGTTGATATCAAAGGCATTCTCACTGGCGGCAGCTTCCACGAGGTTGACTCCTCTGAGATGGCCTTCAAGATCGCCTCATCAATGGCCTTCAAGTCCGCAGCGGCGAAGGCGTCTCCCGTGCTTCTTGAGCCTGTGATGAAAATTGAGGTTGTGACACCTGCCGAATTCCTCGGTGATTGTCTTGGAGACCTCAACTCTCGTCGAGCGCAGATCCAGAGCATGGTAGGTGACGACGCTACACAGACGATCAATGGCACGATTCCGCTTTCGGAAACGTTCCGATACGCCACCGATCTCCGATCTATAACAACCGGTCGAGCAGCATTTACGCTCGAATTCGATCACTACGCTCCGGCCCCGCGGTCGGTTCTTGAGGGTATGAAAGCTTAGGAATGCCAGGCCAAAAGGTAAGAATCATTCTCAAAGCGTTTGATCACCGTGTGCTTGATCTATCTGCAAGTCAGATTGTCGAAGCGGCGGAGCGGACAGGCGCTGCAGTGGCTGGCCCTGTGCCAATGCCCACAAAAATCAAGCGGTTCTGCGTAATTCGTGGTCCCCACGTTGACAAGAGGTCCCGAGAACACTTTGAACTCAGGACCCACAAGAGGCTCATCGACATCCTTGAGCCAACATCGAAAACGATTGATTCGCTGACACGGCTGAACGTTCCTGCTGGCGTCGACATCTCAATCAAACTCTAAAGCTAGAATCAATTAAGACGTAGATAACTCACTCCTATGACTATTGAAGGATTACTGGGACGAAAAGTAGGGATGACCACCCTCTACTGGGAAGACGGCCGCTCTGATGGCGTCACCCTGGTTGAGGTTGGCCCGTGCGTCGTTACCCAGATTCGCACCGCAGCCCGTGACGGCTACGAGGCCGTGCAGGTTGGATTCCAGAATGCGAAGCACATCAACAAGCCCAGTGCAGGCCATCTTGCACGCTCTGGTGGCCGATTCCGCCACCTGCAAGAGTTCTCTGTAGATGAGTTGTCCGAGTACGAAGTTGGACAGTCTATGGGCGCCGGGGTATTTCAGGCCGGTGACATAGTCTCCGTTCAGGGTGTGTCAAAGGGTCGCGGATTCGCCGGTGGCGTTCGTCGACACGGATTTGCTGGTGGCCCCAAGACTCACGGCCAGTCCGACCGACACCGTGCACCTGGCTCGATTGGAGCCGGTTCCTCTCCCGGTCGTGTCTGGAAGGGCACCCGCATGGCTGGTCACATGGGCGCTCGTACGGTCACAAACGTTGGCCTCAAGATCGCGCTTGTTGATGAGGACAGAAATATCATTGCCTTGACCGGCTCCGTTCCGGGAGCAAAAAACGGCATCATTCGTATCGAGCTTAAAAGACGCACAGACGCTGAAACGCGCCCGGTGTTGTTCGGTGTTCTGCCTCTTGAGGACGAAACACCGGAGCCAATCGTAGAAGCGGCCACTGTTGAGGATGTCGTAGACGACATTGCAGAAGTCTCGACTGATGATGCTGACGCAACAACATCCGCTGTAGAAGAAACGACCGATGACGCCGTGGAGGCTTCCGCTGAAGTTGAGGCCGAAGCAGAAGAGTCATCAGATACCGAAGAGAGTGAAGAGAAGGAGACCACTTCCTGATGGAAGTAAAGGTCATAAATAACACAGGCGGCGAAGCCGGAATTCTAGAGCTGGACGACACTGTCTGGAATCTCAAGATGAACCAGCCGGTGCTTCACCAGGTCATCGTGGCTCAGCAGGCGAACAAGCGTCAGGGCGGACACGATACCAAGAACCGTAGCGATGTCATTTCCTCGAACCGCAAGCTACGAGCGCAGAAGGGTGGAGGTCGCGCACGTCTCGGCGATCGAAGCTCCCCAACGCAGCGCGGTGGTGCGGTTGCGCACGGACCACACCCTAAGAGCTACCGGATACGAATTCCCGTGAAGATGCGGCGGCTAGCCCTTAAGATCGCTCTTTCAGACCAACTCCGAAAAGGCAAGATCATGTTTGTGGATGAGCTGACCGCTGATTCTCCAAGCACGTCAACCTTGGTCAAGACCCTCTCTGCCATTGGTGTCGACCGCAAGGCGCTAGTGATTACCAACGGAGACAACTCTGTCTTGCGCCTGTCAGCGGCTAATCTGGCCGACATATCAATACAGCCCGCCGATCTGATCAACCCGCTGGACATATTCGGCGCACGCAAAATCGTATTCACCCGAGGCGCCGCCGAGAGAGTGAATGAGATCTGGGCATCTAAGGGCAGGCCAATGGCGGCCGCCGGTGTAGGAGCTTAAGGGGCCAGATATGCACACCTGGGAAATCCTGCGAAGGCCAATCGTCACGGAGAAGTCGACTCTTCTTGGCGAGGTTGGCAAATACGTATTTGAAGTCAATAAGAAGGCTGGCAAGCCACAGATTAAGCGTGCCGTTGAAGTCGCCTTCAACGTGAGTGTCGTGAGCGTTAACACCCTGAAAGTACCGGGTAAAACTAAACGCTATGGCCCGCGAATGACCACCACCCCGGCTTGGAAAAAAGCCATCGTGACGCTGCGGTCCGGCGATACGATTCAGCTGTTCGAGGGAGCATAGTCGGCAATGCCACTAAAGATTTACAAACCAACTTCCCCCGGCCAGCGCGGCACTATTCTTGCTGACTTCAAAGAAATCACGAAAAGCAAGCCTGAAAAATCGCTTCTGCGACCAATCAAGAGGACCGGCGGACGGAACAACAGGGGTCGGATTACAGTTCGACACCGAGGTGGTGGACACAAGCGCCAATACCGAATTATCGATTTCGATCGGAATCGGGATGCCACAGCCATAGTTGAGGCGATTGAGTACGACCCGAACCGCTCTGCCCGCATTGCTCTGATTACCTATGAGAACGGCATCAAGGCGTACATTGTTGCTCCTGAAGGAGTTACTGTTGGCGTAAAGATTGGTCAGGTTGGCGAGAACGGCGTCACCCCTGGCAACTCATCGGAGTTGAAGGATCTGCCAACTGGAACGTTCGTCCACAATATTGAGCTGAAGCCCGGTAGCGGAGCGAAGATGGTCCGCAGCGCCGGAACGGTTGCTCAGGTGATGGCTCACGAAGAGGGCTACACGCTTCTGAGGCTTCCATCTGGCGAGATGCGGCTGGTGCTTGGCAGATGCCGTGCCACCGTTGGTCAGGTTGGAAATATTGATCACAAAAACATCAAACTGGGCAAAGCAGGCAGAAGTCGGCACAGAGGCCGTCGACCTGGTGTTCGTGGCTCCGCTATGCACCCCGGGGACCACCCACATGGTGGTGGAGAAGGCCGGGCAGGAATTGGAATGCCTGGTCCAAAGACCCCGTGGGGTAAGCCCGCGTTAGGTCCTCGGACGCGTCGTAAGCAAGCGTCAGATAAGTTGATCGTCCGGAGACGATACAAGCGGTAAACACCGGAATAGTCGGAATTAGGTATGTCTAGATCAGTCAAAAAAGGCCCGTACATTCAACCCAAGTTGATGAAAAAGGTTGAGGCGGCTCAAAGAGCCAACACTCGAACCGTCATCAAGACGTGGTCGCGTGCGTCCACAATCATGCCGGACATGGTGGCCCTTACCATTGCCGTGCACGATGGTCGGCGGCATATTCCGGTGTTGATCTCAGAAAATATGGTTGGTCATAAGCTGGGAGAGTTTGCCCCAACTCGGACATTCCGAGGGCATTCTTCCAGAGGTGACCGAGCCTCCGGCCCTCGATAGGGTCAGTAACGAACTACAGATATACAGGCATTTAGAAGCGAACGATAACGATGGCGGTAAGAGCAAGATCCAAAGGATTGGGCATCTCTGCAAAGAAGATGCGCATTGTCTGCGACATGGTGCGCGGCAAAGACATCGCGTCTGCCGTGAGCATGCTGCGATTCACGCAATCGCCATCGGCTGAGATCGTAATGAAGACCATCAATTCAGCGGTCGCCAACGCAGAGAATAATGATTTCATGAACCGTGACAGCCTTCATGTATCAAGGATTACGGTTGACGAAGGACCGCGACTCAAGCGAATTCGACCTAGGGCACGTGGCCGGGCCGGATCATTCAACAGGCCAAGTTGTCACCTCATTGTTGAGGTAGATGACGTCACTGCCAACAGCGAAGGCGGGGAGTAGCAATTGGGGCAGAAGACCCATCCAATAGGATTCCGACTCGGAACGACGGTCCCCTGGCAGGCTCGCTGGTTCGCCTCAGGCGGTAAGGCATACTCCGCTCTGGCGATTGAAGATCAGAAGATCCGAAAAATGATCTCAACCCGCTATGAAGACAGTGGCGGAATTTCTAAAACTGAGATCGAACGAG
Source organism: Chloroflexota bacterium (assembly GCA_013204555.1). GTDB lineage: Bacteria > Chloroflexota > Dehalococcoidia > Lucifugimonadales > Lucifugimonadaceae > UBA1151. The sequence goes on along the minus strand of JABMNO010000004.1, from coordinate 40,961 downwards.
GTCCGCAGGAACTTGTAATTTCAATTCACACGGCACGACCGGGCATTGTCATTGGCCGGGGCGGGACACGTGTGGACGAACTGCGTAGCGATCTTGAGAAGCTCACGGGCAAGCGCGCTCGCCTGAACATTCAGGAGATTCGGCAGCCAGAACTTGATGCATACCTCGTCGCACGTAATGTCGCAGAGCAACTCGAACGTCGGGTCGCGTTCCGTCGTGCGATGCGTCAGTCCATCACCCGCACAATGCAGGCCGGTGCTCAGGGCATCAAGATCGTTTGCGGCGGACGGCTGGGCGGTGCTGAGATCGCTCGAACTGAAAAGGCGATGGATGGTCGAGTACCGCTCCATACCCTTCGTGCAAATGTTGATTTTGCTATCGCTGAAGCCGCCACGACGTTTGGTCGAATTGGCGTAAAAGCATGGATTTATACCGGCGACCTTTCAACCGGCGCCGCTATCGTTGGCACCGCCATGAGACAGGCCGATGCTCCTGCTGAAGACTCGCGCCCAGGTCGGCGCGCCAGACGGACCACCCGACCATCTGGCCCAAGACCAGGTGGTGGCCGCGGACGTGGCGGTGGCGGCGATCAGCCAACTGCAGAAGGCGCTGTAAAGGCTCCAGCCTCAGCAGCTCCAGAGGCTGGAGCCGTTGAGACCAAAATTATTGATACGCCACCGGAGACAGCTCCTGAGGCCGCAGCCAAACCTGCTCCTAAAACGGCAGTGAGGAAGAGGACCCCAAAGCCGAAGGCTGCACCTGAAGAGACTCCGGGCGAAGAAAAAGAGTAGGCAATGCTTCAACCATCACGATCAAAATGGCGAAAGCAGCAGCGCGGCAAGCGCCGCGGTGCGCCCGTATCCGGCAGCAAGCTAAGTTACGGTGAGTTTGGCATCAAATCCCTCAGCGCTGCGTGGCTATCCGCACGCAGCATTGAGTCCGCCCGGCGAGCAATCGTTCACTACGTCTCACGTGGTGGGCAAATCTACATCCGGGTCTTCCCGGATAAACCCGTGTCATCCCGGCCGGCGGAAACCCGTATGGGTGGTGGCAAAGGTGCGGTTGAACAGTGGGTTGCCGTGGTCAAGCGCGGTCGGATGGTTATTGAGATTGGTGGAGTCCCAGAAAATATCGCTCGTGAAGCACTTGCCCGAGCGGCACATAAGTTGCCAATGGCAACCCAGATAATTTCGAGAGAAGAACAGTTCTAGTCACTGGATATCATGGACATTAGCGAAGTAAGACAGCTTGAAAATGACGACCTGGTGGAAACGCTGGATGATCGTCAGCACTCGCTCATGAACCTCCGGTTCAGGGCGGCAACACTACAACTCACGGATTTCAGTGAAATCCGCAAGACTCGGCGCGATATTGCACGGATCCAAACCGTGATTAAAGAGCGAGAGATTGCTCGGAGGCTCGAAGCTTGACCACCAAAGAGACACTGGGCCGCAAACAGCGGGTCGGGACCGTGGTTGGCGACAAGATGGACAAGTCCATCGTCGTGTCGTACTCGTGGACCAGCCGTCACCCTATTTACGGCAAGGCACGAAGACGCGCCTCCAGATTTCACGTACATGATGAAACTAATCAGGCATCGATTGGCGACGTAGTGCTGATCGAAGAGACCCGGCCGATTTCCAAGACCAAACGGTGGAGATTGGTTGAAATTGTCAAAGCAGTGGACGTAGCTGAGGTTCAGCCTTCAGAGGTTGATCCGGAAGCTGGCGTTATTGTGACCGATGGGTCGGGGGAGTAACGAACCGTGATTCAACACATGACCCGACTCAAAGTTGCGGACAACTCTGGCGCCAGAGAAATTCTTTGTATCCAGGTTCGAGGTGGAAGTCGCCGACGCTACGGAAAGATTGGAGACGTAATAACCGCTGCTGTAAAGGAAGCAACTCCAAACTCAACCGTGAAAAATCATGAAGTAGTGCGGGCCGTAATTGTCCGGACGGTGAGCCCACAGCGAAGGCCCGATGGCTCTTACATCCGTTTTGATGACAACGCAGCAGTAATCATTGACACTGAAAAGAATCCAAGAGGCACTCGCATCTTTGGCCCGGTAGCCCGGGAGCTCCGAGACAAAGAGTTCATGCGCATTGTCTCGCTGGCACCAGAGGTGCTCTAGGAATGGCATTTGGAATTCGTAGAAATGATCAGGTCGTTATTACGGCCGGTCGTGACAAAGGCAAGCGAGGTCGCGTACTCAGAGTTGAGCCGCGTAAAGATCGCCTGTTTGTTGAAGGTTTGAACATCGTGACTCGGCATCTGGGCCAGCAGGGTGGTCAAACGCGGGGTGGTCTAACCACAAAAGAAGCTCCGCTGAATATGTCAAACGTAAAAATCGTTTGCCCGTCCTGCGACGAAAAGTCGCGGATTGGTACACGGATACTTGGAGACGGCACGAAAGTGCGAATCTGCAAGGCATGCAACGAGGTTTTGGAGTAGCAAGTGGCCGAAAACGAAGCCACAACGCCCGAAGGGGCCGAAGAGGAAACGCCGAAGGCGGCGGTAAAAAAGCGTGCAAGTCGTAAGACTCCAGCCGCCAGTGGATCGCGAGCAAAAGCTGGAGCTAAGAAGCCCGCTGCTGCAAAAGCGAAGACTGTGACTGCAGGGCAGGATGATGATGGCGCTGAGAAGGCTCCGGCTAAGAAGGCCCCAGCCGACAAAGCTCCGGCTGAAAAGTCGGCTGCGGATATCACGTCACGTCAGAAAACCCGGCTGGAACAGCTGTACATTGACGAGGTAAAAGCCACGCTTGAACGGGATTTTGGTTACACAAATCCAATGGAAATCCCAAAGCCCACCAAAATTGTCCTAAATATTGGTGTTGGAGGGGAGTCTATTCAGGCCCTAGGCCGACAGAACCTGGACATTGTCCAGAAGGCCCAGGAAGACCTCACTCAGATCACTGGCCAGCATGCAGTAGTGACAAAGGCCAGAAAATCAATCGCCAACTTCAAGCTCCGAGATGGCATGCCTGTGGGTGTGACCGTAACCCTGCGTGGCCTGAAGATGTGGCAGTTTCTTGATCGATTGATCAACACAGCACTGCCAAGAGTCCGGGACTTCCATGGTGTGTCTCGAAAAAGTTTCGATGGTCGAGGCAACTACGCCCTGGGCCTGCGAGAGCAGATCATTTTTCCGGAGATCGACTATAATCGGGTTGACCGTATGCGCGGCCTTCAGGTGAACATCATCACCACCGCGCATAACGATGAAGAGGCACGCCGCCTCCTTGAACTCCTTGGCATGCCATTTACGCGTGTCGAGGATGCGGTTCCCGTAACGACTTAGAGCATTAGAGGAATATTCGTTGGCAAAAAAATGCATGATCGAGAAGTGGAAGAAACCTCCGAAGTATGCGGTTCGCTTCCATAATCGGTGCCATCGGTGCGGTAGGCCACACGGATATATCCGTTTTGTGGGCATGTGCCGAATTTGCTTCCGAGAGCTTGCGCTTCGGGGAGAACTCCCTGGAATCCGCAAAGCAAGCGTTTAGAACGGACGGAGTGGAAACAAGTGCCGCCGACTGACCCAGTAGCTGACATGCTGACTCGTGTACGAAACGCCATACAGGCGCGTCACACGTCAGTAACAATGCCATCCTCAAAGATGAAGACTTCCATTGCCAAAATAATGGAAAGAGAAGGCTTCATCTCCGGATACGAAGTGATTGACAAGAAACCGCAGAACGATCTCAAGATAGATATCAGGTATTACGAGAATCGGACTCCGGTAATTAGCGGATTGAAGCGAGTTAGCCGTCCCGGACTTAGGGTCTACGTGGGTCACCACGAGATCCCTCGTTACTACGGCGGTCTGGGTGTGGCGTTTATCTCCTCATCCAAAGGCATCGTTACGGGTCGAGACGCATGGCGTCAGGGCCTGGGTGGCGAGCTTCTTCTTTACCTCTGGTAGCCCTCAGGAATAAACATACGTGTCAAGAATCGGAAATGCGCCCATAGCTGTGCCCTCTGGCGTTGATGTAAAAATCGACGGATCAGCGGTCACCGTTAAGGGACCAAAAGGCGAACTTTCCGCCAACTTCAGCGCCACTATCAACATCAACCTTGATGATGCGGTGCTGAAAGTAAGTCGTTCAAGCGAGCAAGACCGCGTTCGCGCTCTCCATGGTCTGACTCGAAGTCTGTTGGCCAACATGGTCACGGGTGTGAGCGACGGATTTACGAAGGGTCTGGACCTGGTTGGGACCGGTTACCGTGTCCAGCAACAGGGCAAGGGCGTTGTTATCAACGTTGGCTACAGCCATCCCGTTGACGTCGACCCGCTGGACGGCATAACGCTGTCCGTCGAAGGTCAGAACCGCGTTATTGTGAGTGGTGTTGATAAACAGGTGGTTGGCGAGCAGGCTGCCCAGATTCGTTCAATAAGAAAGCCAAACGCGTACACAGGCAAGGGCATCAGGTACACGGACGAAGACGTGCGGACCAAGCCTGGCAAGCGTGCAATGGGAGCAGCGTAAGTGCCGTCACGCAAATATGATTCAAGGCCACGAATGGTCAGGCACCGTCGAGTGCGGAAAAAGGTGAGCGGTGTTGCCGCGAGGCCGCGTCTCTCCGTCTACCGAAGCGCCAACAACATCTACGCGCAGGTTATTGATGACACAGCCGGCAACACGCTGGTGTCAGCATCAACCCTTGACGCTGATGTCAAAGGCCCAGTCAACGGGAAGATTGAAGGCGCAGAGGCCGTTGGTACAGCCGTGGCAAAGCGGGCAATGTCCGCTGGCATCACGACCGTGGTTTTCGATCGAGGTGGCTACCGGTATCACGGTCGAGTAAAAGCGCTCGCCGATGCTGCCCGAGAAGAAGGACTTGATTTCTAAATGAACCGTGGAAGTGAAAACAGAGGTGGACGCCGCGGGCGCCGACCGGAACAGGAAGACTCCGGGCTCATTGAGCGCGTAGTTCAGATTCGCCGTGTCACCAAAGTTGTGAAGGGTGGCGGAAACCTGACCTTCACAGCGCTTGTCGTCGTTGGCGATGGCAAGGGCAGCGTTGGTGTGGGCCTGGGCCGAGCCAAAGCTGTCCCGGACGCTGTCCGTAAGGGCACGACCAATGCTCGCAAAGACCTCACTCCTGTGATTCTTGCTGACACTACCATCCCTCACGAAGTTGTATCCAAGTTCGGAGCAGCGAAGGTTTTCCTCAAGCCCGCAGCGCCTGGTACAGGCGTGATTGCAGGTGGAGGCGTGCGCGCGGCCATGGAAGCAGCCGGAGTTAAGGACGTACTGTCCAAGACATTTGGCTCAAACAACAAGATAAATGTTCTTAAGGCAACTGTTGAAGGCCTTCGAAGCATGCGCGATCCCAAGGTTGAGCGTGCCAAGCGCCGAAACATTCCAGTGGTAGCAACGCCAGCGGCCACAACTGAGGCTTAGTTAAACACCAATGTTGCGAATCAAACAGACCCGAAGCCCAATCGGCACTCGTCGTTCCCACCGTGAGACCTTGAGAAGCCTTGGCCTACGTAAGATTGGACAGACCGTAGAACAGGCGGACTCAGGTTCCATTCGCGGAATGATTCGAACCGTAGCCCATCTGGTTTCGTTCGAAGAGATCGCGGATGTTCCTGCTGCTGAACCGGCCAAGAAGGCTGCTACTTCAGACGACAAGCCAAAGGCGAAAACAGCAGCTGCAAAGTCGACGGCCACCAAAAAGGCCGCGACGAAATCAAAGTCATCGACATCTAAGAAAACAACAACCGGTACGCGAGCCGCTAGCGCTCGCAGCCGGGCCAAGAAGTCTGAGTAAGTAAGAACCCATGGGACTCCACGAATTAAAGCCAGCACCCGGATCGCGAGCACAAAAACGTCGCGTAGGACGCGGTGACTCGGGCCGAAGAGGCTCAACAGCCGGTCGAGGACTCAAGGGCCAGAAGGCTCGAGGTCAGGTCCACCCGCTGTTTGAAGGTGGGCAACTGCCCCTCATCAAGCGCTTGCCGTACATGCGTGGTTTCACGAATATCTTCAAGAAGCAGTACTCCCCAGTGAACGTGGATCGCCTAAACGCGTTTGAAGCTGACTCAGAAGTGACTCCCACTTCTCTCAGAGACGCGGGTATAGTCAAGAAGGCGAGAACCATGATCAAGATTCTCGGCGATGGTGATTTGGGCAGAGCTTTGAAGGTTTCTGCACACGGATTCAGTAAGTCGGCTCGCGAAAAAATCGAGGCCGCGGGTGGCACGGTGATCATTCTTGGTGCCGTAGCTACGGAAACTGAAAACGGCAGCGAGGAATAATGGTACAAGGCGCCCAAGCCTCAGGGACTGAAACCGGACGGCCAGCACTACTTCAGGCCGTTTTTGATGCTATGCGCGTTCCGGACCTCCGGTTCCGCATTTTGTTTACCCTCTCAATGCTGGTTATATACCGGTTCGCGGCCAACGTGCCTGTGCCCGGAGTCAATCGTGACGCGTTGGCCGCAGCGTTCGACAATAACGCGCTGCTTGGATTCTTCGACCTCTTCTCAGGTGGCGCCCTGCGGAACCTGAGCATCGCTGCACTGGGCGTATATCCCTACATCACATCGTCGATCATCATGCAGATCATGACGACGGTGATTCCGTCGTTGAAAGAACTTTCGCAAGAAGGCGAGTTCGGCCGACAGAAGATCAACCAGTACACCCATTACCTCACCGTACCTATTGCATTCCTTCAGGGCTGGGGTCAGCTCACGTTCCTGCAGAGTGGTATTGGTGGCACCCATGGCAGCGCAATTCAGGGAGTCGGCCTTGGGGCCGGTCAGATAATCCCTACGCTTGCGATCCTGATCTCATTTACCGCCGGAACAATGTTCCTGGTGTGGCTGGGTGAGTTGATCACAGAGAAAGGTATTGGTAACGGCCTCTCTCTCATCATCTTTGGTGGAATTGTCTCCACATTGCCCAGCGTAGTCGGTCAGGGGTGGCTGTTGCGTGACCAGTCCTTTGAACTATTCACGCTGGTCGCACTGGGACTGACGATTGTCTATCTCATTGTTTACTTCAATGAGGCTCAACGCAGAATACCGGTTCAATACGGCAGAAGCGTGTTCCGCGGCGGCCGTATGTATAAACAAGCTGGCGCCACTCATGTCCCATTGCGCGTTAACTCCGCGGGAATGATCCCGTTAATCTTTGCGTTCTCATTGCTGATTCTTCCACCCACTATTGCCAGTTACTTCGTTGACCCTGCCAGCACTGCGTTTGTCCCCCGTGCAGCGGCCTTCCTCGTCAATAACTTCAATCCGGCGTCCGGCTTCTACTGGCTCTTTGTCTTCTTCCTGGTTTTCATATTCACGTTCGGTTACACGCTGGTGGTCTTCAACCAGCAGAACCTTGCTGAGAACCTGCAGAAGAACGGCGGCTTCATTCCAGGCATCAGGCCTGGCCGTCCTACGAACGACTATTTAATGCGCGTCATGCTCCGGATCACATGGGGTGGCGCACTATTCCTGGGATTCATAGCAGTTGTGCCGTGGTTCACCGGGCTGGTTACTGATCTCCCCAGCACTACGTCAATTCTGAGCAGCACCAGCTTGTTGATCATGGTTGGCGTTGCCCTGGACACAATGCGTCAGTTGGAATCACAACTTCTGATGCGCAACTATGAAGGATTCCTCCGTTAGGGCCACCCTCGGTTCTGCACGGATAACGGAGCGATAGATTGAGGGTCGTACTTATGGGTCCCCCCGGCGCGGGAAAAGGGACCCAGGCACCACGCCTTTCGGATCATCTCAAAGCACCCCACGTGTCCACAGGAGACATGCTGAGGGCTGAGGTTGCCGCTGCATCTGATCTTGGGCTCAAAGCCAGGACGTTCATGGACGCCGGTGACCTTGTGCCAGACCATGTCATGATTGGCATGATTGTGTCGCGTCTTCAGGCTGACGACGCTAGCGAAGGCATTATTTTGGATGGATTCCCACGCACAGTCGCTCAGGCGGTAGCCCTTGATGAGGCGCTTTACGACGCCGGCGGTTCAATCGACCTCGCTATTTCGATAGATGTCGATCGTGAAGTGCTGGTGAACCGGCTGGCTGGCAGAGCTACGTGTAAAGGCTGCAAAACGCCCTATCACCTGACTTACTCACCTCCTGCAACCGCCGGTGAGTGCGACAAATGCGGCGGCGAATTGGAGCAGCGCGAGGACGACCAACCAGAGGCCGTAAAGAATCGGCTACAGGTGTTCGACAAACAAACCGCTCCCGTTCTCGACTACTATCGAGGGCGCAAAAAGCTAATAACTGTGGACGGCGCGGGCAGCCCAGATGGCGTATTTGAATCACTAGTTAGCGCCACTTCACCCTGAGACACTGCACTATGCGCGTACGTTCGTCTATAATCTATAGTTGTCCCGTTTTGGGACTGTCTTGTCGCGGGTTCTGATGTTTCAAGAGTCAAGTTCTCCAGGGGCAACTATCAAATCGGCGCGTGAGCTTGAAGCTATGCGCAGTGCAGGTAAGGTAGTGGCCATGATGCACGAGCGGTTGCGTGAAGCAACCCAACCGGGCGTCAGTACAGGTGAGCTTGACCGTGTTGCGCGTGAAGTTATCAAGGAGAATGGTGCACAGCCATCCTTTTTGAACTATGAGCCAATACCGGGCATCACCCCGTATCCGGGTGTCATATGCACTTCTGTGAACGAGGAGATTGTCCATGGCATACCTGGCAAGCGGGTGATCCAGGACGGGGATCTGGTCAAGTTGGATGTGGGCGCTGTCGTCAACGGCTTCCACGGCGATGCAGCAGTAACGCTGATAGCCGGTGAAGGTAATGAAACAACAAGGGCGCTGGTTGAAACGACCAGGCGATCCTTGGAAATAGGAATTGAAGCGGCTCAACCGGGTAACCGAATTGGTGACATCGGCGCCGCAATTGAGGATTACGTGCTGCCACTCGGTTTTGAGTTGGTTCGCGAATACACCGGTCACGGAATTGGCCGCAGACTTCACGAGCCTCCTCAGGTTCCAAACTACCGACAGGGTGGAAGGGGCATAGTTCTCAAACCGGGTATGACCATCGCAATTGAGCCAATGGTGAACATTGGTGGATGGGACACCCGGGTCTTGGACGACGGATGGACCGTAGTTACTGAGGATGGCGAACTGTCAGCTCACTTTGAGCACACAATCGTGATCACTGAGTCAGGTCCGGAAGTCTTGACATCACTCGGCTGAGAAGCCAGGTGAATCGGAAGGAAAAGTAGAGGGTTTGCCGAAGAAAGAAGCTATTGAACTGGAAGGAACCGTCACGGAGGCGTTGCCTAACGTGACGTTTCGGGTGGAGCTACCTACGGGACATGAGGTCCTGGCCCACGCATCGGGCAAAATCAGAATGAATTTCATTCGAATTCTGCCGGGCGATAAAGTCCTGGTAGAACTATCTCCTTACGATCTCTCAAGAGGTCGAATCACCTACAGGTTCAAGTAGCGGGCATCGGATAACACTTATGAAAGTACGAGCATCAATAGGACCTCGCTGTGCCAAGTGCAAAATTATTCGCCGTCGTGGCGTATTGCGCGTCATCTGTGAAGTCAAAAAGCACAAGCAGCGACAGGGTTAGGACGCGAATATGGCACTTATAGCCGGTGTAAATGTTCCGGACAATAAGCGACTCAACGTTGCGCTTCGCTCTATTTACGGAGTTGGAGCCAGCAGAGCCACGAAGGTTGCTGAGTCCGCGGGTATCGATGGTGATCCCAAAGTCCGAGACCTGAATGAAGAAGAGATCGCCAGAGTTCGTGCGGCGGTTGAGCGCGGCGAATACGTGATTGAAGGTGATCTCCGGCGAGAGACTCAGATGAATATTCGCCGGTTGGTAGACATTGGCACCTATCGTGGACTTCGGCATCGCCGTGGTCTACCTGTCAGGGGCCAGCGGACGAAGACCAACGCCCGCACAAAACGCGGCGGTAGACGAGCTATCGCCAACAAGAAAAAAGTGACCAAATAAAGTCAGTCTATTGTGTTTGGTGACAATGATGCTGCGGCTGGCGGAATTGTCCCCTTGGAGCACCCCCGATTCCTTGCTTACGGGGTACAGGACGACCTAGAGGAGACGGATGGCAAGAAGAGCCAGGACGAGAAGACGAGAGCGTAAGTTCGTTCCACAGGGACGGGTATACGTTCACGCTACATTCAACAACACCGTGGTGACCCTGACTGACCCCAACGGAGACGTTGTGTCATGGGGTAGCGGCGGTACGGTTGGATTCAAGGGTTCCCGTAAAGGAACCGCATATGCCGCCCAGCGCGCAAGTGAACAGGCTGCGAGATCCGCTATGGACCAGGGGATGAAGACCGTTGAGGTCTACGTCAAAGGTCCCGGCGCCGGTCGCGAAGCCGCAGTTAGAGCGCTCCAGGGAGCAGGTCTTCGCGTCACGGTGATTCGAGACACAACTCCAACCCCTCACAACGGTTGTCGACCCCAAAAGGAGAAGCGCACCTAGCGCCGGTCTCTATTCATAGCAAGTTCTCGTTTCACGCCCAAATATTGGACTGGAACGGACCTGAGTGTTCGATTCATTAATCGGGTTCTCAGGGGTACCCACGGAGGAATTAGACAGCAAGCATGGCTCGTTACACGGGACCCGTATGTCGGCAATGCCGACGCAACGGCAACAAACTCTTTCTAAAAGGAGAGCGTTGCTACACGCCTCGTTGCGCAATTGAAAAGCACCGAGGTAAACCCGGCCAGCAAGCATCCCAGATGATGCGCAGCCGGATCACTGAGTACGGAACTCAGTTGCAGGAAAAGCAGAAAGCCCGACAGATGTACGGCGTTCTTGAGCGACAGTTCAAGAACTACATCGACCGCGCCAACCGCATGAGCGGAGTGACCGGTGACCGGCTTCTGCAGCTTCTTGAGCGACGGTTGGACAACGCTGTATATCGAATGGGGTTCGCCGATTCCAGGAACCAGGCCCGTCAGCTGGTCAACCACGGCCACTTCACCGTGAACGGTCGTAAAGCCAGCATTCCCTCCTTCCTGATCAAACAGGGAGACTTGGTGAGCTGGAGGGAACAATCTCGCAAGACTGAAATCTTCAAGATCGTTTCTGAATCCCTCGGCAAGCGGCCCACACCCACGTGGCTAACTGTGGATACCGGTGAAGTCACTGGATCCATCACCACGCTGCCGGAACCAACCGAAATCGACTCTGCAATAGACACACGAATGATCGTGGAGTTCTACTCACGCAGATAGCGAGATAAGCGAGCGCGTCTCATGCTGGAAAATAACTTAGAAAATCTCTACGGGGCACCAACTATGGAGGACCTCCCTCCTGAAGCCCCGGTCATTCCGAAACTTTCGATCACGGTCGCAGAAGCGACCGAATCGTATGGCCGTTTTGTGGCTGAGCCGCTAGACCGCGGACTTGGTACGACGCTTGGCAACGCCCTGCGCCGAAGCCTCCTCAGCTCCCTGGCGGGTACTGCAGTCACCTGGGTGCGAATTGATAACGCCCTGCACGAGTACTCAACCCTCCCTCACGTAAAAGAGGAAGTGGGCGAGTTACTCATGAACGTGAAACAGGTCCGCCTGCGTTCACTGGCCGATCGACCTGGCAGACTACGTCTTGAGGTGGAAGGTGAGGGCGAAGTCCGAGCCGGTGACATCATGACGTCATCTGACTTTGAAATCGTCAACCCGGAGCTTCACCTCGCAACGCTGGACTCCAATGAGGCAAGACTGTCCATTGAGTTGAACGTTGAGCAGGGTGTTGGCTATGCGCCAGCTACCCACGATGCAGGACTGCCAATTGGCGTACTCCCCGTGGACGCCATCTTTAGCCCAATCAGGAAAGCCAACTATCGCATTGAGGCCACACGTGTGGGCCAGAGGACAGATCTGGAGCGCCTTGTGATGGAAGTCTGGACCGACCAGACGATCACTCCGCTCGACGCCGTTCGGTCCGCCGCCGCAGGTTTGATGGAGCGGTTCTACCTCTTCTCCAACCTGGAAAAGGGCGGTACAGAGGATGATATGCCCGGCTCCGTGATCCTTGACGCTGGTCCGTACAACACTCCCGTGGAGCAGTTGGGCCTATCAGCACGAACGCTGAACTGCCTCAAGAGAGCGGGAATCAACAGGGTTGGTGTAGTCCTTCAGATGCCGAAGCGCGATCTGCTGAAGATTCGTAACTTCGGTCAGAAGTCACTCGACGAACTATATGACATGCTCGCCTCGGAGGGCTTCCTCGACGACGCAGAGGACGACTCTTCTTCTGACGATGCTGTCGCGGGCGACGATGCTGCGGCGGGCGACGAAAGTTCTGCTCCCGCAGACGACGCATCGACCGACACCACGGCCGATACAACCGAAGAAATTACCGATGAATCTGCAGATGAGACCCAGGCATAATGAGGCATAAAGTATCCGGTCGTAAATTCGACCGCCCAACGAACTCAAGAATGGCGATGTTCAAGGGTCTGACCACAGACCTGATTCGCCACCGCAAAGTGACCACCACGCTGCCAAAGGCCAAAGAGGTACGTGGTTTTGCTGAGAAAGTGATTACCCTGGCCAAGGACGGATCGCTCCACTCTCGACGCAGGGCCTACAACCTCATGCTGGACAAGAAACTCCTCGATGAGGTCTTCGCTGAGCTTGGCGAGCAGTACAAAGACCGGCCCGGCGGATACACACGAACGATAAAACTCGGCCCCCGTAAGGGTGATGGCGCTGAGATGGCGATTCTGGAGTTGGTGGAATAAGCGATATCGAACTGAACCGCGTCGCTACGCCGATGCGGATCGCACTGCGACTTGAGTACGACGGGACAGACTTCCGGGGTTCACAACTGCAGGCCAAAGATCGAACCGTGCAGTCAGCAATTGAAGATGCGCTGCACAAACTGTTTCAACAGCCGATCAGGCCATACATGGCAAGCCGAACCGATTCCGGAGTCCACGCCAGAGATCAAGTAGCGGCATTCGATGTTTCAACCTACCTGGACATGAACACTGTGACCAACGCAATGAACTCTCACCTCCCGCACGATGTTGCGGTGGTCAGTTCGCATCACGTTGATGCTGAGTTCTACCCGCGCCGTGATGCAGTCTCCAGGGAGTACACGTACACCATCAACAACTCGCAAATCGAACGCCCGTTGATCCGGCGCCTGGCCGCCACCGTCTACTCACACCTCGATGAGGCAGCGATGAGTCGCTCGGCCAAACTGTTTGAAGGCGCAAATGATTTCGCATCCTTCGCTGGTCCGTCCGTCCTGCCTGGCGCCCCAACAATTCGTCGAATGATGGATACCGAAGTGACGCGTAAAGGCGACACGGTCACGATCTGGTTCAAGGCTAACGCCTTCCTCCACCAGCAAATCCGACGGATGGTCGGTACGTTGGTAGAGCTTGGCAAAGCCAAAATGACAGAACAGGATTTCGCAAAGCTCCTTGAGCAACCTCGGAAGGGTGCAGGAACCGTGCTGATGGCCCCTCACGGCCTCTGCCTCACAAAGATCAACTACCCAGAAACCGGACCCGGCGCTCTGCCGGCGTAGCTGAAAGCTGACAATGGTCATCAAACTTAAGCCATATAACCCCAGCGCATCTGACATGGATTCAGGCTGGCAGGTCATCGACGCAGACGACAAGATTCTGGGCCGCCTGGCCACAGAAATCGCATGGAAGCTCATGGGCAAAGACAAGCCCGGCTACGTGCCTTACCTCCTCTCTGGCGACTACGTCGTTGTCATCAATGCTGAGAAGATCAAAATCACCGGCAAGAAGGCTGAGCAGAAGGAATACATCCGCCACAGCCAGTACCCAGGCAATCGCAAGGTCATTCCTTACGGCCGCATGCAAGCGCAGCACCCTGACCGCATCATCATCCAGGCCGTAAAGGGTATGCTTCCCCGCACAAAACTCGGACGGAAGATGCTCGGCCGCATGAAGGTGTACAAAGGCCCGGAGCACCCTCACGCAGCACAAATCATCGGAACTGAAACCACTTCTATCGCGTCAGGAGACGCTTAATTGACTGATCAGCAGTACTACTACGCTTTGGGTCGACGCAAAAGTGCCGTCGCAAAGGTTCGGCTCTACCCCGGCAACGGCGGAATGACCATCAACGGCAAACCAGCCGATGAAGTCTTTACCACGGTGTCATCAATGGCATCAGCGGAAGCTCCACTGAAGTCAGCCGGAGTTGAAAGTTCCGTACAGATCGTTGCAACCGCCAAAGGTGGCGGAATAAACGGCTGGGCCGGAGCTGTCTCTCTGGGCATCGCCCGCGCACTGTTGATCATGGACCCAGACCTGCGCCCAACCCTCAAGTCGGCCGGTCTTCTGACACGCGACGCCCGGGTCAAGGAAAGCAAAAAGTACGGTCTCAAGCGTGCCCGAAAGGCGCCTCAGTACACCAAGCGTTAGACACCGCTGCCAACATAAGTCTGAAGAAAACACCCTCGCACATGCGAGGGTGTTTTTATTTTGTGACCTTCGTAGTGCGGGCTTCCAGCCCGCACGAAAATCATCCTGACGCCAACGGTTCATCCCTCGAAGCCAAACCCGCGGGCTGGAAGCCCGCGCTACGTAGGCAGAGACGCGATGTGACGCCGAAAACTCCTCAGCTATTTATCCGAATCTCTGCCACTCGCGCCAGTCCCGCGAAATCACTCAGGATGGTGATCGACGCTCCGGGCAGATGCTTCTCAACCAGCGTGATCGTGGGTGCCGCCAGTGGAGGGTCAATCTCCAGCAGCACCAGGCTGTGTTGGGGATTCATCAGCGCTGGCAACTGCGGAACCAGCCGGTCGATGACGTCCATACCGCTGGCGCCGCCATCCAGCGCACCTCGCGGCTCATGAGCTAGTTCAGGTTCTGCGTCCTCAAGCGTTTTCAACTGCACATACGGCAGGTTGGCCACCAGTATGTCGAATCGGCCCTTGAGTGGCGCGGTGAGGTCGCCCTCGTGGAATACCACGCAACCCGCTCCTGCCAGTCGCTCGCAGTTGCCGGTTGCGACGTCAAGCGCGTCTCGTGAGATATCTACTGCGTGAACCTCAGGCATTGGCAACTCCGTGGCCAGCGTCGCGGCGATAGCGCCACTTCCAGTGCCAATATCGGCGATGCGCAGGGACTCTGGATTCGACTCCACAGCCCACGCAAGCGCCAGATCTATCAGTTGTTCTGTTTCTGGTCGTGGGATGAGCACGCGTGCGTCTACGTTGAATTCCCGGCCATAGAACGGGCAACTGCCCGTGATGTACCGGAGCGGCTCATGCCGAATGCGCCTGACAAGCGCGGCCAGCAGCGCGTCTCGTTGCTCAGCCGGGAAGGGAGAGCGCATGGAAGCAAATAGTTCGGTGGTGCCAACGCTCAGAAGGTGTTGTAGCAGAATCTCTGCTTCTGCCCTCCCCTCCTCCTCGTCGGAGACAGCACCATACTCAAAGAGGGCAGTCCGAACCTGGAACAGGACCTGCCCGATAGATGCGGGGCGCGTAGGACTAGCTTGCTGCTGTGACAGCGGCGAGTTTGAGCGCTTGCTCCTCACGAATGAGGGCGTCGATAAATTCATCCAGCTCCCCCTCCATAATTTGCCCCAGTTGGTGGCTGGTGAAGTGAATTCGGTGGTCGGTCACGCGTCCCTGCGGGAAGTTGTACGTACGAATCTTCTCAGATCTGTCACCGGTTCCGACCTGGGCCTTTCGGTCAGCGCTAATCTCATCCTGCTGCTTCCGCAACTCAAGATCCCATAACCGAGCGCGTAGCTCCTCCATCGCAACCTGTCGGTTCTGGTTCTGCGATCGCTCTTTCTGCGCCTGCACCACAACGCCGGTGGGGTTGTGCGTGATCCGAATGGCCGTGGCGACTTTGTTGACGTTCTGACCGCCGGCACCACCTGAGTGGAAGACGTCGATGCGAATATCTTCCGCCTTAACTTCAACGTCAATCTCATCGGCCTTGGGCAACACCGCCACGGTGGCGGTAGAGGTGTGGATCCTGCCCTGCGACTCAGTGACCGGTACGCGCTGAACGCGGTGAACGCCGGACTCCAGTTTTAGCCGCTTGAAAGCTCCGTCACCCTGTACCTGGAAAATAGCTTCTTTGATTCCCCCCACGCCGGTATCGTTGGTGTTCTGAATCTCAAACTTCCACTTTCGACCTTCGGCGTAGCGCTGGTACATGCGCAGCAACTCAGCCGCAAACAGGCCCGCCTCATCGCCACCCACCCCGGCGCGGATTTCTACTATCGCGTCAGCATGCTCGGCAGCATCTTTCGGGATCAATGCCAGTTCGATATTGGTCTGGATATCCTCCAGACGAGACTCAAGCTCAGCCGACTCCTCTTTCGCCATCTCCAGCACATCAGGGTCGTTCTCACCCTCGAGCATCTCTCGAAGGTCATCGAGTTCAGACGAAGCCGCAGTGTGCTGGTTGGAAAACTCCACCACACGCTGAAGATCAGAATATTCGCGCCCAATCCGCTGCCTGGCTGAAGGGTCAGCGAACACCTCCGGATCGGCCATCATCCGTTCCAGTTCCGCATGGCGCGCAACGATAGCCTTCAAGCTCTCCTGCATAGCTAAATTCATACCCGAAATCTTAGCACCGGCAGCGGCCTCGAAACCGCCTCATCAAGATGGTCCCGCCGGACAGGTATCCTGAGGCCATGGAAGGGCACCTGCGCCCCCTCTCCCGTAGCGGCAATTCACGAATTGCCCACGCCCCAAGTGCTCTCGGCCTGGCTTGGTGGCCCTCGCCATGATGTCGCGGACGAAATACGCCACGCTGAATTGCAGGCGCTCATGGGTTGATCGGTCGGCACCAGCGCTCCAAGCTGAGATCCCGGATTCTGAAGCGGCTCCGGGATGACAATGGGCCGAGCGCTGGGCGCAGAATCCGTCTATGGCCGGGGTCTTGCGCGCAAACCGCAAGAAATCAACCACTGATTCCACACACGCCATGTGTTACATTTCGATACCTCGGGATGTAGCGCAGTCTGGTTAGCGCACCGGTCTGGGGGACCGGAGGTCACAGGTTCGAATCCTGTCATCCCGACCATCTTTTTGTATTAGAAACCGGCCAGTTACCGAGAAATCGGCCTGGCCGTTTTCTATTTTGACAGCAGTTTTGACAGCAGTTGGGGTTAACTAAGTAGGATCTTGGTGGGCCTAACGGGACGGTATCAAGAACTTTTAAAGTAAGCGTCTCACTGGTGATCTAGGCGATGTTTGGGGTGGAGACGGGGGAGGGAGTGCTGTTCACTACTTGCAAAACACCATGACACTCCGATTAGCCATCGCTTGATGGATTGATTCCCGGTTTAGGAAACTTGCTAAACGGGTTCAGAGTGGTTCAGGTTCGTACAGATTTCAGATTGGAGTGAGCGTTTTCGTTCAGCGTCAGTTTGGAGTTAGTTCACCTGCGTTGCTGTCAAAACTGCTGTCAAAATCCGACGCTTCAAGACTTCAGTATCTCTCGCTGCCCCAGCAATCGCTCCAGCAACGGCTTCATCCCAAGCTCTTGCGCGATTCCAATTGCCTCATCCTGCAACTCACCGGCCCGCTCGCTATCCCCGGCTTCATTTCGCGTGTTCAACATCTCCGCGTAATCAGCCATCGTCCACGCCAGCTCTGGCCGGTACCCCGCATCCCTGCAAAACACCATCGCCGCCTCAAAATGTTCCACGGCAACATTTGATTCACCTGACAAGTCGGCCAACAAGCCCAGTAGATGATCGCCAGACAGTGAGTCAGAAATCACCATTGTTCCCGAAGAGGGCATCAGTTCTTCATAGAGTTCTTTGGCATGGCTTGCATCACGATTCAAAATCATATCGAGCGAAACTGACACTTGATGTTGCTGCCGGGCCAATGGCGGGAGCGGAGGCTGGACGTCGAGCGCCTTTCGCGAAAATTCTCCTGCATGATCCAGGAGTTCTTGATCGTCAAGAATTCTTCCCGCTACTGCCCACAGACCAACATATATGGCTCCTTGGTTTAATAAACCGCCTACGGCTGAGTAGTCGCCCAGACCTATGTGGCTCACAAACTCATCAATGCGTTCCGAATTTCCAGTGGTTTGGGCTTCAAGAATCAGATATCGATGAGCGGTAAAACTGGCATCTCTGATAGCCGCAGTTCGGTCGAGCATGTCCTTCGCTTTCGTCCAGTCTCCGGTCACCAGACTGGCTGAGAATAGCGAACTAAAACCGGCCACAATGCCGATACGATCATTTGTCCGTTCAGCAGTCGTGACCTCTAGCATCGCTAGTGTTTCTGAGGTTTTTGAATCACCAAGTGTGGTCATCCCCCGACAGGCGAATATCATGAGCCCGCCGGCCCAAGTTTTAGGAGCGTTCTGTTCGATCTCCCTGAGGTATTCTCGGCCAGCCTTAGCACAATCCTCCCACTTCAAATAGTTCCCGTTGATGGCCACTTGCAAGCGGTGAATCAGCGTGGCGGACTCCGTATCGGCAAGTGAACGGGCCAGCTCTTCAGCACGCTCAATATGCGGTGTCGCCGTCTCCAGATCTCCGTCGCTAATGGCCACAATCCAACCGTGTCTGATTTGTGCACGCGCCTCCGCCACGGTGTCGGTAGGCGCAAGATCGACGGCCCTACCCGTCACCCGACTATGCCCTGTCAGTCGATTCGAGGGAGGTGGTATTAGATCTGCAACTTCCAGCGCCCGCTCAACGTCACCTGACGCGTCATAGAAGTTGAAGGCTTCAACCAGCGCCTCCCACTGAATTTCCATTGGATCACCCAGGTTGTGGGCAGCCTTGAAAAAACTAAATAGCAGTGCTGCTTTCGCTGAATCCGTTTCGTCATCAGATATTGCTTCCAGGGCTCGGCTGAGTATGGCGTGGGCATCTTCGTAGGCGTACGCGTTGAGAGCCTGATCTCCCGCCGACTGTGAGTACTCAACCAGCTTCTCAGTGCCAAGCACCGTCTCCGCTTCAGCGAAATGCGCCACAAGCTCGTCGGCATGCGCATGCGCCTCATCGCCGTACAGCGACTCCAACGCCTCCGCGATCCGAGCATGCATCCGCACAGTTCGAGTTGCCGAAAGCTCCTCCGCCAGCGTCTCCTGGAACATCGCATGTGCAAATTCGTACCAGCCCACCCTGTCTGGAAGTTCATCAATCACCCGCGCCGCCAGCCCCTCATCAAGCGTGTCCAGCAGACGATCCTCCGTCAAATCCTCCATCAGCACCTTCATCTGATCGAGCGAGAACCGACGACCCACTATTGAGGCCACGGTGAGCATCTCGTTACACCGCTCAGACAGCCTGTCCAACCGACGCCCAATCACTTCCCGCACGCCCTCCGGAATGCGTACCGTCCACGAATCCCGCTCACCCAGGCTCTCCGAGTGCAGGTCACCCTCCTGGATCAACAACCTCACCGTCTCCGTAACAAACAGCGGGTTGCCCTCCGTCTGCGTGTGCACCGCATCCACCAAGCCGCGTGGCGGAACAATCCCCGCCGCAATCTCAATAAACCGCGCGATGTCCTCCCGCGTGAGTCCCCGCAAGATCACCCGCTCAAAAAGCCGCTCACGCGTCAAATCACCCAGCGTCATCGACAACGGATGCCGCCGATTCAGCTCCATGTCCCGATAAGTCCCCAGCACCAGAATCCGGCTCGATGCCAGCTCACGCACAACAAACTCCAGGAGCAACAGTGATGGCTTATCAGCCCAGTGCAGATCATCAAGAATCAAGATAATTGGGCGCACCTGACCGGCGTTCCGCAGGAACGTAGTGATCGAGTCAAATAACCGGAACCGCGCCGACTCAGGATCTTCAAGACGAACCGGAGCCTGCACATCCGGCAGCCGCTCCTTCACGTCATCAACAATCTCTGAGATCACAGACGCTGTTGATCCCATCTCACGTCTCAGATCATCCGGCTCACGCCCCGCGATATACGACCGAATTGCCTGCACCCACGGCCAGTAGGGCGGCGCACCACCACCCTCATAGCACCTACCCCACAGCACCTGCGCGTTCCGAAGCCCCGCGTAAGTCTCAAGCTCTAGCGAAGTCCGAGTCTTCCCAATCCCCGGCTCACCAACCAGCGCCACCATCGCACCATGGCCCGCCAGCGCATTCTCAAGCGTAGCCTTCAGCTGATCCATCTCCCGCTGCCGCCCAACAAAAACCCCACCAGCCATCCCCTCAAGCGAGCCACCAGTGGCCTGTTCGGCTTCGCCCGGGACCCCTCTCCCATTGGGAGAAGGCTGGGGTGGGGGCGCGGTCGTTAAATCGATCGCTCCAATAGCAGCCAACACATCACTCGCACTCTCCGGCCGCTCCCCCGGACTCTTACTCAACAACCGCATAATCAAAGAATCCAGCACCGCCGGAATTCCCGGGTTATGCCACGCAGGCGCAACCGGCGGCGTATTCACATGCTGCGAAATAATCGCAACCTCATCATCGCCAAGAAATGGCGCCCGACCCGCAACCATCTCGTACAGCATCGCGCCCAACGAGTAGAGGTCAGCCTGTGCCGTGATCTCGCCACCGGTGGCCTGTTCGGGCGGCATGTAGGACACAGTGCCGACCATCATCTTTTCCTGCGTGAGGCGGGAGCGGTCTAGTGAGAGTGCTAAGCCAAAATCCCCTATACGAACAGTGCCATCATCGGTGAGCCACACGTTCCCCGGTTTCAGGTCGCGATGAATGATGCCCTTGGCGTGTGCGAAGTCGAGTCCTCGCAAGATCTCAGTGGTGATCCGCAACGCGTCTTCAAGCGACAGACGCCCGCCCTCCGCTGCTTCGATCAGCGCCTCAACATCGCCGCCGACCATAAGCGGCTGAACCATGAACGGCTGACCATTCTCATCGCCAAGATCAAAGATCGGCATAAGGTTTGGGTGATCGCCAAGTCGGGCCATGGCCTGCGCTTCGCGAATTATCCGTTGACGTGAACCGGCATCGAGGCCTTCAGCCTTGATGAGGCCAAAGGCGACATCCCTGTCCAAGGTGGTGTCGTGAGCGAGGTAGACCTTCTTTTTGCCGCCTTCGCCTAGCAGGCTCTTGACCTCGTAGCGGCCATTGGCGAATGAGCTGGGTGCATCCTCTACTGTGGAGGTGGGTGTGTCTAATGGGACCTCCTCCGGGATAGAGCCTGATCGACGCATGCTGGCCTCAGCCATATCAGCAAAGGCTTGCGCATCAGCGTTCTCAGGATCAACTTTGAGTACGCCCGCGGTGAGATCAAGGACCAAGTCCCAGTTGTGGTCGTCTGAGGCCTGTTCGGCCTGATCCAGAAGACTGTCTATTCGTCGCTGCACACGCTCAGAGGGCATAGTGCCGTGCATCATAATCGAAGTTGAGTACCAGATCCTATTTTGGACTCAGTGACGGCGAAGGAAGTCGGCGTTTCGGAGTTGGGTTGCTGTCAATCGAGCCGCTGCCACAGCGACCACCCACTCAAAGAAGAGCCTTGAAACGGCCACGTTAAACTGGGATTATGTGGCACCCCCGGGAGGACTCGAACCTCCGCCACCCGGTTTAGGAAACTTGTGAAATGGGTTCAGAACGATTCAGATTCGTCCAGATTTTAGATTGAACTGAGTGTTTTCGTTCAACAGCAGTTTGGAGTTAGTTCACCTGCGTTGCTGTCAAAACTGCTGTCAAAATCCGACGCTTCAAGACTTCAGTATCTCTCGCTGCCCCAGCACAGCGTCAGCCGCATCACCGGCGCTCGCCCAATCACGCGCCTCCGCCGCCTCTTCGGCTTGATCGAGGAGTGTGTCTATTCGCCGCTGTACGCGTTCAGAAGGCATAGAAAAGATTCCTAAACTAAATCAACCGCCGGGGCGCTCCCCTGCAATGTCTGGACTAGGCGACCGAAACAGAAGCGAATCATTCAACCCGGATAATGCCCTGCGCGCCATCTATCGTGATCGTTTCGCCGTCTTTGATGCGGTCGCCGATTGGGCCTACGCCGACTACGCACGGGATGGCGTATTCCCTGGTGACGATTGCGCAGTGCATCAGCACGCCGCCGGTTTCGGCGATGACTCCTGCTGAGCGAGCGATCAGTGGCGTCCACGGTGGCGATGACGTGCGGCAGATCAGGATTTCGCCTTCTTTCAGGCGCTCTGCCTCGTTCAGCGAGTAGATGATGCGAGCAGTCCCGCGCACTGTGCCGCGGCTTGCGGCGGTTCCGTAGATGATGTGGTCATCAGCGTCAGAAGGGTCGCGGGAATCGGCACTTTTGAACTTGCCACGACGTTCGTGCAACTCTTGCAGATCACCCTCGTACGGCGCTCCAACGGTGAGTGGTGGAACCGCGCTTTGATACTTCACATACGCTGATTTGCGCTCTGCAACCAGCTTCATCCACTTGTCGCTAGCCGGTTCGGAAGTTGCTTCACGGATGTCGTCTAAATGGAGGTAATAGATGTCCTCCACTGCTTTGATCACACCGGCCTCAACCAACCTTGCTCCCGCGGCCCTGCACGGGACGCCCAGCACTCCGAGTGCGACTACCTGCCAGAAGGCGCGAGCTTCCCTGAGTCGTACGTAGATGCTGGCTGTTTCGAGAAGTTCGTCGAAATGCTGAAGTTCCTCGCCACCCAGATCCCTGCGAACTATGTCGACCAACCGTCTTCGCCGCTGTGCAGCTCTGCGAGTGGCCACTCGAGGGTCCTCTGGCAATTTGTCGATGTAATTCCGCAATAGCTCGAACAACGGCGTTGGATCAATGCGCCAGACCGGGGTCGCCATATCCGACCAGAGTGATGATCGCCAGCCATGGTGGTTCAGGAACCGATTGGCAAGCTTGCCGGGTTCCGTGTCGGTTGACTCCGGGTTACGCTCAAGCTCGGCAATCGCCCGCTCAGGATCGGGCGTCTTGCCAAGCAGCCTGGCCAGTTCCCAGATTGCCACTTCAGACTGTGTTGAGTAGTTGGAGTACCCGCTGAGCATGGTTGAGGCCAACAGTTCACCTTCAGCACCCAAATGCGTGACACAGAACTGGATAAACGGGCCGGAAACGGCCCCCAGCACTTGAGCTGCGGCCATCGTGACTCCCCAACCACTTGCTGAGTCTGCTAAGAGTCTTTCAAGCTCATCAGCAATTCCCGCGAAGGGAATCGACTGTAGCTCATTACTCTTGATGGGATCCAACAGGCTCCGAATCTCCGGCTCCCAGACGTTCTTCCATGTGGCCCACGGGTCTTTCGCTTGCTCCGCGATCTGCTTTTTTCGCTCTTCTGAAGGCTCTGCTTGGAATGTGCCAGGGCCAGTTCCGGGAGTCTGGCCTATGTACCAGTAACCGTTGATGAATCGCGATAATCGGGGTTTCTGCTTTGGTACTCCCTGGGATTTGGCAATGGCAGCAGCTCCCATGCCCCCGGAGTCAATTGCCAGGGGCATGAATG
The DNA here is from genome assembly GCA_013204555.1 of Chloroflexota bacterium. Lineage (GTDB taxonomy): Bacteria > Chloroflexota > Dehalococcoidia > Lucifugimonadales > Lucifugimonadaceae > UBA1151. The sequence continues at coordinate 17,588 of JABMNO010000004.1, read as the reverse complement.
GGAACGGAAAGTGGCCGGGATCCCAGACCCAGCATAGATCTGCATCTTCGGGGTTTTGCCACTGAACGTTGAAATTGTCGTCAGCAGAAAGTGTCCCGGTAGCGGCAACATTTGGCGTCAAAATGGCTCTCCTCGAACGCTGACCTATTGATTCGACCAGAGCCGCGACCACACCGCATCAGCATTGGCAACGAGTTCTAGGACAGGCTCGAGGGGCTAACTATGGAATGCGTAAATTCGCCGCGGCACACGCTCAGATGGAATTGTGTCGGCCATGATAAGCGAAGTTGAGTACTAGAACCTATGTTGGAGACTGTGAGGGTGCCAGAATCGTCGTCATATGCAGCTGATCAGATTTGGGTCGCCGGGATGCTAAGTGTTGGGTGACCGTGGAACAGTCCACCCTGGCACTCCCGCGATTCTGCAGGAGCCGCAATGAAGTAGATAAAAGGGACCGGTTTTATTGCCAACGATCGCCAGTTCAAAATGGGTCGTATTTGGCGACCCCGTTTTTATTTGTCACTTGTCGGGCGTGATCGGGGCCGATGGGTTCTGTCAGAACTCAGGTTCCATGAAGGGTAACATCGTCTGAAAAAGAACGGCTGAACTCCTTCTGGTTTGACGAGGAGCTTGCCTATAGTCCTGCGCATACTGTCGGTCTGAGGACGTCGCCAACATGAAACGTCGGACCTCGCTGGGTTATCGGACGTTCTGCTGTAGCACATGTCGACGGCACTTCAATGACCGCACCGAAACACCCTTCAACGATCTGCAGTTTCCAACAGGCGTCGTCTTGCTAGCCGTACTCTGGTGACTCCGCCACAAACTCGGATTTCGAGAGGTAGCAGAAGTCCTACTTCAAAGCGGATTCGAGGTCAGTTATGAGACAGTTAGAGTCTGGTAGTTCCGCTTTGCACCGTTGGTGAGCCAATATCTCCGTGCGAAATGTAGATTCCCGACTTGACTCTCCTGGTACGTGGACGAGACGTATGTGAATGTCAATGGGCGCTGGGGTTCTGTCAGAACTCAATATCCATGAAGGGTGGCGTCATGGTTCGGATACCAACAGAGAGAGCACCAACAGACGCTGGGGAGATGCTGGGTACTGAATTTCTCACGCCGATGGGGTTGACGCAGCGTGATCTTGCAGACGCTATTCGAGTGCCGTATCAGCGGGTCAATGAAATCGTGAATGCAAACGGGGTGTCACACCGGCGACGGCCCTGAGATTGTCCAAGTTTTTTGGTTCCTCACCAGACTTCTGGATGAACCTTCAGTTGCGGTGGGATTTATACAAGGCGATGCACAACGAAGGCCCCGAGCTGGAGCAAATCATGCGACATGAGAGCAAAGATCGGGCGGGCGCCGAGTAACTAGTTGGCGCTGGTCAGGCACCGGTTGCAGTGGCAATCAGACACCAGCGACATCTTGATCGAAGATGGACGCGTTCTCATATTTCGTTACCGCTACAGCTATAAGAAAAGCGCCCTCACCCCAACCCTCTCCCGGAGGAGAGGGAGTAACACTAAGACCTGACTAAGCGTTCGTGCGGTTTTTGGATATCCAGCCGTCCACGAGGTGGACTCCTTCGTCCACTACGTCTGACTGCATGCCCTTCTGTGCTGCAATGGCCTGGACGAGTTGGTCTACTCGTTCGATGTTGGGCGCGCCGTTGGCCAGTGCTCGTGCCGCTGACGATGGATTCACCAGTGAGAGTGCTGCATTGGCGTACTTCTCAAACGGCACCAGGTCGTTCTTATCGCCACCCATCGCGACGCAGAGATCGACAACCCACTCGTAGACCGAGCGTGTGGCATCGAGATCGGTGTGGACTGCTTCCTTGATGGGGCGCATGCCATCTTCCTGGACGCAGCGGTAGTTGCCAGCCATGAGCATGCTCCACTTGGCCAGCGGCGTGAAGATGGACTGGTGCACCCTGAGCTTGACTGGCAGTTCCACCGTGGCGTCGCCGGTATCGAATCTCACCGCCTGAACATCTGCTGCCAGTTGCTCAAGAATCGCTGTGTGAGCGTCGGAATCGAAGCGCGCTGCCTTGAAGTTGGTGGGAAGGCCAACCTGGAGAACGTTGACCTTCTCCGTGGGCGGTCGGAACGCCTGCGGGTCCGGGCTGCAGAGCGTCATCAGCGCAGGGTCAAAGCTGTCCCAGACGGTGGGATCCGTGTATGCGCCGGTCAGAGCGTCAGCGTCGATGCCATCGAAGCGTCGTAGATAGGTCAGCGGCGGCATGTTCATGATTGACATGCAAGGGACCTTAGATGCGGCCACAGCGTCCGTGAGATCCCGCACGCCGGGCGAGCTGTACTGCGGCTCCTGCATGGCCAGCACTATGAGATCGTAGTCGGCGGGAGTGACATCCGCTGGGCCACCCGCGGAGAGATCGCCGGGCATCTTCTTTGAGTTGAGCTCGACGAGCCCTTCTACCCCCTTGGCTGGCAATCGAACGATTGCGCCTTCCGTGTTGATGAGGTTGGCCTCCTCCGGGAGGCAGACGAGCTTTACGGTGTGGCCTGCAAGCGCCAACTTTGCGCCCAGCAGCGACCCGTATGAGGCGCCCAGGATCAGTACTTTCTTAGTGGTAGTCATGTCCGCTCCCATCTCAAAATAGGCCTCGATCACATCAGGAACCGGAGTTCAGCACCCGAGTTCCCGCCGGACGGCCTACTTTACGCGATCTGAAAGGCGCTTGCTGCCGACTCGTCGTAGGTATCCTGAGGCTCTCGAAGGGCACCTACGATGAGTCGGTCGCGTGTTCGCAGGAAACCATCGACTCCCGCCATCGCTCAAACGGGGAGGATGATCGCTCCGGGCTCTTCGCCGTTGTAGAGTCGGGTGGCGTTGTGAATGGCCCAATCCAGCGCCTTCTCTCGGGCCTCAATGCTTGAGCCTGCGAGGTGGGGCGTGAGAAAGACGTTTCGCCTCTTCTTCAAAGCGTTTGCCGTCTCGATTGGTTCGATCTCAGTTACATCGAGACCGGCGCCCTTGATCTGTTTCGAGTCGAGCGCGCGGATCAGCGCTGCCTCGTCGATGACCGGACCGCGGCAGGTGTTGACGACGATCGCGGTCGGCTTCATCCGCTCGAATTCTGAGTCGCTGAGAATTCCACGCGTGCTGCGGTCCAGCGGCACGTGGAGTGTGATTATGTCCGACGTTTCAATCAACTCATCAAACGAAACGCGCGTCGCGTGTGTCGCCTCAACGTACTCGGCGTCGAGGTCACGAATGTCGTGGTAGACGACTTCGCACTCCCAGCCCTGCAGTCGTTTTGCGACCCGTGATCCGATCTGACCGAGGCCGATTATGCCGACTCGCTTGCCGGTGAGTTCGTGCAGCTCTTCCCAAATATCGTAAAAGTCATCGCCGTATTTATCGCTGTAGAGGTTTTCTACCTGACGACCGATCTGGCGGTAGGCGGCGACCATCAACATCACAGCATGTTCAGACACGGCAACGGAATTTCCGCCGTGATTGTTGGCAACGCGAATGCCTTGCTCTGCGAGATCGCCAACGGGCAGGTAGTCGGTGCCTGCGCTCAGCACCTGAATCAGTTTCAGGTTTTTCGCAGATTGAACCATTTCAGGGTCGAAACTGCGCATCCACGGAATTACGACGTCTGCGGTTTCCACCAGGGCAACGTTCGCCTCACGCGAGGAATCCTTCGGCGTACCGACGACGTTCATCCCGTCGGGTGCCTGCGCCTTAATCCGCTCAAGTTCCCAATCATCTCTGTAGCCTAGAAACGCGACCGTAAACTCGCCCATGAGTCCTGATTCCTTCGCACTGCGCTGATCATAAATTTACGGGTGAAGCTTACTCCGCCTCAGCTAACCTCGTTACTTGAAGGCTGCGCAACTTGAGCCTGTTGCGCCCGGAGTCGCTCCCTGAGCCGCCGTCGGTCGTCGGCGCGTTCTCGCTGATACCACATGGTGAATATCACGATCGCCGCGCCAAGCGACATCATGTCAACGAGGAACCATTGGACCAACGCACCGCCCTTCTGGTCGTCGATCGGCGCGAGCCCCCACAACCTTTCGATGCCATATGCCTCGTACTGAACGGCCTGTGAGAAGGTGATGATTGCGCCAAGAACGGTGTTTGGAAACAGCGTCAGGCCCATGATGAGAATACGGGGGCCAAAGTGGATTTTCGACCGATGTGGTTTGGGGTCGATTATCAGCCACCAGAACAGCAGTCCGGTTGAAGACATGCTCAGGTGCATTACATAGTGAATCCAGAAACTCTCAACGGCAGCATCGTGAATTTCGGGTAGTGCCCAGAAGAACAGCACAGCTACGAAGAGTCCCGGCATTAGCACGGGGTGCTGAAATACCGAATATGCCTTACGCAGTTTTGAGTTTGAAACAAGTGGACTGATCAGCCCCATTCTCAGTTCCACCGGAAGTCCCCTGAGAACAGGGGTGACTGGCGCACCCAGAATAATCAGCACCGGGGCCAGTACGCGGATGATCACGTGCTGAACCATGTGCATCAGGAAAAGCTGATCGGCAAGAGGGTCCAGCGGGGAGACCAGAGCCGCAAAGAAGAACAGCAGCCCCAGATAAAAGGAGACGACCTTCCATTTGCCGTGTGGACGGCTTCGTTTCTTCCAGTCTCTCAACCCTCTGAAATAGAGATATCCAAGCCCGACGAACACGATGATCGCGAGAGGGTCTGGCACCCACCACTTCCATATGTCGCTGGAATCTGGAAGTTGGGAGTCAGCACTCGCAGAAGTTGTGGCGATTCCGGTGACCAGTCCTGCCATAAGTAGGGCCGGAAGGACATGGTGCCAGGCATTGAATGAACGGCGAATCAAGTGGGGAGCCTAGCTTTCGTTAATTATCTTCCGAGCGTCGGCGGCAAATTCAACAGGATCAAGATGCTGGCCAGCGACAATACGGACCTTCAAGTTCTTGTCGATGATGATGACCGGAGTCGGATGGCCAACGTCGTAGCCACCTCCAAACTCATATCGGGCTGCATTGGCTGACCGTTCATTCAGGTCACTGAGTCCGAGGTTTAGTTCATAGAGATCGATGTCATCCTGAGTCGCGAATACTGCCTGATCGGTAATTGTGGGCAGACCAACAAAGTATTCCTGCCAGAGCGGCACAAGCTCTGATTCGTCGCCCAGCAGGTAGTCCCACTGACTGTCCATCCGGAGCCGCTCCCCATATGCCGTAACTCGCTCGGGAGTGTCGCGGACGGGATCCATGGTGATCGCAACCACATTTAGCGATTCGGCCTCATCTCCAAGGATGTCCAGTACCTCTCTCAGCTTGGCGCCGACAAACGGGCAGACATCGGTACAGCTTGTGTAGAGAAAAGTCAGGATAGTCGCTTCGCCCGCGTGCTCAGACAATGTGAACGTCTCGCCGCGCTGGTTTACGAGAGAGAAGTTGAGCGCGTTCTTTGGTGGATCAAATTCTGTATACGCAAACGATTCGATTTCCGATTCGGCGCGAGTGAATAGAACCCAGGAAGTGATTGCGACCGCGATACCAACGATGAGGAACACCGCAAACCAGAGCTTGCTTTCAAGGAAACTACGCGAATGATTCTGGTCGGAGTCAACGAAATCGGCGCCATCGGCTGAATTCGAGTTGGACTCTGCTGCGTTCACAGGAACGAACCATTCTCCTTGTATGCCCGTAAGGGCATCCACCTCAGGCGGACAACGTACCCCTACGACGTCGTTACATCGTCAGCGAAATTGTGAAATCAGATCGGAACTGAATACCGCGAGTTACAAGTGTAGTACCGGTGGGCGGCCAGCGGTCAGCCAGCATATTTTATGGGTGTACCACGGCGATATCCGCGTCAGAATTGCGCTCGCTCAATGATCGCTATCCTATTTAGTGGCCCTAGAAAGCCGCTCCGCAGACGAAAATTATCAGGACAACTAACAGCAGAACGGGTATCAAACACCCGGAGGCGCAGCCGCCTCGTCGATCGACGACGACCCGAACATTCTGCGGCACGCGGCGGCCGGACCCACCACGTCGTTCCGTGGGATTAACACCGAAACCGCACTCAGCGCAAAAGGTTGCGTCTGCTCGCAACTCCGCATCGCAATTTGGGCATTTGCCGGGTCGAAACTGATGGCCGCAGTTTGAACAGAACCTGACGTCGGCCAATGAAATCGTGCCGCAATCCGGGCATTCAATATCTCGATCTATTCGCATAGCTGCCGATGATACTCGCTAGCCGCATGCCTGGAAGTAGTCTCGCCGCGACATCTCAGGAGCGACCTCACCCGTGGCTCCTGGTGGTGACGGATCAACCGAAAACATGGTCGGCTCGGCTGAGGGGGATGTAATACAACGCTTCTTCTAACTCTCACACCATCTGGAGCGAGTGGTGACAACTCGCGGCACCCAGGTGGATCCTGATTACCTCTGCCGTATCTCGATGAGATCCAACTCCTGCTGGAACCGTATAGCGATTTGATACGTTTTACTTGCCGGAGAGGGATGGCAGTGGTGGTCGGGATGTGGGTTGAGGATACTGTTGCAGTGTTCGCACTCGCTCAAAACTGGCACAATGGTTCTGATGTGGGCGGTTAGCTCAGTTGGTTAGAGCGTCTGTCTTACACACAGAAGGTCAGAGGTTCGAGTCCTCTATCGCCCACCACTTCCTGACTAATCCAGAAATGTTCCAATTGCGTTGTGCGCAGGAGGAACCGCATACGCCCCGCAGGGTTGGTTTGCATCCGTTCCAATTTGAGGCATCTCATGTGGAACAGGGGTAGCACTGAAAGAGGGACGCACGTGACCACAGCCGTCGAGCCAAAAGAGCTTGCCCAGAAGCTGGTTGAGAATGTTGAGAAGGTAATCATCGGTAAGCGGGAGCCGGTGCAACTGGGCATCGTAGCCCTCATCGCTGGTGGACATGCGCTGATTGAGGATGTGCCCGGAGTTGGCAAGACCATGCTGGCCAGGAGCATCGCACGTAGCGCGGGATGTCAGTTCAGGCGACTTCAGTTCACCCCGGACCTTCTTCCGAGCGACGTGACTGGCGTCTCCGTATACAACCAGAAAACCAACGAATTTGAGTTTCGGCATGGGCCGATCATGTCCGAGATCGTTCTTGCAGATGAGATAAACAGGGCAACTCCAAAGACGCAATCAGCTCTTCTTGAGGCGATGGAAGAGCACCAGATCAGCGTAGACGGCGTGACCTACGGGTTGCCCGCCCCATTCATGGTTCTGGCCACTCAAAATCCAATTGAGTACGAAGGAACGTTTCCACTGCCAGAAGCTCAACTGGACCGATTTTTCATCCGTATCTCTATGGGCTACCCGGATCCCACCCAGGAGATCGAGATCATGAACAGCCAGATGACCCGAGAGCCAATTGCCGAGCTTGAGCCAGTGGCGACGCCTGGCGATATCGTGCATCTCCAGGAGAGTGTCCGAAGGATCTACGTGGATGATCTGGTCAAGCAATACATCGTGACCCTCTCCAATGCGACCAGAGATCACTCAGACATCGCCCTCGGAGTTTCGCCAAGAGCGTCGCTGGCAATGCTGAGAGGCAGCCAGGCCATTGCTCTGATGGACGGTCGGGACTATGTGATTCCTGATGACGTCAAAGAGATTGCTGGTCCCGTGATGAGTCACCGACTGATCCTCACCCCGGCAGCCCGGATGCGGGAGGCCACAGCGGACATACTGGTTACAGAGATCGTGGACGCAACACCTGTGCCGGGAGCGGCGGTGGGGCGACGCCAGCCGGCTTCAAGTACCACATAGCGGCACCATGACGCCTCGAACGTTGGCCTCCACGGAATCTGCTTCTGCAACTGCAAGGAGCGGTGCATAGTGGCGCGCATGTATGGCGTACGTCAGGGTGCAATAGCAGCCAATCTGCTCCCTGACGCTGAGGCCGAGGTGCAAGAAAAACGGCGGAGCCTGCCTGGATCTTTTCGGCTGTATCTCCTTGGGACGTTGATCATCGTTCTCTTCGCCTCTGGGATGGCGACCGGATTCGATCTGGCCTTTCGGATGAACTACGCGCTGCTAATCCTTATCGGCATATCGTGGGTCTGGTCCAGGTGGGGGTTCGAAAGGATTTCAGCCCGGGTGTCTCGGCCTGTAAAGGAGGTCAGCGTTGGTGATCGGATCACTGAATCAATCGTGCTCACCAATCGTGGAGGACTCCCAAAGAGTTGGGTTGAGGTTGAAGACAAGACTGATATTCCCGGCGTAAAGATCGCAGAAGTCGTAAGTCTCCCCAGCTTGATCTCATTTCGTGAGTTTTCAATCGATTTCACAGTCCAGCAGCGCGGTGAATTCTCGCTGGGCCCGCTGGTCATCAAGTCCGCTGATCCGTTCGGGCTATTCCCGCACGAGGCGGAACAGGCTGATCGCCAGAATCTCATGGTCTTCCCGCGGGTCACAGAGATTCCTGACTTCGCGGTGCCATCCGCCCTGGTAACAGGAGATACGGCGCGCCGCCGCCACAGCTACGTGCTATCCCCTGAAGTCGCATCGGTCCGTGATTATGACTCTGGCGATAGCATCAGCCGAATCCACTGGCGTAGTACGGCGCGCACCGGCAAGTTGATGGTGAAGACCTTTGATCAAGGGCGATCCAACGAAATGTGGGTCATTCTTGATCAACAGGCAGGCCTTTCTATCGGCGAGGGCGCCAACTCCACCGATGAGATAGCGGCCACCATCACCGCCTCAACGATTGACAAGTATCTTTCGCTTCAACTGCCAGTAGGGTTTTCCGGCGTGGGCTCAAGGTCACTCTTGACCCGCCCGGACCGGGGTGGCGGGCAGCGGCTGGAAATCATCAGACACATTGCGAGGAGCCGACCAGAAGGAACTCGACCGGTGTTCTCGCTGATTGCGGAGATCGAGCGCGACATCGGACGTGGCTCATCCCTTGTCGTTGTAACTGCGTCGCCGGATGGTGACTGGGTGGACGCCCTTGGGGCGCTGCAGAAACGCGGCGTGTACACCGTGGCAGTGGTCATGGATAGACAGACGTGGGATCCCGACGATATATCCGAATCGCCACGGGCGAGGCTAATTGCACACGGGGTCAAGACCTACGTTGTGCGGCAGGGAATGTCAGCCGCAGCAGCGTTATCTGAGCCTGAGTTCCAGGGCGCTTTTCATCGGTCGCAGGCCGTGGGCGAGGCATCGCGATGAGCACCGGGGCGGGCACATTTCCGGCACCAGGCGTTTTTCAACGGCCCGACCTGGAATCATCATCAATTGAAGAAAATGTTTCATCGTTCGCTGATCGGACATTGGGTCGGTACTTTGACATTCGCACCTATGAAGATGGGATCACTCTCATCTTGCTGCTGGGGATGCTGGCGTCGGTCGCATGGTCGGTGCAACTCGCAGGCTGGCTGGAAGGCCCCAACACCCAGGTGACCGTGCTGGTTGGTGGCATTGTAGGAGCGTTGGCGGCTCGCCATAGACTCAGGTGGCCGATCGCGCCGCTGGCGGCGTTCACCATCGGATGGGTCGTCGTTTTCTGGCAGGGAGGTCCGGGAGCTGATGGCGACAACATAATCGCCACTTCCAGAGATATCTGGGATCGATTCTTTCTCTGGATGGATGCAGCCCGCAACGATGGAATCAGTCGAGATTCCCTGCCATTTCAGGTAATGCTGTTGACTGTGGCATGGCTTGTTTCGTTCACCTCGTCGTGGATCCTGTTCAAGTTCAGGAACGTCTGGATAACGGTCACGATGTTGGGCGTGGCCATCATCATCAATCTCAGCTACCGACAGGGACAGTACGAGCACACCCTGTACATATTCCTTGCGATAGCAGTGGTGTTGTTCGCTCACATCACATCCGTCCAGCGTGCGGCGGCGTGGACGGAGGCCGGAATGAAGTTCCCGGCCCACCTCAGACGTCTCTCGATGCAGTATGGCATCGCCCTGGCGATTCCAGTCGTGTTAATCGCCTCGGTACTCCCAATGTGGGAACCAAGAAACGATCAGCTCGGCGCGGTTTGGGACACCTTTAAGGATCCTTTCCGGGCTCTTGACAAAGATTTCGGAAGGCTTCTGTCTGGAGTCCGAGGAAAAGACGCGAACGGCTTTGGGCAATTTAGAGAGTCGTTGCCCTTCCAGGGTTCGATCGACCTCCCGGACGATCCTGTCATGTTTGTGGACACGGTGTTCCCAACGCTGCATGCGGGACGCATCTATTCTGAGTACACCAGCCAGGGCTGGCAGACTGGGGAGACTCGTGAGGAACCAACGCTGGCCGGTCAGGTTCTCGCCAGACGCGATGACCTTAAGTCCCGCCAACTGATCACGCAGCGATTCATTCCCGTAGTGGATGCCTCGTGGGTCATGCCGGTTGGTGCGATGCTTTCGCTCAATCTAGATGGCATCAACGAAGTTCTGGCACCCGTCGAGTGGAACATAACTATGGACCCGGAAGAGCTCGGTTCGGTTCCGGATGACATTCAACTGTTCGCAGACAAACTGTGGGATGAGTTCTTGTTCCTTGATACTGAAGAGGATCCTCCAAGCGGAAATCAGGCCGTTCAGTCCACAGTTTCAGACATACTTCCACCCGGGCTCACAGCCACGCTAACCATCAGCCGAGAGGGTGCGCTGATTGGAGTTCGAACCAGCAGGCTGGAAACGCCGCCAAATGAGCAGATCGCATTCACCCCAAAGAAGAAGATCGACGCTCTTGATCCCTATATCGTTGATCAACTCATCACCACGGCGTCAGACGAGGATCTCAACGAAGCTGGCACTGACTATCCGGCGTGGATAACAGACCGGTACTTGCAGTTGCCTGAAAGCCTACCGCTAAGGGTGAGAGAGTTAGCCCGGGAGATAGTGATTGAGAGCCAGGGAGGTACCCCATTCGAGAGGGCGTCGGAAATTCTTGGTATCGGTGAATCGGGCGCTGCAATTACGCCTTTTGAGAAGGTCACCGCGATCCAGGGGTTCCTTCAACAGCAGGGATACACCCAAACAATTCTGGGGCCAACAGCAGATCAAGATGCTATCGACTATTTCCTGTTTGAAACTCAGGCTGAGGCCTGCCCACGGGATGGATCCCCAAATCCTTGCCGGGATGATCAATTAAAGGGCTATTCACAGTACTTCGGCTCGGCCGCGTCGGTCTTGCTGCGATCTGTAGGCGTGCCAACGCGCATGATCGCAGGATATGCGCCGGGGGTGTTTCTCCTGGAGCAAAGTCGTTTCGTAGTACTCGGCTCTGACAGGCACGGGTGGGCGCAGGCTTACTTCCCCGGCTATGGGTGGATCGACGTTGAGGCAACTCCGGGCTACGGCGTGTTTGGCCGCGGTGTTCCGGTTCAGGATCTAGCTGAGTCTCCCGGCGCCAATAGACTGACAAACGGTCAGCTTTTCGAAGCGGAATTCTTCCCAGAGGACCTCTCGGAGTTTGAATCGCAAGCTCTTGCATTGGCATCACAGCGTCTGCAGGAAGATGCGGAGAGCGGAACGAGCTTTCCCGTGCTACGAGTCGCAATTCCAATCCTGTCGATACTGATTATCGCTATCGTCAGCACTTCCGCATGGAATTTCGGGATGGGCCGTTTGACCCCGGCGGAGCGCACTTATCTGAAGATGTCACGGCTAGCCCGCTTCGCCGGACTTGGACGCGAGCCCAGTCAGACCCCGCGTGAGTACGCCTCCAGGCTGGCGGCGCAAATTCCAACCATCTCCGCCCAGGCGGTCCTCGTCGCTGAGGCATACCAGAGCCAGACGTACGGTCCACAATCCAGTGGCGACGATGAAGCGGACTACTCAAGAGCGTGGAAGCGGATTCGACGCGCACTGATCGGTCGATCCGGAAGTCGACTGATCGGCCGAGCCTGATCTGACATGTATGCCACAAGGTTTCACGTCTGGAAGAGTAAGTATGGTTGGATCGCCGCTGCCGCATCTGACAGAGGTATCACTCAGATGTCGATGCCCGAGCCAAACCGGGATGATGCTGAGGACGTGATATTCCCGGCCCAACTTGAGTGTGACAATGATCCCGCCTGGTTTGATGAGATCAGCACCGCTATTGATGAATATCTCGATGGCGAGCAGGATGCCCTCGTGGACCTCCCAACCGATTTCTCAGATGCGCCCCCATTTTTCGCCGCGGCTTGGGACGCCTGCCGAACGATTCCGTGGGGTGAGACGCGCAGCTACTCCTGGCTGGCCGCGGAGGCCGGACGCCCGGGCGCGCCGCGAGCTGCTGGACAGGCGATGGCGAAAAACCGGGTGCCACTCCTGGTGCCGTGCCATCGAGTGATCAGGGCTGATGGTTCTCTCGGCGGATACGGCGGGAAATTAGGCTTGGAGATGAAGCGGAAGCTGCTGGCGCTTGAGGAGCACTAGCGCGATGTCCTGGTGATCAAACGGACATATCTCCCCGACGCCAACCCGTCAGTATTTGATAATACGACACATCTGTCGTAATCTTTATCTACGCGGTCACCTGAATCGGCGCTACCGCCACGAGGATATTTGAGATTCAGCATCCGGGGTGAGACAGTTCAGATCATGAGCTGCAAAACCGAACGCTGTCCCACTTGAATTCGAGTCAGTTCCGCCGATGGCTTTCAAAGCGTGGTTGCGTGTTTGAGGCCAAACGGAGTACGGGTCATGTTGCCGTCAGGCTTGGCAAAATGAAGAGTCAGATGCCTGTTCACGGCGGTAGTAAGCAGTTGGGTACCGGCCTGATCAACAAGATTCTCCGAGATCTAGGTATACATGAGCGCCCTCCGAGGTGATGTCCGTGGGACTGAAGTGGAATGACTCAATGCAACGCTATCCGGTGATACTCGAGCCTGATGACAATGACACGTTGCTGCTAACAATTCCGGATTTTCCAGAAGTGGTCACATATGGGGACGATGAGACATCCGCACTTTCGAACGCTATTGGTGCGCTAACTGCTGCAATATCTGCTCGAATGGACAGCGCTGAAGATTTGCCGAAGCCGACCCAGCCGTCCCGAGGACAGCGGACCGTCACAATGCCGGCTCTGATTGCGATCAAATCCGCGATCTATTCGGAAATGCGTTCTCAAGGGGTCAATAAGTCAGAGTTGGCGCGGCGACTCGAGCAGAATCCACGTCAGGTTGACCGGCTGCTCGATGTGCTTCACCAATCCCGACATGACCAGCTCGACCGGGCAATGAACGCCCTCGGCAAGCGCATCTTGGTGAACGTAGAGGATGCAGCGTAACGTTTTCGACCCCCGCCTAAGCGCTGATCGCCGTTACGTTCCCTTCGCCTAGCATTTCTGTGAGGCGTGTGGTTAGTTCGGGGCAGTTGCGGACCTTGATGAATGGCATTTCCAGGCTGACCACATCGTGTGAGGTTTTGATCTCCAGCGTCACGTAGTCTTCGCCCCGGAAGTCCAGCAGCGTCTTCACCATATCTTCCAGCTGGTACCTGTCCTCGCGGGCCTGCTCAGTTTCAGTAACGCGGACGATGATGCTTCCGCTGGCGACCACGGATGCGGCATGCCCATTGCCATTGCCGTTTCCGTTGTTTACGCCAACGTGATACGAGCCATTCTGCGCTGCCGCAAGTCTTGGCGGCGCTTCTGCAATACCCACAGCGGTGTGGCCGTTGCCGTTGGTAGCCGGTGTCGGTGCCGCTGCCATCGGTGCATTCGCTATGCCCGCAGCAGCTGGCGCAGGTGCTGCGGCGCTTTGATTGACGTCGCCAAACTTGTACTCAGTGACTGTATCCACCGCAACAGAGACTCTGTTATCGCGTTCACGGACCGTGCCCATTATGGTGATGAACTTGCCGTCCTCCCACATGGCCCGCGTGCCCTGAAGAATGTTGGGCCAGACTACTGTTTCGACCTCGCCGTCCAGCATTCCGACCATTACTGACAGGAATGCATCGCCCTTTTTTGTGCTCAGTTCACGGATGCGTCGGATCTGGCCCAGCATCCCAATTTTCTGGTCTCTCAGATCCGCGGTGATCTGGTTTGCGAATATTTTGAAGCGGTGGGCATTGGCGTGCATCTCACGCGTAAAGGGACTCTCAGTCAGCTCAACACCCAATAATTCACGCTCCCAGAGGATCTTCTCGTTATTGCTGACGTCATCTTCGCCAGTAAGTTGCAGGTCAGCCGTTGGTGTCGGCACTTCATCACCCAGCATGTCGAACATCGTCGTCTGGCCGGAGTCGCGTAGTCTGGCTTCTCGCTGAATCAGCGCAAGCAGGCGTTCGATGCCCTCAAGCACGGCGCCACGTGCAGCGATCGCATCAAACGCCCCAACTTTGGCGAGGCTTTCAAGTGTGCGGCGGTTGAGTCCCGTGAACTTGACCCGCTTGCACATATCTTCAAGCGAGGAGAACTCACCGGACTCCATGCGCTCTTCAACTATCGGGCTAACAGCGCCAGCACCAACGTTCTTGACCGCAGCGAGGCCGAATCGAATCGACTCATCGCTGGAGTCCAATGGGCTGGCAGAGAAGCTAACGGCGCCGCTGTTCACATCGGGTGGGAGCACGCTAATTCCCAGACGCGTCGTCTCACGCACCGCCAGCGCCAGCCGGTCCGGGTTATCTGAAGCGGCGTCCAACACCGCCACCATGTACTCCATCCGGTAGTTCGCCTTCAGGTACGCCGTCCAGTAGGCGATCATTGCGTAACAAGCACTGTGGGCCTTGTTAAAGGCGTAGCCAGCAAACGGCTCGATTAGCTCGAACATCGTATTAGCCAGCTCTTCGGTGTAGCCCTTCGCCAGCGCGCCGTTGATGAACTTCTCACGCTCTGCTGCCATTATGGCGGGATCTTTTTTACCCATCGCCTTACGCAGAATGTCGGCCTCACCAAGCGTGTAGCCACCGAAGTCTCGCGCGATGAGCAGCACCTGGTCCTGGTAGACGATGATGCCGTACGTCTCCTCCAGAATGGGCTTCAAGTCCTCGTGTGGGTAAGTGATCGGAGTCCGGCCATGCTTATTGTCAATGAAGGTAGGAATGTGCTCCATTGGGCCGGGCCGGAACAGCGCGATCATGGCTGATATATCTGAAACAGACGTGGGTTTCAGCTCTTTCACCCATCGCCGCATTCCGTCACTCTCAAGCTGAAACACGCCAAACGTTTCCGCTTCACCCAGCAGAGCAAACGCACCCGCGTCATCCAGCGGAATGTCGTTGAGGCCCAGCTCCACGCCACGGCGTTCCTTGATGAGCTTGATCGCACGATCCAGGATTGTGAGGTTGGTGAGCCCCAGGAAATCCATCTTGAGCAGACCCAGCTTGGCGACGGGGCCCATGGAGTACATGGTGGCCGGAATGGCGCCTTCCTCACCGCTGGTGGCGCGTTGGAGCGGAACCACATCTGTAAGTGGGTCTTCCGTGATCACAACCGCTGCCGCGTGCGTGCTGGCGTGCCGCACGGTGCCCTCCAGCCGACGAGCGGTGTCGACCAGATGCTTGAGCTTGTCGTTCGACGCAATAAACCGGGCAAGCTCGCTGTCTCCCGCAAGAGTGCCCTCAAGCGTCGTGCCAAGTTTCGTGGGGATTAGCTTGGCTATTTCGTCAACGTCTGCGTAGTCGATGCCCATGGCGCGGCCAACATCGCGAACGGCCGCTTTTGCGCCCATGGTTCCAAACGTGATTATCTGCGCAACATGACCGTCGCCATAGCGCTGCGCCGCCCACTTGATCACCTCACCACGACGATCGTCCTGGAAGTCGAAGTCGATGTCAGGCATCTCACGGCGTTCAAGGTTCAGGAACCGCTCGAAGACCAGCCGAGTTTCGATGGGGTCGATATCTGTGACGCCAAGCGTGTACAGGACCACGCTTGCGGCGGCGCTCCCACGCACGCCCATGAGAATGCCTTCCCGATGAACGAAATCGCCAATGTCTTTGGCCGCCAGGAAATAGTCCGGGAACCCGGTCTTATCAATAACATCTAGCTCGTATGCCAGGCGCTCTGTGATCTCATCCGTCTGCTCCGGATAGCGCTGTCTCAGACCCTCTTCGCAGATGGCCGTGAGGTGCTCAATGGACGATATCCCGCCGGGCGTCTCGTACTTCGGAAGCCTGCTTGCCCCAAACTCAATCTTGAGATCGCAGGAGTCGGCAATGCGCTGCGTGTTGGAGATCGCCTCGGGGAGGTCAGGCCACAGCTCAGCCATCTCCTCCTCAGTCTTTAGATAGAACGAATCGCTATCGAACTTCATCCGCTTGGGATCGTCGAGGGTCGAGTTCGTCTGGATGCACAGCAGTACGTCCTGCAGCGGCTGATCTTCGCGGTAGACATAGTGGCTATCGTTAGTCGCCACCAGCGGAATATCCATCTCAGGGCCAAGCTCAATCAGCGCCGCGTTGATCTCCGGGAGGTCCGGCACACCCGCGTGGCTCATGAGCTCAAAGTAGTAGTGCTCGCCAAACACACGCTTGTACCAGGCCGCCGTCTCTCGGGCGGCGTCCATGCGTCCATCGCGGATCATGCGAGGCACCTCACCAGACGGGCAACCAGACAGGACGATCAACCCCTCTGAGTGCGCCTCCAGCATCTCGCGATCCATGCGAGGCCGGTAGTAGAAGCCGTCGATGTGCGACTTCGAGACGAGCTTCAGTAGATTCTTATAGCCGGTCTCATTGCGGCACAGAATCGTCATGTGGAACGGGGACCGGTTGTTGGGATCCCGCACCGTGTGATCACCGGGCGCCACGTACGCCTCAACGCCCACAATCGGCTTGATACCAGCCTCTTTTGCAGCGGAGTAGAACTCAATTGCGCCGTAGAGGTTTCCGTGATCGGTTAGGGCAATCGCCTCTTGCCCCAGCTCGACGGCGCGATCAACCATCCGGTCGATGTGGCTCTGTCCATCGAGAAGGCTGTAGTGCGAGTGGTTATGGAGGTGAGTGAACAAGCTAGATGCGTACAGGCGACACCTTTAAGGATGCGCCCACGAACTCCGATTCAATAATTTAGACAGAACCGCCCGGATTTCTTCCTCTCCCATCAGGGGAGAGGACCAAGCAGAGGGCGACAAAACACCCCTTCTATTTCCTCCTCTCCCTTCAGGGGAGAGGATTGAGGTGAGGGTGATCCCAGCGACTTCGGCGAACAGACCCAGAAAACGCCCCAAAGGGGCACCATCAATCCGTCCGGCGATTATAGCCCGTCAATCCAATGCGCTAACCATGCGCTACCGGATAATACGCGACATATACGCATACAAATCGACCAGACCACACTCAGTTGCGGAGACACGCGGCTTCACGATTGGGAACAGATTGGTTCAAAACACGTGCTATCCCGAGTTAGCGTTTGCCGCCCACACGCCAATCAACTGCACCACCCCCTCGCCCCGCTGCGTCTTTCCGGCGAAGGCCGGAACCCAGGCACACCCACACCCAACCACCACGGGATCTGTCAGAACTCAGCGCTCCCTTGGCGATCAGGTCGACTCAAATACAGGATGAATAGCAGGATTTAAGCAGACAATTCGATCATTAGAGTCGACCACTTGTCTATGAATATCTTCCTTCGAACGTCTGCTGAGACATGCTCACCGTCTATGACACGGACCCTCAAATAATTTCGTAACTCATCGAATGC
>JABMNO010000075.1 GCA_013204555.1 Chloroflexota bacterium | reverse complement strand
TCCAGAGAATTCACCTCAAACGCAGAGCGGTTGGCAGAGCTTCCCGGTTATCTTGACTACTACAATTACACTCGGCCACACGGCGGTATCAGTGGAGCAACGCCAGCCTCAAGACTGTAAACAACGTCCGTGGGAGCTACAACTAGCCGTTCGCCTTATCAAGTCGCGACAGCCATCTCTTCGGGTCATTCTGAAGGTATCTGAAGAATCTCAGCCTCGAACGCGATCAAGCGTGGCATTGAACCTGATCGGCAAAAGATTCCAGGATTCTTCACGACGCTTCAGAATGAATTCCAACCTCACTACTTCTCCGCGACGTTCTTCTTGAGATTATCGAAGAACTGATTCATCAGTGAGCGCGCTGCGTTTCCGCTAAGCCGCTGTCCGACGCGGGCGAGCATTCCGCCGACTTGGGCCTCACCGGCAACGTCTACTTTCGTCGTGGTATCGCTGAGCGCCGTGAGTTTGAAGTCACTTGTCCCGTTCACGAATGCGCCGGGGCCTTTCCCTGAAACCTTGAGGGTATAAGACTCAGGTTCCACCGGATCTACCAGGTCGATGGTGCCTTCAAACTTGCCCTTGATCATCCCAACGCCAACGTTCATGGAGGCCTTGTAAGAGTTTTCGGACACCTTCTCAAGGGCCGTTGCCCCGGGAATCATCCTTGCCAGGATTTCAGGGTCGTTCAGAGCAGCCCAGACCTTGTCTATGCCGGCATTGATCTCGTACGAGCCTTCAACTTTCACTGCTTTTCAGCCTTTCGATTGCCATTTGTGTGAGTTCAGGACTTGCACATTTGTGACATCCCGTGCATATTTGCGACCACTAAATTATCTCAGGTTCCCCCTGAGAGTGATCGACGCCGCCCCCCACATCACCCAAGGAGAAGCCGTTTAAGATGCCGAATGAGATTACCGTGACCGTCAACGGCACGGAATATACAGATACGGTTGAAGCCCGTCAGTTGCTTTCGGATTATCTCCGAGAGACGCTGGGCCTCACCGGAACACATCTTGGATGCGATACATCCAGTTGTGGAGCTTGCACCGTCCTTGTTGATGGGCAGAGCGCGAAATCATGCACGCTGCTGGCTGTACAAGCAAACGGGCATTCAGTAACGACCATTGAGGGCCTTGCAACTGATGGCGAACTCCATCCAGTGCAGGCTGCGTTCCGAGAGGAACATGGACTTCAGTGCGGGTTCTGCACGCCGGGGATGATGATTTCAGTGGCTCAGTTGCTTGACCGCAATCCAAACCCCACAGAGACAGAAATAAGAGAAGGCATTGGTGGAAACCTCTGCCGCTGCACGGGTTACCACAACATCGTCAAGGCGGCTCAGACCGCGGCAAGGAGCATCTAAATGACCCTTGTAGGTGAATCCGTAAAAAGAATTGAAGACCCCCGGCTAATTACCGGTAAGGGGACCTATGTTGCTGACGTGACGCTGCCGGGCATGCTGTACATGACGGTTGTCCGCAGCCCACACGGTCACGCAAATATCAAGAACATTGATGTTTCCGCAGCCACAAGCTATCCCGGAGTTGTCGCAGCGTTCACCGGCGCAGACATTGCCGAGCAGCTGGGAAGCCTCCCGGTTGGCTGGGTGCTTGATGAGGATATGAAACAACCTCCTCACCCGCCCCTTGCCGTCGATAAAGTCAGGATCGTTGGAGACGCAGTGGCGGTTGTTGTAGCGGAGACTAACGCTGCCTCGGTTGAGGCAGCCGAACTTGTCGACGTCGACTACGAAGTACTTCCGGCGGTCACCGATGCGGTGAAAGCACAGGCTTCCGATGCTCCTCAGCTTCACGAAGAAGCACCTGGCAACCTCGCGTTCACCTGGGAGATTGAAGGTGGCAGCTGGGATGAGGCTGTCAAGAACGCCGATGTTGTCGTAAAAGAAAAAATCGTCAACCAGCGCCTGATTCCAAACGCAATAGAGACCCGCGGTGTGGTTGCTGACTACAACCCTGGCACAGATCAGATCACCATGTGGACTTCGACGCAGATTCCACATCTGATCCGTTTACTCTTCACGCTGGTTACCGGACATCCTGAGTCCAAAGTCAGGATCATTGCGCCTGAAGTTGGGGGAGCGTTCGGTTCCAAGCTGTTCCTTTACGCTGAAGAAGTGATCGCTGGCATTGTTGCCAAGCAAATCGGCAAGCCAGTGAAGTGGATCGAAACCCGGCAAGAGAACTACCTGGCCACGGCCCACGGGCGCGATCACATCGCCTTTGCAGAGATGGCCGGGAACAAAGATGGTGAGATCCTTGGGATAAACGTGGTGGTAAACGCCAACATGGGCGCCTATCTCTCTACGTTTGCTCCACTTGTCCCCACCATTCTTTTCGGCATCATGCTTGCAGGCGTCTACAAAATGCCCAACGTCAAGTGCAAAGTGCTTGGTGTTTTCACCAACACAACGCCTACCGACGCCTACCGTGGCGCTGGTCGTCCAGAGGCAACGTTCCTGCTTGAACGCATGGTGGATCGATTCGCACAGGAGATCGGGCGTGACCCGGTTGTTGTGCGACGGAAGAACATGATCAACGCGTTCCGCAACGGATACGAAGTCCCAACCGGCGTGATGTATGACACCGGTAACTTCAAGGGCGCTTTGAACAAGGCGCTTGAGAACTTCGACTACCAGGGATTCCGCAAAGAACAGCGTGAAGCACGTCGAAACGGCAAGTTGCTCGGCGTTGGCTGGAGTACCTACATCGAAATCACTGGGATGGCCCCATCGGCGGTCGCAGCTTCACTTGGTGCGGGTGCAGGGCTCTGGGAGTCCAGCACAGTCAGGGTCCATCCAACCGGAAGCGTTTCTGTCTACGCAGGCACTGCGCCCAGCGGACAGGGTCATGAGACCTCGTTTGCTCAGATGGTCTCGTCTGAGCTTGGTGTTCCCATGGAGAACATTGAGGTTCACCATGGCGATACCGACAAGCAGCAGTTTGGCACCGGAACGTTTGGAAGCCGTTCTCTAGCGGTTGGCGGCGCAGCGCTTCACATGAGCCTTGCGAAAGTTGTAGCCAAGGCGAAGACGATAGCGGCCCACCAGATGGGTGTTCCAGAGAAGCAGGTCGAATACTCCAACGGAACCTTCATTGTGGAGGACATTCCAGAACGCTCATTAGCGTTCGGCGACGTTGCTCTTGAAGCGTACCTCGCCAAGGACTTGCCACCGGGAATGGAGCCTGGACTGGAAGCAACAAGCTTCTTTGACCCCGACAACTTCACATGGCCATTTGGCGCACACGTAGCGATTGTTGAGATCGACCCGGATACCGGCGATGTTCAATTGAAGCGCTACCTGGCTGTTGATGACGTCGGCAACGTAATGAACCCGATGATCGTCGATGGAATGATCCACGGCGGTGTCGTGCAGGGTATTGGCCAGGCTCTCTGGGAGAACGCCGTCTACGATGATGATGGACAACTCCTGAGCGGTTCAATGCTTGACTACGCCTTGCCGAACGCGAAGAACTTACCGTTCTTTGAAACCGATCGCACGGTGACCCCAACAAAAGTCAATCCACTTGGAGCGAAAGGCGCCGGTGAAGCCGGGACTATCGCTGCATGCCCGGCCATCGTGAACGCCTGTGTGGATGCGTTGAAGCATCTTGGCGTGACTCACATAGACATGCCGGTGACATCGGAAAAGGTGTGGCGAATACTTGACGAAAAGGGCAAAGCCCACCCGAGGAGGAAGTAGACGATGGTAACCAATAACTTTGAATACTTCGCTCCTGAAAGTTTCGATGAGGCAGCCCAGCTGCTTGCGAAATACCGGGACACAGCCAAGATTCTGGCGGGCGGCCAAAGCCTCCTGCCAATCATGAAGCTGCGGCTTGCGGCGCCTGAGGTCTTGATAGACCTGTCGCACGTCCCTGAGCTTTCGGAGATCAGTTCTAATGGAGATGGGCTGACAATTGGTTCGATGGCTACCTACTACGAGTTGAGTCAATCGGCCGTGGTCCAGAAGGCTGCTCCTGCAATCGCAGAGGCAGCCGGCCAGGTGGCTGATGTGCAAGTACGCAACCGAGGAACAATCGGTGGCAGCCTTTCCCACTCAGACCCGGCAGGCGACATGCCTGCTGTGTTCCTGGCTCTTAATGGCGCAGCTGTTGCGCGAACACGTAGAGGAACCAGGGAAATAGCGTCTGACAGGTTCTTCGTGGACCTGTTGACCACAGCGTTGCGCCCAACCGAGATCATGACTCAGATCAAGATTCCGGTGGCCACAGGGAAAACAGGCAGCGCCTACTCGAAGTTCGAGAACAAGGCGTCCCATTACGCGATAGCGGGAGTCGCCGCCCAGGTGACTCTGGGATCGGACGGAACAGTCACGGCCGCCCGAGTCGCGGTAACAGGCGTGAGTTCTAAGTCCACGAGGGCGAAGAGAACCGAGCGAATTCTGATCGGCAAAGAGCCCACAGCATCCGTGATTCGCCGTGCGTCCGACAGAGCAGCGGCCGAGCTCCAAGATGACCTTACCGAAGACATTCATGCCAGCGGTGAGTACAGGTCCTACCTCGCAACGGTGATCGCGGAACGAGCGATCACCGCGGCTGTAGAACGCGCCAGGTAGTACAGGAAACGATCAAACAGAAACGGCCCTGAGAAATCGGGGCCGTTTCTGTTTGATCCCGGGTAACCGCCGGGCTTGCCCGGACCCACGGTGATCTGCCTCATGCGTCTCATTGAACCGGAAACCGTGTATCACTCCGAGGGACAGGTCCTGCCCCGTACGTGCTACGCCCTAAATACCACCAGCACTAAGAAAGATGAGGGTTCGTTCTGGCCTCTTGGTCTATGGTCGTTCGAGCGCCATGCCCCGGCAAGACCTTTGTCGAAGGCGGCAGCGTTAGCAGGTGAGTCTTGATGCTCGCCACCTCAAGCTCGCCATCGCCACCGGGAAGGTCGTAGCGTCCAATCGTGCCGTAAAAAAGCGTGTCGCCCGTGAATACGACGTCTTTATGCAGGTAACAGATACTCCCCGGTGTGTGCCCGGGCGTATGTAATGCTTGCACTTCAAGCGCACCAAGATTCAGAACCTCTCCATCCTCGATGAATATATCGATCTCAGGCGGATCGCTGAACCCCGGCATCATCTCGACAATCCAGGGCGAGGGATTCGCAATCTGATCGGCATCGCCTCGGTGTGCGACGAACAGCCCGCCAAGTCGATTCTTCACCGTCGCAACCGCTCCGACATGATCTCCATGGCCGTGGGTAGCGACTATGTATTTCAGGCTCAGTCCGGCTTGCTCCATGTCGTTTGCAAGCCTGTCACAATCTGCGCCAGGGTCGACGATCATTGCCTCTTTGGTCTCATCGTCTGCAAGCACGTAGACATTGGTTCCAAACGAGCCAAGGGCGTGGTGAACAAGATTCATCTACGGAGAAGGGCCTTTCCCATCAAGTGATGCACGTCAGCGACTCTAAATCAAACAATAAACGTGTCACCGGCCCAGTCGATTATTTCTCGACCAAAGTACAGTACGATCAGTCCGCCAAGTGCCAGAAACACTCCGTAGGGCAACAGTGATTTACGCGCGCCCATGCCGCGATTTGCCAGCACGGCTATTGCAGCCAGCCCACCGACGAGCACGCCCAGATAAAGCCCGGTCAGGAGCATCTGCGTACCAAGAACGGCACCAAGGAATCCCGTGAACTTCACATCTCCAAGCGCCATTACGTCGATACGCTTCCACTCTCCGTAGAGGACGAACGGGAAGAAGATAGCAAGGCCAAGCGCCGCTCCGGCTATACCGTCCCACGGGTCGAGGTGCGGCCAGAATGGGGAAACGGCAAGTGCGATAACGATGCCCGGTCGAGTCAGCTTGTCCGGCAGGTATTGCGTCTCAAAGTCCATCACCGCCAGCGCCAAGAACGCCGTAGCGAATCCACTCACGGCGATTGCCCGAAACCAATCATCTTCGAACTGATACCAGGCCAACGCCATCAGACCTGCGACGGCCAGATCGACGATGGGCCTACGGTAAGAGTAGCCGGTGCGCGATTTCCCCTGACCCCTGAATGCAAACATCCCCACGAGGGGCACGAATACGAGTTGGAATGGATCAGGCGCGGAATTGGGGACCCGAATCCTCCGTCCTGTCCCCTTGACCGTTGGAATCCATCGGTCTTCAGAACCTTCAGGAACTGGAGGAAATCGATCAATGGCCTGGTTTACGAGTGGGCCAAGAAGGAGACCGACGAGGGCGAAAATGAGAAGAGTGATCAACAATGGCTTACTACGAATCCCCCTTCGCTTTCATTTTCAACTCGTAGAGCCGGGTCAACGCGTCCAATGGCGTGAGCGTATCAGGATCAAGCGCCGCGATCGCATCTCTGAGTTCGTCTCCCGGTGAGAGAAGCTGTAGTTGCTGGGAGATTCCCACGCCATTGGATGGTTCCTGCCGATTCGCTGCACTGGCCTCCAACTGACCAAGAAGTTCCCATGCTCGAGCGATGACAGGCTGCGGAAGCCCCGCCAACCGGCCTACGTGGACGCCGTAGCTACGATCCGCCCCTCCGGGCAGTATCTTGTGCAGGAACACCACATCGCCCTTGTCCTCAGTCACCGCAACCTGGAGATTGATCGCTCTGGGTAGTGTGTCCGCAAGTACCGTCATCTCATGATAATGAGTGGCGAACAGCGTCTTACAACCCAGATCAGGCGCACTGTGAATATGTTCGGCGACTGCGCGGGCGATAGCCAACCCGTCATAAGTGCTGGTTCCGCGACCAATCTCATCCAGGATAACCAGCGACTTCCGGGTCGCCTGATGCAAAATCGTGGCCGTTTCTTCCATCTCTACCAGGAATGTTGATCTCCCAGACGATATTTCGTCCGTGAGGTTGCAGCGGGTAAATACCCGATCAACAATGCCTAACGTAGCGCTTTGAGCGGGCACAAACGAGCCAATCTGCGCCATGATGGCTATGAGCCCTGTCTGGCGAATATACGTTGACTTGCCCGCCATATTTGGCCCAGTAACGATGGCGAGTTGATCGGAGGCAGAATCCAGGTGCGTATCGTTTGGAACAAACTTCCCCGGTCCCAGGGCATCCTCCACGACTGGATGCCTACCGCCCACTACATTGAAGCCGGTGCCTTCGCTCATCTCTGGGCGGACCCAGTCGTTGCGCGAGGCGCCCTCAGCAAGTGCGGCAAAAACATCCAACTCCGCAATGAAGCTGGCGGCTTGCATGATTCGCTCGCCCCGGACCGCAACTTCATTTGTCACGCGTCTGAATACACTGCGTTCAAGTTCAGATATGCGGTCTCGTGCCGTCACTATCTTCGCTTCAAGCTCTTTGAGTTCAGGGGTAATGAACCGCTCAGCGTTGACCAGTGTCTGTCGGCGTTCGAACTCGGCTGGAATCTTGTCCAGGTTTGACCGTGAAACTTCCACGTAATAGCCAAAAACTCTGTTGTAGCCAATCTTGAGGGAGTTGATCCCTGTGTCACGTTTCAGATCGGTCTCGATGGCGGCGATTCGGGTTCGTGCACCAGATGAAAGCGAACGGGCTTCATCAAGTTCTGGGTCGATCCCAGGCTTAATTGTGTCGCCACCGCCAGCGGACCCAGGCGGTGGATCTGAAAGGCTTGCCCTGATCGCCGCGACGACCTCGGTTAGTTCAACGCTGTCCGGGACGGCGAAGGCTGGCCCGGGAGTCATGGATTCGAGCACCTCGGCCAGCACCGGAAGCTGCTCGAGCCCAATAGCGATCGCTGCGATATCCCGTGGGTTTGCCGAGAAGTTGCGGGCTCGATTAGTCAATCGCTCAAGATCAGGCACTCTCTTGAGAGCATCACTAACCAGCTGCCTCGCACCAGTGTGGGAATGCAGGCTCTCAACGGCATCCAAACGTTCCGTAATCGCAGCAAGGTCGATGAGCGGCTGTGTAAGCCATGAACGCAGTCGTCGCCTGCCCATCGCCGTATGAGTTCTGTCCAGTACACCCAGCAATGAAGGACCGTCTGATCTTGAACCCGCCGACTCGATGACTTCAAGGTCACGCATGGCGCGCTGGTCCAGGATCATCGTGTCACCGCTGGATATCACGGAAAGTGATGTGATCTGCGGAAGAGCGCCCATCTGGCTCTGGCTCAGGAAATCGATAACAGCCGCTGCTGCCAGGGTTTCCAGTCCGTTCTCATGAAGACCGTACGGGGCAAGCGTTGAACTCTTGAAATGGGATTTCAGGCTCTCTGCTGCAAGCTGGTAATCAGTAGCACCCGGGCTGGAAGGCCGGATGATCCAATCGCCACCTGGAGTTGATTCCAACAGTGCGGTGGCCTCATCGTTGGCGACGATCTCAGATGGCTGAACGCCAAGAAGATGAGTCAGAGCGTCTTCCGGTGACATGGATCCCGCGCGGAACTGGCTTGTGGTGATATCGACGTATGAGATGCCCGCACGGCCTTCAATCAAGAACAGGGATGCGAGGTAGTTATTCCGCCCTTCATCCAATAGTCCTGGTTCAAGAACCGTGCCGGGAGTGACAATGCGAACCACTGCGCGATCTACCACGCCTTTGGACGCAGCCGGGTCGCCAATCTGCTCGCAAATCGCCACTTTTAGCCCGGCCTTCACCAATCGGCCAAGGTAGGCATCTAGTGAGTGGTAGGGAATCCCCGCGAGTGGAGATTTGCTTCCACCTCCAACGTCACGTTGGGTGAGCGCGATTTCAAGGACTTTCGCCATGGTTCGGGCGTCATCATCAAACGTTTCGTAGAAGTCACCCATGCGAAAAAGCAACAGCGCATCAGGGTACTGCGCCTTGGTTTCCAGGTACTGCCGCCTTCCGGGCGGAATCTTGGGTCGCGTTGGCATACTCGGCATTCTAGCGGCGAACACACTGGAATTGAGGCAGTGGCTGGCGAATGAAAATCAAATGGCCGCCGGAGTGCGGCGGCCATTGCTGTCCACGGGGCAGATCAGAATCTGATCGTAATATTGTCTGATGCTTCCCACCTGAACTCAGTAAATTCAGTGCCGGGGGGGACTTCAAACACCATCCAACCGATCAGATTCTCGCCTGAATTGATGGTTGCGGGTCGCCATAAGCCTACGAAATTATCTTGCTTCAACCCGCCGTCGATGGACTCTATTGTCTTTGACGCGGTCACGATATTTGTAGGGCTGTAATTGAAACCGTCCGTCGATATAAGACGGGCTGCCTTCTCATCTATGATCACCCTGGCCTGAGCCGTCTTCTGGTTGATCAGTGTTACCTTGACCATCGCCATCACATTGGCTGGATTCTTGGGCGCTATTTCCCAGTTTAGTAGCTCCCCATCAGTTGACGGATTCTGGTAATGAATTGATGGAACCAGAAACGGCTCTTCAATTTGAACCCACAAAATCCGCCCTGATACGTAGAGCGGATTCACGCTTCGCTCTTCGTCGGTCCAGATGAGATAACCCAATACGAGCGCCGAAATAACGGACACGACGGTCATACCTGTGAGAATCCATGGATAGGCTTCCTGCGGAGCTCCAATTTGGGTGCGCTCCACCAGGCCTCCACTGGCGTTCATCAGCAACGACTCTTCGCCCGGCCGCCCCTTGAACGTCCCACTGGGTCGGTACGTTATCTTGACCAGCATGTTCCCGTCAGCGCGACGTTCCGCGTTGACGACGGTGTACTGGATATCCTTCTCGCGCCAGCGTTTTGGATAGGCCTCGCGATTGTCTCGGGCGTACGCGATCGCAGCCTGCTCTTGTGGGCTTAGAGTTGGCGGGGCCGGTGGCTTCGCCTCTCCCCTATTTCTTTGCACAGTTGTTTCCTGGGTCAATATCTACACCTTGATTTTCGTGAACCGAATGAGATTATCAGCTATCCGACCATCAGCGCTAAGGCCTCGATACCCCCGAACTCAAAGCGCGCAGTTCGCGGACTACTTCGGGTAGTACGTTCAGTACCGTCGAAATGTCTTCATCTATTGTCTCGGGGCCAATCGTCAGCCTGAGACTTCCCATCGCTCGCTCATCACTCATACCCAGCGCCTTGAGTACGTGAGAAGGCTCAAGTGAAGCAGAGCTACAGGCACTCTGGCTCGATGCGGCAATACCCGATAGATCGAGTCCGATCAACAACGGCTCGGCTTCGATGCCGTCGAATGAAATATTCACGTTGTTCGGTAGCCTCGCGGTCAAGCTTCCGTTCACGTGGCAGTCAGGAACTGTCTCAATTATCCCTTCAAACAGTTGATCCCGATATCGGGTTAACCTCGCCACCAGCTCGCTTCGCTCCCTTTCAGCGAGTTCCAGCGCGGTCGCCAGTCCAATAATCAGGGGGACATTCTCAGTGCCGGAACGCCGGTCCTGCTCCTGTCCGCCACCCGCCATCTGGGTGACAAACGGTGTTCCCCTCCGCACATAGAGCACCCCCACGCCCTTCGGCCCGTGAAACTTGTGGCCAGAGAGGCTCATAAGATCGACTCCGAGCTCCCTTACGTTGAGGCTCAGGGCACCTGCAGCCTGGACCGCGTCAGTGTGAAACGTGATGGCAGAACTGTTTTCCCCGGTGTCCGACCGTAGTAGATCGGCGATGCCACTAATCGGCTGTATGGAGCCGATCTCGTTGTTGGCATACATCACGCTCACAAGAGATGTGCTCTCAGAGATGGATCGCTTCAACTCTTCAAGATCGACGCGGCCGTCAGAATCAACAGACAGATAAGTGACATCCCAGCCATCAGACTCCAGTTGTTCACAAGAGTGAAGGACTGCGTGGTGTTCGATGGCGGTCGTGATCAAGTGCCGACCCTGGGATTTTCTGCCGGCCGCCCCGCCTTTTATTGCGGCGTTATCGGATTCAGTGCCACCGCTCGTGAAAATGACCTCGCTCGGTCGGCAATTGAGGACTGAGGCAACCTTTTCCCTCGCCACGTCTACAGCGTTTCTGGCTACCTCGGCCCCGGAGTACAGGCTAGAGGGATTCCCAAAATGGGTCGTGAAATACGGCAACATCGCTTCCAGCACTTCTTCACGAACTGGCGTTGTTGCGGCGTGATCCATATAAATCACGGATTCAGGGGATGCAGATTTAGATATGCCGGCCATATTTAGCGTCGGAGTCCGGATTGGGTCGTAAATGAATGTGGGAAATTGGTAATCTCACCAGGTTTGATTTTATCCTCATGTGGCGTGAATCGCCTTGATTCATCGCACTGGCGTGTATTGTCTGAGGGGCATCCACCCTGAATCTGGAGGATGCGGCTTGCAGAACCGGCCCATGATGTTGGTAACATTGATAGGTTGGCAAATCCCGATTGAGGGATTTACACGTACACAAAAACGATTGACACAAACAGTCGCCTGACTCTTTGTAGCTCCAGGCAAATTATTCACGGTCTCCTCTCCCTATGATCAAAGTTGAACACATGACCAAAATGTACGGCGCTTACCCCGCCGTGATAGATGTGTCTCTCCATATCAAAAAGGGTGAAGTAGTCGGGTTCCTTGGCCCCAATGGTGCGGGGAAGACAACGACTATGCGGGTGATGACTGGATACACGCCGCCCTCTGAAGGCAATGTTTCAATCGCAGGCTATGACGTTATTTCACATAGCCTAGATGCCCGCCGACACATCGGATACCTGCCGGAAACGGTGCCTCTGTATCTGGATATGGAGGTATCTGACTACCTCCGGTATATGGGCCAGATGCGCGGCATGAACAAAGCATGGATCAATGAGCGGCTCCCCGCCGTGATTGATGTAGTCAAACTTGGCGACTATCGAAACTCCTTCATTCAAAAGTTGTCTAAGGGATATCGACAGCGGGTTGGCATCGCTCAGGCCATACTTCATGAGCCTGACATCCTGATTTTGGATGAGCCGACGATTGGTATCGACCCTGCTCAGGTCGTTGAGACTCGAGCGCTCATCAAGGAACTTGGTGGTGAGCACACGCTCATCCTGAGCAGCCACATACTTCCCGAAATAAGCATGATCTGCCGACGAGTGCTCGTAATTCATGATGGCCGACTTGTGGCAGATGATGAACCTGCAAATCTTTCTGAGCGGCTGCGTCGAACGGAACGGATTGAGATATCAGTTCGCGGTGCAGATAGTGTTAGCGATATCATTTCGTCGCTTCGTGATCTCTCCATGATTGTGGATGCCAGACGTGATCCGAGCGTCGCGGCAAACCGCGGGTCTGTGGAGGGTGTGATCCCGCTGCTCATCGATGCCAGGCCAGATCAGGAAGCAACAGAAAATGTTGCCAGAACGATAGTTGAAAAGGGCTGGGGCCTGACGAACATGCACATGATTCCCATGAGCCTGGAAGAGATATTCCTTGAGCTCACTACTGATGAAAGCCTGGGGGAGTAACTCTTGCAGGCAATGGTCGCTTCTCTGAGCCAGTCCGGCAGCAACATCTGGAATGTTGCTTACAAAGAACTAAAGACGTATTTTTCGTCACCAATGGCCTACATAGTGGCCGCTGCGTTCCTTGCAATCACAGGATTCTTCTTTGTTGCTTCAGTGTCAGACGCATTTTCTGAAGCCAGCATCCGGGGCTTCAGCGCTGGCGCGATATTTTTCATGATCTTCCTCTCCCCTGCCCTGACGATGCGTCTTCTGGCTGAAGAACAGAAATTGGGCACACTTGAACTGCTTTTGACTTCACCCGTCCGGGAGGTGGAAATAGTCTTGGGTAAATTCATCGCTTCATTCCTGATGCTCGTAATTATGTTGTCACTAACGCTCTACTACGTTCTGGTCCTTTTCAGATTTGGTGTGCCGGACACCGGGCCTATCTACACCGGGTACCTTGGAATGATTCTCTATGGTGCAACAACGTTGTCGGTTGGGCTCGCCGCCTCCGCTATCACCTCTAACCAACTGGTAGCACTGGTTGTAGGGGCTGGAACGCTCACTGGCCTGACGGTCGTTGGATTCATAGCGGAACGATTGAGCGGAACGGCTGCAGAAGTTCTGAACGGCTTCCAGCTCGGCAGTTCATTTCAGACGCTTGACGTGAGCAACTTTGCCGTGGCCCAGGGTGGTCACTTCGCTGATTTCTCAAGGGGCATAATCAATTTCGGTGACATCCTCTACTACCTGGGCATGACCGGCGTATTCCTTCTTCTAACCGTCGTTTTGCTTCAATCCAGAAGGTGGCGCTAGAACCTGATGGTTGATCGAGATCCATCGGCGATAAGCCGACCATTACCGGAAGACGCCAGAAGCGACTTTGGCTTCGTGGGGCGGCTCAAAGATAACCTCTCGTCAATTCGCGTTCTGCTTTTCCTGGTCGGAACAGGCGCAGCGCTGATTGGCGCGATCGTCTGGCTCTTTATCCGAGACCTGGCGAGCGCGGGAATCCTCGTACTTGGCATCGGGGTTGTCCTCCTGCTGATTGACGCCGCCATCTCGTGGCGTGATGTTGGTACCGCCGTATTTGGCCGTAGGGGGCGCTACGGCGCCAACACTGTCATTCTTGTGGTGGCGTTCATAGCGATCTCAGCAATTCTCAACTGGTTGGTGTTCTGGCTTGCAGATCGACCGGACCCAATGGGATGGCTGCGGGTAGATACAACCGCTACCAAGCAGTTCGTTCTATCTGATCAGGCAGTAGCGATCTTGAACAGCGTAGATGAGCCAATTCGCGCAAACGCGTTCTTTGTTACTGACACACCTGCTGGAGCCGCTGCGTGGCAGGAAACACAGGATCTTCTTAACGAGTTTCGACGCAGGTCTTCCAAGGGCTTTGAATTTCGCTTGATAGACCCCGAACTGGAACCTAACCTGGCTGCTGAATTTGGTGTGACAGTTAATCCGTCAATTGCCGTTGAAGCAATGGACTCCCGACGAGTGGAGACCATTCAGGGCCTCGATCCACGATCGGGACCACAGGTATTCAACGAAAACGATATTTCAACTTCACTGCTGATTGTGAGTCAGATTCAGCAGAAAGGTGTTCTTTTCATCACGGGACACGGTGAGGCAGACATCACTGATTCCGCAGATGGCACTGGTGGATTTGGGCGGGCACTGCAGGCGGTCGTCCGCGACAACTACGCCGTGGCCTCGGCAACTATGCAGGAGCTGGGCAGGATACTTGGCTCTGATGGCGAAAGCGGCATTTTGCCAGCGGTCGTCATATTCGCGGGACCGGAAACAGATCTTGACACAGGTACCGCTATCGATGAGGTCGCCATTCTCCTGGAGTACATGCGGCGGGGCGGCTCGGTTCTATTTATGCTTGAACCTGACACTACTGCCACCTGGCGCGAGGTTATCGGTCGTTATGGGCTGACGCTCGGAACGTCACAGATGGTCGATACATCCAGCTTCGTGGCTCCGAACGCAAACTTCCTGCAAATTAAGAAGTCCAATGGTCAGATCACAGCGTCTCATCAGATAACAGATCCGATAGACGTTTTGTATATGCCAGGCGTAGCGTTCGTCGGCCGGACGGTTGACGAGAATTCTGTGCCTGTGATGGACGATGGTACGCCGTACCTCACTCAGACTCTCCTGGCGCAAACAACCCTCGCCAGTTGGGAAGAGAGCGGAGACGAGATCAATTTTGATGTCGGTGCTGATATTCCGGGGCCACTTCCGGTGGCTGTTGCTGTGGAGGCTATTGCTGAGTTGAGCCGCGCTCCTGGGGTTGACGCAAATGGAGACCTTATCCGGACCAATATCGTATTGATTGGTGACTTCGATTTTGGATCGAACAGTTTCTTCTCGTCAGCGAAGAACGGTGACCTGTTTGCCAACTCAGTGAATTGGCTAGCGAAGGATTTCGAATTAATATCAACGCGACCCAAGACAAGAGTGTTCCGAGAGTTGGTTCTGACACAAACCGAGCGAGACTTCATTCGCTGGACCGGTTGGTTGCTCATGCCCGTACTCCTTGGAGCCTTTGGCGTGGCATCGTGGTGGCGCAGGCGGTAGACGCGAGATGAACCTGCGAATAGTCCTCTCCTTCATCATAGTTCTGGCATGGGTCTCAGTCGGCGCTGTGTTTATTTTCAAATCAGATACGGGTGCAGATACTGGCGTGCCAGATTTGCCTTTCTTTTATACGCTGGCCCCAGATGATATTCGGGCTATTGGCGTCTCAACTGATCTTGGAACAACTGAGTTCACGCTTCGGCCTGAAGAGCGCATCTGGTACTTTTCAGACCGGCCAACAATTCCTGTCAGCCACGACAGATTTGGTGGCATGATATTCCTCCTTGGCGGCCCTAAAGTTCAACGCATTCTCACTGAAGAAGTGTCTGATGACTCCCTCTTTGGGTTACGCGATCCGGGCCTTGTAGTGGATCTGACGCTTCGTGATGGCAGTGTGGTTGCAATGGAGCTTGGCAATCTGACACCTGATGGAAATGGTCAGTACGCTCGGATGGTTGGCTTTCCGCAATTAGCGCTGGTGGACTCGTCGTGGGGCAGCGTAATAAGCCGCCTGGTTGATGAGCCGCCGAATCCAGACTGGCTATATACGATGCAGCCAAGCTCGGTTACGGAAGTTCTTTTCTTTGAAGGCAACGATGTGATTCGCGGTATCGCATTTCACGATGATCTTGGCTGGGTTGAGTGCGATATCCCACTTCAAAATGATGTTCCCTGCGCTGGCACAACGCCAATTGACTATGATGGTCTGGAGCCTTGGTTGGAACATATGGCTGCACCGGAATTTCTGGGAGTGGCACAAATTGCCCGAACCGCGGATCAGGCGACGCCTGAACTTTTCGGAATCACGCCCGAGTCCCCATATCTCGATATCAGAATTGAAAACGAGCAACGGACGGGTGTAACCGAAGTCACCCACGTCACGCTCGCCATTGGTGATGAGAATCCTGATGGACGTGGAATCTACGTGCGGGCGATGGAAGAACCTGATATTTCTGAAGTAACGCTAGAGTGGGGACGGCAGGTCCTGAAATTCTTCGACGACAAGTCATTCGTAGACCAATAAAGTTCGACAGTAACGCATCACTCAGGGTCACGTGGTTTAACGTGGCCCTTTGTTTTTTCACGCATATCCGATAGGCAGGAGCGTTGTCCTTCCAATGAACGCAGAGATCATCGCAATCGGTCACGAGCTGCTAATGGGTGAGACCGTGGACACGAACACCTCATTCCTCGCTCAGGAGCTATCAAGGGCTGGTATCCCCGTCCGATGGGCTGGAATAGTGGGGGATGACATTTCCGATCTGAACTACGCCATCAGCCAGGCGGGCGATCGTGCAGATGTGATTGTCACCACAGGTGGACTCGGCCCAACGTCTGACGATTTGACACGAGAAGCCGTCGCAGGCGTTCTTCTAGAAGAGATGAAGGTAGATTCCGGACTCCTTGAGTGGCTTGAAGGCGTGTTTGTTTCGCGTGGGATGCCAATGCCGCGCACCAATATCAAACAGGCGATGTTGATCCCATCCGCTGAGACAGTGCCCAACCCGCAGGGAACAGCACCCGGCTGGTGGGTTAGGAAGAACGACACACACATCATCCTTCTGCCCGGACCACCTCGAGAACTCAAGCGAATGTGGACTGAGACAGTTGGACCAGAGCTGGCTCTCATGTCGGGCGTGGGGTCGGTTGTGACCAGGACGTTGAAAACCGTTGGTATATCCGAAGGCGGCATAGATGAGATGCTCCACGGACTTTTCGGTCTTCAGAACCCCTATCTGGGAATATACGCCCACCAGGATGGGATTCACCTCCGAATGATCGCTCGGGCACCCGAAGAGGACGAGGCACAGGTGCTAATCCAGCCGATGGAATCTGAGATTCGTTCGATCATTGGTGAAGCGATCTGGGGCGTTGATGACGAGACGCCGGGAAACCGAGCCAGAGAGCTCTTATCAGCGTCAGGCGCAACGCTGGGTGTAATTGAAGGCATCTCTGGAGGAGTGCTAGCGTCTCAGCTAACGCAGCCCAATGCTCATTCAAATTCATTCAAGGGCTCGCTGATTGCCAGCGCTAACGGAATTGTAGAAGTCCCGGGCGGCGGAACGTTTGATGCAAATGACATGACGGGTGGTCCGGCCGCCCTCGAGATGGCAAACCGCGCCCGCACACTGTTCAACAGTGACTACGGACTCTGCGTCTCTGCCCGAGACGAAAGCGGATACTACATCGCCATCGCTTCGTCAGAAGTTCAACACGTTTCGCAAATCCAGGCTACATACGCCCGAGCCGTAACCATGCAACGAAGCGCAACAACGGCACTGGTCCAGTTAGTCTCAATTCTCAAGCGATAAAAAAGAGGGTGGCAAGCGCCACCCTCTTTTTTATCGGTACGATTCGATTAGTCTAGTCGCCGGGCTGCGGTGACAGGCTATCCAGGGTTGGTCGCTTCAACTTGAACGTAATCAGTCTGCCGCCAATCCCAAGCCTGATCTGATCTACGAGCTTTGTCATCGTCCCAGCTGGCCGACCGTTTACACGCAGGTTTGGCACCTCTTCTCTGGTGCGAAGCTGGGCGCCATTCTGCGTGAAGATGAACTCTCCACCTTCAACAGCGAACTCCGGCAGCGCTGAAGTTGGAACACGGTTCCTTGAGAACGTTCGTTTTATCCAGCTGAGTCGTGCACGGCGGAAGTCAAACAACATGCGCCCTGAGTCGTCGTACAGATATCCGTATGGCACGGGGTGGATCGCTTCAAGAACGCGCTTCACAGCAAACAACAGGCTGACAGCGATGGCCAATCCGGCCAGCGCCCACGCCCAGCCCGGGATCTGCTCCATAAATGTTTCTTCAGGGACCGGCAGAATCACCGGCGGAAGAATGATGCCAATATCGATTGCTGAAACGGACTCGCTTACCCCAAACGGACGATCGAGATAGGAATCAGAAAGCGCTGCAACAACACTGTGCTGTCCGGTAGCGGTAGGCACAGCTAAAATCTGGAAGTTCCAGGAGAGTCCATCGCTATCGCCATCTACGGCGATGATCTTAGATGACAGTGGACGTCGGTCTGGGGATAGAACATCTACCGTAAGACTGTCTGCTGATACCGGGTATGGGAACTCCGCCTTAGAGATCGCAATCTCTGCTACGCGGACTTCGTCTCCCAGATCTACCGGGCCAGGTGATACCCCGTTTACCTGAAGTGTGGGGAAGTACTCCGCCTTGAGAGTCGCCTGACCGGTTATCTCAGCATCAAGGTTCTCCCATCGAAGGACTAGCTCGACCCCGCTCGTGACCTGGTTTTTGAACTCGGGTGCGAGTGCCGAATATATTCCATCGCCTTCAATCTGATCTCCGGCGGTGCCAGAATCACGAAGAATGTGAACTGACGAGCCAGATGGCGAACTGAGAGTTGCCTCAATGAATGCGCCGGACAGAACCGCACTATCTTCGCCATCCAGAACGGTGGCTGAGAGAAGAACGGGTTCATCAACTGGAACAGTAAGTTCATCGAATGCAATGTGCAGCCCATTGGATAGCTCCGCACCAATAAGTACAGATGACTCTGAACCGGAAGCGCGCGCTATCCACTGCCCTGCCTCCGGTTCAGTGACCTCAAATATCACTGAAAGTTCTGTCTCTGTAATAGTTGTGTCTGGCCGTAGCGACAACAACACAGCGCCACGTGGATCAAAAACGTCGACCTGTGTTGACGCTGAATCGCGAGCCACTGAAATGGTGACCCGATCTGTCAGCGGCGGGATCTCTAGTGAGGCGAGTGCCTCTGCTCCACGACTCAACCGCGTTTGAACTACAGGCTCAATGTTCAACCCGTTTGTGGAGGCGATGAATGAAGAAAGCCCGCCGATGTCGCCCATGTCGTACGCGACACCGTTGGTACGCTCAGATACTTCCGTAAGAAACGCCCGAGAATCCTGAGATGCTGATGGCAGCATCAACACATCGATTGTCCAATTCTGAGTGATAAATAGTTCTACCAGAGAAAGTAGGCGCCCTCTCGCACTGTTAGCAGCCTCGTCCATTCCATCAGAGGTGATTAGCGTGAGTCGGCTGCCTGATGGCGCTTCGATATCAGAAAGGTAATCGAAAGATGCTGCGATAGCTCTGAACTGATCTCCGTTGCCAGACAACGTGGTGGGACCCATCAGAGATTCAAACTCAATAATCCCTTCAGCAAGCGACGGTGAATCATATTCGAACCGAAAGAATCCTCCCGGAGTTGTCCCGTATCGCATCAGCGTGATGTCCACACCAGGCGCAGCGTTTGCGATATTCCTGATGCTAGATCTCGCCACCGATTCGTCGTTGATCGACCGACCTACGGCGAACGTATCCAACGCAATGAGATGCCGACTATCAGGAGGGACACCGTCAGCAGACACATTGGCCGGTCTATCAATCGTTAGGACCAGCGCCGCAAATATGCCCAGAAACAACATGAGAAATCGCATAACAGCCTCCAAATAGGGCAGGGACACGGCGACCCGTACGCCGTGAGATAGACCCGCATCGTAGGGCTTCCCCGCCGTTTCCCTCTAGGGATTTACAGATCATTATTTGAGGAGAAGTTTTAGCAGGCTTGCCGATCCACAAGCACATTCGGGGGTTGCCCACTCGCGTCTCCACGAGTACGGTTACGCCTCATCTGAACTTGCATGAATACGGCGACGGAGGCCCTCAATTGAAGATCACGGAAATCAAGTCCTATCCGGTTCAGGATGCGGATGGCGCCGC
This sequence comes from Chloroflexota bacterium, assembly GCA_013204555.1. Taxonomy (GTDB): domain Bacteria; phylum Chloroflexota; class Dehalococcoidia; order Lucifugimonadales; family Lucifugimonadaceae; genus UBA1151. The sequence goes on along the minus strand of JABMNO010000075.1, from coordinate 13,108 downwards.
CTACCATTTCGTCGTTGTGGATACTGACGCTGGGATCTCAGGGATCGGCGAAATTGGAATCCGTTTCTGGGGTTCCGCGATCGAGCAGGCCGTCGCACATCTTTCTGAAATCGTGATTGGGCAGGATCCATGGTCAACTGAACGTATCTGGCAGCAGATGTTTCGCGGTGGATTCTTCCCGGCTGACAAGGTTTATGCCTGTGCGATAAGCGCTATAGACATCGCACTGTGGGACATAAAGGGCAAGTCGGTTGACATGCCTGTCTATAAGCTGCTGGGCGGTCCTGTTCGGGACAAAGTGGTCTGCTACCCGCACACCCAGGGGCCAACCATCGAGGCGTTAGTCGATAACTGCAAAGAATTTGTTGACGATGGCTGGAAGTTCGTTCGCTGGGGGCAGCCGGAGACCGGCGGCGAATTTGAGGCGAAGGGTCGCGCAGTACTTGAGCCACTTGAGTCCATGAAGATCGCGGTTGAACAGATGAGCCAGGTGCGCGAGGCGGTTGGGCCAGACATTCAGATCTGCTTTGACGTGCACACTCGCTTAGACACAACTCACGTTATCCAGATGTGCCGAGACCTTGAAGAGTTCAAGCCGTTCTTCATTGAAGACCCCATCAGGTCTGAGAATCCGGCGAGCTACCGGAAGCTTGCTCGCCACATCAACTTGCCAATCGCTGCTGGTGAGCAGTGGGCGACAAAGTGGCCGTTCCGAGAGGTGATCGAAGAAGAGACGATCGACTACGCTCGTATCGACCTCTGCATCGTTGGCGGTCTTACAGAGGCGCTCAAGATCACCCATTGGGCGGAAACGCACTTTATAGACATTGTTCCGCACAACCCCCTCGGCCCGGTCAGCGCCGCGGCTTGTGTCTCACTGGATATGGCATCCACTAATGTCGGCGTCCAGGAGATGCCCCGTAAACCGGGCACGTATTCCACTGATCTCTTCCCCGTGCAGATCCAATGGGAAGATGGCTACTCGTGGGCCAACGACGCGCCCGGTCTTGGTATTGAGTGGGACGAGGACAAGATGCGTAATTCCATAATCCCCGCCACAGGCTGGCCACCCCAGCTACGCCGCAACGACGGAGCGTTTACGAACTGGTAATTTCCGGGGTGATCGCTACAGGGAAGGCAGTTCGTCCAGCCTCGATCTTGGTACTCGTTTTACGGAGGCCTCCTCAAGCAGCTTGAGGTAGGCCTCCGACGGACCACCAGTACAGCCCGGCAAGAACAATTCCACCGTTGTGCCAATTCCGTGTTCGCTACGGATGGAGATCGTCCCATCATGCAAGTCAACAAGGCTTTTGACGATTACCAGTCCCAGTCCAGTGCCAGATTCTGATTGTGTGTACTCATCTTCAGATCTGAAGAACGGGGTATATATAGCCGCCTGAGATTCTTCACTCATTCCGATGCCACGGTCAGCGACGGATAGAAAAAGTGAATCGTTCACCACTGAACACTTCAGCATTATTTCAGTTGCAGGATAGGAATATTTAGATGAGTTGCTTAGCAAATTGGTTATCAATTGGGCAATGCGGTCCCGGTCTGCGTCTATCCAGATATCTGCCGGTGGGAAGTTGACAACCAGTGACTGATTTTTGTCCTCGAGAATTGGAGAAAATGCCGATCGGAGTTCTTCGATTAACAGCTTTACGTCAAATTCCTGTTTCGTCAGGCTGAATGAGCCAGCATTCAATCGAGAAACGTCGAGTAAATCGTTGATCAACACATCAAGTCTGCGGGCACTTCTCCGAATAATCTCTAGCTGCTTAAGCTGGCGGGCGGTGAGGTTGGAATCCAGATTTCTGGATAAGACGTCCCCAAATGCCACAATGCTTGTGAGCGGGGTTCGGAGTTCATGCGACACCGTGGACAAGAATGCGCTCCGTGCGTCGTTGACCCGTTCAAGCTCTTGTTCCCTCGCCTCGGAAGCCATCTGTGCTCGCTCGGAGGCGAGTGATCGCGCGTGGGCTCGTGAAGTGGCGAGCACGCCCACCACCTGGGACGCAATCTGCTCTGCAATTCGAGCGCTATCTGGAGAATATCGATCCGCCGATTTCGACCTGAAATTGATCGTGCCGATCAACTCATCCCGCCAGATGAAAGGCACCATTAACAATGATCGGAGACCTGCCCGATCTGAGATTGGCGTTACGCCGCGTTTTTGCGCGTCTGCTCTTATCTCTTCTTCCCCCCAGATAACGGTGCTTCCATCGAAAGTCATTTCTGGTCCCGACGTTTCGCTGAAACGTACGCTGCCTCCCTCAGGGTGGCTGGGAAATTCGACCCCCCACACGTATTCGTCGATGATCGTGTCACCATCGAGGTCAATCAACGAGATCACAACCCGGTCTGCTGCGATCAATCGCCTGGCTACTGCCACAAACCTTTCGTACACCTCTTTCAGGACAAGGCTCGAACTTACTATGCGGCTGATTTCAGCCAACGCCGCCTTCTCGTCGCTATCCTTCCGCGTGCTGGCGAGCGATTCCGCGCTAGCGACCGCCCCGGAGATTTGATTCGCGATTTTCATCGCATTGGCAGCATCGGACTCTCCATAGGCGTTCTCATGTTTAGAACGTAGCAAAAGCATCCCAATCGCTTCGTCATCCCAGATAAGAGGAGCCGCCACGAGGGACATCAGTCCCGCCTTTATCCGATCTTGATCACCTGGATACAGGGTTGCTAACTCATTGGCCTCATTTCCGCTGAAAAAACGCGGACCGGGAACCTTCACGAGTTCACCAGTGAGTGATTGATCCAACGGAAGCGAGGCTCCGACCTCACCTCCAGGTATCTGGAGCCCAGCGACATAACGATCGGTGGCAAGATTCCGACTGCGGTCGATCGTTGTAATCACGATCCGATCAAATGGAATCAGTTCTCGGACGAGTTCGGTCGCCAGGTCATAAACTTTTTGAATATCGGATGTCGAGGTAATAATCCTTGAAAGTTCGGCGAGCACCGTTCGTTCTCGAGCCTCGTTTTGAGCTTGAGCGTAAAGTCGGGCGATCTCAAATGCTGGTGAAATTCGAGAAGCGACCCGCCCAAGTAGAAACATATCTTCATCGTTGTAAGCAAACTCAGTTGTACTGCGCAAGCTCAAGATTCCGCTCGGTGACGCAGGATCACCGAGTGCGACCTCCACCCAGGATCGCAGACCGGCATTAGCCAGTAACTGATCAACCTTGTGATTCTTATTGGACTCAACAGCGGGTGAGTTCGACGTGGGCGAAACCCGGGGCAATATTGGCGCGACTTCCCGTTTTCCGACTCTGTTGCCGGGTATCTCCACACCGGACGCGAATACCTTTTCGACAAGGTCGATGTTGGGCAACTTTACAGAAACTACCAACCGATCAAACGCGATCAGATCAGGAAGCGATTTAGCCAGCAGATCATAGACGCTGTCAATCTGATGTTCTCGACTAACCAGCGCTCCAATCTCGGCAAGTAAGAGATCTTCCTTAGATCGGCGCTCCAGGTCGCTAACATCTCGGACGGTACTCAGAACTATTCCGGATTCTTGATCATCAAGAGGGGCCAAGCTAATTACAACGGGGAGTAAGGAGCCGTCTTTTCGTCGGAGTTCTAGCGCCTGACGAACACCCATTTCGCGTCTTGACGGCGCAGCGCTGTATTTGGTCCGCTCACGGGAATGAGCTCCCCGTTTGGACGCGGGAACCAGAATGTCAACGCCTTGCCTGACTAGCTCGTGATTGGAGTACCCAGTGAGTATTTCAGCGTTGGAGTTTGCGAATCTGATTAGACCCTGAGCATCTACAGCGATTACGGCGTCGGACATCGCCTGGAGCGTCTGGGTCGCTACTGTGTCTGGGAAATCTGTTGCAGTCATTTCGGTGGGATCGCCCCCCTGGACAATATCCCGAGATTCTCATCAGGAAAGAATGCTGACCAGGACGCGCTCTCTCACCAAACTACGTCCAGTCCAGCGCTTCGAAGTTATAAATGGAGACTATCTCTTTTTACGCCGATATGTGCTAAATGATTGGGCTGTATTTCCCAAATACATCTGCTTTGGAGTTTGCGCTATGAGAGCAGTTAGCTTTTACATTGGCTGATCGTCCAATTCACTATCACCTCGACGGCTATGCACTCCCACTGAGACGATCAGCCACGGTGCACAAATTCATGCGCTGTTTGGCATCCGAGTGATTTCCATAGTGATCGAGAACAAGCCGGCGCCGTCTCTACATCCCCTGCCTACGTGTTGAGGACTCGTCCATGTGGCTTCAATTCATCTAATAGTCCAACGTCAATTTGTGAATCACTGAGGGGGGTCAAGACAGCGGCGCCCGGTGTGTGCTGCACTCCCGGGCCGCCGCTGCCTGAAAAATAAGAAGGAGCCTGCTACTGCAAAAGCATCACCGGGTCTAGTGAACTCGGACTGGTCCTGCTGACGGAAAGAACTGCCCCATCTGCAGTTATTTCGAGCGAGAACGCACTCTTTGTCTGGAAAAGTTCTGTCGCGGAATCGATGAACGGGTCGCTACTATCCGTGCCCAGGTCCCAGAGGCTGTTCGTCACATCTTCCTGCTGGAGCCAGACCGTTACCTCGGCCTTCTCCCGCCCCTCCAGAATGTAATCCCCATCGTTCGCTCCAATGAATGAGACGGTCCATGCGGCGTCATTGATGGCCACATTCTCAGTAAGGAATTTTGCAACTCCGGGTGATTCAAGCCCGCTGGCGTCCGGATCGGTGCCCGCCGCGTCTGATGTGTACGGCGGCGTGAGATCAATGTCACCACTGGCCAGAGCTGTAGTCAGCACAAACTTGACTGTGGCAATGGCATACTCGTCGGTGGATGTTGAGGTGATGAGAAGCGCGTTGTTTCCATCCACATCCACACCGCCGCGTGTTGCGGTGACGCCGCCTCTGATCATGATGGAACTCTCGGCTTTGTTTAGACCACCGAGGATCGTCTTTTTGCCTTCATCAGCAGCGAAAAGTCCGGTAGTGAGGGTGGCGTAGGCGAAAACTGACGCGACCACGATGAACGAAATCATGATGATCGCAGTTTCAATTCCCGTCACGCCGCGTTGAGACGACGCGGTCTGGTCAAGTTTTGTTAGCGACCGACGCGGGAAGAATCTGTTCGGGACATTAGACAATAGTCCCAATATCGAGTGCAGCACATATCCAAGTTAGCGCCATCGGGGACTTGGTCACAGGTGTGATGATCCGATTGCCAGTGTGGGTTTGTGCTACTCGTTACATTGGAGCGTGTACACACATGATGCTAATCGATGGTTGCACCGCCATCGATCACGATATGTGAGCCGGTCATGAATGAGGCTTCATCTGACGCGAGGAAAAGTGCTCCGTAAGCGATCTCAGACGCCTCTCCCATACGTTTCATTGGGGAGTCCTGACCGAACTCCACGTACGCCTTCTCCGGGTCCAATCCCAGGGAGGCGATGTGTTGGTCAGTGGCGCGGGTTTTTATCGCCCCCGGACAGACGGCGTTGACTCGAATATTATCGGCCGCAAGGTCCAGCGCAAGGCAACGCGTCAACTGGAGTACGGCCCCTTTACTGGCGTTATACGGAATGAATGCAGGCTGCGCGACGAATGAGCTGACGGAAGCCAGATTAACAATCGAGCCACCGCCCGCATTGCGCATCACCGGCAAGACATGTCGGACGCAGTGTGATGTGCCAATGACGTTGACCCCAAGCACTCGATTCCAGTCGGCATCGGTCACGTCTTCAACTTTGCCAAAGACGAATGCTGCCGCGTTATTCACCAAAATATCCACAGTGCCATGGGCAGCGGTCGCGGCGGAGATCATCGCCTCAACCGATGACTCTTTGGAGATATCGGTCTGCTGAAACACCGCCGTTCCACCAGACGCAATTATGGAATCAACCGTTCCCCGGCCCGGCCCTTCTTCTAACTCCGCCACCACGACCCGGGCGCCTTCTGAGGCAAATAGTTCGGCAATAGCCTTTCCAATCCCATTCCCTGCGCCGGTCACAATGGCTGATTTGCCGTCCAATCGCATCGTCATTCTCCAATACTTGGTTTCGGGAGTCTTAGATGCCGAGTATAGAGCCATCTCTTACGCCTACACTGGCTTGGCGGGTACACTTTTCGCAGGACGCCATACAAATAATTTGAGAGGCCTTAGTTGGTAACAAGAGGATTTTTCGGAATGCGCCGCCCGGAACCCCCGCGGGAGATACCGCCCGGCCAGTACTACGAGACTGGATTCCCAACGCTCACCGCAGGCCCCACGCCCAGAGTAGACATGTCCAACTGGTCGTTCGAGATCATCCGGGGTAACACCCCTCTTGCAGCATGGAGTTGGGACCAGATCATGGCGCTGCCTCAGGAGGAGATCACGGTAGACCTGCACTGCGTAACAAAGTGGTCCAAGCTCGATAGCGAGTGGAAGGGCGTGTCATTCGATACGTTGATTGCCGCCGTTGGTGACGTGACCGAAGAGTACGTGATGATCTCGTCATACGGCGGCTACACAACGAATCTCCCTCTCGACGATGTAACGGGAGGCAAAGCGTGGCTGGCCCTTGAATTCGAAGGCGAGCCGCTTGAGCCGAATCACGGCGGCCCTGCGCGCCTACTCATTCCTCACCTCTATCTCTGGAAGAGCGCGAAATGGGTGAACAGTATCAAGTTGATGGATGAAGACGCACCAGGATTCTGGGAGGCGTCTGGCTATCACATGCGCGGCGACCCATGGCGAGAAGAACGCTACTGGGGTGACTAATCAAGGATCCCAATGCAGAAGCGTATTTCGTGGCAGAAGGCGATCGTTGAGAAAATCATCGATGAAACACCTCGAGCTAAGACGTACCGCCTGAGGTTTGACGATCGCCCGGCGTTTCGCTCAGGTCAGCACTATGATGTCCGCTTGACCGCACCGGACGGCTATCAGGCCCAGCGAAGCTACTCGATAGCTTCAGCGCCAGAACTCGAGGGTGTGATCGAACTCACCATCGAGATGATTGAGAACGGCGAAGTGTCTCCATTTTTCCATGAAGTTGTCCAAGTCGGCGATGAGATCGAGATGCGAGGCCCCATCGGAGGCCCGTTCACCTGGGCCTCAAGCGGCAATCGCCCGCTGCTTCTGCTCGCCGGTGGTTCAGGAATAGTCCCTCTGATGTCCATGCTCAGGCACCGCAGCGCCACAGGTTCTTCAGTGCGGGCAGCGCTCATCTACAGTGCTCGAACTGAAAATGATGTGATCTTCAGGGATGAGATAACTACTTTCCATAAGCAAGATCCAAAGCTTCACTCAGCTATAACCCTCACAAGGGAAACTAACCCAGATTGGACTGGCGAACGTGGAAGAGTTCGATCTCAACTGATCGAGGACGCATTAGCGTTCTTGAAAGAGACCCCACAGGTTTTCGCCTGTGGGTCGGACGGGTTCGTGGAAACCGTGGCAAGTCTCGCCCTCGCCGCTGGCGTGCCCTTTCAATCGATCAGGACCGAGCGTTTCGGACCTCCTGGGTCGTAGTCGGTTTCTCGCGTTTACGCTTCTGCTCCGGCGCCGGGCTCCATCCAAACCAAGCCTGATGATTGCACTCGGTACATTTCACCAGCGCCGCAATCAGATGCGTTGATCCACAGGATTCGCATACGAAATGACTCTGGATATCGTGAAGTAGTGATCGCCCAGAGGCGGCCGATAGATCCGGAAGACTAGTCGCTTTGTGAGTTTCTCCGTCGACTTTTTCTTCAACAGCTGGATCGAGTAGCGTGCTGATGCGCCGTTCCAGGTCATCAACGTGTTGCTTTAGCTCGTCAATCAGCGCCATTCGATGTTTGAGTTCCGTTACATCGCCTCGCAAGAATGAAAGACTCGCTATACGCGCACTCAAATTGCCAATATTTTCGGTTGTCATAACCTGGAATTACCTCTACGCCGGTGACGTTTGTTGTCACTCATGACTGTTAATCCATGTCTCATATGGTTCGATTTCGGGCGTTTGGATAGGCATGCGACTATGCACTTCTCAGAGCCTGCGTTAACTCATCTGCCGCTGGTATGAGCAGTACCGGACACACTCCTGAACGAACCAGGGCATCAGTCACGCTACCCAGGACAACTCTAGAACGCTGCGCACGCTGAGGTCTGGTCATGGCGAATAGGGTCCCTGGATTCTTGGTGGCAAACTCAATGAGATCAGCGGCCGGAGCCCCCGACAACCCTTCGCCGCGGACTTTTATGCCCTTATTAGCGGCCGCACGCATCATGCCAATCAGATATTCCCTGCACTCCTGTTCAGCCCGCTCAACTGCATCGGCCGAGGAAAATCGAAGCCCGGCGCCGCTTGATCGTAGGTAGACCAACTCTGCCCCCATAGCATTCGCCATCTCAGAAGCAGCCGGGATAGCGAACTCGGCCTGTCTCGAGCCGTCTAGCCCAACAACGACTTTGCGGATCCCGTACAGCCCACCTGCTTCGGCGCCTGACAGAATGGGACGAGTAAGAATCACCGGGCTTTTTGAGAACGTAAGTATTCTGGAAGCTACGCTGCCCATCGCTTCAGAATCGGTACCGCTCCACCCGTGGGTGGCCATCACAATGAACGCCCCTAGTTTGTCGGCGATCTCCTGCAGCGCGAGAGAAGCATCGCCCACCGGCACATGTATATCGCACTGAATGCCACGTACACCCAGTCTGCCCTGATTCTTGGCGAGATAATCCTTCGCAGCCTTGACGTCGCCGTCCAGCCCATCGAATGAGCGATTACGCCGAACCTTGTCAGTGCGAACAGGATGCCCTCCCACAACGCCATAGTGAACCTCCTCTTCCACTGTTGCCGGGTCCACCGAGCGGAACAGTGTCACCGGCAGCTTCATCTTCACCGCCAGATCGGCTACAAGCGGCAGTACAGCTTCGGAAACCCGAGAGCCGTCGAGGGGAATAAGGAGATGGGATATGGTCATCATGTTGGAAATTGGGACATCAGTCCACGTTCAACTCTCCATCATCTTCTGGAGCCGCGCATCCGTGCCAGCCGCCGAACAACTACGCAAGAGTCCCCATCGAGACGTTATCGATGCTGTAATTCAACAGGTCTCCCCTGGTAGTGCGCTCGCCAACCTTCGACGGATGAAGGGCGGGTTGGGGTGCGGAATGCACGAACTCACTGTTCTGACCACCGATGGCAAGCGCGATAAGTTTGTAATCAGGCGTTACAGCGATCAAATACTTAGCGAATATCCAGACGTTGTAGAGCGGGAACTCACGTTTCTTCGGCTCCTCGAATCGACACCTGTAAACGCACCGCGCGTAATCTACTCAGACTCCACCGGTTCTCTTCTTGGCGTACCCGGGATGATTCAATCCAGAGTTCGCGGCAGATCAATCCTCTCCCCCACTAATTTGAACAACTGGCTGGATGAACTGGCCCGTGGATTAGCAACCCTCCATGAGATAGACATCTCGAATATCAATCTGGAGTTCCCTGGGGATCATGACCAATCCGCTCGGGATCACCACAATTCGGCGGGCCAAATTAAGCGGACTCGCGAGCACGCGTTTGGAAAGGAGGCATGGGATCTATGCGAACAACATTGGCCCACATCTTCCGAGAAGGTCCTATGCCACACGGATTACTGGCCAGGAAATACGCTCTGGTGGCGAGGTAAACTCTCCGGAATCGTCGATTGGGAACACCCGGGCGTCGGCGATCCGACCACCGATGTAAGTTACTGCCGGCAAGATCTTGCGATATTGTTTGGCATGGATGCAGCGGATAGGTTCCTGGATACCTACGAATCGATAAGAGGCATACGACTGGCTACTGTTCCATTCTGGAACCTGATCTCAGGTTTGAGGGCGATGCCTGATCCATCAATGTGGCTGACAGGGTGGGTTGAGCTTGGTCGAACGGACATGACAGCCGACCTGGTGCGCAAACGCCACAATGAATTCGTGAAGCAAGCTATGACAAAAGTCCGATCTGATACTTGAGACACACTTAAACTCATAGGAATGGAGATCCACCAACAATGAGATCAACAGGTAATTTCGTTGAAACTGATTCAACGCCCAAACTCTGTCTCACAGTTCTCAATCTTGAGCCGAGAACACTAAGACGAGTAAAGCAGCTCGGCGTTGATACCGTGTTGATGTCCGACTCAAATATCCCGTGGACCTACGAAACAATTTCCTCACGTCAGGCCACTCTCTCCGAAGCAGGTCTGACGCTCGGAAACATGATGATCGCCGGGTTCCCAAACGCAATCTACGGACGTGATGGCCGCGACGAGGATATTGAGAAAGTCATTGAGTCAGTGCGTGCCGCCGGTAAGACTGGCCTGCCAGTGGTCGAATACAACTTCTACGCCCATCGCATCACTGAGGGCTACCGGAAGGCCGAAGGACGAGGTGGTGCCAAGCTTGAGAGTTTTGATTACGATCGGGTGAAGGATCTTCCGCCGCTGCCGGAAGAAGGCGCCCACTCGCTGGATGAGATGTGGGGCAACATCACCTACTTCCTCAAGGCAGTGATCCCCGTGGCCGTTGAGAGTGGCGTGCGATTGGCTTTGCACCCCAATGATCCACCACCACCAATCAGCCGCGGCTCCGGTCAGATCATGGGAAGTCTTGAGGGATGGAAGAAACTTGTCGATATTATCGACTCCCCCGCCAATGGAATGACATTCGACTGCGGTGTAACCCGAGAGCTTGGCGAGGACCCGATTGAGGTCTGTCGCTACCTTGGAGAGCGCGATCGGATCAACCACGTACATTTCCGCAACGTGATTTCACACATACCTCGCGAGAAGTACACAGAAGTATTCCTGGACCAGGGCGAAGTCGATATGCTCGGCGTAATGCAAGAGTTAGTGCGGCAACAATACCCCCGCACGCTCTATCCAGAGCACCCGCCCCAGATGGATGTGGACCTCGAGCGACCAGACGAAAGCATCTCTTCAGGCATGTTCACTGGTTTCGCATACACAGTCGGATACGCGAGAGCCACAATGCAAGCTGCCCTCGCCCTCGAACATAGCGCATCATAGGGCGCCAACTGTTCCCTCGCCCTCTGGGCGAGGGTTAGGGTTAGGGCGTTCCACATCCACCACCCAACTACACATCTGCTTCACGGAGAATCCATATGCCCGGCAAAGTAATCGACATTCGACTCAACATCGCCTCTGGCCAACCAATGAACGTGGTCGAAAGTGCAGAAGTCATCGCTGGCACCGGCCTCGCCGGAGATCGTCACGCGAAAGCTGGGAGCGACCGCCAGATCCTTGTAATGGACAAATCGGTCATGGACGAACTTGGCCTTGAGGCAGGCCAAATTAGAGAAAACCTGACGGTCGACGGAATAGAACTGTTGGGTCTACAGCCAGGCCAGAAACTCACAATTGGCGGTTCAATTGAATTTGAAATCGGCGAACTCTGTGATCCGTGCTCATTCGTTGAGTCAATCCGTCCCGGCCTCCTGGAAAAGATGAGCGATAAACGCGGTATCTTCGTAACTCCCCTGGCCGGTGGAAAAATCAGCGTTGGCGATGAAGTCGCTCTCTCAGACTAACCAATAGATCTTCGATTACCCTCACTCCTCGATCCTGATCAGGCGTGCGCCATGCAAAGGCGCGATACACGCCATGCTGAGGTACTCGAAGCATCCCACTCCCTCCACGCCTGAGCCCGAGCACATGTAAACTCACCGCCGTCGACCTATCCTCGAATCAACGCACTGCACAGAGCACTGGATCACCAAATGAACGGCATCGAATACATCGCAAAGATACTCAAGGACGAAGGCGTCGAGTGGATCGCTTGCTTCCCAAACCATCCTTTGATCGAAGCAGCGTCTAAAGAAGGCATCCGACCAATTGCATTCCGCCACGAGCGTGGTGCGGTTATGGCAGCCGATGGCTTCTCCCGGGTGAGCGGCCCCAACACCTTTGGCGTCGTGATGATGCAATCACAGGCCGGTGCTGAAAACTCAGTCGGTGGGCTCGCCCAGGCAAACGCTGACAATATTCCGATTCTGGTTCTCCCCGGTGGAAACCCCATCGACAGGCTGCACATCAGCCCGAACTTTTCAGCCGTAAAGACGTGGGAGACAGTCGTCAAGTCGGCAGAGTTTGTCACCAAGCCTGAAGCCACCGGCAGCGTCATGCGCCGTGCATTTCACAAACTCCGAACTGGTCGTCCAGGTCCTGTGGCTGTTGAACTGCCCTCAGACATAATGTCCCAGCCAATCCCCGAAGAGGCGATGAACTACACGTCACCAGGCGCGGTGAGGTCAATGCCATCCGCTTCAGATATCAAAGACGTGGTCGCAAAACTGGTGAACGCCAAGAATCCGCTCCTCTGGGCCGGCCAGGGTGTGATGATGGCAGACGCCACGGCGGAGCTCCAGGAGCTTGCCGAACTGCTTGATATTCCGGTCTTTACAACTATGCCGGGTAAGTCTGCGTTCAATGAGACCCACCCGCTTTCAGTTGGTGCTGGTGGACAGACCGCCACCTCACCTGCGCGACAGTGGATTGACGAGTGTGATGTTCTCTTTGCAGTTGGCGCATCCCTTACGGCTTCCGGTTATGCGCAAAAGATCCCGGACGGCAAGTTTGTCATTCACTCCGTGCTGAACTCGGAAGAGATCAACGGCGACACCCCGGTCTCAATCGGCCTGGCTGGTGATGCAAAGCTCACACTTGCAGCGCTGATCGACGAGGCCAAGGCGGCCGTTGGTGAAGGTGGTCGCACCACCGGCGTCCGTGAGCGAGTTGCTGCGGCACGCAAGGAGTGGCAGGACGCATGGATGCCCTACCTGACTAATGACAGCACACCTATCAGCCCGTACAGGGTCATCCACGAACTGAACCTGAACCTGGACCACGACAACTCCGTAGTCACCCATGACGCCGGAGCTCCTCGTGACCAGATTGTGCCTTTCTACACCGCAACAACGCCTCACAGCTACGTTGGCTGGGGCAAGACGACGCACCTCGGCTTCTCCATCCCTCTAATGATTGGCGCCAAGATGGCAAAGCCTGAGCGCTTCTGCCTAAACATGATGGGAGATGGCGCATTCGGTATGTCCGGGCTCGACATTGAAACATCTGCACGTGCAG